>NZ_JBEYZU010000011.1:0-193455 GCF_040646235.1 Streptomyces sp. NPDC046261 | reverse complement strand
CGCCACCACCCGCACCCACTTCCCCCACCGCGCCGTCATCACCACCGACCACCACGCCGCACTCCACGCCCTCCAACACGACACACCACACCCCGGTCTGGTCCGGTCCGTGGCCCCGGGGGGCGGGCGGGAGGCCAGGCTGGCGTTCCTGTTCACCGGCCAGGGCGCGCAGCGGCTCGGCATGGGCAAGGAGCTGTACGCGGCGTCGCCGGTGTTCGCCGGGGCCTTCGACGCCGTGTGCGCCGAGCTGGACCGGCAGCTGCCGCGTCCGCTGGGCGAGGTGGTGTTCGGTGAGGACGCGGAGCTGCTGAACCGGACCGTGTTCGCGCAGGCATCCCTGTTCGCCGTGGAGACCGCGCTGTTCCGGCTCGTGGAGCACTACGGCCTGCGGCCCGACTTTGTGCTGGGGCATTCCATCGGCGAGGTGACGGCCGCGCACGTGGCCGGGGTCCTCTCGCTGCGGGACGCCGCGGTGCTGGTGGCGGCCCGGGGCCGGCTGATGCAGGCGGCTCGCGGCGACGGCGCCATGGTCGCCGTCCAGGCGGCCGAGGAAGAGGTCCTGGCCGCGCTGGAGGGCTACGGCGACCGGGTCGCGGTGGCCGCCGTCAACGGCCCGACGTCGGTGGTGATCTCCGGTGACGCCGCTGCCACCGACGAGGTCGCCGCGCTGTTCGCCCGCTCGGGCCGCAAGACCAAGCGGCTGCGGGTCAGCCACGCCTTCCACTCCGCGCACATGGACAGCGCGCTGGAGGAGTTCCGCGCGGTCCTGGACGGGCTGCGGTTCGCGGAGCCGGTCCTTCCCGTCGTCTCCAATGTGACGGGACGGCTCGCCACCACCGAGCAGCTGCGGTCGCCCGCGTACTGGGTGTCCCACATCCGGCAGCCGGTCCGCTTCCTGGACGGCGTCACCTGCCTCGTCGAGCAGGGCGTCGTCACGTTCGTCGAGCTGGGTCCCGACGGGGTGCTGACCGGCATGGCCCACGACTGCCTGGCCGACGCCGGCCCGGCCGAGGGGGCCGACGCTCCCGGCGTCGTCGCCGTGCCGAGCCTGCGCGAGGGGCGTGACGAGGTCGCCGCGGTGGCCGCCGTACTGGGCCACGCCCTCGCACGCGGCGCCGGCCTGGACTGGCGGGCCCTCTTCCCCGGCGCGTCGCCGGTGGCCCTGCCCACCTACGCCTTCCAGCACGAGACGTACTGGATGGAGCCGGCGCCCGCCACCGATGTCACCGCCGCCGGGCTGACCTCGGCCGCTCACCCCCTGCTGGGCGCGGCCCTCGCCCGTCCCGACGGGCAGGGCGCCGTGCTGACCGGCCGGATCTCCCTGCGCACCCACCCCTGGCTGGCCGACCACACGATCGCCGGAGCGGTGCTGCTCCCCGGCACCGCGTTCGTGGACCTGGCCGTCGCCGCCGGTGACCTCGTCGGCTGCGGCGCGGTCGAGGAACTCACCCTCGAGGCCCCGCTCGTGCTGACCGAGCAGGCGGCCGTGGACCTGCGGGTGACGGTGGACGCCGCCGGGCCGGACCGCTGGTCGGTGACGGTCCATTCGCGGCCCGCCGGCGACGGTCCGTCCGGTGCGCACGGCCCGGGCGTCGCCGGTGACGAGGCGGAGTGGACCCGGCACGCCTCCGGCGTCCTCGCCGCGGGCGTCGCCGACGGGCCGGCCGGCCTGGGCGGCACGTGGCCGCCGCCGGAGGCGACCCCCGTCGACGTGGACGGCCTGTACGCGGAGCTGGCGGCGGGCGGCTACCTCTACGGCCCCGCCTTCCAGGGAGTGCGGGCGGCCTGGCGGCTCGGCGAGGAGATCTACGCCGAGGTGTGCCTGGCCGACGGCACGGACACCGCCGGCTACGGCGTGCACCCCGCGCTGCTGGACGCTGCCCTGCACCTGCTGGTCCTGGACTCCTCGGACGGGGTGCGGCTGCCCTTCGCCTGGTCCGGTGCGGTCGTCCACGCCACCGGCGCCACCGCGCTGCGCGTGCGGCTGAGCCCCGCCGGCACGGATGCCTTCTCGATCACGCTGGCCGACGCCACGGGCGCGCCGATCGCCGCGGTGGAGTCGCTGGCGCTGCGCGCCATGGCGCCCGGCCGGCCGGGTGCCTCCGGCGGCGACAAGTCCCTGTTCCGGATCGACTGGACCGAGGTCACGCCGCCCGAGGGCGTCCGCCTGCCGGAGGCGGCCCCGGCCGTCCTCGGCTCCGGCGTGCCGGGCCCGTGGCCGGCCGCGGCGGCGGTGTACGCCGATGTGGCCGCCCTCGAGCGGGCCGTCGACGAGGGTGCCCCGGTGCCCGACGTCGTCCTTCTCCCCTGCCTGGGAGAGGCGGGTACCGACGTGGTGGGCGACGCGCACGCCGCGGTGCGGCGCGTGCTGGCCGTGGTGCGGGAGTGGGTGGCGGCGGAGCGGCTCGACGCCGCGCGGCTGGTGGTGCTCACCCGCGGCGCGGTCGCTGCCGGTCCCGACGAGGCGGTCCCCGACGTCGCGACGGCCGCGGTCTGGGGCGCGCTGCGCTCCGCGCAGACCGAACACCCCGACCGGTTCGTCCTCGTCGACCTCGACGCGCGCGCGGTGCCCGCCGCCGACGCGGACGCCGGGTGGCCGGCGCTGCGTACGGCGGTGGCCCTGGCGTCGGCGTGCGAGGAGCCGCAGCTCGCTGTGCGCGGCGGCACGGTGCTCGCCGCACGCCTGGCGCGGCACTCCGTCAAGGGGCTGCTGACGGCCCCCGAGGGGGAGGCCGCCTGGCGGATGGAGGTGGCGGCCAACGGCTCGCTGGACGCCCTGTCGCTGCGGGCCCACCCCGAGTCCCTGGCGCCCCTGGAGCCGGGTCAGGTACGGATCGACGTACGCGCCGCCGGGCTGAACTTCCGCGACGCGCTCAACGCGCTGGGGCTCTACCCCGGCGAGGCCGGCCCGCCCGGGATCGAGGGCGCCGGCGTGGTCACCGAGGTCGGTCCCGGCGTGGCCGGGCTGGCTCCGGGCGACCGGGTGATGGGCCTGCTGACCGGCGCGTTCGGGCCGGTCGCGGTCGCCGACCACCGGCTGCTCGTGCGTATGCCCGCCGGCTGGACCTTCGCCCGCGCGGCGTCGGTGCCCGCCGTGTTTCTGACGGCCTATCACGCGCTGGTGGAGCTGGGATCGCTGCGCCGTGGAGAGCGGCTGCTGGTGCACGCGGCCGCCGGTGGCGTCGGCATGGCCGCCGTCCAGCTGGCCCGTCACCTGGGCGCCGAGGTCTTCGGCACCGCGAGCGCGGGCAAGTGGGACACGCTGCGTTCGCTGGGCCTGGACGACCGGCACATCGCCTCCTCGCGCGACCTGGAGTTCGAGGAGAGCTTCGGCCGGGAGGTACGGGCGGCGGGCGGCGACGGCGTCGACGTGGTGCTCAACTCGCTGGCCGGCGAGTTCGTGGACGCCTCGCTGCGGCTGCTGCGGCCGGGCGGGCGGTTCCTGGAGATGGGCAAGACGGACATCCGCGAGGCGGAGTCCATCCCTGACGCGTCCTACCAGGCGTTCGACCTGATGTGGCTCGCGCCGGACCGCATCCAGCACATGCTGCTCGCGCTCGTCGACCTCTTCGAGGCGGGCGCGCTGCAGACCCTGCCCGTCACGGTGTGGGACATCCGCCGGGCGCCCGAGGCGTTCCGGTACATCAGCCAGGCGCGGCACATCGGCAAGATCGTGCTCACCCTGCCGAGCGCCCCCGCTCCCGGGGGCACGGTCCTGGTCACCGGTGGTACGGGCACGCTCGGTTCCCTGCTCGCCCGTCACCTGGTCACCGGGCACGGGGTGCGGCACCTGCTGCTGACCAGCCGCCGCGGCCCGGACGCGGAGGGCGCGGACGCGCTGCGCGAGGAACTGACCGCGCTCGGCGCCCAGGTGACCATCGCCGCCTGCGACACGGCCGACCGCGACGCCCTCGCCGCGCTCCTCGCCACCGTCCCCGCCGCGCACCCCCTGACCGCCGTCGTCCACACCGCCGGCGTCGCCAGCGACGGGATCGTCTCGTCGCTGCGGCCCGAGCAGGTCACGGCCGTGCTGCGGCCGAAGGTCGACGCCGCCTGGCACCTGCACGAGCTGACCCGCGACATGGACCTGTCGGCGTTCGTGCTGTACTCCTCCATCGCCGGGCTCATCGGCAACGCGGGCCAGGCCAACTACGCGGCGGCGAACACCTTCCTGGACGCCCTCGCGCAGCACCGCCGCGCCCAGGGCCTGCCCGCCACCTCCCTGGCCTGGGGCCTGTGGGAGGAGACCAGTGCCATCTCCGGGAACATGGGGGAGCACGACCGCAATCGGCTGGAGCGGTCCGGCTTCAAGGCCCTCTCCTCCGCCCGGGGGACGGCGCTGTTCGACGCGGCGTGGCAGGGGACCGAGGCGCTCCTGGCTCCGATCCCGGTCGATGTGACCCGTCTGCGCGAGGACGCGACGGCGACCGGCGTGTCCGCCCTCCTGCGGGAGCTGGTGCGCGTCCCGGCCGCCCGGCGCACGGTGGCCCCGGCCGCCGGGTCGGGCGCGGCCTCCTGGCCCGAGCGGCTCGCGCCGCTGTCCGAGCAGGACCGGCGCGAAACGCTCAAGGACGTGGTCCGTGCGGAGATCGCCGCCGTGCTCGGCCACCCGAAGCCCGAAACGGTCCGCACTGACCAGGAGTTCAAGCAGCTGGGCTTCGACTCGCTCACGTCCGTGGAGCTGCGCAACCGGCTCAACACCGCCACCGGGCTCAAGCTGCCCGCCATGCTGATCTTCGACTACCCCACGCCCGACGCCATCGTCGACCTCCTGCTGGCCACCTTCGTCCCCGAAGAGGCCGACCCGGAGATCCGCATCCTCGCGGACGCCGACCACATGGACGCGGCGATGTCCGCCTTCTCCGGCGACAGCAAGGCCCACGCGAGGATCACGGCCCGCCTGGAGGCGCTCCTGCGCAAGTGGAACGCCCTCCAGGACTCCCCCACCGCCAACGGTTCCGTCGACGATCTCGACGCGATCTCCGACGACGACCTTTTCGATGCTCTCGACAACGAGCTGTCGCGCTAAGAAGTAAAGGCACCAATCATGTCCAACGAAGCCAAGCTCCGTGACTATCTCAAGCGGGCCACGACAGATCTGCGTCAGGCCAGGCAGCGACTGCGCGAGGTCGAGGAAAAGGCCCAGGAGCCGATCGCGATCATCGGCATGGCCTGCCGTTATCCGGGCGGCGTGAACTCGCCGGAAGACCTGTGGCGGTTGGTGTCCGAGGGCACCGACGCGATCTCCGGGTTCCCCACCGGACGCGGCTGGGACCTGGAGGCGCTCTACGACCCGGACCCGGAGTCGACGGTGCCGGGCACCTGTTACGCGACCGGTGGCGGGTTCCTGCACGAGGCGGACCGGTTCGACGCGGCCTTCTTCGGCATCAGCCCCGTCGAGGCGGCCGCCATGGACCCCCAGCAGCGCCTGCTGCTGGAGAACGCCTGGGAGGCCGTCGAGCGGGCGGGCATCGACCCGGCCACCCTGCGCGGCAGCGACACGGGCGTGTTCGCCGGTGTGATGGTGCAGGAGTACGTCTCCCGGCTGGCCAGCACGCCGGGGGAGATCGAGGGCTATGTGGGCACCGGCAATACGGCCAGTGTCGCCTCGGGCCGTATCGCCTACACCTTCGGCCTGGAGGGCCCGGCCATCACGGTCGACACCGCCTGCTCCTCCTCGCTCGTGGCCACCCACCTCGCCGTCCAGGCCCTGCGCCGCGGCGAGTGCGGCATGGCCCTGGCGGGCGGTGCGACGGTCATGGCGACGCCGACGACGCTCGTCGAACTGGGCCGGCAGCGCGGCTTGTCGGCGGACGGGCGGTGCCGCGCCTTCGCCGCCACCGCCAACGGCACCGGCTTCGCCGAGGGCAGCGCCATGCTGCTCCTCGAACCCCTCTCCCAGGCCCGCGCCAACAACCACCCCGTCCTCGCCGTCATCCGCGGCAGCGCCGTCAACCAGGACGGCGCCAGCAACGGACTCACCGCACCCCACGGGCCTTCGCAGGAACGCGTCATCCGCGCCGCCCTGACCGACGCCAACCTCGCACCCACCGACGTCGACGCCATCGAAGCCCACGGCACCGGCACCACCCTCGGCGACCCCATCGAAGCCCACGCACTGCTCAACACCTACGGCCGCCACCGCACCACCGGCACCCCCGCCTACCTCGGCTCCATCAAGTCCAACATCGGCCACACCCAGGCCGCCGCGGGCGCCGCCGGCATCATCAAAATGGTCATGGCCATGCGCCATGAGGTCCTCCCCCGGACCCTGCACGTCGACGAGCCCACGCCCAAGGTCGACTGGGAGGCCGGTGCCGTCCGCCTCCTCGACCAGGAGCACGCCTGGCCCGGCGGCGACCATCCGCGGCGCGCCGCCGTCTCCTCCTTCGGCATCAGCGGCACCAACGCCCACCTGATCCTCGAAGAGGCAGCGGAGACGGAGGAGTCCGCGGCTGCCGTCGAGCCCGCTCCCCGGACGGGCGACGCCACTCCCTGGCTCCTGAGCGCCAAGACCCCCCAGGCCCTCCAGGACCAGGCAGCACGCCTGCACCACCACCTCCAGAACCACCCCCACCACACCCCCACCGACATCGGCCACTCCCTCGCCACCACCCGCACCCACTTCCCCCACCGCGCCGTCATCACCACCGACCACCACGCCGCACTCCACGCCCTCCAACACGACACACCACACCCCGCCCTCGTGCGCACGGCCGGCGAGCCGGCGGCGGGGCTAGGCAAGACCGTGTTCGTCTTTCCCGGGCAGGGCTCGCAGTGGGCCGACATGGCACGGGAGTTGCTGGAGACCTCGCCGGTGTTCGCCGAGCGCGTCGAGGCGTGCGCGCGGGCGCTCGCCCCGCACGTCGAGTGGTCGCTGCTCGACGTGCTGAAGGGCGTCGACGGAGCCCCCTCCCTGGACCGCGTCGACGTCGTCCAGCCGGTGCTGTGGGCCGTGATGATCTCTCTCGCCGCGCTGTGGGAGTCCGCGGGCGTACGGCCCGACGCGGTCGTCGGCCACTCCCAGGGCGAGATCGCCGCGGCGTGCGTCGCCGGGGCGCTGTCCCTGGAGGACTCGGCGAAGATCGTGGCCCTGCGCAGCCAGGCCCTCGCGAGCCTGGCCGGCACCGGCGCCATGGGTTCGGTCGGCGCGCCCGTGGAGCAGGTCCGCGCGCGCCTGGCGGAGCACGCGGGCCGCGTCGAGATCGCGGCGGTCAACGGCCCGTCCTCGACCGTCGTCTCGGGCGACCCGGAGGCGGTGGACGCGCTGCTGGCCCGCTGCCGGGAGGAGGACATCGCGGCGCGGCGGATCGCCGTGGACTACGCCTCGCACTCCGCGAGCGTGGAGCCGCTGCGCGAGCGGCTCGCGGAAGCCCTGGCCGGCATCGCGCCGGCCGCCTGCGACATCGCGTTCTACTCCAGCGTGAGCGGCGGGCCGATCGACACCGGCGAGCTGGATGCCGCGTACTGGTACCGCAACCTGCGCCGGCCGGTGGAGTTCGAGCGGGCGATCCGCGCGGCCGCCGCCGACGGGTACGGCGTCTTCGTCGAGTCCAGCCCGCACCCGGTGCTGACCATGGGCATCGAAGAGGCCCTCGCCGGCACGGACTCCCCCACCGTCGTGGTGGGTTCGCTGCGCCGCGACCAGGCCGCCGGGCGGCAGTTCCTGGCCAACGCGGCGCGCCTGTACGTCCAGGGCGTGCCCGTGGACTGGACCGCGTGGCTGCCGGCCGGCTCCCGGGTCGACCTGCCCACGTACGCCTTCCAGCACGAGACCTACTGGCTGCGGGAGTCCGCCGCGCCGGCGCGGGGCGACGCGGCCGGGTTCGGTCTCGGTGCCGGCGGTCATCCGCTGCTGGGCGCGGCGGTGGCCCGTCCCGACGGGCGGGGCCTGGTGCTGACCGGCCGGGTCTCCCCGCGCACCCACCCCTGGCTCGCCGACCACACGATCGGCGGGGCGGCGCTGCTGCCCGCGTCGGCGCTCGTGGACCTGGCGGTCGCCGCGGGCGACCGCGTGGGCTGCGACCACGTGGAGGAGCTCGCGTTCGAGGCTCCGCTCGCGCTGCCCGCACGCTCGGCGGTGGATCTGCGGGTGACCCTGGACCCCGACGACCGGGGCCGCTGGGCGATGACGGTCCACTCCCGGCCGGCCGACACCGCCGGTGCGCAGGCGGACTGGACCCGGCACGCCACCGGCGTCCTCGCCGTCGGCAGCGCGGACGGCGACACGGCCGAGCTGGCCGTGTGGCCCCCGCGCGGCGCCACCGCCGTGGCCACGGACACGCTCTACGCCGACCTGGCCGCGGGCGGCTACGCCTACGGTCCCGCCTTCCGTGCCCTCACGGCGGCCTGGCGGCACGGCGAGGACGTCTACGCCGAGGTGTGCCTCGCCGACGACGCCGACGCCACGGGCTACGGCCTGCACCCCGCGCTCCTGGACGCCGCGCTGCACCTGACGGCGGCGGACGCCCTGCCCGCCGTGCGGATGCCCGCCGCGGCCACCGGCGTCGAGCTGTACGCCACCGGGGCCCGTGCGGCCCGCGTGCGGATCCGTCCGGCCGGGCGGGACGGCGTCGAGGTGCTCCTCGCCGACGCCATGGGCCTGCCCGTGCTGCGCGTCGCCTCGCTGACCCTGCGTCCGGCGCCCTCGGGGCAGCCGGTCCCGGCGCCCACCGGGCTCGCGGACGCCTTGTTCCGGCTGGAGTGGCCGGCTCTCGGCGGCTCCCTCACCTCCTCGGACCAGGGCACCGGTTGGGCCGTGCTCGGCTCCGACGACCTGGGGCTGACCGGTGCGGCCGCCCACTCGGGACTGGCGTCGCTGGTCCGGGCCGTGGCGGACGGCGCCGCCATCCCCGAGGCCGTACTCGTGCCCGTACCGCACCTCGTCACGGACGGCCTGTCCGGGGCCGAGGCCGGGGCCGTGACCGGTGCCCACGCCGGCACGGCGGGCGTGCTCGCGCTCGTCCAGGAGTGGCTCGCCCAGGACGGGCTCGCCGGCTCGCGGCTCGTCCTGCTCACCCATGGCGCCGTCGCCACCGCCCCGGACGAGGACGTCACCGACCTCGCCGGCGCGGCGGTGTGGGGTCTGCTGCGCTCCGCGCAGGCCGAGCACCCCGGCCGCTTCACCCTGCTCGACCTCGGCGCCGGCAAGGCCGACGCCGCTGCCGTGCGCGGCGCCGTCGCCACCGCGCTGACCCACGACGAGCCCCAACTCGCCCTGCGGGAGGGCCGTCTCGCGGTGCCGCGCATGGCTCGGGTCGCCCCCGACGCCCTGACCGGAGGCAGCGCCCCCGGCACCACGGGCACCGTGCTGATCACCGGTGGTACCGGCACCCTCGGCTCCCTCCTCGCCCGTCACCTGGTCACCGGGCACGGGGTGCGGCGCCTGCTGCTGACCAGCCGCCGCGGCCCCGACGCCGCCGGCGCCACCGGGCTGCGCGACGAACTCACCGCGCTCGGCGCCCACGTGACCATCGCCGCCTGCGACACGGCCGACCGCGACGCCCTCGCCGCACTCCTGGCCACCGTCCCCGCCGCGCACCCCCTGACCGCCGTCGTCCACACCGCCGGCGTCACCGACGACGCGGCGTTCGAGGCGCTGACCGCCGGGCGGCTGGGCGCCGTGCTGCGGCCGAAGGTCGACGCCGCCTGGCACCTGCACGAGCTGACCCGCGACATGGACCTGTCGGCGTTCGTGCTGTTCTCGTCCTTCGCCGGGACCGTCGGCAGCCCCGGCCAGGCCAACTACGCGGCCGCCAACACCTTCCTGGACGCCCTCGCCCAGCACCGCCACGCCCAGGGCCTGCCCGCCACCTCCCTGGCCTGGGGCCTGTGGGAGGAGGCCAGCGGCATCACCGCCGCCCTGGACGAGGCGGAGCTGGCGCGCATCGCGCGCTCCGGCGTCACCGCGCTGCCGAGCGGGCGGGCCCTGGCCCTGTTCGACCTGGCGCTGCGCGGGCGGCTGCCGGTCCTGGCCCCCGTCGGCATCGACGCCGACGCGCTGCGCGCCTCCGCCCAGCCGCTGTCCCCGGTGCTGCGGGGCCTGGTGCGCCGCCCCCGCCGTACCGCGGCCGGCCCGGCCGGCGACGCGGCGGCCGGCGCCCTGTCCGCCACCGGCGACGCCCGGTCCGGGCGTGACCTGCTCGACCTGGTCCGCGCGGAGCTCACCCGGCACCCCTCGGTGGCCCACGCCGTCGTGGTGGCCCGGCCGGAGGGCCCGGTCGTGGCCTACGTCCTGCCCGCCGGAAGCGGCGTCACCGGCGCCGGGCTGCTCGCCCAACTGGCCGGGCACCTGCCCGCCTCGCTGCTGCCCGAACAGATCCTGACGGTCGACGAGGTCCGCCGGGACAGCTCGCGCGCGGCGCGCGAGGAGCTGCTGTGCGGGCTCATCGCCGAGGTGCTGGGCCTGGCCCACGTCGGCGTCCACGACGGATTCTTCGACCTCGGCGGGCACTCCCTGCTCGCCACCCGCCTCATCAGCCGCATCCGCACTGTCCTGGGGACCGAACTGTCCATCCAGGCCCTGTTCGAGGCGCCGAGCGCGGCCGCGCTGGCCGCACGCCTGGACGACGGCGGCCGGCGCCGGGCCGCGCTCGTGCCGGCGCCCCGGCCCGAGGTGCTGCCCCTGTCCTTCGCCCAGCAGCGCCTGTGGTTCCTGCACAAGCTGGAGGGCCCCTCGGCGACGTACAACGTGCCGCTGGCCCTGTGGATGCGCGGCAGCCTCGACCGGGAGGCCCTCGAAGCGGCGCTGGGCGACGTCCTCGTACGGCACGAGTCGCTGCGCACGGTCTTCCCCGAGCACGACGGCCTGCCCCACCAGCGGATCCTGGACGCCGACCGCGCGCGCCTGGAGCTGCACACCGTCCAGGTCGCGCCTGAGGACCTGGCGCAGGCGCTGACGGACGCGTCCCGGTACGAGTTCGACCTGGCGGCCGAGGTGCCGATCCGGGCCTGGCTGCTGTGCACCGGCCCCGAGGAGCACGTCCTCGTGGTGGTGCTCCACCACATCGCCGGCGACGGCTGGTCGATCGTGCCGCTGGCCCGCGACCTGGCCACCGCCTACACCGCCCGCGGCAACGGCGCGGAGCCCGACTGGCGGCCGCTGCCGGTGCAGTACGCGGACTACACGCTGTGGCAGCGCGAGCTGCTCGGCGACGCCTCCGACCCCGACAGCCTGTTCGCCCGGCACGTCGCGTACTGGCGCGAGCAGCTGGCGGACCTGCCCGAGGTGGTGACCGCGCCCGCCGACCGCCCCCGGCCGGCCGTCGCCTCGTACACCGGCGAGGTCACCCGCTTCACCCTGGACCCCGATCTGCACCGGGCCCTGAGCGAGGTGGCCCGCGAGAACGACGCCACCGTGTTCATGGTGCTGCACGCCGCCATGGCGGCGCTGCTCACCCGCCTCGGCGCCGGCACCGACATCCCGCTGGGCAGCGGCGTGGCCGGGCGCATGGACGAGGCCCTCGACGACCTCGTGGGCTTCTTCGTCAACATGCTGGTGCTGCGCACCGACACCTCCGGCGACCCCACCTTCACCGAGCTCATCGCCCGGGTCCGTGAGACCAGCCTGGCCGCGTACGCCCACCAGGACGTGCCGTTCGAGTACCTCGTGGAGGAGCTCAACCCGCAGCGCTCCACCGCCCACCACCCGCTGTTCCAGGTGGCGCTGACCCTGCAGAACAACGAGCGGGCGCGGTTCGACATGCCGGGCCTGGACGTGCGGCCCGAGCTCGCGGGGACCGGCACCTCGCGCTTCGACCTGTTCTTCAGCCTCACCGAGAACCACGACGAGGACGGCAAGCCCGCCGGCGTCGACGCGTACGTGGAGTACGCCACCGACCTCTTCGACGCCGCCACCATCGACACGCTCATCTCCCGCTGGACCCGGCTGATGCGGACGGTGGTCGCCGAGCCCGGCCTGGCCATCGGACAGGCCGACGTGGTCACCGCCCGCGAGCGCGCGGAGATCACCGGGGCGTGGCACGACCTCGCCGCGCTTCCGGCCGGAGAAACCCTCGCGGAGTCCTTCCAGGCGCACGCGGCACGCGACCCGCGGGCGGTCGCGGTCCTCGCCGACGGCGAGGCGCTCACGTACGGGGAACTCGACGCGCGGGCCAACCGCATCGCCCACTGGCTGATCGGCCGGGGCATCGGCCCCGAGCGGCTCGTGGCCCTCATGTTCGAGCGCTCGGCCGAGCTGATCGCCGCGATCCTCGGCGTCCTCAAGGCCGGCGGGGCCTACCTGCCGATCGACCCGGACTACCCGGGCGACCGCGTGACGCACATGGTCGCCGACGCCGCCCCGGCCCTGGTCCTCACCACCGGCGCGCTGGCCGGGCTGCTGCCCGCCTCGCTGTCCGCCGAGGCCGTCGCCGTCGACGCCCCCGCCGTCGCCGAGGCGCTGCGGGCCTGCCCCGACACCGCTCCGGACGACGCCGGCCGGCTCGCCCCGCTGCGGCCGTCCCACCCCGCCTACGTCATCTACACCTCCGGCTCCACGGGCACGCCCAAGGGCGTCGTCGTCCCGCACCAGGGCATCGCGAGCCTGGCCTCGACGCTGCGCCGCACCTGCGCCGTCGACGCCCGCTCCCGGGTGCTGCAGCTGTCCTCGCCGAGCTTCGACGCGGCCGTGCTGGAGCTGGTCATGGCCTTCTCCGCGGGCGCCACGCTCGTCGTCGGCTCCCGGGACCGGCTCATCGGCGAGGAGCTGGCGCGGGTCCTCGCCGACCGGCGGATCACGCACGCCCTCGTCCCGCCGTCGGTGCTCGCCACACTGCCCGCCGGTTCCGCCGAGCGGCTCACCGACTTCGCGACGCTGATCGTGGGCGCCGAGGCCTGCGCGCCCGACCTCGTCGAGCAGTGGTCGGCCGGCCGCCGCATGGTCAACGCCTACGGCCCCACCGAGTCCACCGTCTGCGCCGCCATCAGCGGCCCGCTGTCCGGCCGTCTGGCGCCGATCGGCCACCCGGTCGACGACGCGCGCGCCTACGTCCTGGACGAGCGGCTGCGGCTGGTGCCCCCGGGTGTCGCGGGAGAGCTCTACCTCGCGGGCGCCGGCCTGGCCCGCGGCTACCTGCGCCGGCCCGGCCTGAGCGCGGAGCGCTTCGTCGCCGACCCCTACGGCCCGGCGGGGTCCCGGATGTACCGCACCGGTGACATCGCCCGCTGGGGCACCGACGGCCTGCTGCAGTACGTCGGCCGCGCCGACCAGCAGGTCAAGATCCGCGGTTTCCGCATCGAGCCCGGCGAGATCGAGGCCGCGCTGCGCGCCCAGCACGGCGTGGCCCAGGCCGTGGTGGTCGTCCGCGAGGACACCCCCGGCGATCAGCGGCTCGTGGCCTATGTCGTGCCCGACGGCGAGGACGCCGCGGCGGGCGAGCAGGCCGAGGCCGTCACGGACGCCGCCGGGGACGTCATCGCCGAGCAGGTGAGCGAGTGGCGTGAGATCTACGACTCCGTGTACACCGGCAAGGACGGCGAACGCGCCGGCCTGGGCGAGGACTTCCTCGGCTGGAACAGCTCCTACAGCGGCGAGCCCATCCCCCTCGGGGAGATGCGCGCCTGGCGGGACGCCGCCGTCACCCGGATCATGGAGTCGGCGCCGCGCCGCGTCCTCGAGATCGGCGTCGGCTCCGGCCTGCTGCTGGGCCCGCTGGCCCCGCGCGTGGAGGCGTACTGGGCCACCGACTTCTCCGCGCCGACCATCCAGCGCCTGACGGAGCAGATCGAGGCGGCCGGCTGGAGCGAGAAGGTCAAGGCCCGCTGCCAGTCCGCCGACGTGACCGACGGACTGCCCACCGGCTTCTTCGACACCGTGGTGCTGAACTCGATCATCCAGTACTTCCCCGACGCGGACTACTTCGCCCGGGTCCTCGACGGTGCGCTCGGCCTGCTGGTCCCCGGCGGCCGCATCATCGTGGGTGACGTGCGCAGCCGCGGCTCGCTGCGGGCGTTCCACACCGCCATCCACGCCGGCCGCGCCGAGGAGGGCGGTGACCTCGCCGACGCCGCGCGGCTGCGCGCCGCCGTCGAGCACGCCATGGTCGTGGAGAAGGAACTGGTCATCGAGCCGGACTTCTTCACCACCTGGGCCGCGGGCCACGCCGACCTCGGCGGGGTCGACATCCGCCTCAAGCGCGGCGCGTACCACAACGAGCTGACCCGCCACCGCTACGAAGTCGTCCTGCACAAGGCGCCGTCGGCCGCGGACACGGTGTCCCTCGCCGACGTCCCCGCCCTGCTGTGGGGCCGTGACCTGGACGGCCTCGACGCGCTGCCCGGGCTGCTGGCCGGGCACGCGGGCCCGGTGCGGGTGACGGACATCGTCAACAGCCGGCTGGCGGCCGAGGTCGCCGCCTCGCGGGCGCTGTCCGAGGGCGCCCCGCCGGAGCGGATACGTCATCTCCTGGAGCCGGCGGAGGCCGGCCACCCGGGGCTGGACCCCGAGGCCCTGCACGCGTGGGGGGCGCGCCACGGCTACCGGGTCCTCGCGACCTGGTCGCCGCGTGCCGTGGACGCCTTCGACGCGGTGTTCCTGCCCGAGGGCACGGAGGGCGCCGGGGACGGCGCCGCGGTGTACACGGGCGTCTACCGCCCGGCGACCACCACCGCCTCGCTGCGGGCGCTGACCAACAACCCGCTGGGTTCGCGTACGACCGGACAGCTGCTGGCCGGGCTCCGGGACGGGCTGCGCGAGCGGCTGCCGGAGTACATGGTGCCGTCCGCCGTCGTGGCGATCGACGCGGTACCGCTGACGCCCAGCGGCAAGCTGGACCGGCGGGCCCTGCCCGCCCCCGACTACACCCCCACCGACGGCCGCGCCCCGCGCACCCCGCGCGAGGAGGCGCTGTGCGCCCTGTTCGCCGAGGTGCTCGGCCTGGCGCAGGTCGGCGCGGACGACGGGTTCTTCGACCTGGGCGGGCACTCGCTGCTCGCCACCCGTCTCATCAGCCGCGTACGCGCCGTCCTGGGCGTCGAGCTGCCGCTGCGGGTGCTGTTCGAGGCCCCGACCGTGGCCGGCCTGGCCGAGCACCTGGAGAGCGGTACGGGCTCCGGTGGCCCGGCGCGTGCGGAGCTGGTGCCCGCGGCGCGCCCGGACGTGCTGCCCCTGTCGTACGCCCAGCAGCGGCTGTGGTTCCTGCACAAGCTGGAGGGCCCCTCGGCGACGTACAACATGCCGCTGGCCCTGACGCTGACCGGCGACCTGGACCGTGCGGCCCTGCGGGCCGCGCTGGACGACGTCGTCGGGCGCCACGAGTCCCTGCGCACGGTCCTGGCGGAAGGCGAGGACCGGCCCCGTCAGCTGATCCTGGACCCGGGCCGGGCCCGCGTGGAGCTGCACGCCGCCGACGTCACGCGGGAGGAGCTGGCCCCGGCCCTGCGGGAGGCCGCGCGTCACGCCTTCGACCTGAGCACCGAGATACCGGTGCGCGCCTGGCTGTTCAGCACCGGTCCGGCGGACCATGTGCTGCTGATCCTGCTGCACCACATCGCCGGTGACGGCTGGTCCATGGCACCGCTGGCCCGTGACCTGGTCGAGGCGTACACCGCCCGCAGCCAGGGCGAGGAGCCCGGCTGGCAGCCGCTGCCGGTGCAGTACGCGGACTACACCCTGTGGCAGCGCGACCTGCTCGGCGACTCCTCCGACCCCAAGAGCGTGCTGAGCGGCCAGGTCGCCTACTGGCGCGAGCAGTTGGCCGGCCTGCCGGAGCAGGTGACCCTGCCCACCGACCGGCCCCGCCCCGCACACGCCAGCTACACCGGCGACGTGCTGCGCTTCGAGCTCGAGGCGGCGCTGCACCAGCGGCTCGTCGACCTGGCCCGGGCCCATGACGCCACGGTGTTCATGGTCCTCCAGGCCGCCGTGGCGACCCTGATGACGCGCCTGGGCGCGGGCACGGACATTCCGCTCGGCTCGCCCATCGCGGGCCGTACCGACCAGGCGCTCGACGACCTCGTCGGCGTGTTCGTCAACACCCTCGTCCTGCGCACCGACACCTCCGGCGACCCCACGTTCGCCGAGCTCATCGCCCGCGTGCGGGAGACGAGCCTGGCCGCGTACGCCCACCAGGACGTCCCGTTCGAGCACCTGGTGGAGGAGCTCAACCCGCAGCGCTCCACCGCCCACCACCCCCTGTTCCAGGTGATGCTGGCCTGGCAGAACAACGCGGAGGCGGACTTCTCGCTGCCCGGTCTGCAGGTGCGGACCGAGCCCACGGCCACCGGCGTCTCGCGCGTCGACCTGACCCTCAGCCTGGCCGAGAAGCAGGACGCGGAGGGCCGGCCCGCCGGCATCGACGCGTTCGCCGAGTACGCCACGGACCTCTTCGACGCCGAGACCGTCGCCACCTTCACCACCCGGCTGACCGGCCTCCTCGACACGCTCACCGCCCACCCGGACCGGCCCGTCACCGACGCCGACGTCCTCACCGCCGGCGAGCACGACCGGGTCCGGGCCGAGTGGGACGCGGCGCACCGCCCCGTCCCGGCGCGGACTCTCGTCGAGGCGTTCCGGGAGCGCGTCGAGCGCGACCCGCACGCCGTCGCCGTCGTCGCGGGCGCGGCCTCGCTCACGTACGCCGAGCTCGACGCGCGGGCCGACCGGCTCGCCCGGGACCTGGTGAACCGCGGCGTCGGCACGGAGCAGGTCGTGGCGATCGCCATGCCGCGCTCGGTCGGCTTCGTCGTCGCCGTCCTGGCCGTGGTGAAGGCGGGCGGCACGTACGTCTCGCTCGACGAGCGGTACCCCGAGAGCCAGGTCCGCCTGATGTGGACCGACAACGCCGTCTCGCTGCTGCTGACCGACGCGCCCTCGCGCGTCCCGGGGTTCGTGCCCGGGGAGCAGGTCATGCTGCTGGGCGACGACGCCGGGGACGCCGACGTGCCCGCCGCCGCTGCCCGCGGCTTCGCACGGCCCGCCTCGCCCGATCAGCTGGCGTGCGTCGTCTACACGTCCGGCTCGACCGGGAAGCCGAAGGGCATCGCGCTCACGCACGCGGCCATCGCGGCGCTCGCCGACGATCCCACGGTGGGCCGGCACGCCGGGCGCGTCCTGCTCCACTCGCCGACCGCCTGGGACGCCCTGCCCTTCGAGCTGTGGGTTCCGCTGCTGCTCGGCGGCCAGGTGGTGATCGCGCCGGACGTACGGCTCGACGCCGCCGGCCTGCGCGACGTCATCGTCGACCACCGCGTCACCTCGATGTGGATCACCGCCGGTCTGTTCAAGGTGATGGCCGAGGAGTGCCCCGAGGCATTCCGGCACATGGGCCAGGTCTTCACCGGCGGTGAAGTGGTGCCGCCCGCCGCGGTCCGGCGCGTGATGGACGCCTGCCCGGACGTCGTGGTCGTCAACGGCTACGGCCCCGGCGAGACCACCACCTTCGCCACCCTGCACGTCATGGTGCCGGGCCGCGCCCTGGAGCCGGTGCTGCCCATCGGCCGCCCGGTCACCAACAAGCGCGTCTACGTCCTGGACGACCGGCTGCGGCTGGTGCCCCCGGGCGTCGCGGGTGAGCTGTACGTCTCCGGCGCCGGCATGGCGCGCGGCTACGTCCACCAGCCCGCGCTCAGTGCCCAGCGCTTCGTCGCCGACCCCTACGGTCCGGCCGGTTCGCGGATGTACCGCACGGGCGACCTGGCGCGCTGGAACCGGAACGGCCGGCTGGAGTTCGTCGGCCGGGCCGACCACCAGGTCAAGGTCCGGGGCTTCAGGATCGAGCCCGGCGAGGTCGAGTCGGCGCTGCGCGAGCTGCCCGGGGTGACCCAGGCCGCCGTGCTCGTGCACGAGGTCCAGGAGGGCGACCGCCGTCTGGTCGCCTACGTCGTCACGGCGGACGGCGGGGAACTGCCGTCGTCCGCCGCGCGGGAGGCGCTGCGGCAGCGGCTGCCGGAGTACATGGTGCCGTCGGCGGTCGTGACCGTTCCCGCGCTGCCCCTGACGCTCAACGGCAAGCTGGACCGCAAGGCCCTGCCCGCGCCCGACTTCTCCCATCTCGTCACCGGGCGTGCTCCGCGCACGCCGCGCGAGGAGGCGCTGTGCGCCCTGTTCGCCGAGGTGCTCGGCCTGGACCGGGTCGGCGCGGACGACGGGTTCTTCGACCTGGGCGGGCATTCGCTGCTCGCCACGCGGCTGGTCAGCCGCATCCGTTCCGTGCTCGGCGTCGAGGTGCCGCTGCGGGTGCTGTTCGAGGCCCCGACCGTGGCCGCACTGGCCGAGCGGCTCGGCGAGGACGGCGGCCCCCGGCGTCCGGAGCTGCTGCCCGTACAGCGCCCGGACGTGCTGCCCCTGTCGTACGCCCAGCAGCGCCTGTGGTTCCTGCACAAGCTGGAGGGCCCCTCGGCCACGTACAACATGCCCCTCGCCCTGCGCCTGACCGGCGATCTGGACCGCGAGGCCCTGCGGGCCGCGCTGGACGACGTCGTCGCACGCCATGAGTCGCTGCGCACGGTCTTCGGGCACACCGACGGCGAGGCCCGGCAGACGATCCTCGCCGCCGCGGACACCCGCGTCGGCTGGGAGGTCCAGGAGGTCGACGAGCGGGAGCTCGACGAGCGGATGTCGGCGGCGGCGCGTCACGCGTTCGACCTGAGCGCCGAGATCCCGGTACGGGCCTGGCTGTTCGGCACGGGTCCGGCGGAGCACGTGCTGCTGATCCTGCTGCACCACATCGCCGGTGACGGCTGGTCGCTCGCGCCGTTGGCCGGGGATCTGGCCGCCGCGTACGCCGCGCGCTGCCGGGGCGAGGAGCCCGGCTGGGAGCCGCTGCCGGTGCAGTACGCCGACTACACGCTGTGGCAGCGCGACCTGCTCGGCGACGCCTCCGACCCCGAGAGCGTCCTGAGCGGCCAGGTCGCCTACTGGCGCGAGCAGTTGGCCGGCCTGCCGGAGCAGGTGACCCTGCCCACCGACCGGCCCCGCCCCGCGCACGCCGGCTACACCGGCGACGTCCTGCACTTCGAGCTGGACGCCGGCCTGCACCGGGCCCTGAACGACCTGGCCCGGGCCCACGACGCCACGGTGTTCATGGTCCTCCAGGCCGCCCTGGCCACGCTGTTCACGCGACTGGGCGCGGGCACCGACATTCCGCTCGGCTCGCCCATCGCCGGCCGTACCGACCAGGCCCTCGACGACCTCGTCGGCGTGTTCGTCAACACCCTCGTCCTGCGCACCGACACCTCCGGCGACCCCACCTTCGGCGAACTCATCGCCCGGGTGCGGGAGACCAGCCTGGCGGCCTACGCCCACCAGGACGTGCCGTTCGAGCACCTGGTGGAGGAGCTCAACCCGCAGCGCTCCACCGCGCACCACCCGCTGTTCCAGGTCATGCTCTCCTGGCAGAACAACGCCCAGGCCGACTTCGCCCTGCCCGGTCTCACGGCCCGGCCCGTGCACTCGGCCACCGGCGTGTCCCGTCTCGACCTGACCCTCAGCCTCGCGGAGAGCCACGACGCCGAGGGCGCCCCCGCGGGGATCATCGCGATGGCCGAGTACGCCACGGACCTCTTCGACGCGGAGAGCATCCGCACGCTCGTCGAGCGCTGGATGCGTCTGCTGCACACCCTCACGGCCCACCCCGACGAGCCCGTCGGCACGGCCGGCGTCCTCACCGCTGAGGAGTACGACCAGGTCGTCACCGAGTGGAACGCCACCGCCCGGGACGTCCCGGCCACGACGCTGCCGGAGCTGTTCGCCGCGCAGGCCGCCCGTACGCCTGAGGCCGTCGCGCTCGTCTTCGGGGACACCGAGCTGACCTACGCGCAGCTCGACGCCCGCGCGAACCGGCTGGCGCACCTGCTGGTCGAGCGCGGCGTCCGCCCCGGCGGGACCGTCGCCGTGGCGCTGCCCCGCTCGGTCGAGCTGGTCGTCGCCCTGCTGGCCGTGCACAAGGCCGGTGCGGCGTATCTGCCGCTGGACCTGGACTACCCGGCCGAGCGCCTCGCCTTCATGCGCGCCGACGCACGGCCGGACCTCGTCCTCGACGATCCCGCGCTGATCGCCGGGGTGACGGAGGGCGCGGGCGACGCGGACGGCGGGCCGTCCGTGGCGCTCTCCCCGGAGCTCCCGGCGTACGTGATCTACACCTCGGGTTCCACCGGCACCCCCAAGGGCGTCGTCGTCCCGCAGCGGGGCATCGTCAACCGCCTGCTGTGGATGCAGCACGCGTACGGCCTCGGGGCCGACGACCGCGTGCTGCAGAAGACCCCGTCGAGCTTCGACGTGTCGGTCTGGGAGTTCTTCTGGCCGCTGATCACCGGCGCGACGCTGGTGGTGGCCGCACCCGAGGGCCACAAGGACCCCGCCTACCTGGCCGACCTGATCCAGGCGCGGGGCGTGACGACGGCCCACTTCGTGCCGTCCATGCTGGACGTCTTCCTCACCGAGCCCGCGGCCGCCCGCTGCACCGCACTGCGCCGGGTCATCTGCAGCGGTGAGGCCCTGCCGGCCGCGCTGGCGGACCGCTTCCACGCGACCGTCGACGCCGAACTGCACAACCTCTACGGCCCCACCGAGGCCTCCGTGGACGTCACGTCCTGGCAGACCGTCGCGTCCGCGGACGCGACCGCCACCGTGGTGCCGATCGGCCGGCCGGTGTGGAACACCCGGACGTACGTGCTCGACGCGGCCCTGCGACCGGTCCCGCCGGGCGTGGCCGGCGAGCTGTACCTCGCCGGCACCCAGCTCGCCCACGGCTACCTGGGCCGCCCCGCGCTGACGGCCGGGCGGTTCGTGGCCGACCCGTTCGGCGCGCCGGGCGAGCGCATGTACCGCACCGGTGACCTCGCCCGCTGGACGCGGGCCGGAGTGCTGGAATTCCTCGGCCGGACCGACGACCAGGTCAAGATCCGGGGCTTCAGGATCGAACTCGGGGAGATCGAGGCGGTGCTCACCCGGCAGCCGTCGGTCGCCCGCGCGGTCGTCGTGCCACAGCGGAACCGGCTGGTCGCCTATCTGGTGCCCGCCGCCGGGGAGCGGGAGGCGCTCGACACGGAGGCGATCCGGGCCGCTGTGCACGCCTCGCTGCCCGAGTACATGGTCCCCGCGGCCTTCGTCGCCTTGGCGGAGCTGCCGCTGACCGCGAACGGCAAGCTGGACCGCAAGGCCCTGCCCGCGCCCGACTTCACGCCCGCGGTGTCCGGCCGGGCGCCGCGCACGGCGCGGGAGCGGGCCCTGTGTGCGGCGTTCGCCGAGGTGCTCGGCCTCGACGAGGTCGGCGCCGACGACGACTTCTTCGCGCTCGGCGGCCATTCGCTGATGGTGATGCGCCTGGTCAGCCGGGTCCGGGACGCTCTGGGCGCCGAGGTCTCGGTCCGTGCCGTGTTCGAGGCCCCGACGCCGGCCCGGCTGGCGGAGCGGCTGGGCGACGGCGGGCCGGTGCGGCCCGCGCTGACGGCGGGCGGGCGTCCTGAGGTCCTGCCGCTGTCGTTCGCCCAGCAGCGCCTGTGGTTCCTGCACGAGCTGGAGGGCCCCTCGGCGACGTACAACCTGCCCCTCGCCCTGCGCCTGACCGGCGACCTCGACCGCGAGGCCCTGCGGGCCGCGCTGGACGACGTCGTCGCACGCCACGAATCGCTGCGCACGGTCTTCACCAAGGCCGACGGTGCGGCCCGGCAGACGATCCTGGCCGCCGGGGACGCGCGCGTCGACTGGGAGGTCCTGCACACCTCCGGGGAGGAGCTCCCCGCGGCTCTGGAGGCGGCCGCCCGCCAGACCTTCGACCTGGCGGTCGATCTGCCCATCCGGGCCCGGCTGTTCGCCACCGGACCGGACGAGCACGTGCTGCTGATCCTGCTGCACCACATCGCCGGCGACGGCTGGTCCATGGCACCGCTCTCGCGCGACCTGGTCGCGGCGTACACCGCCCGCAGCCAGGGCGAGGAGCCCGCCTGGCAGCCACTGCCGGTGCAGTACGCCGACTACACGCTGTGGCAGCGCGAGCTCCTGGGCGACGCCTCCGACCCGGACAGTGTCCTCAGCGGCCAGGTCGCCTACTGGCGCGAGCAGTTGGCCGGTCTGCCGGAGCAGGTGACCCTGCCCACCGACCGGCCGCGCCCTGAGCACGCGAGCTACACCGGTGACATCGCGCGGTTCGCGATCGACGCCGGGCTGCACCGGGGTCTCACCGAGCTCGCCCGGGCCCATGACGCCACGGTGTTCATGGTCCTCCAGGCGGCTCTGGCGGCCCTGATGACGCGCCTGGGCGCGGGCACCGACATTCCGCTCGGCTCGCCCATCGCGGGCCGTACGGACCAGGCGCTCGACGACCTGATCGGCGACTTCGTCAACACGCTCGTCCTGCGCACCGACACCTCCGGCGACCCCACGTTCGCCGAGCTGATCGCGCGGGTGCGGGAGACGAGCCTGGCCGCGTACGCCCACCAGGACGTCCCATTCGAGCACCTGGTGGAGGAACTCAACCCGCAGCGCTCCACCGCCCACCACCCGCTGTTCCAGGTGATGCTGGCCTGGCAGAACAACGAGCAGGCCGACTTCGCCCTGCCCGGTCTCACGGCCCGGCCCGAGTCCGCCACCACCGGCGTCTCGCGGCTCGACCTGACGCTCAGTCTCGTCGAGCGGCACGACGACGAGGGGCGGCCCGCCGGCATCGACGCCTTCGCGGAGTACTCCACCGACCTCTTCGACCCCGCCACCATCACCGGTCTCACCGCGCGCTGGACGGCCCTGCTCGACGCCTTCGTCGCCCGGCCCGACCGGACCGTCATGGACGCCGACGTTCTCACCGCCGAGGAGCACGAGCGCTTCCTCGCGGAAGCGGCCGGGGCGCACACGGCCCGTGAGCTGCCCGCCGGCATACCGCACCTGATCGAGTCGTTCCGGGCCCGGGTGGCCGGCACGCCGGACGCGGTCGCGCTGGAAGGCGACGACGCCGAACTGACGTACGCGGAGCTCGACGCCCGGTCCAACCAGGTCGCGCACTGGCTCGCCGGACGCGGAGCCGGACCCGACCGGACCGTCGCCGTCCTCCTCGAGCGCACACCCGAGCTCGTCGTCACCCTCCTGGGCATCCTCAAGACCGGAGCCGCCTACCTGCCCCTCGACGCCGGATACCCGGCGGCGTATGTGAGTCGTCTGCTCACCGACGCCGCCACCGATCTGGTCGTCACCGCCGGTCCGCTCGCGGACCTGCCGGGCGGCGCGGCCGCCGACGTCGTCCTCCTCGACGACCCGGAGACCGCCGCCGCGCTCGCCGCGCAGCCGGACACCGACCCGGGGCAGCGGCTCCGGCCGGAGCTGCCGGCCTGCGTGCTGCACACCCCGGGTTCCGGGCGCGTCGTGGTCCCGCACGAGAGCATCGCGGCTCTGGCCGCGTCGCTGCGCCGCGAGGACATCGCGAACGGTGACTCGCGTGTGCTGGCGCTGGCCTCGCCGGCGCTCGGGACGGCCGTGCTCGAACTCGTCACGGCCCTCACCGCGGGTGCCACCCTGGTGATCGCCGGCCGGGAGCGTCCCGTCGGCGAGGAGCTGGCCCGGGAGCTGGCCGGCCGCCGGATCACCCACGCGTTCGTCGCGCCCTCGGCGCTGGCGACGCTGCCGGCCGGCGCGGCCGAGCGGCTGACGGACCTCACCACGCTGGTCGTCGGCGCGGAGCCGGCTCCGCCCGGTCTCGTCGAGCAGTGGTCGGCCGGGCGCCGGGTGGTGGAGACCTTCGGCGCCGCCGGACTCCCGCTCGTCGCCCCCGCGTCGTACGTCCTGGACGAGCGGCTGCGCTTCGTGCCGCCGGGCGTGCCCGGTGACCTGTACGTCGCCGGTCCCGCCGCGACGGTCGGCGACATCGTCGCCGACCCCTACGGTCCGGCCGGGGCGCGCATGGTCCGAACCGGGGACGTGGCGCGGCGGGACGGCGCCGGCCGGGTGCGGCTGCTCGGCCGTACCGACGGCCGGGTCACCGTCCGCGGCGTCCTCGTCGCACCCGCCGAGGTCGAGGCCGCGCTGCGCGGCCGGCCCGGCGTGGCGCAGGCGGCGGTGACGGTCCGCGAGGAGACGCCCGGCGACCCGCGACTGGTGGCCTATGTGGTGCCGGTCGTCGCGACCGAGTTCTCCGCGGCACGCGTCCGCGAGGACCTCACGTACCAGCTGCCCGCGCCCATGGTGCCGTCCGCGGTCGTGGCGATCCCCGTGCTGCCTCTCACGCCCGACGGCGCGCTGGACCGGGCGGCACTGCCGGAGCCGGACTACGCCCCCGCCGCCGAGCGGGGCCCGCGTACGCCGCGCGAAGAGCTGCTGTGCGGCCTGTTCGCCGAGGTCCTGGAGCTGGACCGGGTCGGCGTGGACGACGGGTTCTTCGGCCTGGGCGGGCACTCGCTGCTCGCCACGCGGCTGGTCGGCCGCATCCGCAGGGCGCTCGGCGTCGAGCTGCCGCTGCGGGCCCTGTTCGAAACCCCGACCGTGGCCGGACTGGCCGCGCGGCTCGACAAGGCGGACGGTCCCCGGCGCGCGGAGCTGGTGCCCGCGGCGCGTCCCGAGGTGCTGCCGTTGTCGTTCGCCCAGCAGCGTCTGTGGTTCCTGCACGAGCTGGAGGGCCCCTCGGCGACGTACAACATGCCGCTGGCCCTGCGCCTGACCGGCGACCTGGACCGCGAGGCCCTGCGGGCCGCGCTGGACGACGTCGTCGTGCGCCACGAATCGCTGCGGACCCTGTTCACCCAGGTCGACGGTGAGCCCCGGCAGGTCGTCCTCGCTCCGCGTGAGGCGCGCATCGGCTGGACGGCCGAGGACGTGGACGAGCGGGAGCTCGACGAGCGGATGTCGGCGGCGGCGCGGCACGCGTTCGACCTGAGCGCCGAGATCCCGGTACGGGCCTGGTTGTTCGGCACGGGCCCGGCGGAGCACGTGCTGTTGATCCTGCTGCACCACATCGCCGGTGACGGCTGGTCCCTGGCGCCGCTCGCCCGTGACCTCGCCGGGGCCTACGCCGCGCGGAGCCGCGGCGAGGAGCCCGGCTGGGAGCCGCTGCCGGTGCAGTACGCGGACTACACCCTGTGGCAGCGCGACCTGCTCGGCGACGCCTCCGACCCCGACAGCGTGCTGAGCGGCCAGGTCTCCTACTGGCGCGAGCAGTTGGCCGGCCTGCCGGAGCAGGTGACCCTGCCCACCGACCGGCCGCGACCCGCGCACGCCAGCTACACCGGTGACGTCCTGCGCTTCGAGCTGGACGCCGGCCTGCACCGGGGTCTCACCGAGCTCGCCCGGGCCCATGACGCCACGGTGTTCATGGTCCTCCAGGCGGCTCTGGCGGCCCTGATGACGCGTCTCGGCGCGGGCACCGACATTCCCGTCGGCTCGCCCATCGCCGGCCGTACCGACCAGGCCCTCGACGACCTGATCGGCGACTTCGTCAACACCCTCGTCCTGCGCACGGACACCTCCGGCGACCCCACGTTCGCCGAGCTCATCGCCCGCGTACGGGAGACGAGCCTGGCCGCGTACGCCCACCAGGACGTCCCGTTCGAGCACCTCGTGGAGGAACTCAACCCACAGCGCTCCACCGCCCACCACCCCCTGTTCCAGATCATGCTGGCCTGGCAGAACAACAAGCAGGCCGACTTCGCCCTGCCCGGTCTCACCGCCCGGCCCGTACCCGCCACCACCGGCGTCTCCCGCGTCGACCTGACGCTCAGCCTCGCCGAGAAGCAGGACGCGCACGGCCGTGCCGCCGGCATCGACGGGTACGCGGAGTACGCCACCGACCTCTTCGACCCCGCCACCATCACCGGCCTCACCAGCCGCTGGACGGCCCTGCTCCACACCCTCGTCGCCCACCCGGACCGGCCCATCACGCACGCCGAGGTCCTCACGGACCGCGAACGCGCCCTGGTCCTCACCGAGTGGAACGACACCGTCCGGGACGTCCCGGACGCGACGGTCGCGGAGCTGTTCACCGCGCAGGCCGCCCGTACGCCGCAGGCCACCGCGCTCGTCTTCGACGGCGTGGAGCTGACGTACGCGGAGCTCGACGCCCGGTCCAACCGGATCGCGCACTGGCTCGCCGGGCGCGGAGCCGGACCCGACCGGACCGTCGCCGTCCTCCTGGAGCGCACCCCCGAGCTCGTCGTCACGCTCCTGGGCATCCTCAAGACCGGCGCGGCCTACCTGCCCATCGATCCGGAGTACCCGGGCGACCGGGTGGCCCACATGGTCACGGACGCGGCTCCGGCCCTGGTCGTCACCACCGGTCCGCTCGCGGAACTGCTGCCCGCGCCGGCCGCCGACGGCGTCGTCCTCCTGGACGACCCGCAGACGGCCGCCGCGCTCGCCGCGCAGCCGGACTCCGGCCCCGGGCGCCGGCCGCGGCCGTCCCACCCGGCCTACGTGATCTACACCTCGGGCTCCACCGGCACCCCCAAGGGCGTCGTCGTGCCGCACGGCGCGCTGGCGAACTTCCTCGCGGACATGGCCGTACGCTTCCCGCTGGCCACCGGTGACCGCTGGGTCGGGGTGACGACCGTCGGCTTCGACATCTCGGCGCTGGAGATGTACCTGCCGCTGATCAGCGGCGCGGCGCTGGTGCTGGCCGACCGCGACACGGTCCGCAACCCCCGCGCGCTGGCCGGGCTCATCCTCGACAGCGGGGCGTCCATCGCGCAGGCCACCCCGACCCTGTGGCGGGCCCTCGCCGAGGAGCGGCCCGACGCGCTCGACGGGCTGCGGGTCATGGTCGGCGGCGAGGCCCTGCCGTCCGACCTCGCCCGGACCCTGACCGCGCACGCGGCGGAGGTGACGAACCTCTACGGGCCGACGGAGACCACCATCTGGTCGACCGCCGCTCCCGTGCGGGCCGGCGACGCCCCCGCCATCGGCGCCCCGATCGCCAACACCCGCGCGTACGTGCTGGACGAGCGGCTGGGCCTGGTGCCTCCGGGCGTCCCCGGCGAGCTGTACATCGCCGGAGCCGGCCTGGCCCGCGGCTACCTGGGCCGACCGGGGCTGAGCGCGGAGCGCTTCGTCGCAGACCCCTACGGTCCGGCCGGTTCGCGGATGTACCGCACCGGTGACCTGGCCCGCTGGGACCGCGACGGCGCCCTCCGCTACATCGGCCGGGCGGACCAGCAGGTCAAGGTCCGCGGGTTCCGCATCGAGCCCGGCGAGATCGAGGCCGCGCTGTGCGAACAGCCCGGTGTGGCCCAGGCCGTCGTGGTGGTCCGCGAGGACGCGCCGGGCGACCGCCGCCTGGTGGCCTACGTCGTGCCGGGTGACGGCACGATGCCCGGTGCGCCGGAGTCGCGCGACCTGCTGCGCCGGCGCCTGCCCGAGTACATGGTGCCGTCGGCGGTCCTGACCGTGCCCGAGCTGCCGCTGACGCCCAACGGCAAGCTGGACCGGCGGGCGCTGCCCGCCCCGGACTACGCCGCCGCCGGCGGTGGGCGCGCACCGCGCACCCCGCGCGAGGAGGTGCTCTGCGCGCTGTTCCGCGAGGTCCTGGGCATCGACCGGGTCGGGGTCGACGAGGGCTTCTTCGACCTGGGCGGGCACTCGCTGCTCGGCGCCCGGCTGATCAGCCGCATCCGCGGCGTGCTGGGGGTCGAACTGCCGCTGCGGGCCCTGTTCGAGACGCCGACCGTGGCCGGACTGGCCCGCCGGCTCGACGAGGCCGAGAGCGGTGGCGAGAGTGGCGGTGAGAGCGGCGGCGACGCGTTCGACGTGGTGCTCCCGCTGCGTCCGCGGGGCCGGCACGCTCCGCTGTTCTGCATCCACCCCGGTGGCGGCCTGAGCTGGTCGTACGCCGGTCTGCTCCAGCACCTGGACCCGGACTTCCCGGTCTACGGCATCCAGGCGCGCGGACTGTCCGAGCCGGACCATCTGCCGCGGTCCGTCGAGGAGGTGGCCGAGGACTACATCGGCGAGATCACCCGGATCCAGCCGGAGGGGCCCTACTACCTGCTGGGCTGGTCCTTCGGCGGCGTCGTGGCCCACGCCATGGCCGCGAAGCTGCGCGAGCGCGGCCAGGAGGTGCCGCTGGTCGTCATCCTGGACGCCCAGCCCGCCCGGCCCAGGACGGAGGAGGAGCTGGCGGAGGAGGCGACGCTCGACGCGTCGATGGTCTACCTGACGCTGCTCAAGGCGCTCGGTGTCGACACGGACGCCCTGCCGGGCCAGGTGGCGGGCGAGCCGGTCACGTACGAGCGGTTCGTCGAGCTCGCCCGGGAGCGGAACTCGGTCTTCGCGGACTTCGAGGAGGAGCGGATCACCGCGATCCTCAACGTGATGATCAATGACATCCGCATCAGCCCCGCGTACCGGCACGGGCGCGTGGCGGCCGACGCCCTGGTCTTCGCCGCCACGGACAAGCCGAAGGACGTGCTCACGCCGGGCGTGTGGGACCCGTACTTCGACGGGGCGGTCGACTTCCACGAGGTGGACTGCGAGCACGCCGCGATGGCGACGCCCGAGGCGCTGCGGGTGATCGGGCCGGTCCTGGCGGAGAAGCTGAGCAAGCTCGTGCGCTAGGCGGTAGGCGGTAGGGAGAAAGGAGGCGGGGCCCGGTCGAAGGACCGGGCCCCGCTTCTTCGTCTTGTGGTGCTCAGCCGAGTCCGTCGACGAGGTCGATGAACTTGGAGGCGGTGGAGTTGCTGTAGAACTGCCGCATCGTCACCTTGGGCAGGCCCTGGGCCTTCATCTCCGAGAGCAGCCGGACGACGAGCA
The DNA here is from genome assembly GCF_040646235.1 of Streptomyces sp. NPDC046261. NCBI lineage: Bacteria > Bacillati > Actinomycetota > Actinomycetes > Kitasatosporales > Streptomycetaceae > Streptomyces > Streptomyces sp. NPDC046261. Next base: position 164,798 of record NZ_JBEYZU010000011.1, on the reverse strand, counting down.
GCGAATTGCCGCCCAGCTCGAAGAAGTTGTCCTCCGGCCGCACGTCGACGCCCAGGAGACCGGACCACAACGCGAGGAGCTGTGGCCCGAGCTCACTGGCCTCACCAGCCTCACCGGCCTCCGGCACGGTGCCGGCCGGTGACGGCTGCGGCTCTACGGCGGCGGGGCGGGCGCCGGGTTCGGGCAGCCGGGCGGTGTCGACCTTGCCGTTGATGGTCAGCGGTATCGCGGGGACCGGGGTGAACGTGGCCGGCATCATGTAGTCCGGCAGCACCCGGCGCGCCGCCTCGTACGCGTCCTTCTCGGTGCCGCCGTCGGTGAGCGCGACGTACGCGTGGATGCGGGTACTGGCCGCGTCCCCGGGGGTGTCCTGGCGGAGGACCACGGCGGCCCCGCTCACCTTCGGCTCGGCGAGCAGGACGGAACGGATCTCGTCGAGCTCGATGCGGTGGCCCCGGACCTTGACCTGGTTGTCGAGACGGCCCAGGTGGTCGAGGCGGCCGTCCGGCGCGAGCCGGCCGCGGTCGCCGCTGCGGTAGACGCGTTCGCCGGTGAGCGCGTCGACGACGAAGCGCTCGGCGGTGAGTTCCGGGCGGCCCAGGTAGCGGTCGGCCACCCCGGCCCCTCCGACGTAGATCTCGCCGGACGCGCCGGGCGGCAGGATGCGCCCGCGCCCGTCCCGTACGGACACCGACCAGCCGGGCAGCGCCCGGCCCACGGACCGGGAGCGGGCGATCACCTCGGTGGGCGTCACGGTCTGCGCGGTGACGTGGACGGTGGTCTCGGTGATGCCGAACATGTTCACCAGGCGGCACCGGGTGTGGGAGTGCCGGGTGAGCCACTGGGCGAGCATCGTCACGTCGAGCGGCTCACCGCCGAAGACGACCAGCCGCAGTGCGGCGAGCGCGGTGGGCGCGGCGGATCCGGCCGCCGGGGCGGACTGGCGATCGGCCTCGGCGAGCTGCGCGAAGGCCGACGGCGTCTGGCTGAGGACCGTGACCCGCTGCGCGGCGAGCAGCTCGTGGAACTCGTCGGGAGCGCGCGTCACCCAGTACGGGACGACGACGAGCCGGCCGCCGGTGAGCAGGGCGCCCCAGATCTCCCATACGGAGAAGTCGAAGGCCGTGGAGTGGAAGAGGGTCCACACGTCGTCCGGGCCGAGCCCGAAGTCGGGCGCCGTGGCTTCGACGAGGGCGATGACGTTGCGGTGGGGGACGACGACGCCCTTGGGGCGGCCGGTGGAGCCGGAGGTGTAGATGACGTAGGCGGCCCGGCTGTCGTCGGTCGGATCCTCCGGCTCCACCAGCGAGCCGGATTCCACGAGTTCCGCAGGAGTGACCACACGTATGCCGTCGATGTGCGGGAACTGTCCGGGGTCGCCGATCACGACGCCGACCCCGGCGTCGGTGGCGGTGTGGCGGAGCCGTTCGTCGGGATAGCGGCTGTCCATGGGGACGTAGGCGCAGCCTGCCTTGAGGACGGCCAGCAGCGTGACGACGAGCGTGGCGTCGCGTTCCAGGCACACGCCGACCATGCCGCTGCCGGCCTGTACGCCGAGCGCTGTCAGCCCGGCGGCCATCCGTCCGGCCTGCTCGTCCAGTTGCCGGTAGGTCAGCTCCCGCTGTCCGTCGGTGACCGCGACGGCGTCGGGCCGGTGGCGGGCCGTCTCGGCGATGCGGGCGTGGATCGTGGTGGGCGAGCCGGTTCCTGCCGCCTGGTGTGCGGTGCCGAGGCCGCCGAGCCGCAGGACGTCGAGGGCTTCGCCGGCGTCCAGGAGTGCGACGTCCAGGAGGGGGCGCTCCCCCGGCAGCGCGGCCAGGTGCCGGGCGGCGTGCGCGACGCGGGTGGCGAACATGTCGCCGATCGCGGGGGCCACGGCACCTTCGTCGTACCAGCAGGTGCCGGTGACCGAGCCGTCCTGCTGCCGGACGAAGTGGAGGGTGAGGGGTGCGGGGGGCGCGAGGAACGGGCGGTAGTGGGTGCCGGGACGGGCCGTGGTGAGGACCACGGCGACCGGCGAGGCGTCGGCGGAGGGGGTTCCGTACGGGGGCCGGCAGCGGTCGAGGTGGGCGGCGACGGTGTCGTCCTCGTCCACGGTGACGGTCCAGGAGCGGAAGCCGTCGCGGTCGCTGTCGCCGTCGCTGTCGCCGGAGTGGGCGTGCCGGACGTCGAGCGTCACCTCCGGCTGGGCGGCGTAGCGGGCGAGGGTGAGCGATACGGCGGCGAGGAGCAGGTCGTCGCCGGCGGCTTCCAGGGCGAGGGGGACGGTCCCGTGGCGGCCGGCGCCGGCGGGTGTGCCGAGGCCCCATTCCGGGCCGGGCCGGTCGGTGCGCGGCGGGCGCCCGGCGGGCAGCGTCCGGCCGGTGGGCAGGGGCGCCGGCTCGCCGGCGCTGTCGGGCCCGTCGAGGACGAGTGCGGCCAGCTGCTCGAGCGTCTCCAGGGGCACGAGCGACCGGGCGGCGACGAGGACGAGGTCGGCGAGCCCGTCGGCGTACTCGACGAGGACGGCCCGCAGGGGACCGCCGTCCGGGCGTACGGGCCGCTGGGCCTCGGCGCGGACCCGGGCCCGGCCGGCGGGGTCCTGGGAGTCCACCGGCAGGCGCAGGGTCCACAGTCGCAGCGCGGTGGCGTCCTGCAGGCGACGGGCGGCCTGGGCGGTGTCGAGGGGGCGGTCGGCGCGTACGGTCAGGCTGTGGCAGGCCCGGCGCAACGCGGCTGCCCGCGGCGGGCGTGGGGTGGCTGTGGCCATGGGCGGCCTCCTGCGAGAAGAGTTGCGGTGAGGGAGGTGAACGGTCCGGTCAGCGGGCGCTGAATCCGCCGTCGACGGTGAGAACCGTTCCGGTGGCCTGGCGGGAGTCGTCCCCGGCGAGCCAGACGGCCGCGCCCGCCACGTCCTCCGGCTCGATGAGCGCGTTCATCGGCTGGTCCCGTACGAAGACGTCCTCGTGCTCGCCGACCGGGACGTCGAGCGAGCGGGCGATCTCCGAGAGCATGCGGCCCTCGACGGCCAGGTCGTCGCGTACGGATCCGGGGCAGAGCGCGTTCACGCGCACGCCGAAGGGCGCGTAGTCCAGGGCGGCCGCCTTCGTCAGGCCGACGAGGCCGTGCTTGGCGGCCACGTATCCGGCGAAGTGGCGGTAGCCGACGAGCCCGGCGGTCGAGGAGACGTTGACGATGCTGCCGGCCTGCTGCTCGATCATGGCCGGTGCGACGGCCTTCATCATCCGCCACGCGCCCGACAGGTCGATGTCGAGCATCAAGGACCACTCGGCTTCGGTGATCTCGTGGGTGCTCTTGCCGGAGGGCGCGGCGATGCCCGCGTTGTTGAGGAGGATCTCCACGGTCCCGAACCGGTCGAGCGCCTGGTCCACCGCCGCCGAGACGGCCTGCGGGTCGCGCAGGTCGGCCGCGGCGGTGGCGACGGCCACGCCGTGCCGCTCGCAGAGGGCCGCGGTGTGCGCGAGCTGGCCGGCGGACCCGAGCGGGTAGGGCACGCCGGGCAGGTCCCCGGCGATGTCCATCAGGAACAGGTCGGCCCCCTCCCGCGCGAACCGCTCCGCACAGGCCCGGCCCAGCCCGCGGGCCGCACCGGTGATGACGGCGGTCTTGCCTTGCAACAGCACGCCGCCCCCTCAGCCGGCGTGGGCGGCGGCGCCCAGCTCGTGTGCGACCGTCTCCAGCAGGCTCTTGGGCGAGTCGACGAGGTACATGTGCCCGCCCGGCAGCTCACGGTAGGAGAACCGCCCGCTCGTGGCCGCCTGCCACTCCTCGGCCTGCGCCCGGCTGACGAGCTGGTCGTCGGCGCCGCGCAGCGAGGTGACGGGAATCGGCAGCGGTTCGTCGGAGGCGGGCTTGTAGTTCTCGTGCATGGCCACGTCGGCGCGCAGGAGGGGCAGCAGTATCTCGCGCAGATCGGGATCGTCGAACGCTTCGTGCCGGTACCCGGCGAATTCCCCGACCCGCTCGATGAACTCCTCGTCCCCGAGCCCGGTCGCCCGCTCACTCCGCCCGCTCCAGGGCCCGGGAGAACCGCTCACGAAGAGGTGAGTGAGCCCGGGATGCCCCGATCGCTGGATTTCCCGCGCGAGTTCGAAGGCGAGAACGGCACCGAGACTGTGCCCGAACAGAGCGATGGGCGCCTGCTCACCGACGAGCTCGACAACCCGCGGCGCCAGCTCCGCGGCGGCGACGGCCGCATCCTCATAAGGGTCGTCGAGGAACAGCTCCTCCCGCCCGGGAAGTTGCAGCGGAACGACATGAACCCCTTCCGGCCCCAGCCCGTTCCAGGGCCGGTAGAACCCGGCCCCGCTCCCGGCATAAGGCAGGCACACCAACGAGAACGACGCTGCCGACATTGCTTTCCCAACCTCCTACACGCCGTGCCACAGGCGCGCTGGCCGCGCACGGCTTCACGTTCAGAGAACATCTCACGCGGGGCCGAAGGCGACCGCCGGCCGGGAACGCGGCACGGCGCGGGCGGGGACGAATGGCCGAACGACGATCAGCTGGCGCATCTCCGCGCAAGCCCGAAGACAACGACGACGGCCATACCAAACTCCCCCGAACTTCCCCCGATTCGTCGGCACTGCCCCCATACGAATATGACCAGCCCCGACCAGTTGTGATCGTACAGGCCGGGGGGTGGGTTTTCCATGGCGGTTGAACGCAGGTGAGGAGGGCGCCCTGAAAGGCGAGGTTGGCGATCCCTAGTGGCGTCTCGAAGATCGTTCGCGGCAGGAACAGCACAACACGACGCATTCCGCCCTCGCCATAGGCGGAGGAGCCATCGTCCTCGCTCACCGCCCGGCGGCGTCCGGCCAGCGGCGACGACTCATACCTCGCAGGTCTCACAAGGTCAGGACCGCAGTCCGTCGCCGAGCTCCGCAACAGCCTCACTGGCTTCGGACAAGTCCGGTACGTCCCGAACGCTCGCCAGAACAGTTCGTCGAGCCGAGCCTGATCAAAACGCTTCTCACGTGCGGCCGAAGCCCGAAGCCGACTACGCAGGGTGGCCGGCGCCGCGTAGCAAAGGCGGACTGAGAAGCCACGCGCTTCCCCGCCGGTAGAGGGCGGCTGGACGTCCGGTGGGGGGCAGCCGCTGTCCCCCTGTGGGTTGCACGAACCCCGCGGTGTTGAGCACTTTGCGGCGGAAGTTGCTCGGATCCAGGTTCTGCCCCCAGATCACTTCGTAGACCGTGCGCAGCTCGCTCAGGGTGAACGAATCTCCACAGAAGACCGTAGCGATAGCTGTGTACTCGAGTTTCCTACGGACCTCCTCCAGGGCGTCCGCGAGAATGACCGAGTGATCGAACGCCAGCTCCTGCGCACCGTCCGCCAGTTCTGACACAGGGGCCCAGTAGGCACGCCTGGCATCGGTACCACCCACAGGAACGGGAAGATCCGGCCCCAGGGCGAGATAGGCGATGGTGACCACTCTTCCCCTCGGGTCGCGTCGAGGGTCTCCGTAGGCGCCGAGTTGCTCCAAGTGCATTCGGCTGCCGTCGATCCCGGCCTCCTCCCGGAGTTCACGCAGCGCCCCCTCGCGCAAGGTCTCGCCCTTCTGGACGTAGCCACCGGGCAGTGCGGGCCGACCGAGGAAGGGCTCCAGCCCGCGTTCGATCAGGAGCACCATCAACTGATCGCTCCTGACGGTGAAGATGGCCAAGTCCACGGTCACCCACGATGCCTCCACCTCAGCGGAGTCTTTCAGCCAGTCATCCACCAGAGCCCCTAAAGGTCGCATTGACTTAAACACCCTCGACACTTATGGTCTCACAGACCATAACCCTACGAGGCAAGGGCAGGGCATGATCACTTCCGATGTGCCACCGGCCAAGGAAGCGACCGGCGAACCGAGCGCTGCCACCCGTCACTTATGCACCGGCGTGTACGTGGACGAACGATTCCGCGACCTCGTGATCGACAAGGTGTGCACCGCGCCGCACCGAAGGGTCGCCCCGTCCTACGGGTTCGACATCGTTCCCGTCATGCACCATGCGTGGCGGGCCGCCGCGCTGACTGCGCTTCTCCGCATGACACTGGTAGGGGCCGTGGTCACCCCGGCCTTCGCGGGCGCCCTGCCGACCAGCATCCTCATCATCTGCGGCCTCGCCCTCCTATGGCTGCTCCGCCTCACCCTGCTGCTCCAGAAGAGCGATTGGGAACCGAGGCCAAGACGGAAGCCCAAACGCCGCGGCCTGGGGCCTGCACGAGGCCATCGACACCCCCTCAGACTGCTCTTTCCCCGAAGGTGTTCCGAGAAGGAACGTGCACTCAGACGCATCGGTGTCGCCGCGTTATCCCTGGCGCTGACCGGTCTGGCCGTCGCCCTTTCCCATCCGGGCCACGCCACGACGGCCCTCCATGTGGCCGCAGGAATCATGCTCATGTGCCTCGGCGTCGGAGCCACACGGCAACTGATGCTCGACCACGTCTTGCATGCATCATCTCTTAGGCCCACACGCCTGTCCGGCCGACAACGAGCGGCAGACGTACAGCAGCGACACGTCTGTGCCGTATACCGCCGCCCTCGCCACAGTGATGACGAGGGCGAGGACGAGGACGACCTCACCGTGTTCACGCTCTTCGGGGACGAGTCACCATTCATCGGGGCCGGCGAACTCGTCTACCAGTGGAACCCACCGATGAGCATCCAGTTACTGCGCCCCGGCGACGACGATGCGCCGCTCCATGAACGCGAGCACCCCGTACCCCCCTTTCAAGCACACGAACTGGTCGAGTACCTGCGCGAGGCGGTTCAGCTGCTGGACACCGACAGCCAGGAAGTCCGGCTTCCCGCACAGGTCCGCGACCGCATCTACGTAGCCGAAACCGACGTGGCGATAGACCGCTGCCTCCTTCCACGAGAGTTCGGCGAGGCCGATCTGCGCGACATCATCAACACGCCCGGAACCAAACAACACCACTTCCTTGAAGTCGTCACTCCCACAGAAGGATCAGAGTTCGTCGCAACCGTCCTGTTGCGCGTCAGCCTGCAGGGACGCACTTTGATGATCTCTACAGCAGCATGCGTCCTCGCCCACACGCCGAGATCATTCCAGCGGACCGAGGAATTTGGTCACCACGGAGCCATAGCCGTCGTCTGGGCAGCATTCCGTGAACTGACCGCGCTGCCTTTGGAGATCCAGAACTCATGGCGGATCGCCCGCTACTTCTACACCCTGGGCAAGGCCGCCTTACTCCCTCGCGACCTCACGTCTATACCGATCCGCAACGTATTGATCGGCAGCCGAATAAGCATACGGGAGAGATCGGCCCAAGCATGGTCCAAGGTCCAACTGGAGAAGAGCGACATCCTGGGCCGAATGAAGACGATCGAGCGGCGTCTGCTCCGCGCCACCAGCGACTTTCCGCACGCTAAGGAAGTGGACATATCCGAGTTCAACGACCGCGCACTCAAGATCATCAACAGCGGCATCTTCAACTTCGGCGACAACAATACTTTCAGCAACAACGCCGTGGGTGACGAAGCCCAGGTCAGCATCTCCGGGAACCAGCCGACAGGCTCCAACAACCCAGGCAATGGAGGAAATCAGTGATCAGCAATCGAGGAATCGTCAGCCACGGCAACAACAACAACTTCAGCAACAACGCAGTCGGAAAACACGCCCGCGCCTCCATGGCTGTCCCCTCCCACGACGCCGGCACTCCCACCGACGAAGGGGCTCCCGACGAACGGACCGTTACATGGGACGTCGGAGTGGTCACAATCCTTAGCGAGGAACTGCGCTCTGTAGTAGATGAATTAAAACTGGAGCGCCACAAGGAACCTAGCGGACTGTACTTCTACCGGGGCGAACACACCACACCGGAATCAACCATCCGCATCGTGGCCACTCAGAGCCAGAGCCAGGGACAACGATCGGCGATGGCGGCCCTGGAGAACCTGCGTCGCCATTACGACCCGCGCCTGTGGGCCCTGGTCGGCGTGGGCGGCGGCATACACAACGAGCACGCTCGCATCGGCAACGTCATCATCTCCACCGACATCGTCTACTACGAGAATCGCAAGATCAATCCACATGGGAACGTTCGTCGCCGTGGGGAGCACCGACAAGCGCCGGCACCAGTCGTCCATGCGGTGAACGCCTTCTTTACCGATCACGGAACCCCAGCACGCGTACCCGGTCAGCTCTCCACGCACGCCTCGGAGGAATTCGAGGTCTATCCAGGAGTGATCGGATCAGGCGAAGCAGTAATCGCCGACCGCGAGAGCGATATCCGGAGCTACCTCACGACCTATCACGAGAAGGTCCTGGCGGTTGACATGGAAGCCGGAGGACTGAGCCAATACTGGCAGGAGAATTCCTTCCATGGCGCAATCAACCCCGGATGGATCGTCATCCGAGGCGTATCCGACAACGCCGACGAGAAGAAGGGCCACGGATATCACGAACTCGCGGCTCGAAACGCCGCACACATTCTGCGGCAACTCCTACCCTATCTCTGCTGATCGCGAAGCCAAACCATCGGGATCACCCAAACACAGGGAGATGGCTCGCATGACTGATTTTCTGTTCGGGATACTCAGTTCTCTGGCAGCCAGCGCGATTGTGCTCGTCCTCGGCCTCCTACGCGGCTCACGCCCACTATGGTGGCTGATCGCCGCATGCTCTTGGTGCACCGGCACAGGGCTCGGCCGCGTGTACCGTCATCAATCGTCTGCCGAGCAAGACATCGCACGCGACCTGAGCCGGGCCCGCTGGATCAAGGTTCTGGCAGGGCGTGGAAACGTGCTCACCCGCGAGGTCTTCTCCCCTCTGTGGTCGGGTGAGCTGTCCCCGGATTCCGTTCAGGTCCTGCTGCCCGACCATCGCACCCAAGCTGACTCCTGGCTTGACCGGCGCTCGCACGACGTGCGCCGGTTCGATCCCGGCTTCACCCCGGACCTGCTCAGGAGCCAGGTCCGGACGAACATCGATTACCTGACCCGTGTGACCCGCACACAACGCAACGTCGAGCTTCGCAACTTCAACCTGCCGAATACCTGCCGCGTGATCGCAACAGACCGGGCTGCCTACCTCACCTTCTACAGCCGCTCCGCTCACGGCAGGAACTCCCCGTGCCTGTACGCCCGGGCGCCCGGACTCCTGTACTCCATCGCCCTGCAGCAGTTCGATGCAGCCTGGACGAACAGCTCACCCGCACTCCCGGCATCCCAGCCCTGATGACCTCAGCAAGCGCCCAACTTCACCGGCATCAGGATCACCGTGATTGGCACGCTGGTCCCAGGTGTGTGACCGGAAGTCGGGGCGTCCTTACAGAACCACCCGCTTCCCGGCGTACATACGGATCATCATCGACCGCGTCGGGAAGAGTTGTGACGCCGACTGGCGGCCTGCGGAGGCAGCGAGGGAACGGCCCGCGCACCGCTGACGATCCCAGGCGTGCGGCCGTCCCCGCGCCTGGACGGGGCATCCGCCCGGCGCCCGCACCTGCCACCCCGCCCTGGACACGGACGACGACTTCACCCCCTACATGACCACCCTGTGCACCGCCCAGAGACGCAAGCGCAAACTGACGGCGATGCTCGAACCAACACGTCCGGTAGCACCCAGGCCTCATGCGGTCAGCCGGTCAGCCCCGGCTTCCGCTCCAAATCGGGGGCATGCTGGTGCAGGTCCGACCCGTAACGGCGCAGCCGATAACTCGTGTGCGCCGCGCTCCCTTACACCGCGCCGGGTCGAGCAGACGGCCGTCTGTAACGCTCCTGTCGAGGTGATCCCCTCCAGCAGGTGTCGCAGACCCCGGCGAGCGCGGCCTCGCCCCGGCGGGTCAGTAAGTATTGGAGGTTGCGCGGCTCGTACTGCTCGGCCGTGCGGTAGTTCCCAGGGTGGGCGTGGACCACGTCCAACAGCTCCCACTGTGTCGGCTGTCACAGGACGTCGTGCAGCTCATCGTCTTCCAGTGCGGCCTGCCACCCCACCGTAGGCAACCGCCCGCGCACGTCGTCGAGCCCCAGCGCCCAGGCGCTCCCCAGCCGCGCCGAAGGCGCCGAGCACCGCCCTATAGAGGTCTGCTTTGTCTCCCGTGGTGAACCGGAACATCTCCGGCGGAACCCTGCGCACGGCTCTCGGCCCCTCCTCGACGCTCAGGCTGCGGAGACCGACGGTGAACCGGACGCCGGCCCGTCCGGACCGAGCAGGTCCGTGGCCGGCAGGGCAGTGTCGTCCGCGTCCGGCGGCAGGAAGCGGCTGGCCTTGCCGCTCCACGTCACGACGAGCTCGTCACGGGCCCGGGTCGCGGCGACGAACACGAGCGACCGGGCGCGCTGCTCCTCCTGGCGGTAGCGGTCCAAATTCGAGAGCCGGTACTGCTCTATACGCTGGTACAGCACTTGCCCCTCGCCCACGGACGTCAGAAAGACCCGCTGGAATTCGAGCCCCTTGAATCGGTACATCGTGCCGATGCGCACGGCGTCCACGTCCGAGCGGACGCCCTCCTTGCCGAGCGGGGCGACCGGGATCCCGAACCTGCTCGCGAGCACATAGGCGAACTCCTGGGCAGAGCCGCCATCGGGCACCGCGATGGCCATCGCCGCGTAGGACGCCCCGTACGCGTCGTGGCGATCCTTGATGAGCGTCGCCACCGCCCGGATCCCGGTCTGCCAGTCCGACGCCCGCCAGAACTGCGGCGCGGGCCCCGCTCAGCACCGAACGTAGCCGTCGAGCGTGTCGGATCCGGTGTCCAGATCGTCGAAAGGGGCGCCGTCGATAAGGCGGTTGGCACTGCCCAGGATCTGCCGGCGGTTCGGTAGTTGAGCGTCAGCCACCGTGAGGCGCGCCCCCGGATTCGACGGTGGGTGAGCCACATGCCACTTCCGGCCTCACGGTGGAAGAGGTCGCGGCCGCCCTGCTCGTCCTTGTAGTAGGCCTGTTCCTCGACGCGGTGCATGCGGTGCTGCTCCAGGCCGGCCGCCCGGGCGGCGATGAGCGCGTACGCCGTCTGCCGTGACGCGTCCAGGTGGGCCCGGTACGCCTGCACCAGATGCCAGACTTCATGCTGCTGGGCGGTGCTGATGCGAGGCCACCCCGTGCGGCCGACGCGCCCGTACAGCTCCCACGAGCCGCACCGGTTGGCCAGGATGACGTGCTTGAACTCGGCGTCGAGAAACTCCGCTTCGTAGTCGAGCAGGCCGGTCTCGGCGCCTACGGTGTGCCACAGGTTCATCGCCGCGTCGTCGTCCAAAGGCCGCCCCCGTGCGGGTCTCGTGGACAACCTCGCGGGCCAGCATGTCTACTGCCTTGACATCGACCCGGTGCAACAGCTCCTCGCCGTGGTGATCTTCCGGTTCGTCAGCAGGAGGGACGGAAGGACACCCAGCCCGGTAAGGAGCTCGTCGTCATAGGTGGCGAAGAGCGGTTTACGCAGACTGCTGGGAGCCGACGGGACGTCCTCTGCGGCGGAGGCGGGCTCGGACCGGTCGGGCAGGGCCCCGACGTTGGCACTGACCTCGCTCTGGTCGACCACCTCGACCGCGCCCGACACGGAGTTGATCGCCATGGTGAAGGGGGGAGCTCGTCGCGAGCGAGGGCGCCGTTGCGCACCGCGAGAATCCGCATCTCGTCGCCGCCCTCCGTCGCCAGGAGCACGCACAGCCACCCTCGCCGACGGGAAGCCCGACCCCGGTCGCCCCGACGCCGACGAGTTCGGCGCCACGCTCACCGAGCCTGCCAAGCTCTACGAAGAGGTACGGCGCCGTTCCGCCGACGAGCCGCTCACCCTGTCGATCCGGGACTTCCTCGCGGTCTGGGGCGTTCCGCGTCGGTACCCTGCCGCGGTCGAGCAGATCGAGAACGACCTCGACGCCAACGGCCTCGACACCGTTCCGCCGTTCACGGAGGGCAGCCTAGAGACTCAGATCGCGGTCCTGGCCAGTGGCGCCGAACCCGACGAAGCGGGGACGAGTGCCGTCACCCGGCTCACCGTCACGACCAGTTCGTCTGCGGTGGTCCAGAGAGTGGCGGACAACGCCCGGCACCTGGTGAACGATGACTCGCAGGCGAAGACCGTCGCCTACCCGGTGAGCAACCTGGACTCCGCCAACCGCATGCCCAAGTGCGTACGGGCCGGCGACAGCCTCCGAACCGCCATGACGCTCATGATGCTCCGCGACGACAGCCAGCTCCCCGTCCTCGACGCGGATGGCCGAGTGCGCGGCGTGGTCAGCTGGGAGTCGATCGGGCGTGCTCACATGGCCGACTCCCAAGCCAGTCTTGCGGCAGCCACGGTCCGCGCCCAAGAAGCAGACCGCTCAGACGACCTTCTCGACTGGGTCGGGACCATCCAGAGGTCCGGCTACGTTCTCGTGCGCGACCACGATCACAAGGTGTGCGGGCTGGTCACCGACTCCGACCTCACCGTCCAGTTCGGCATCCGGGTTCGTCCCTTCGTCCTCGTCGAGGAGATCGAGCAGCGCCTGCGGCGGATCGTCGACCGCTGCCTACCGACCGACCGCATTCGGGCAGTGGTGCCCAGGCACCGCGCCTCCCGGGTGAACTCCGCGGCCAACCTGACGTTCGGTGCGTACGGACACCTGCTGAAGGTTCCGGAGAAGTGGGCCGAACTCGGATGGCTCATCGACCAGCAGCACTTCGTCGCCGCACTCGAGGAAGGCCGCAATTTCCGCAACAGCCTGACACACTTCAGCCCGGATCCCGTCACAGACGACCAGCTGCGCCCGGCCCAGGGCCTTCTCGAACTGCTGCGCTCCGCTGGCGAAGGCGACGCCGATCCCTACTGAAAACGCAGCTCACGCGTCCTTAGCCACCGGCTTCAAAATCGCCACGCACTCCACATGGTGCGTCATCGGGAACAGGTCGAACGCCCGCAGCTTCACCACCCGGTAGCCCGCCTCCGCGAAGTACTTCAGGTCGCGGGCCAGGGCCGCCGGGTCGCAGGCTACGTAGGCGATGCGGCGGGCGCCCAGGGAGGCGAGGTGGCGGACCGTTTGCTTGCCGGCGCCGGCGCGTGGGGGGTCGAGGACCACGAGGTCCGCCGAGTCGATGCCGGTGCGCGGCAGGACGTCCTCGACCTTGCCGTGTTCGATGCGGACGCGGTCGAGGTCCTGGAGGTTGTGGCGGGCGTCCTCCACCGCGCGCTTGCCGGATTCGATGCCCAGCACCGCGCCCTTCTCGCCCACGCGCTCGGCGAGGGAGCCGGCGAAGAGGCCCACGCCGCAGTAGAGGTCGAGGGCCATGTCGCCCTTGCGGGGCATGAGGCCCTGCATGACGGCCTTGACCAGGGTGTCGGCCGCCTGGGGGTGGACCTGCCAGAAGCCGCCCTCGCCGACGCGGTAGGTGCGCTCGTCGGCGCGCTCGCGGACGAAGGGGCGGCCGTGGACGCGGTGGACCCTGCCGTCCTTCTCGCCGACGCGCATCACCGAGACCGGCTTGTCGAGCTCGACGATCGGCAGGCGGCCGCCGGGCTTCGGGGTGAGGATGACCTGGCGGTCGGCCGAGCCCGAGGCGGCGATGGCCTCGACGGTGGCGATCTGGGGCCACTCGCGCTTCTCGATGCCGAGCTCGGTGACGCCGGGGGCCGCGATCAGGCAGCGGTCGATGATCTGGACCTCGTGGGAGCGGTGCTTGCGCAGGCCCGCGTGGCCCTCGGCGTCGATCGCGTACTGGACGCGGGTGCGCCAGGCGGGGACCTGGCCCGCCGGGAGCTTGTCGCCCTCGGCCGGCATGACCGTGCCGTCCCAGCCGGCCTCCTCCGGGGTGAGGCCCGCGAGGCGCTTGAGCTGCTCGGCGATGACCTCGCCCTTGAAGCGGCGCTGGGCGCCGGGCTTGGCGTGCTGCCAGTCGCAGCCGCCGCACTTGCCGGGGCCGGAGAAGGGGCAGGGGGCCTCGACCCGGTCCTTGGACGCCTCCAGCACCTCCACCGCGTCCGCTCGCAGGAAGCGGGACGTCGCCTCGCCCTCCGTCACCCGCGCCACGACGCGCTCGCCGGGCAGCGTGTGGCGGACGAAGAGGACGCGGCCCGACTCCGTGCGGGCGACGCAGTGACCGCCGTGGGCGACGGGGCCGACCTCGACCTCGTACTCCTCGCCGACCAGCGATTCCTGCGGTGCGTTCTGCATGGGGTCGGCTCCAGAGACGTAAAAAAGGGGTGAGGCGGGACAGCCGTCCAGTCTACGGCCCGTCCCGCCCCACCTGCGAATTCAGTCTTCGCGACTTCTTCGCCTACTTCTTCGCCTACGTCGTCGCGTACGCCCTCGCGTACGTCGACGCCTACTTCTTCGTCGCCGCCTTTTCCTTCCGCGGCTCCGTCACCGGGCCGCGCCGCACCGCGCCCGGGGCGTTCCACTCGGCGCGCTTGCGGGCGCGCTGCTTGGCCGCCTCGGAGGAGTCCAGCTGCCAGGGCACGGAGGTGACCATGACGCCGGGCGTGAAGAGCAGGCGGCCCTTCAGGCGCAGGGCGCTCTGGTTGTGCAGCAGGTGCTCGTACCAGTGGCCCACGACGTATTCGGGGATGTAGACGCTGACCACGTCGCGCGGGCTCTCCTTGCGCAGCCGCTTGACGTAGTCGATGACGGGCCGGGTGATCTCGCGGTAGGGCGAGTCGAGGACCTTCAGCGGTACGTCGATGCCGCGGGCCGACCAGTCGTCGCGCAGCGACTTGGTCTCGGCCGCGTCGACGCTGATGGTCAGGGCCTCCAGCGTGTCGGAGCGCATGAGCTTGGCGTAGGCGAGGGCCCGCAGGGTGGGCTTGTGGATCTTGGAGACCAGGACGATGGAGTGCACCCGGGAGGGGCGTACCGTCTCGTCGGTGGGCCCCTCGCCGGCGGCGATCTCCTCGGCGACCCGGTCGTAGTGCTTACGGATCGCGGTCATGGTGGCGAAGAAGATCACCATGCCGAGGAGGGCCACCCAGGCGCCGTGCGTGAACTTCGTGACCAGGACGACCACGAGCACCAGGCCGGTGAAGAAGGCGCCGAAGGTGTTGATCGCCCGGGAGCGGATCATGCGGCGGCGCTTGGCCGGGTCGCTCTCGCCGCGCAGGTGGCGGTTCCAGTGCCGCACCATGCCGATCTGGCTGAGGGTGAAGGAGACGAAGACGCCGACGATGTAGAGCTGGATCAGCTTCGTGGAGTCCGCGCCGTAGATGTAGACGAGTATCGCGGCGGCCGCGGCGAGCAGC
This sequence comes from Streptomyces sp. NPDC046261, assembly GCF_040646235.1. NCBI lineage: Bacteria > Bacillati > Actinomycetota > Actinomycetes > Kitasatosporales > Streptomycetaceae > Streptomyces > Streptomyces sp. NPDC046261. Next base: position 149,636 of record NZ_JBEYZU010000011.1, on the reverse strand, counting down.
ACGATGCCGTTGGAGAACGCGAGCCGGTCGCCGCGGGTGTGCAGCTGTCGCGGCAGGTAGCGGTCCTGGGCGAGGATCGAGCCGAGCAGCGGGAAGCCGTTGTACGCGGTGTTGGCGGCCAGGAAGAGGACCAGGGCGGTGGCGGCGGCGAGCACGATGAACAGGAACGAGCCGTTGCCGAAGACCGCCTCGGCGACCTGGGAGATCACCGGGTTCTGGGTGTAGTCCTCACCGACGGGCACGCCGTCGCGCAGCAGGTCGGTGGCCGGGTTCTCGGCCATCCGGACCTTGGTGACCATGGCCAGCGCGATGATGCCGCAGAACATGGTGACGGCGAGGCCGCCCATCAGCGCCAGCGTGGTGGCGGCGTTCTTCGACTTCGGCTTGCGGAAGGCGGGCACGCCGTTGCTGATCGCCTCCACGCCCGTCAGGGCGGCACAGCCGGAGGAGAACGCGCGCAGGAGCAGGAAGACCAGCGCGAAGCCGGCCAGGCCCTGGTGCTCGGCGTGGATGGTGTAGTCGGCGGTCGGGGCCTTCATGGTGTCGCCCGTGAGGCCGCGGTAGGCGCCCCAGGCGATCATCGCGAAGACGCCGCCGACGAAGACGTACGTCGGGATCGCGAAGAGCTTTCCGGACTCCTTGACGCCGCGCAGGTTCATCAGCGTGAGCAGCACGATCACGGCGACGGCCGAGAGCGTCTTGTGCTCGATGACGAACGGGATGGCGGAGCCGAGGTTCTCGATGCCGGAGGAGATCGAGACCGCGACGGTCAGGACGTAGTCGACGAGCAGGGCGCTGGCGACCGTCAGTCCGGCCTTGGGCCCGAGGTTGGTGTTGGCGACCTCGTAGTCGCCGCCGCCGCTCGGGTAGGCGTGGACGTTCTGGCGGTACGAGGCGACCACCGTGAACATCAGCACGACGACCGCTACCGCGATCCAGGGGCTGAAGTGGTAGGCGGACACGCCTGCCACGGACAGGACGAGCAGCACTTCGCCCGGCGCGTACGCCACGGAGGAGAGGGGGTCGGACGCGAAGACGGGGAGGGCGATGCGCTTGGGGAGGAGAGTCTCCCCAAGCTTGTTGCTGTGCAGCGCCCGGCCGATGAGGATCCGTTTCGGCAGGTCGGTCAGTTTGGACACGCAGAGGATCGTAAGGGTTCGGTATCGATACCGCCCACCCGGCTACCCGTCGGAGCCCGGATGCGTTAAGGGGCCGTTAAGACCCCGGGACCGGCCTTGACGGGCTCCGCGGCGGCGGGTGACGGCCTTACGGGCGCAGTCGGACGGGCAGCGACCGGTGGCCGTTGGAGATGAAGGAATCCACCGGGAGCAGCTCGTCCGGGGCCACGGCCAGGGTCATGTCGGGGAAGCGCTCGAAGAGGGCGGGCAGGGCGATGTTCGCCTCCAGCCGGGCCAGCGGGGCGCCGAGGCAGAAGTGGACGCCGTGGCCGAAGGAGAGGTGCTCCTTGGTGGCACGAGTCACATCGAAACGGGCACCGTCGTCGCCGTAGAGCTCCGGGTCGCGGCCGGCCGCCGCGTAGGAGGCGAGGATGGCGTCGCCCTTGCGCAGGGTGACGCCGCCGTCGAGGGGGATGTCCTCGGTGGCGTAGCGCAGCGGCAGGTTGGCGACGGGGGCCTGGACGCGCAGTGTCTCCTCGATCACATCGTTCCAGCCGGCCTTGCCGGCGCGGACGAGGGCCAGCTGGTCGGGGTGGGTGAGCAGCGCGTGGATGGCGTTGTCGAGGAGGTTGACCGTGGTCTCGTGACCGGCGCCGATCATGAGCAGGAGGGTGTCGACGAGTTCCTGCTCGCTCAGGGGCGCGTCGGCGTCGTCGTCGCGGGCGGAGATCAGGACGCTGGTCATGTCGTCGCCCGGCGTCTCGCGCTTGGCGGCGACGATCGAGCCGAGGAGGCCGTAGAGCCGGCCGTAGGTGGCGGTGACCTCCTCCGGGTCGGCGGAGGTGTGGAAGATCGAGTCGACGCACTCGCGCAGCCCCTCGCGCGTGGGCTCGTCGTCGACGCCGAACAGCTCGCAGATCACCTGGATCGGGATGGAGTAGGCGTAGCGCTCGCGCAGGTCGACGCTCTCACCGGGCGGGGTGGCGGCGAGCTCGTCGAGGAGGTCGGCGGTCATCTTCTCGATGCGGGGGCGCAGGGCGGCGGTGCGGCGGGCGGTGAAGGCCTTGGAGACCAGGACGCGCAGCCGTTTGTGGTCGCCGCCGTAGGCGGTGAACATGTTCCGCACCGCGACCCAGGTGTACAGCGGCCATTCGGGGGAGATCTCGCCGTTGATCCAGGCGGGCCAGTGCCGGCGCGGGTCCTTGGAGACGCGCGGGTCGGTCAGCAGCTGCTTGAGCAAGGGCTGGGCGGTCACTGCCCATGCCACCACGCCACCAGGGAGCTCCACAGGGGTGGCCGGCCCGTGGGCGCGGATGCGGGCTGCCTCGCCGTGGATGTCACGGCCGGTGGGATCGATCGTGACGGGGCAGGTCTGGCGTTCCATCGGCTCTCTCCGGAGGTCTCGGGCGGCAGGTGGTCGGCGGACGGGTGGCCCGGCCGGTCACCAGGGGGTCCGGGGCGGTCGGGCTGCCCCGGGTGGACGGGGGCGGGCGCCGGTGCGGGCACCGGCACCGGGGGGAAGCGGACGGGCAGGGCGGTCAGGGCGCGGTGGAAGGGCCCGGGGCGCCACACCAGCCGGTCGGCGGGTACGGCCAGCTCCACGTCGGGCAGCCGGTCCAGGAGCTTCTCGACGGCGGCGGCCGCGATGAGGCGCGCCGCGTCCTTGGCGGGGCAGTGGTGCGGGCCGGCGCTCCAGGCGAGGTGGGCGCGGTTGCCGGTGCGGCGGTCGGAGCGCAGGGCGGGGTCGGTGTTGGCGGCGGCGAAGCTGACGACGACGGGCTCGCCGGCGCGCAGCGGCACGCCGCCGAAGTCCAGGTCCTCCAGCGGATAGTGGATCCCGTAGTTGGCCATGGGCGGGTCGAGCCAGAGGACCTCGTCGAGAGCGTCCTCGACGGGCATGCTGCCGCCGGCCAGGTCGCCGGCGAAGCGGTCGTCGGACAGCAGCAGGCGCAGGGCGTTGGCGATGAGGTTCTGCTGGGGTTCGGTGCCGGCGCCGATGAGGACGACGAGCTGATGGAGCATCTCCTCGTCGCCGAGCTGGACCGGGTGCGCCATCAGCCAGGAGGTCATGTCCGCGCCGGGCTGCTCGCGCTTGAGGGCGATGAGTTCCAGGAGGCTGCTGGTGATGAGGGCGTCGGCCCGTTCGGCGTCCACGCCGTCGAAGATGCCGGAGAAGCCCTCGACGAGGCGGTCGCCGAGCTCGGGCGGGCAGCCGAACAGCTGCTGGAAGACCAGGAGCGGCAGCACCTTGGCGTAGCTGCCGAGCAGGTCGGCCTCGCCGAGCGCGGTGAAGCGGTCGATGAGGCTGTCGGCGCTGCGCTCGGCGTAGCCGCGCAGGGCGTTGGGGTCGATCCGGGCGAGGCTGTCGTCGACGGCCTGCCGGTAGCGGAGGTGGTCGTCGCCGTCGGAGAACAGACAGTTGGGCCGGTAGGCCATCATCGGCACGACGGGGTTGTCGGGGGCGACCCGGCCGTCGGCCAGGGCCCGCCAGTGGCGGGCGTCCTTGACGAACCGGTCGGGGCTGCGGAGCACTTCGAGCGCGGCGCGGTAGTCGGTGACGAGGGTGGCCTGCACGCGGGGTGCCAGCTCCACGGGGGCGGCGGGCCCGTTCTGCCGCAGCCGCCGGTAGACGGCCTGGGGGTCGGCGGCGAAGTCGGGGCCGTACAGCGGGGTGCCCGGCCCCTGGTAGGCCGGCGGGGCCTGGTGGGGCGGGCGGGCTTGCTGGGCCTGATGGGCCTGGTGGGCCTGGTGGGCCTGGTGCGCGGGGCAGCCCGGTGGCGGCGTGGGGCCGGCGTCGGGGCGGTGGGTCACACGTGCTCCTGGGCGGTACGGGTCTGCAGGTACTCCACGAGGGTGATCAGCGCGCGCGTGGAGGAGATCCGGTCGCGGGCGTCACAGGTGATCAGCGGGGTCTCGGGCAGCAGGTCGAGGGCCTCGCGGATCTCCTCGTCGGGGTGGGTGGGGGCGCCGTCGAAGTGGTTGATCGCGACGGCGTACGGCAGTCCGTGCTCCTCCAGCAGGCCCATGACGTCGAAGGACTGCTCCAGGCGCCGGGTGTCGGCGAGGACGATCGCGCCGAGCGCCCCCTGGGTCATGTCCTGCCACAGCCGGGTGAAGCGCTGCTGGCCGGGGGCGCCGAAGAGATAGAGGACGAGGCTGTCGCTGAGGGTGAGCCGGCCGAAGTCCATGGCCACCGTGGTGGTGGTCTTGCCCTCGATGCCGGCCAGGTCGTCGACGAGCGCCCCGGCCTGGGTCATGGTCTCCTCGGTGCGCAGCGGCCGGATCTCCGACAGCGACCCGACGAAGGTCGTCTTGCCGACCGCGAAGTGTCCGACGACGAGGATCTTGGCGGCGGTCCGTACGGTCCGCCGCAGATAGACACCGCCGTCGGGGTGACCGCCGTACGCGCCGGGGTCAGAGGCGAGCGCGGAGTCCATCGAGCACCTCCTGGAGGATCTGGGCCTCGGGCAGCTGTGCCGAGGGGATGGGGGCGCGGGTGGAGAGGTGGCCGCTGTCCACGAGGTCGCCGAGCAGCACCTTGGTGACGCTGACGGGCAGCATCAGGTGGCCGGCGATCTCGGCCACGGACAGGGCGCCGCCGAGGCAGAGTTCCATGAGCGCGCGCTTTTCGGGGCTGAGTCCGCCGAGGGGCAGGTCGCCGTGCGCCATGACCAGGGTGACCAGGTCGAAGGTGTTGCGGGTGGGGTGGGAGCGCCCGTCGGTGACGACGTACGGGCGCACCAGCCCTTTCTCGCGCCTCGGCGCCGGCGGGGTCATGCCGGGCTGCCCGGGCCCTGCCAGCCGTCCTGACGCGGCGGGCTCACCAGCTCCTTGCCGAGCCGGTCGACCGTCTTCTGCATGCGGTAGGTGACGGCTTCCATGTCGACGTTCTCGCCGGCGGAAACGGCGAGGTAGGCGCCGGGACCGGCGGCTATGAGGAAGACGTAGCCGTGGGCGAACTCCACCAGCGTCTGCCGCCAGGGGCTGTCCTGGTGGGTGGGGTGGGTGCAGAACTCGGTGGTGGAGCGGCTGATGGACTGCAGTCCGGAGAGGGCGGCGGCCTGACGCTCGGCCTCGTCCCGGTCGATGCCGCGGGAGTGGGCACGCAGCATGCCGTCGGCGGACAGCAGGATCGCGTGCCGGGCCTCCGGCATCTTCACGACCTCGTCGAGCATCCAGCCCAGCTCTTTGTTCATGTGGTCGTTCACGCGTGCGGGTTCCCTTCGTCTTCTGCGGGGGTGCCGGGTCGGCGGGCGGGGGCCTGACGGTCGTCATGGCTGCCGGGCCGGCGGAAGCCGGCGTCCGGGCCGGCGCCCGGCGGTACGGCGCCGGGGGCGCCGGGCGGCGGGCCGGCGACCGAACCGGAGGCGGCGGGCCCCCGGTACGGCGGCTGTCCGGGCGGCGGGCTCGCGGGGACGCCGGACGGCGGGCCGGCGACCGAACCGGAGGCGCCGGGGCCCCGGTGCGGTGGCTGCCCGGACGGCGGGTCGCCGGCCGGCGGTACGGCGCCGGGGGCGGCGGCCGGACCGGGGGCCGCGAGCCCCCGGCGTGGCGGCTGTCCGGGGCCCTGGTCGCCGGGGAGGTGTGGGAGGGGGTGGTTGCCGGTGCGGCCGGAGCGGGTGCCGCGGGCGAAGGCGCCCATGCGACGGGCGGTCTCCTCGGCGGTGCGCTCCTGGGGCGGCTCGGCGGGCATCGGGGCCGCGGGCCGGCCGTGCGCCGCGGCGCCCGGCTGCCGGCGGCGGCGCTTGGGCAGCCCGCCGGCGGTGGAGCCGGTGACGGCGGAGGGGCCGGCGGCACCCGGGGCGACGGGCGGCACGCCGTCGGCCGGCGGGCCGAACGCCGGGGGCTCCTGGGGGGCGTGCGTCCGCTCCGCGGGGCGCGCGTGCGAACGGGATGCCTTGTGCGTCGCGCCGTGCCCCGGGGCGTTGCGGGCGCGCCCGTGCCCGGACAGGGGCGTGGTGCTCGGCCCGTCGATGTCGAGCTGGGTCAGCAGCGCGCTGGGCAGGAACAGGACGGCCCGTACACCGCCGTACGGCGAACGCGTGTCGACCGAGACGCTGAAGCCGTAGCGGGCGGCGAGCACGCCGATGACGGGGAAGCCGAACTGCGGGGGGTCGCCGAGCCGGGAGACGTCCACGGCCTGCCGGCCGGACAGCATCGCCCCGGCATGCTGCATTTCCCGCCCGTCCATGCCCACGCCCGCGTCGTCGATGACGACGCAGGCGCCGTTGTGCACCGGCTGGAGGCTGACCTCGACGGTGGTGTTGGGCTGCGAGTGGCGGGCGGCGTTGTCGAGGAGCTCGGCGACGGCGAGCACGACGGGCTCGACGGCCCGGCTGACGACGGCGAGATCGGCCTGCGGGTGCACCCGGACCCGGCGGTAGTCGCGGATGCGGGAGGTGGCGCCCCGGACGACGTCGGTGAGCGGGGAGGCGACGCGCTGCCGGCCGGGCCAGGAGCCGCACAGCACGGCGATGGCCTGGGCGCGGCGCCCGAACTGGGAGTTGGCGTGGTCGATCTCCAGCAGGTCCCTGAGCACATCGGGGTTGTCGTGCCGGTCCTGCATGTCGGAGATGGCCAGCTGCTGTTCGTGCGCCAGCCCCTGCAGGGCGCGCATGGACGCCTTGAGCGCGGCCTTCGCCGACTGGTCGGCGCGGGCCTGGGCCTTCTCCACTGCCTGGGCGAACAGATCCATCACCTGCTGCAGACGCTGCGCGAAGGCGGTGCCGGTCAGCCGGTCGTCGAGCGGTCCGGGCAGCGGCACGTCCTGGCTGGCGGCGTCCGCGACGGCCGGCAGCCGGACGCCGACCAGGTGGCCCAGTTCCTCGTCACGCGCGCGGAGGCTCTCCTCCAGTTGGGCGACGCGCCTGCGCACTCCGGTGGTGATCGTGCGCTGGCGCTGCAGCAGGACCGCGACGACGGTCAGTGCGATGGCCAGGCACCAGATCACCACCTCGGATATGTGATGTGACATCAATTCCTCTTGGCCGACGGGGGCATGGGGGCGGCGGCGGGACAGGTTCGGCGTCCTGACTTCCCGTCCGGAAGCGGAATACGCCGATCATCCTAGCCGTGTGGGTGACCGTGTGTCCGATCTTCGTCACGAATACCGAACAGGCTTACGTCCGTTCTTCCCGCATATGCCGGGGAACGGGAGAGGTAAGGCGATATCCGGCCGAAGTCCGGCGACAGCCGACGGGCCGTCACGGGACCGGCACCGCCCGGACGCGCGCCGCCCAGCAGGAGTACCACGGCGGAGCCACACCCTCCGAAGGCAAGGGCCGCGGCGGGCGGGCGTGACGTGATCAGGCCGGTGCGTTCGGGCCAGGACGGCGGGGGCGCCCGGGGCCGTCGCCCCGGCCGTCCCGCGCATCCGCTCCGGCGTTCCGCGCGTCGTGATCATTGACCCGAGCCTATGGCGAACGCCTCGCGTGCCGAAGGGGAGGGTCTCCGGACCGTCTCTCGCGCCGGGGATGCACGGGCCGGGGTGCGGGCGCACCATGGGTGAGGAAGCAGGCGCCGGGGAGGCCGCGACGCGCGGCGGGCCCCACGGGCCGGGCAGCAGCAGCCCCCGGCCGGCCCGCCGATGAGCGGCACGCTCCTTCCCCCCGTGCCGGGCGCACGGCCCCCGGCGCCGGTACCGCCGGCTCTCCTCCGGACGGATTTCCCCCGCACTCCCCCTGTAGTCCCCCGCAGCGACCCAGCGACAAGGTGGGCAGACTCATGCGCGAAACGAGCATGCGCGAAACGAGACGGACGAGGCGGCGCGCCAGGCCCGCCCTCGTCGTGGCCGGAATCCTCGTGGTCTCCACGGTCGGGGCCACCGGCGCGGACGCGCGGACGGACCCGGCCGTGGCCGCGGAGCCTGCCGCCGGCCCGGACGCCCCGGACGCGGCTCCTCCGGACGCGGCCTCGATGCCTTCCTCCGGACCGGACACCTGTGTGCGGGGCATGGTCTGGCGCGAGGCGATCCCCGGCGACCATGTCTGCGTCACCGAGCACGGGCGCAGCCTGGCCAAGCTGCAGAACGCCCAGGCCCGGGAGCACACCCGGCCCGACGGCAGCTGTACGCCCTCGAACTGGGTGCGGCGCTGGGCGGTGCCCAACGACCGCACCTGCGTCCATCCGACCGCGGCCCGGGACGCACAGGGTGCCACCAAACGCGCGACGTCGTACTGGGTGGCCACCCGCGACCGCATCCAGGGGAACGAGGTCGACAGGCATCCGTTCTGGTACGCCGCCAACTGGTACCGGATCCGCAGTGTCCAAACCACGCCCTGGCTGTACGCGAACGTCTTCGGGGGAAGCGTCGCGGACGGCACCAAGGTCACCCTCCGCAGCGACACCCCGGGCCGTCAGAACTTCACGTTCCGGCGGGCGGGAGGCGACGTCGCCTACCAGAACACCTTCGAGATCGTGGCGCGCCACTCGGGCAAGTGCCTGGACGTCCAGGGCGTCAGCAAGAACAACGGCGCACCCGTGATCCAGTGGCCCTGTCACGGCGGCGCCAACCAGAAGTGGTACTTCCACCGCCGGGCCGACAATTTCTGGGAGATACGCTCGGTCGGCAGCGACAAGTGCCTGGACGCCGCGAACCCCGACAACCCGGCGGTGAATCCGCCCCGGACCGGCACCCACCTCCAGCAGTGGACGTGCCTGGGCAACAACAAGAACCAGGCCTGGATTCTCTCCCCTCCGAACTGAGCGGAGCTTCCCCACGCCCTTGTCCGCGGGCGGCCCCCGGGGCAGGGGCCGGGGCGCCGGTCGGCGGTCCGGGGGCCCGGTCGGCACGGCGTTGCGGATACGGTGGTGGCATGCGCCCTGCGCGGACGAGGCTCCGCTGGGCGCATCGCGTCGTACCCACGGGCTGATTCCCGCGGGGCCGTGAGCCGAAGAAGGAAGATGTGAGCAGGGTGTTGGTGCAGGTCAGCGCGGTAGACCGGAGCACGGGGCAATAATCATGCATATCGTGATCATGGGGTGCGGACGAGTGGGCGCTGCCCTCGCGCAGACCCTCGAGCAGCAGGGCCACACGGTCGCCGTCATCGACCAGGACCCCACGGCCTTCCGGCGCCTGGGCTCCGGCTTCGGCGGCCGCCGGGTGACCGGCGTCGGCTTCGACCAGGACACCCTGCGCGAGGCGGGCATCGAGGAGGCGGGCGCCTTCGCCGCGGTCAGCAGCGGCGACAACTCCAACATCATCGCGGCCCGCGTGGCCCGCGAGATGTTCGGCGTGGAGAACGTGGCGGCCCGCATCTACGACCCCCGCCGTGCCGAGGTCTACCAGCGGCTGGGCATCCCGACCGTGGCCACCGTGCGGTGGACCGCCGACCAGATGCTGCGCCGCCTGCTGCCGTCGGGCGCGGAGCCGCTGTGGCGCGACCCCAGCGGTGGCGTCCAGCTCGCCGAGGTGCCCGCCTCGGACGCCTGGGTGGGCCAGAAGGTGAGCCTGCTGCAGGAGGAGACCGGCGTACGGGTGGCGTTCCTCACCCGGCTGGGCGAGGCGATGCTGCCGACGTCCGCGACGGTGCTCCAGGAAGGCGACCTGGTGCATGTGATGATGCGCACGGACGAGGTCGAGAAGGTCGAAGCGGCGTTCGCCGCCGGTCCCGAGGAGGCGGCACACTCATGAGGGTTGCCATCGCAGGTGCCGGCGCCGTCGGCCGGTCCATCGCGGGCGAGCTGCTCGAGAACGGCCACGAGGTCCTGCTCATCGACAAGGCCCCCTCGGCCATCTCGGTGGAGCGGGTGCCGCTGGCGGAGTGGCTGCTGGCCGACGCGTGCGAGATCACCTCGCTCGACGAGGCCGCGCTGCAGCGCTGCAACGTCGTCATCGCCGCGACCGGCGACGACAAGGTCAACCTGGTCGTTTCGCTGCTCGCCAAGACCGAGTACGGGGTGCCGCGGGTGGTGGCCCGGGTGAACAACCCCAAGAACGAGTGGCTCTTCAACGAGTCCTGGGGCGTGGACGTGGCCGTCTCCACCCCGCGCCTGATGTCGGCGCTGGTCGAGGAGGCCGTGAGCGTCGGCGACCTGGTGCGCCTGCTGCGCTTCAGCCAGGGCGACGCCAACCTCGTCGAGCTCACCCTGCCGCCGGAGGCCGCCCTGGCCGGCACCCGGGTCGGGGACGTGGACTGGCCGGAGGACACCTCCCTGGTCACCATCATCCGCGGCAACCGCGTGCTGACCCCCAGCCGCGAGGACGCGCTCGAGGCGGGCGACGAGCTGCTGTTCGTGGCCGCCCCCGCGCGCGAGGAGCAGCTGGAGGACCTGCTGTCGGTGCGCCGCGAGGACATCACCGGCTGAGGCCGCGAGGCCGCGCACGTACGAGGAGGGCCCCCGGGAATCGTCCCGGGGGGCCCTCCTCGTCTCCGTACCGCGTACGGTCAGCCGGCCGTGGCCTTGGCCTTGGCCTCGCGCTCGGCGGCCTCGGCCGCCTCCATCTCCGCGAAGACGTCGATCGGCGGCGGCGCCTTCGACAGGAAGATCCAGGTCAGATAGACCGACAGCAGCATCGGCGGGATGCCGAGGGCCACCTTCACCCAGCCCAGCTGAGTGGCGTCCCCCCACCAGTACAGGGGGAAGAGGATCGCGGACTTGGCGAGCAGGATCAGGCCCCACGCCCAGCTGGCCTTGGTGTAGGCGGCCTTGCGGCCCGGGTTGCGGGTGCGCCAGGAGAGGTTCTCCTTGAACACCGGCCCCAGGATCAGGCCCATCAGCGGGTAGCCGGCGATCGAGGAGACGATGTAGGCCACCGCCAGTCCGAGGCTGTAGAGCATGCCCGGCAGGTAGAAGTTCTTGGCGTCGCCGGACATCATCGCGAAGACGGCGCCGAAGGCGACCCCGAAGACGCCGCTGAAGGCGTGCTTGAGGGTGTCCTTGCGGACGAGCCGGGCGAGGCCGAGCACCAGGGACAGGCCCAGTGCGGCGATCGCCGCGATGTGGATGTCGCGCTTGACCGTGTAGATGGCGACGAAGACCAGACCGGGGACGGTGGTCTCCACCATGCCCCGCACCCCGCCGAAGGCTTCGAACAGGGCGGCCTCGGTGACGGATCTGGAGTCGGCCGCCTGCGCGGGCGACGCGCTCCGCGCGTCAGGGGTCGTTCGGTGATCCGTCGGCTTGTCGAGGGACGACAACGGCTACTCCTGTCCGAGCGGTCGGAGTTCGTATCTGGGGTTGAACAGCACTCTGCGGCCACGGCTCATGGAGATCCGGCCGGAGGCGATCAGCTTACGGCCGGGCTCTATGCCCGCGATGGAGCGGCGCCCCAGCCAGACCACGTCGAGCGCGGCGGAACCGTCGAAGAGCTCCGCCTCCAGCGCGGGCACGCCGGCGCGCGGCCGCAGGGTCACGGTCCGCAGCGTGCCGGTGACCTTGACTATCTGCCGGTCGTCGCAATCGCATATGCGCGTGCAGCCCACGGCCTCCGTGTCCTGCTGCAGCTCGGCGTGGTGCAGCTCCTCCTGCGAGGTGGACAGCCGGTCGAGCATCCGGCGGAAGCGGCCGGTCGGCCTCTCGGAACGGGGTACGGCACTCATGCCCCCAGCGTACCGGGGGCCGGGGCCGCCGGGATCGGCGCTCACACCGCGAAAACCGGGCGGAACAGGGCGCTCCGGCCCCCCGGCCGAGGCGGCCGCACGCCCCCAGCCGACCCCTCACGCCTCGAACCGGTACCCCATCCCCGGCTCGGTAATGAAGTGCTTCGGATGCGAGGGATCAAGCTCCAGCTTGCGCCGCAGCTGGGCCATGTAGACCCGCAGGTAGTTCGTCTCCGTCCCGTAGGACGGCCCCCAGACCTCCTGCAGCAGCTGCTTCTGGCTGACGAGACGGCCCGTATTGCGTACGAGCACCTCCAGCAGGTGCCACTCCGTCGGCGTGAGGCGTACGTCCTTGCCGCCACGGTTGACCTTCTTCGCCGCCAGGTCGACCGTGAAGACCTCGGTCTCGACGATCGCGTCGTCGCTTCCGGCGGACGGCCCCGCGGGCTCCGCGCGGCGCACGGCGGCCCTGAGTCTCGCCAGCAGCTCGTCCATGCCGAAGGGCTTCGTCACATAGTCGTCGGCGCCCGCGTCGAGCGCCTCGACCTTCTCGTCGGAGGTCTGCCGGGCGGAGAGGACCAGGATCGGCACCCGGGTCCAGCCGCGCAGGCCCTTGATGACCTCGACGCCGTCCATGTCGGGCAGGCCGAGGTCGAGGATGACCACGTCAGGGTGGCGCGCGGCGGCGAGCTGGAGGGCGGTGGCGCCGTCGGGCGCGGCGTCGACCTCGTACTTCCGCGCCTTGAGGTTGATCACGAGAGCGCGGACGATCTGCGGCTCGTCATCCACCACGAGCACCCGGTTCATGCTGAACCACCTCTGCTGTTCATGCGGGCCCCGCGACGGGGCCCGGGGTCCTGGTCCGATTGGGTCTGTGCGGCGGCGGGCGTCACGTCGTGGCCTGGGCCGGCAGGTCCGCCCGCACGGGCGGCCGGCCGGCGGCGGCCCGGAGCGTGAGGACCATGGTCATGCCGCCGCCCGGGGTGTCCTCGGCGGTCAGCGTGCCGCCCATGGCCTCGGCGAAGCCCCGCGCCACCGCGAGGCCGAGCCCGACGCCGGCGCCCCGTGGCGCGTCGCCGTAGCGCTGGAAGGGCTCGAAGATGCGGTCCTTGGCGGTGTCGGGGACGCCGGGCCCCCGGTCCGCCACCCGTACCTCGACCCGGTCGCCGAGGGCGCTGGCGGCCACGAGGACGGGCTCCGCGCCGCCGGGGTGGTACTTGACCGCGTTCTCGACGATGTTCGCGACGCTGCGCTCGAGCAGGCCCGGGTCGACGGCCACCATCGGCAGCGTCTCGGGGATGTCGAGGGTCACGCTGCCCTCGGGGACGCCGCCCAGCGCCATCGGGACCACCTCGTCGAGGTCGATCTCCCTGATCAGCGGGGTGACGGTGCCGGTCTGCAGGCGGGACATGTCCAGGAGGTTGCCGACCAGGTGGTCGAGCCGGTCGGCGCCGTCCTCGATGCCGGCCAGCAGTTCGGCCTCGTCCTCCTCGGACCAGGCGACGTCGTCGGAGCGCAGGGACGTCACGGAAGCCTTGATGCCGGCCAGCGGGGTGCGCAGGTCGTGGCTGACGGCGGCCAGCAGGGCGGTGCGGATGCGGTTGCCCTCGGCGAGCTGCCGGGCCTGCTCGGCCTCGCCGACGAGCCGCTGGCGGTCCAGGACGACCGCGGCCTGCGCGGCGAAGGCCGCCAGCACCCGGCGGTCCTCCGCGGGCAGCACCCGGCCGGAGAGGGCGAGCGCCATGTTGTCGCCGACCGGCATGTCGACGTCGGCGTCCTCGGGGCGCAGCAGCGGCTTGCCCGTGCTCGTCACGACGCTGCTGGCGCAGGTCCACGGCTCGACCTCGCTGGCGCGCTCCAGCAGGGCCACGGATTCCATGCCGAAGGTCTCGCGGACCCGCTCCAGCAGGGCGTCCAGGCTGGTCTCGCCGCGCAGGACGCTGCCCGCGAGGAAGGAGAGGATCTCCGACTCCGCGCGCAGCCGGGCGGCCTGGTGGGTGCGGCGGGCGGCGACGTCGACGACGGAGGCCACGGAGATCGCGACGAAGACGAATATCGCGATGGCGATGATGTTCTTGGTGTCGGTGATCGTCCATTGGTGAACGGGTTCGACGAAGAAGTAGTTCAGCAGGAGCGAGCCGAGGGCCGCCGACGCCAGGGCGGGCCACACGCCGCCGAGCAGGGCCGCCACGATCGTCATGCACAGGAAGATGAGCATGTCGTTGGCGAGCCCGAGGGGCGGGACGACCCGGGTCAGCAGCAGGCTGAGCAGCGCGGGGACCAGCACGCCGACCGCCCAGCCGGCCACGATCCGGCCCCGGCCGAGCCGGGCGCCGCGGGCCACGGGCAGGCCGCGGCCCTTGGCGACCTCCTCGTGGGTGACGATGTGGACGTCGAGGTCCGGGCCGGAGTCACGGGCGACGGTGGCGCCCACGCCGGGCCCGAAGATGTACTGCCAGGTCTTGCGGCGGCTGGAGCCGAGCACGATCTGGCTGGCGTTGACGCCGCGCGCGAACTCCAGCAGCGAGGCGGGCACGTCGTCGCCTATGACGTGGTGGAACGTACCGCCCAGGTCCTCCACCAGCGTGCGCTGGACGGCCAGCTCCTTGGGCGAGGCGGACGTCAGGCCGTCGCTGCGGGCGATGTAGACGGCGAGGATCTCGCTGCCGGAGCCCTTGGCGGCCATGCGGGCGGCCCGCCGGATGAGCGTACGGCCCTCGGGGCCGCCGGTGAGGCCGACGACGATGCGCTCGCGCGCGTGCCAGATGGTCGAGACGCTGTGCTCGGTGCGGTACTGCCGCAGGTACTCGTCGACGCGGTCGGCGGTCCACAGCAGGGCCAGCTCGCGCAGGGCGGTCAGGTTGCCGGGGCGGAAGTAGTTGGAGAGGGCGGCGTCGACCTTGTCGGACTTGTAGATGTTGCCGTGCGCCATGCGGCGGCGCAGCGCCTGCGGCGACATGTCGACCAGCTCGATCTGGTCCGCGCGGCGCACGACCTCGTCGGGGACCGTTTCGCGCTGCCGTACGCCGGTTATCGACTCGACGACGTCGCCCAGGGACTCCAGGTGCTGGATGTTGACGGTCGAGATGACGTCGATGCCGGCCTGCAGCAGCTCCTCGACGTCCTGCCAGCGCTTGGTGTTGCGGGAGCCGGGGACGTTGGTGTGGGCCAGCTCGTCCACGATGGCGACGCGGGGGCGGCGGGCCAGGACGGCGTCCACGTCCATCTCGGTGAACACGGCGTCCCGGTAGGCGATCTCCCGGCGGGGCACCTGCTCCAGGCCGTGCAGCATGACCTCGGTGCGGGGACGCCCGTGGTGCTCCACGAACCCCACGACCACATCGGTGCCGCGCTCCACCCGGCGGTGGGCCTCGGAGAGCATGGAGTACGTCTTGCCGACGCCCGGTGCCGCGCCGAGATAGATCCGAAGGTTGCCGCGTCCCATGGCCCCATTGTCTTTCACGAGTCGCGACGGTGTTCGGGCCGGTTCTCCGTCCTGAGGTGCTGCACTGCCGCGTAGGTCGACCTTACGGCCAAGGTTTTGGACATAACGGGCGTCGAGCGGTCGGGCGTCAGGTATTGACGCAGCTCTGACGCCTGCTATTTCCTGACACACCCCCCTGACGCGAGGACGCCACCATGACCGACGTGCGCACGGCCCACACCTTCGAGCTCACCGAGGCGGAGCTGGCCGCCGTCCGCGCCCTCATGGACGACGCCTTCGAGGGCGACTTCTCGGACGACGACTGGGACCACACCGTGTGCGGCGTCCACGCGATGGTCCTGGACGGCGACGAGCTGATCGCCCACGGCTCGCTCGTGCAGCGCCGCATGCTGCACGCCGGGCGCGCGCTGCGCACGGGCTACGTGGAGGCCGTGGCCGTACGCGCCGACCGCCGCCGCCAGGGCCACGGCTCGGCGGTCATGGCGGCCCTGGAGCACGTCCTGCGCCACGGCGGCTACGAGCTGGGCGCGCTCGGCGCCTCGGACGAGGCGGTGCCGCTGTACACGGGCCGCGGCTGGCAACGGTGGCGCGGCCCGTCCGCGGTGCTCGCCCCGACGGGGATCGAGCGCACACCGGACGAGGACGGCTGCGTCTTCGTGATGCCCGTGGCCGGGGTGCGGCTCGACCTGGACGCGGAGATCGCCTGCGACTGGCGGCCGGGCGACGTGTGGTGAGCGCGGGGCGCGGCGGTGCCCCGCCGACGGCCGGCTACCGCGCGTCCGTACGTGGCCGGGACCGCCGCCCCAGCAGGTCGGCGAGCCCCTGGCGCGTCGCGGCCACCACCACCCGGTCCCCGGCGCCCAGGACGTGGCCGGCGGGCAGGTCCCATACCGGGACGGGCCGCGGCTCGCCCGCGTCGGCGCGGCGGCCGTCGCCGCCCGGTTCCCACGCCAGCACCCGCCACTGCCCCGGCCGGGACGCCTCCGCCGCCGGACGGCCCTGAAGCTCCGGGTGGCCCTCCGTCTCCAGGGCGGCGATCAGCAGCACCCTGCGCTCCACGGGGATCGCGCCGAGGATCGTGCGGCCCACCATGGCCCCGGCGAAGGCGGGGGCGGCCAGTGAGGAAACGCTTCGGCTGCGGGTCCGCGCCTGGGGGTGGGAGTCGCGCAGGGTGCGGTAGACGGCACGGGCGAACCGGTCCTCGTACAGGCGCATGACCACCCGGACGTCCGGCTTGACGGCCCGTGCGTACAGGACGGCCTCGAGGTTGGTGGTGTCGCTGCTGGTGAGGGCCAGCAGGGTGCGGCTGTCGCCGATCTTCGCGGCCTCGAGCACGCCCTCCTCCGTGACGTCACCGATGACGGTCGGCACCCGCAGCGAACGGGCCAGGGCGACGCCGCGGGCCTGCGGGTCGCGCTCCACGCACACCACGGGGATGTCCAGTTCGCGCAGGCGCGTCAGCACCCGTGTGCCGATCTTGCCGAGCCCCAGCAGCACCACGTGACCGGACAGGCCGCGCGGCGGGCGGCGCAGCGCGGAGGCGGACCGGAAGGTCCCCAGCCCCTCGAGCGCCGCGGCCAGCAGCAGCGGCAGCAGCAACAGCCCCACGAGGCCGGAGAGGAGTTGGAGGACCTTGCGGCCCAAGGACTCCTCCTTGGCGGGGTCGTTGATGGCGAACAGGTCCAGCAGGGAGAGATACACCGCGTGCTGTGCGCTGCTCTCCTCGACGACCAGCCACGAGGCCACCGCCAGCCCCAGGACGGCCGCCGCGAGCACCGCCAGCGCCCAGCGCAGCCGCCGCGAGAAGAAGGTCCCGAGCGGCAGGCTGCGGGCGGCCGCCAGCCGGGACGGCGTGGGCCGTACGGCTCCCGGGTACCGCACGGTCTCCAGCACGATGCGGCCCCGCGTCACGGCCTGCCGCGCCTCCCGCTCGCCGGGCAGCAGTTCGGGCCCGTCGCCGTCGGAGAGCAGCGCGAGGGTGCAGCCGGCGGACTCGGCGCTCGCGCCGGGGCCCGGGGCGGGGCGCTCGGCCGCCCGTAACAGCAGCCCGCCGGCCTCGATGACCTTGCTGGTGCCGGCGACGGCGGCGGCGACCAGGGCCGGGGCGGCGGTGTCGGCGTCGGAGAGGACGGTGGTGCTCGCGTCGGCGTCGCCCACCGGGGCGGCCTGGTCGAGGAGTTCCTCGAGGTACTGGCCGAGGCGGCGGTTGTAGAGGCGGATGACCAGCCGCAGGCGCGGGTTGAGGCGGCGGGCGCGCAGGGCGGCGTGGATGTTGGTCTCGTCGTCGTCGTGGACGAGCGCCAGTGCCGCGGCCCGCTCGATGCCGGCCTCGGCCAGCGCCTCGTCGTCGGGTTCGGGCGCTTCCAGGACGCGCACCGATCCGGCGGCGGGCGTTCCGTTGGCTCCGCCGCCGTGCGCCGCGCCGTTTCCCGCGCCGCCGTTCGTCCCGCCGTTCGTCCCGCGCCCGACGGCGCCCGTCACGCGTCCGAACAGCGCGGCGGCCCGGCCCGTCGCGGCGGCCGGCCGGCGGCGGCCGTCGCGCGCCGCCGGTACGACGAGTGTGACCTGTTCTCCGTACACGCCGGAGAGCTCCGCCGCGAGCCGGTGCGCGAGCCCGTCGTCGCCGAATACGACCATATGAGCGGCGGGTGACGGGGGATGAGGTTGCTGAGGCAAGGTGACCACGCCCCCAGAGTGCCTCCTCGGGCGCCGCCCGGCACGCGAATGCGCCGGTGGGCCGGGCATATGCCCGGCCCACCGGCGTACGAGGCGTTGTGCCGTCAGCCCTTGGCGAGCTGCTTCAGCGCCACGTTCAGCTTGAGGACGTTGACGCGCTCCTCGCCCATGAAGCCCAGGACGCGGCCGTCGACGTGCTGCTCGACGAGCTTGTCGACCGTGCCCTGCGGCAGGCCGTTCGCCTTCGCCACGCGCTTGGCCTGCAGCCGGGCGTACTCCGGCGAGATGTCCGGGTCGACGCCCGAGGCGGAGGCCGTCAGGGCGTCCACCGGGACCGAGGACGGGGAGACGCCGTTGAAGGCGGCCACGTCCGCGCGGCGCTTGCCGACGTTCTCCAGCAGCACCTTGCTGTCGGCGGAGAGGTTGGAGGCGCCGGAGACCAGCAGCTGGTACCGCGTGTTCTCGGTGTTGGCGCCGGCCGCCGAGGCGCGCGGCTGGAAGTACTTCGGGTCGGGCAGCGGGTTGCCGTCCTGGTCCTTCTCCTTGAGGTCGTAGCGCTGGCCGAGCCGCTCGGAGCCGACGGACCTGCCGCCGGCCTTGATCTCCGAGCCGTTGGCCTTGTCGTGGAAGGCCGCCTGGGCGATGCCGGTGACGACCAGCGGGTAGATCACCCCGCAGACCACCGTGAGGACGAGCAGGGCGCGCAGCCCCGCGCCCAGCAGGCGGATCGTGCTGTGTACGGAGTTGTTCATGGTGACGTCACCCGATGCCAGGGATGAGGGAGATGAGCATGTCGATGATCTTGATGCCGATGAACGGGGAGATCAGGCCGCCCAGTCCGTAGATCAGGAGGTTGCGGCGGAGCATGGCGTCCGCGCTCATCGGGCGGTAGCGCACACCCTTGAGGGCGAGCGGCACCAGGGCCACGATGATCAGCGCGTTGAAGATGACGGCCGACAGGATCGCCGACTCCGGGGACGTCAGGCTCATGATGTTGAGCTTGTCCAGGCCCGGGTAGGCCACCGCGAACATCGCCGGGATGATCGCGAAGTACTTCGCGACGTCGTTGGCGATCGAGAAGGTGGTCAGCGCGCCGCGCGTGATGAGCAGCTGCTTGCCGATCTCGACGATCTCGATGAGCTTGGTGGGGTCGGAGTCCAGGTCCACCATGTTCCCGGCCTCCTTGGCGGCCGAGGTACCGGTGTTCATGGCCACGCCGACGTCCGCCTGGGCGAGCGCGGGGGCGTCGTTCGTACCGTCGCCCGTCATCGCGACGAGCTTGCCGCCGGCCTGCTCGCGCTTGATGAGGGCCATCTTGTCCTCGGGGGTGGCCTCGGCGAGGAAGTCGTCGACGCCGGCCTCCTCGGCGATGGCGGCGGCCGTCAGCGGGTTGTCACCCGTGATCATGACGGTCTTGATGCCCATGCGGCGCAGCTCCTCGAACCGCTCCCGCATGCCCTCCTTGACGACGTCCTTGAGGTGGATGACGCCCAGGACGCGCGCGCCCTTGTCGTCCTCCTGGGCCACCAGCAGCGGCGTGCCGCCGGCCTGGGAGATCTCGTCCGTCAGCGCCCGGGCGTCGTCGGCGACGCGGCCGCCGCGCTCCTCGACCCAGGCGATGACGGAACCGGTCGCGCCCTTGCGGACCTTCCTGCCGTCCACGTCGACGCCCGACATGCGGGTCTGGGCCGTGAAGGGCACCCACTCGGCGCCCACCAGCTCGCCCTCGTGGCGCTCGCGCAGGCCGTACTTGTCCTTGGCGAGGACGACGATCGAGCGGCCCTCGGGCGTCTCGTCGGCGAGCGAGGACAGCTGTGCGGCGTCGGCCACCTCGGCGGCCGTGGTGCCCTTGACGGGTACGAACTCGGCGGCCTGGCGGTTGCCGTAGGTGATGGTGCCGGTCTTGTCGAGCAGCAGCGTCGAGACGTCGCCCGCGGCCTCCACCGCGCGCCCGGACATCGCCAGGACGTTGCGCTGCACCAGCCGGTCCATGCCCGCGATGCCGATCGCGGAGAGCAGCGCGCCGATGGTCGTCGGGATGAGGCAGACCAGCAGGGCCGCGAGCACGATCATCGTCTGCTCCGCCTTCGCGTAGATCGCGAAGGGCTGGAGGGTGACGACGGCCAGCAGGAAGACGATGGTGAGCGAGGCCAGCAGGATGTTGAGGGCTATCTCGTTCGGCGTCTTCTGCCGGGCGGCGCCCTCGACCAGGTTGATCATGCGGTCGATGAAGGTCTCGCCGGGCTTCGTCGTGATCTTGATGACGATGCGGTCCGAGAGGACCTTGGTGCCACCGGTGACCGCCGAGCGGTCACCGCCCGACTCGCGGATGACGGGGGCCGATTCGCCCGTGATGGCGGACTCGTCGACGGAGGCCACGCCCTCGACCACGTCACCGTCGCCGGGGATGATGTCGCCGGCCTCGCAGACGACGAGGTCGCCCACGCGCAGCTCGGTGCCGGGCACCGACTCCTCGGTGTCGCCGTTCAGGCGGCGGGCCACCGTGTCCGTCTTGGCCTTGCGCAGCGTGTCGGCCTGGGCCTTGCCGCGGCCCTCGGCGACGGCCTCGGCGAGGTTGGCGAACAGGACGGTCAGCCACAGCCAGACGGTGATCGCCCAGCCGAACCAGTCGCCGGGGTCCTTCAGCGCCAGCACGGTGGTGGCCACCGAGCCGACCAGGACGACGAACATGACCGGGGCCTTGACCATCACCCGCGGGTCGAGCTTGCGGAACGCGTCGGGCAGCGACTTCAGCAGCTGCGCCGGGTCGAAGAGCCCACCGGAGACGCGGCCGGACTCCTCGGAGCCGTGCGGACGCTCGTCCTGGGGCTCGTCGGGGGCGGTACGGACAGGGGTGGTGGTGCTCATGAAAGTCCCTCCGCCATCGGGCCAAGGGCCAGGGCCGGGAAGTAGGTCAAGCCGGTGATGATGAGGATCGCGCCCACGAGCAGACCGGCGAAGAGCGGCTTCTCGGTGCGCAGGGTTCCCGCCGTCTCGGGGACGGGCTTCTGCTCGGCGAGCGAGCCGGCCAGCGCCAGGACGAAGACCATCGGCAGGAAGCGGCCGAGCAGCATGGCGAGGCCGATCGTGGTGTTGTACCAGGGGGTGTTGGCGTTCAGACCGGCCATGGCCGAGCCGTTGTTGTTGGCGCCGGAGGTGAACGCGTAGAGGACCTCGGAGAAGCCGTGGGCGCCGCTGTTGTTCACGGAGTTGCCCGCGGTGTTGAGGATCGACTCCGGCGGGGTCGACAGCGCCATGGACAGCGCGGTGAAGCCGAGCACCAGGGCCGGGGTGATGAGGATGTAGCACGCGGCGAGTTTGATCTCGCGGGTGCCGATCTTCTTGCCGAGGTACTCGGGCGTCCGGCCGACCATCAGGCCCGCGATGAAGACCGCGATGATCGCCATGACGAGCATGCCGTAGAGGCCGGAGCCGACGCCGCCGGGCGCGATCTCGCCCAGCATCATGCCGAGCAGGGTGATGCCGCCGCCGAGGCCCGTGAAGGAGGAGTGGAAGGAGTCCACGGCGCCGGTGGAGGTCAGCGTCGTCGTGGTCGCGAAGATCGCGGACGCGCCGACGCCGAAGCGCTGCTCCTTGCCCTCCATCGCGCCGCCGGCCGCCTCGAGCGCCGCGCCGTGGTGGGCGTACTCGGTCCACATCATCAGCGAGGTGAACGCGAGCCAGATCAGGCCCATGGTGGCCAGGATCGCGTAGCCCTGCTTGACGTTGCCGACGAGCCTGCCGAACGTGCGGGTCAGCGAGAAGGGGATGACGAGGATCAGGAAGATCTCGAAGAGGTTGGTGAACGCGTTGGGGTTCTCGAAGGGGTGGGCGGAGTTGGCGTTGAAGTAGCCGCCGCCGTTGGTGCCGAGCTCCTTGATGACCTCCTGCGAGGCCACGGCGCCACCGTTGACCTGCTGGGTGCCGCCCGTGAGCTGCCCGATCTCGTGGATGCCCGCGAAGTTCTGGATCGCGCCGCAGGCGACCAGGATCAGCGCGCCGATGACGGAGATCGGGATCAGGATGCGGACGGTGCCGCGCACCAGGTCGGCCCAGAAGTTGCCCAGGTCGCCGGTGCGCGAGCGGGCGAAGCCCCGGACCAGCGCGATGGCCACGGCCATGCCGACGGCGGCGGAGACGAAGTTCTGGACGGCGAGGCCGAGCGTCTGCACGGCGTGGCCCATGGCCTGCTCGCCGGAGTACGACTGCCAGTTGGTGTTGGCGACGAACGAGGCGGCGGTGTTGAACGCCTGGTCGGGGCTGATCGCCGTGAAGCCCAGCGACAGGGAGTCGGGCAGGACGCCCTGGATCCGCTGCAGCAGGTAGAGGAAGAGGAGCGAGACGCCGGAGAAGGCGAGGACCCCGCGCAGATAGGCGGGCCAGCGCATCCCGGCGCCGGGGTCGGCGCCGATGAGGCGGTAGATCCACTTCTCGGCGCGCAGGTGCTTGTCGGAGCTGTAGACGCCGGCCATGTAGTCGCCCAGCGGGCGGTACACCAGCGCCAGCGCCGCGACGACCGCGGTGAGCTGGAGAACTCCGGAGAGAACGGGGCTCATATCTGTGCTCAGAACCTCTCCGGGAAGACAAGGGCGAGGATCAGGTAGCCCAGGAGGGCGACGGCCACGACGAGGCCGACGATGTTCTCGGCGGTCACAGCTTCGTCACCCCCTTGGCGACGAGAGCCACCAGCGCGAAGACCGCGATCGTGGTGACGACGAAGGCCACATCGGCCATCGTGTGCTCCTAGAGAGGTTCGGATGAACGGACCTCTAGAGGAAACAGCGAATACCGATGCGTTCGAAGTCCGTTGACGCCTCCCTTACGGCCATTAGCGCGCCCTTGACGAGATCCATACGCGTGCCACCTGGACCTGCGGAAACGCCGCTGGGCCGGAACCCGTACCTCGGGTTCCGGCCCAGCGAAACGGCCTCTTCCGGCCGCGCGGCGGCCTGCTTGCGGCGCCGTGCGGCAGCCTGTGGCTCAGCGCACCTCGGTGATCTCCGGGCCACGCTGGAGGCGGTCCACGCCGCCCGCGAAGCGCGAGCCCTGCTCCTCCTGCTGGAGGCCCTCGGCGACCATCTGGGCGTCCTCCGGCAGCTTCAGCACGATCGGGTCGCGCGGGGCCATCGGGGACTCGCCGCGCACGACGACCGTGTCACGGAAGATCTGCTCGAGCAGCCCGGCGGTCTGCGGCTGCACCGCGCCCTGGCCGGAGATGACACCGCGCAGGAACCAGCGCGGCCCGTCACAACCGACGAAGCGCACCAGCTGCACGCCCTGGGTGCCGTCCGGCAGCGCCACGGGCACCTGGGCCCGCAGCTCCCAGCCGAGCGGGCCCTCGACCTCGTCCACGACACCGCCCTGCTGGGTGATGCCGCCGGCGATCTCCTCGCGGACCTCGTGCCAGATGCCCTCGCGCTTGGGAGCGGCGAACGCCTGCAGCTGCACGGCGCTGTCGCGCAGCACCACCGTCGCGGCGACGATCGCGTCCCCGGCGACCTCGACCCGCAGCTCCATGCCCTCGACACCGGGCACGTACAGCCCGCCGAGGTCCACCCGGCCGTCGCCGGGCTCCATGACCTCGGAGATGTCCCACGGCCCGTCGGGGCGCGGCTCCGGCTCCAGCCGGATCCTGCTCTCGGCCGCGGAGGCATGTGCGTCCTCGTTGGCGAGGGCGTCCTCGGCCAACTCATCGGAGGTCACGTCGTCGATACGATCACGATCGACAACGTCCTCGCTGCGCTTGCGGCGACGACCGAACACGTCACTGTCCTTCCCGGTCGCAGGCGACCGAAGCGAATCCATTCCCCACGGCAGCGTGGCCACCGGTGGACCCGAAGCCCCCTTCGGCCCGCGCCGAGCCGGGAAGCTCCGCCACCTCGTGGAAGCGAACCTTCTCGACCTGCTGTACAACCAACTGGGCGATGCGGTCGAACCGCTCGAACCGAACGCTTTCGCGCGGGTCCAGATTGACCACAATCACCTTGATCTCTCCACGGTACCCGGCATCGATGGTGCCCGGGGCGTTGACCATGGACACTCCGCAGCGGGCGGCGAGGCCGGAGCGGGGGTGCACGAACGCGGCGTACCCGTCGGGCAGGGCGATCGAGATGCCGGTGGGCAGCACCATCCGCTCGCCGGGCGCCAGCTCGGCGGCCTCGGTGGTCACCAGGTCGCAGCCGGCGTCACCGGGGTGCCCGTACGAGGGAATGGCCACCTCGGGGTCGACCCGGCGGATCAGAACGTCGACGGGCTGACGGCTCACTGCGTACTCCTGCTCGTTGCTGCGCCCGCGGGGGTGGCCCGCGGGCGGTCGGCCGGCGGCGCCTGCGGGGCCCGGCGCGGGGCGCTCACGGGTTCACCTCGAAGGCGCGCGCGACCTTCACCTGGTCGGGGTCGGCGAGTGCCGCCTGGATCTCTTCCTTGCGGCCGTTCTCGATGAAGTGCTCGATCTTGACCTCGACGAAGACGGCGTCCGCGTGGACGGCGACGGGCCCGTCCGGGCCGCCGATCCGGCCCGTGGCCGTGCAGTAGATCTTGCGGCCGTGCACCGCGACGGCCTCCGCGCTCAGGTGCAGCACCGTGCCCACCGGCACCGGACGCAGGAAGTCGGTCTCCAGCCGGCCGGTCACCGCGATCACCCGCAGGAGCCAGCCCAGTCCGCCCAGCGTCTCGTCGAGGGCCGTGGCCAGCACGCCGCCGTGTGCCAGGCCGGGGGCGCCCTGGTGGGCCTCCTTGACCTGGAACTCGGCGGTGACGCTCACGCCCTCGCCGGCCCGCGTCTGCAGGTGCAGCCCGTGCGGCACGCCGCCGCCGCAGCCGAAGCAGTACTCGTAGTGCGACCCGATGATCTCGCCGGGCGCGGGTGCTTCGGGGTGCCGCACCGGGGGCCCGGCGTCGGCCGGCGGTGTCAGTGCTGTCGTTCGTCCACTCACAGGGGCTGACCTTACCCGCGCCGACGGCACCCGGTCCTGTCCGTGCCAAGCTTGTGCGTATGCAGCCTTACGAAGAACGCCTGACCGCGCCCCGTTCCTGGTGGTTCATCGCCGTTCTCGCCGGTATCGCCATGGCGCTGATCCTGCTGCCCCTGGGCACCCTGCCGATGCTCGGCGGCCTGGCCGGCGGCGGGGCGCTCGCGGCGGTCGCGGTCAGTTCGTACGGCTCGGTACGGATCCGGGTGGTGGGCGACTCGCTCGTGGCGGGGGACGCGAGGATCCCCGTCGGGGCGCTGGGGGTGCCGGAGATCCTGGACGCCGAGGAGGCCCGGGCCTGGCGCACCCACAAGGCCGATACCCGCGCGTTCATGCTGCTGCGCGGGTACGTGCCCACGGCGGTGCGCATCGAGGTCACGGACCCGGCGGACCCGACCCCCTACGTCTACCTCTCCACGCGCTCCCCCGAGCGCCTGGCGGCCGCTCTGGCGGCCGTACGGGCCTGACCGGCCCCCGCGCCTAGCCGGGCAGCGCGGGCGGCTCGTCCCACCCCACCTGTTTGGTGCGCAGGTCCTCGCGGACCTTCGCGGCGAGCCGCTTGGTGTCGCGGCGGTTCATGGCCGCGCCGACGGCCGCGCCGATCATGAAGGGCGCGACGTTGGGCAGGCTGCGGAACGTGCGCTTGAGGATCTGCTGCCGCAGCTCGCGCCTGAGCTGGCCGCCGAGGGCGGCGTTGACCGTCAGGGGGGACGTGACGTCGATGCCCCGTTCGTCGGCCCACGCGCCGAGGTAGGCCGTCGCCCGCTGGCGGGCGGTCCCGGGCGCGGGGACGCCGTAGACCTCGTGCAGCTCGGCGATCAGCTTGAACTCCACGGCGGCGACGCCGATGATCTCCGCCGCCAGCTCGGCGGGCATGGCGGGCGGCACCGGCAGCATCGCCGCCGCGCCGACGCCGGCGCCCACGGTGGACGTGCCGTAGACGGCGCCGGCCACCAGTTTGTCCGCCAGCTCCTCGGGGCCGAGGCCGGGGAACTGGGCGCGCAGGGTCGCGAGGTCGCGCACGGGGATGCGCGGGGCGTTCGCGATGATCCGGTCGGCGACGGCGGACAGGCCCGCCCGCGCTCCCCGGCCGCCCTGTTTCACCTTCTGGGCGCCGCGGCCGACCACGGCCGCGAGCGAGGCCTTACGGCCCCGCTCGATGCTCGGGTCGACGTCGGCTCCCGCGAAGCCGCCAGATGCGCTCTCGGCAGGCCCGGTGGTCAGCTCGGGCTGCCGGGAGCGCCGCTTCCGGAACGGGGTCGAGCCTGCCATCGCAGACCCTCGCCTCACTCGCAGTCGCGGCAGATCGGCTGGCCGTTCTTCTCACCGGCCAGCTGGCTGCGGTGGTGCACGAGGAAGCAGCTCATGCACGTGAACTCGTCGGCCTGCCGGGGCAGGACCCGTACGGACAGCTCCTCGTTGGACAGGTCCGCGCCGGGCAGCTCCAGACCCTCGGCGGCCTCGAAGTCGTCGACGTCTACCGACGAGGTCGACTTGTCGTTCCGCCGGGCCTTCAGTTCTTCGATGCTGTCCTCGTTGACATCATCATCGGTCTTACGTGGGGTGTCGTAGTCCGTTGCCATGTCGCTCTCCCCCTCTGGGTGTCTGCGGTGTCTCCAGCGCACGTAACGCGTGAGAGGCCGGACTTGTGCCCGACCCGAGGCGGAGATTTTGCCTCACATCAAGGTCTGTTACTCAATCGACACCCAACCGCACACCTGAAGAGGTGATCGGGATGGGTGGCGATCGGGACCGTACACGGCCGGAATGCCGGGTGCGGCCGCGCCATCTCGTGTACTTCCCGTGATCAGGACCCCCGGAAACCCCCATTTTTCAGGCGTTCCCGAGGCTTCTTCGGTCACGGAGAGTAGATGGCCGGAAGTCTGCGCATGTGACTGAACACACACAGCCACAGCGTCGGTCGGAACGGGAAAATTCCGCCCAAAGCGAACCTGCGGCCGACCCATTCTCGCAGACTCCCGGACCGGGGTCAGGTCGGCAGGACCACCCGCATGACCAGGCCGCCCCCTTCGCGCGGCTCCGCGGTGATCCGGCCGCCGTGCGCGCGGG
This sequence comes from Streptomyces sp. NPDC046261, assembly GCF_040646235.1. Taxonomy (NCBI): domain Bacteria; kingdom Bacillati; phylum Actinomycetota; class Actinomycetes; order Kitasatosporales; family Streptomycetaceae; genus Streptomyces; species Streptomyces sp. NPDC046261. The sequence goes on along the minus strand of NZ_JBEYZU010000011.1, from coordinate 122,815 downwards.
CCACCGAGCGCACGATGGACAGGCCCAGGCCGACGCCCTTGTCGCTGCCCGTACGCTCCGTACGCAGCCGCCGGAACGGCTCGAAGATGTTGTCCAGCTCGTAGGCGGGGACGACCGGGCCGGTGTTCTCCACCACCAGCACCGCCTGTCCCGGCTGCGCCTGGGTCGTGACCTCCACCCAGCCGTCCGGGGTGTTGTAGCGCACGGCGTTCTGCACCAGGTTCAGCGCGATCCGCTCCAGCAGCACGCCGTTGCCCTGGACGACCGCGGGCTGGCGGGTGCCCCGCAGCTCCACGCCCTTGCTCTGCGCCTCCGCGCGGGCCTGGTCCAGGGCCTGGGAGGCCACCTCGGCCAGGTCCACGGGCTTGCGGTCCACGATCTCGTTGTCGCTGCGCGCCAGCAGCAGCAGGCCCTCCACCAGCTGCTCGCTGCGCTCGTTGGTGGCCAGCAGCGTCTTGCCCAGCTGCTGCAGCTCCGGGGAGACCCCCGGGTCGGAGAGATGGACCTCCAGCAGCGTCCGGTTGATCGCGAGCGGGGTGCGCAGCTCGTGCGACGCGTTGGCCACGAAGCGCTGCTGCGCGGTGAACGCCCGCTCCAGCCGGTCGAGCATCTCGTCGAAGGTGTCCGAGAGCTCCTTCAACTCGTCGTCCGGCCCGCCCAGTTCGATGCGCCGGGTCAGGTCCGTGCCGGCGACGCGGCGGGCGGTACGGGTGATCTTGCCCAGCGGCGAGAGGACCCGGCCGGCCATGGCGTAGCCGAAGGCGAACGCGATCACGGCGAGCCCGAGCAGCGCCAGCAGCGAGCGGCGCAGCAGGGACCCCAGGGCCTGGGCGCGCTGGTCGCGCATGCAGGCTTCGAGGATGCCGTTGGCCTGCTCGGCGGTGAGGCCGGGGCTCTTCAGCTCCGGGCAGGTGTTGCGGGTCACCTGGACCTGGCTGCCGTTGACCAGCTTGATCAGGGGCTCGCTGCCGACGCTCAGCGCGTGGGCGGCCAGCAGATAGATGATCGTCAGCAGCAGGACGCCGGCCATCAGGAACATCCCGCCGTAGAGCAGGGTGAGCCGTATGCGGATGGTCGGGCGCAGCCACGGGAAGGGGCGCACGACCGGCTGGCGGGGGTCCCAGGTGGGCTTCGGCGGGGTGGCCGCGTCCTGCCGGGACCCGGGCTGCGGGGGCGTGGGGGGCGCCGGGGTGGCGGGGGAGGATGCCATCGCGGGTCAGATCCGGTATCCGGAGCCGGGCACGGTGACGATCACGGGGGGCTCCCCGAGCTTGCGGCGCAGCGTCATCACGGTGACGCGGACGACATTGGTGAACGGGTCGGTGTTCTCGTCCCAGGCCTTCTCGAGCAGCTGCTCGGCGGAGACCACGGCGCCCTCGCTGCGCATCAGCACCTCGAGCACCGCGAACTCCTTGGGCGCCAGCTGCACCTCGCGGCCGTCGCGGAACACCTCCCGGCGGTTGGGGTCCAGCTTGATGCCGGCCCGCTCCAGGACGGGCGGCAGGGCGACGGTCGTCCGCCGGCCCAGGGCCCGGACGCGCGCGGTCAGCTCGGTGAAGGCGAAGGGCTTGGGGAGGTAGTCGTCGGCCCCGAGCTCCAGGCCCTCCACGCGGTCGCTGACGTCGCCGGAGGCGGTCAGCATCAGCACGCGCGTGGGGATGCCGAGCTCGACGACCTTGCGGCAGACGTCGTCGCCGTGGACGACCGGCAGGTCACGGTCGAGCACGATGACGTCGTAGTCGTTGACGGCGATACGCTCCAGGGCGGCGGCCCCGTCGTACACGACGTCGACGGCCATGGCCTCCCGGCGCAGTCCGGTGGCTACGGCGTCTGCGAGCAGCTGCTCGTCCTCGACGACGAGTACGCGCACGGCGCTGGTCCTTCCTTTTGAGCCCTTGTGGGCGGCTTCGATGACCCCGGTGGGTCACTCCATCCTGCCTCGGATGTCGATAAACCGGCCGTAAGGGGTGCCCGCTGGCCAGGTTGGGAAGGGATTCCGGATTGCTCGGGGATCGCAGGTTTCCCCCCGGACGGGGGTGGGGAAGACGTCTGCACACCCGCGATCACGCTTCTCCGTACGTATACGCGTACGCGGATACCCACGCACGTGATCGTTTTCGCCGTGGCACACCCCCGTGCCGCCTATCCACGACGAGGGGGCGCAGAACCATGGACGCGTTCACCGCTGGCATCCTGCAGCGCATAGAGAGCACCCGGTCCGACCTGGACCACGCCCGCCGGACGGGCGACGACTACCTCGCCGAGGTCGAACTGGCGGAGCTGGAAGACCTCCACCGCCTCGCCGCCGAACACGGCGTACCGATCAGCGCCGCCTGATCCCCCACGACCGGGGCCTCGCCCCACCTCCGAACGCCGGGCAGCTGCCCCCCACCCAGCGGCCCGGCGTTCGCCGTTTTCTGTGTCCCTTGCGTCCCTGAGCGCCCGGACGGGCCGGGGCCGGCGCACCTCAGTCGTGCCAGGCCCCCAGCTCCTCCAGCCGCCCCTGCAGCACCTCGAAGAGCCCCGTGGGGGCCGCGACCGTGAGCTCACCGGAGGCCGCCTCCCCCGGGCGTCCGCCCGTCAGCGCCCCCGCCTCGCGGGCGATCAGCGCGCCGGCCGCGAAGTCCCAGGGGTTGAGCCCCCGCTCGTAGTACGCGTCGAGCCGGCCGCAGGCCACGTCGCAGAGGTCGATCGCGGCGGAGCCGCTGCGCCGGATGTCCCGCACCTGCGGCAGCAGCGACCGCAGCACCTCGGCCTGCGCGGCCCGCCGGGTGGTCAGATAGCCGAAGCCGGTGCCGAGCAGGGCCTGCTCGAAGGCGGGCGCGGGCCGGCAGCGCAGCCGCCGGTCGCCCGCGAAGGCGCCCTCGCCGCGCACGGCCCGGTACGTCTCGCCGCGCACCGGCGCGGCGACGACCCCGACGACCGCCTCGCCGTCGATCTCGGCGGCGATGGACACGGCCCAGGACGGCAGGCCGTACAGATAATTCACCGTCCCGTCGAGCGGATCGATCACCCAGCGGACCCCACTGGTGCCCTCGCTCAGAGCGCCCTCCTCCCCCAGCAGCCCGTCCCGCGGGCGCCGCTCCGCGAGGAATTCCGTGATCAGCTTCTCGGCGGCGATGTCCATCTCGGTCACGACGTCGATGGGGCTGGTCTTGGTGGCGGCCACGCCCAGGTCGGCGGGGCGGCCGTTCCTGAGCAGGGTGCCCGCTCGGTCCGCGGCCTCCAGGGCCACGGCCAGGAGTTCGGCCTTCAGGGTCTCGCTCACGGTGCTGGTGCTCCTTACGCGTACGGACTGTCGGCGCCCGCGGCGGCCGGGCGCGGCGCCCGGGCCGGGCAGCAGCCGACCGGGCAGAGGTCGGGGGACGGCCCCAGGGCGCCCAGCGCGCAGCGCTCGGGCAGCTCGCCGCGCTCGCTCGCGGCCCGCTCCAGGACCAGCTCGCGCACGGCGGCGGCGAAGCGCGGGTCGGCCCCGACCGTGGCGGCCCGGGCGACGGGCAGGCCCAGCTCCGCGGCCTTGGCGGTGGCCTCGGTGTCGAGGTCGTACTTGACCTCCATGTGGTCCGAGACGAAGCCGATCGGCACCATCACCACGCCCGGCGCGCCCTCGCCGTGCACGGCTTCCAGGTGGTCGCAGATGTCGGGCTCGAGCCAGGGGATGTGCGGGGCCCCGCTGCGCGACTGGTAGACCAGGCTCCAGGGCCGGTCGGTGCCGGTCTCCTCGCGCACCGCCTCGGCGACGATCCGCGCGACCTCCAGGTGCCCGGCGACGTACGCCCCGCCGTCGCCGTGGCCCTCGACGGGGCCGGAGGTGTCCGCGGCGGCCGTCGGGATGGAGTGCGTGGTGAAGGCGAGGTGCGCCCCGGCCCGTACGTCCCGCGGCAGCCGTTCCAGCGCGGCCAGCGTCGCGTCGATCATGGGGCGCACGAAGCCGGGGTGGTTGAAGTAGTGCCGCAGCTTGTCGACGCGCGGCAGCGGCAGCCCCTCCGCCTCGAGCGCGGCCAGCGCGTCCGCGAGGTTCTCCCGGTACTGCCGGCAGCCGGAGTAGGAGGCGTAGGCGCTGGTGGTCAGGGTGAGCACGCGGCGGTGTCCGTCGGCGACCAGCTCGCGCAGGGTGTCGGTCAGGTACGGCGCCCAGTTGCGGTTGCCCCAGTAGACCGGCAGGTCCATGCCCTGGGCGGCGAAGTCCTCGCGCAGGGCGCTCAGGAGCGCGCGGTTCTGGTCGTTGATGGGGCTGACGCCGCCGAAGAGGAAGTAGTGCTGCCCGACCTCTTTCAGCCGCTCGCGGGGAATGCCGCGGCCACGGGTCACATTCTCCAGGAACGGGACGACGTCGTCCGCTCCCTCGGGTCCGCCGAAGGAGAGCAACAACAGGGCGTCATAGGGGGCGTGGGCTGGCTGATCCGACATGGCTCCGATCCTGCCACCCGGCAGTGACAGCCGGGAAATGCGCGTGCGTCGCACGAACGTCCGCACGTAAGCTGTATCGGCCACCTTCATCCCTTACGGCACCCTCGTCCCGTCACCCTGTCCCGAGCATCCTGGGAGCCGTCTTTGTCCAGTCCGTACAGTGCGATATTCGCCGCCCCCGGCGCCAAGGGCTTCTCCGCGGCGGGCTTCTTCGGCCGGCTGCCGCTGTCGATGATGGGCATCGGCATCGTCACGATGGTCTCGCAGCTGACCGGCCGGTACGGCCTGGCGGGCGCGCTCTCGGCGACGATGGCGCTGTCGGCGGCCGTGTGCGGTCCGCAGGTCTCCCGGCTGGTCGACCGGCTGGGACAGCGCCGGGTGCTGCGGCCGGCGACGGCGATCGCGCTCGTGGCGGTGGCCGGGCTGCTGGTGAGCGCGCAGCAGCGGTGGCCGGACTGGACGTTGTTCGTCTTCTCGGCGGGCGCGGGCTGCGTGCCGAGCGTGGGCTCGATGGTGCGGGCCCGGTGGGCGGCGATCTACGCGGGCTCCCCGCGCGAACTGCACACGGCGTACTCCGCCGAGTCGGTGATCGACGAGGTGGTCTTCATCGTGGGGCCGATCCTGTCGATCGGCCTGTCGACGGCGTGGTTCCCGGAGGCGGGCCCCCTGCTGGCCGCCTGCTTCCTCGCGGTCGGCGTCTACTGGCTGACCGCGCAGCACCGCACCGAGCCCAAGCCGCACCCGCGCACCGACCACGCGGGCGGTTCCGCGCTGAGCTCACCGGGGCTGCAGGTGCTGGTGGGGGTCTTCGTGGCCACCGGTGCCATCTTCGGCGCAGTCGAGGTGGTGACCGTGGCCTTCGCCGAGGAGGAAGGGCACAAGGCCGCGGCGAGCCTGGTCCTCGCGGTGTACGCGCTGGGCTCCTGCCTGGCGGGGGCGGTCTTCGGGCTGCTGCACCTGAAGGGCGATCCGGCCCGGCGCTGGGTTCTGGGCGTCTGTGCGATGGCCGTGAGTATGATCCCCCTCCAACTGGTCGGGAACCTGCCGTTCCTGGCCGTGGCGCTCTTTGTCGCGGGCCTGTCCATCGCGCCGACGATGGTCACGACGATGGCCCTCGTCGAGCAGTACGTACCGCGCGCGAAGCTGACCGAGGGCATGACCTGGACGAGCACCGGGCTCGCGGTCGGCGTGGCGCTCGGCTCGTCGGCCGCCGGCTGGGTGGTGGACGCCGCCGGTGCCGCCGCGGGGTACGCGGTGCCCGGCGTGGCGGGGGTGCTCGCGGCCGCCGGCGCGTTCCTCGGGTACCGCCGGCTCCGGCCGGCGCCGGAGCGGGTGGGGGTTGGCACTGATGTCGGCGACGACGAGGACAAGAACGAGAGTTGCGTGGCGTAACTGGGCGGGCAACGTCACCGCCCGTCCCACGCGGTCGGTGGCACCGGCCACGGCGCGGGAACTGGCGGAGGCGGTCGTCCGTGCCGCCTCGGACGGCCTGAGGGTCAAGGCGGCCGGCACCGGCCACTCCTTCACGGCGGCGGCCGCCACGGACGGGCTGCTGATACGCCCCGAACGCTTGACCGGCATCCGTGCGGTCGACCGGGCCGCCGGCACCGTGACGGTCGCCGCGGGCACGACGCTCAAGGACCTCAACCACAGCCTGTCGGCCCACGGTCTGTCGCTGACGAACATGGGCGACATCATGGAGCAGACGGTCTCGGGGGCCGTCAGCACCGGCACCCACGGCACGGGCCGCGACTCGGGGTCGATCGCCGCCCAGATCACCGGCCTGGAGCTGGTGACGGCCGACGGCTCGGTACTGACGTGCTCGGCCCGGCAGAACCCGGAGGTCTTCGCGGCGGCCCGGGTCGGCCTCGGCGCGCTGGGCGTGATCACGGCGATCACCTTCGCGGTGGAGCCGGAGTTCCTGCTGCGGGCCCGGGAGGAACCGATGCCGCTCGCCCGGGTGACGGCGGAGTTCGACCAGCTCGTCGCTGAGAACGAGCACTTCGAGTTCTACTGGTTTCCGCATACCGAAAACTGCACCACCAAGCGCAACAACCGCAGCGCGGGCCCCGCCGCGCCGATGGGCCGTGTCGGCGCCTGGGTGGAGGACGAACTGCTGTCCAACGGCGTCTTCGGGGCCGCCTGTGCGGTGGGCCGCGCCGTCCCGGCCGCCGTTCCGGGCATCGCCGCCCTCGCCGCCCGCGCCCTGTCGGCGCGTACCTACACCGACGTCCCGTACAAGGTCTTCACCAGCCCGCGCCGGGTGCGCTTCCTGGAGATGGAGTACGCGCTGCCGCGCGAGGCGGCCATGGCGGCGTTGCGGGAGCTGAGGGCGGCGATCGAGCGCAAGCGGCTGCGGATCGCCTTCCCCGTGGAGGTACGGACGGCTCCGGCGGACGACATCCCGCTGTCCACGGCGTCCGGGCGGGACACCGCCTATGTGGCCGTACACATGTACAGAGGGACGCCGCACCGGGCGTATTTCACCGCGGCCGAGCAGATCATGACGGCGCACGGCGGCCGGCCGCACTGGGGAAAGCTGCACAGCCGTGACGCGGGGTATCTGGCCGGCGTCTATCCGCGCTTCGCGGAATTCCTCGCGGTGCGGGACCGGCTGGACCCGCACCGCGTGTTCGGCAACGACTACCTGCGGCGCGTCCTCGGGGAGTGAGACCGCCGGCGGCCGGTCAGGTGGTCGTGCCGGTGGTCGTGCCGGTGCCCGCGCCCGTGCCCGCCGCCGCGTTCTGGCCCGGCGGCGGTGCGGACTGACCGCCCGCGGTGCCGCCCGCGCCCTGGCCGCCGGTGGTGGTGCCCTTGCCGTCGTCCGCGCCCTTGTCCCCGCCGGGCGACGCGCCGGGCGTGGGGGTCGCGGGGCCCGGCGACGGCGAGGAACCGCTGCCGGAGGACGGGGAGGTCCTGGGGTCCGGCGACTGCTTGCCGGCGTCGCCGCCCTGCGACACGCCCGGGGACGGCGACGGGCCGTCACTTCCGCCCGTCCGCTCGTCGGCGCCGTCCGGGGAGTGGCCGGAGTCCGGCGAGGGCGACGGGCCCCGGTCCTGCTTCTGCTCCTGCTTCTGCGGCTGGAACAGCCGGCTGACGGTCGTGCCGTCCTTGCTGCCGTCCGCGCTGGAGCCGGAGACCAGCTCCACGGCGGTCACCGTGCCCATGGCGAGCACGAAAACGGCACCGGCCGCCAGCAACGGGCGCTTCCAGCCGCGCAACCGTGTGCCGTGGGTCGTGCCCGGCGTGTAGTCCTCGGCATACCCGTGGAAGTGCGCGTGATCGGGTGCGCCGGTGTACGCACCGGCGTGCGCCTCGGATTGCGCCGGGTTTGTTCCCGGCTGTGGCGCCTGGTGCAGCAGTTGCGTACGGTCCGCGGCCTTCGGCAGCACGCGCGTCGTGTCGGCCGTGTCCCGCACGGGAACCTGGCGCGCGCGGGTCTCCGGCAGGACCGTCACATCGCGGAGCTGCTCACCCGTACGTTTGAACAGGTGTTGAAAAACTGTGCCACCCGTGGTGGCCACCACGCTGACGACACCGGCACCGATGACCGTGCCGTATACACCGAGTTTGCCCGCGAGCAGCGCGGCGATCACCGCCGCCAGTGCACTACCGGACACTTGTGCGACGCTCAGATCAATCCGCTTACCCTGGGGTTTTGCCTCACTTTCGGGTTTGTCGTCCATCTCCAGCCCCTGTTGGTCCCTTCGGTACCTCTTGTAGTCAGAAGAGACATTCGAGCCTAACGAACAGTTCCGAATCAGGCGATTGTGTGAACCTCACCACCCACGGGTAGGCGCTCCGCCACAAGGGGCGCATTTCAACTCCCTTGTCGTGGGTGAACTTCACTGGCGCGCCGATCCACCCCCAGTGGCCCGAATGGAGTACTGTGACGAGCCCTGGCCCCAATATCCCGTCCGGACCGCCCGGAACGAACCGGACCCAACGGGAGGGGCCCGGGCGGCTCTGGCCCCGTCAACTCGGCAATGTTGTGGCAGGCTGCTACCCGGGCAGGCCACACTCGACTAGCGGAAGCAGCGACGCAGGTGACGTCGGCAGGCACCACCCGGGAGGTCCCCATGCCCGAACTGCGTGTCGTGGCAGTCTCCAACGACGGCACACGGCTGGTGCTCAAGGCTGCGGACAGCACGGAGTACACGCTTCCCATCGACGAGCGGCTGCGTGCCGCCGTGCGCAACGATCGTGCGCGTCTCGGCCAGATCGAGATCGAAGTGGAGAGCCACCTCCGCCCCCGCGACATCCAGGCCCGTATCCGGGCCGGTGCGTCGGCGGAGGAAGTCGCGCAGCTCGCGGGCATTCCCGTGGAACGGGTCCGGCGCTTCGAGGGCCCCGTCCTCGCCGAGCGCGCCTTTATGGCGGAGCGGGCCCGTAAGACGCCCGTACGCCGGCCCGGCGAGAACACCGGCCCGCCGCTCGGCGAGGCCGTGGCGGAGCGGCTCCTGCTGTGCGGTGCCGACAAGGACACCGCCCAGTGGGACTCCTGGCGCCGCGACGACGGCACGTGGGAGGTCCTGCTCGTCTACCGCGCCGCCGGTGAGCCGCGCGCGGCCAGCTGGACCTACGACCCGCCGCGCCGGATCGTTCAGGCGCTGGACGACGAGGCCCGGGCGCTCATCGGCGAGACCGACGACACGCCCGAGCCGAGTTTCCCGTTCGTGCCGCGCATCGCACGGCTGCCGCGCGACCGGCCGCTGGACCGTTCCCTGGACCGGGAGCGGCAGACGTCCGCCCCCTCCACCGATCCGGAGGCGTCCTCCGAGGAGGCGCCGGCGGAGGAGCCCGCCAAGGAGCGGGACTCGCTGACGAGCCTGCTCGAAGCGGTGCCCAGCTTCCGGGGCGACATGGTCGTGCCGGACACCGCCTCCACGGCTCCGATCCCCGCCCCGTCCTGCGACACGCCCGGCGACGAAGCGGATTCCGTGGAACCGCCGGCCCCTGCGGCCAGTGCGGGGTCCGCCTACGCCGATGTGCTCATGCCACGCTCGGTGGCGGGCCACCGCGACCGCCTCATCGGCACCACGGACCGTCAGGCCGAGGCGGACGGCGTCCGTCCCGGCCGCCGCGCGGCGGTCCCGAGCTGGGACGAGATCGTCTTCGGCACCCGCCGCAAGAAACAGGACTAGCCGGCGCTGACGTGCCCTCACGCGCCGGACGGCTCCAGGGAGTCGTCCGGCGCGTGAGGTTCTCTTCCGGCAGCCCGTCAGCCCGGCTGCGGACCCGTCGCCACCGGACGTGCCGGATCGGACGACCATTCGCTCCACGAACCCACGTACAGGCTCGCCGGAATGCCCGCGATCGCCAGCGCCAGCACCTCGTGCGCCGCGGAGACCCCCGAGCCGCAGTAGACGCCCACCTCGACACCGTCCGACGCGCCCAGGCCGGCGAACCGCGCCGCGAGCTCCCCGGCGGGCAGGAAGCACCCGTCCGCGGTCACATTGTCGGTCGTGGGCGCGGAGACGGCCCCGGGGATGTGCCCGGCCACCGCGTCGAGCGGCTCGACCTCGCCCCGGTACCGCTCCCCCGCCCGGGCGTCCAGCAGCAGCCCCCGGCGCGCCAGTTCGGCAGCGCCGTCCGCGTCGAGCAGCGGCAGCGCCCCCGGGGCCGGGACGAAGTCGCCCTCCGTCACGGGCGGCACCTCCGGCGTCAACCGCCCGCCCGACGCCGTCCACGCGGCGAGCCCGCCGTCGAGGACCCGTACGTCCGGGTGGCCCGCCCAGCGCAGCATCCACCAGGCGCGGGCGGCGGCCCAGCCCAGCCCGTCGTCGTAGACGACGACCGGGTGGTCAAAGCGGACCCCGGCACGCCGCATCGCCGCGCCGAACACCGCGTCGTCCGGCAGCGGGTGACGGCCCTTCGGCCCCGCGGGAGCGGCGAGCGCGCTCTCCAGGTCCACGTAGACCGCGCCGGGCAGGTGCCCGGCCTCGTACTGCGGCAGGCCGGGCGGGCCCCCGGGCCGGTAGCGAACGTCAAGGAGCGTCGGCGGTCGTTCGCCGTCCGACACGCTCGCCCATTGCTGTGCGGTGATGATGGCATCCATGCCCCCATCCTGGCGTAGTCGGCATTGCGCCGAACGGCCCCCTGGCCAGACGCCACGATGCTGATCGATACTGGACGGCAATGACGCGGGCAGGGAAGCGGAACGCGAAAGCGGGCATTCTCCTGCGGGAACCCAGGAAGTCCGGCGCGGCCGGGGGGCGTCTCACGACAGGTGGTGCAAACATCTGGTCGGGCACCGCCCTGTACCACCCCCCGAGCGCCCGGAGCGGGACGCGCGGCCACCACGAGGGTCCGAGGAGACGACTGACGATGACCGAGGTATGGGGATCCTCCGAGACCGGCGAGGAGGAGACCCGGCACGACACACCGGGCACTCCCTGCTGGACGAGTCTCCTGGTGCACGACCTGGAGGCGACCAAGGAGTTCTACGGCAGTCTGTTCGGCTGGACGTACTACAGCCCCGGTCCACGCCAGTTGGGGCCGTACGTCCGAGCCACGCTCGACGGCCGCAATGTGGCGGGGATCGGCGAGCTGCCGGCCGATCGTCAACTTCCCAACGCGTGGACCACCTATCTGGCGAGCGACGACGCGGACGTGTGCGCGGAGTGGATCCGCTGCTCCGGTGGCACGGTCGGGGTGGGGCCGCTGGCGGCCGAGGAGGCGGGACGCCTGGTGCTGGCCACGGACCCGGCGGGGGCGCCCTTCGGCGTCTGGCAGGGGAAGCGGCTGCTGGGTCCCCGCCCGACGGGCACGCCCGGCACCGAGGGCACCCCGGTCTGGCACGAACTGGTGACCCATGACGCGGCCGCGGTGCTGAAGTTCTACCGCGCCCTCTTCGGCTACGAGACGAAGGTGGCCGGAGCCGTGGACTGCGATGTGTTCACGCTGCACGTCGACGGCCGTCCGGTCGCCTCGATCCGGGGTGCCGGGCCCTCGCTGCTCCACCCGCACTGGATGACGTACTTCGAGGTGGCGGACGTGGACGCCACCGTCCGGCGCGTCGCCGAGCTGGGCGGACGTGTGCTGAGCGGCCCGCGGGAGACGCCGGCCGGCCGGGCGGCGACGGTCGCCGACCCCGAGGGCGCGGCCTTCACCCTGCGGCGGACGGGCCGTTAGCGCGCCTCGTCTAGCCCTTCCTCGGGATCCACCGGCAGCACGTCGGGCGACAGCGCGGCGGCACGGGCGGCGGCGGCCGTCAGCCTGCGGCGGTGGTGGCGGCGGCACAGCACCTCGTAACCGACGACGGTCTCGGGCTGGTTGACGTCACCGACGACGACCTGCGCGCCCTCGACGACCATTTGTCCGCCGATCGTACGGGCGTTGTGCGTGGCCCGCGCCCCGCACCAGCACAGCGCCTCGACCTGCAGCACCTCGATGCGGTCGGCGAGCTCGACCAGCCGCTGGGAGCCGGGGAAGAGCTTGGTGCGGAAGTCGGTGGTGATGCCGAAGGCGAAGACGTCGAGTTCGAGGTCGTCGACGATCCGGGCCAGCTGGTCTATCTGCTCGGGGGTGAGGAACTGCGCCTCGTCCGCGATGACGTAGTCGGCGCGGCCGCCCGCCGAGAGGTGCCCGACGACGTGCGCGTAGAAGTCGAACCCCTCCCCCGCCTCGACGGAGTCGGTGACCAGGCCGAGCCGGGAGGACAGCTTGCCCTCGCCCGCGCGGTCGTTGCGGGTGAAGATCAGGCCCTGCAGGCCGCGGGCCGACCGGTTGTGCTCGATCTGCAGAGCGAGGGTGCTCTTTCCACAGTCCATGGTTCCGGAGAAGAACACCAGCTCGGGCATGGGAAAGCCAATGCCTTTCGTTCGTAGGGCGGAGTCGGGGAGATGCGCGAGGCGGTGTGTCAGGAGCGGACTTCGAGGAGCGGCACGAGCTGCTCGACGGGCGTCATGGAGCCGTGCAGTCCGACCATGGTCGACTCGTTCGGCTCGGTCTCGGTGGCGATGATCGCGACGTCGTCCCGGGCGGCGGCGACGACGTCGCCGATGCGCCCGTACACCCGGTCGTCGACGCCCTCGCCGGGCGGGCCGAACCAGCCGGCCTCGATCGCCTCGTCGCGCCCCGCGACCCACATCTGCTCGCCGAGCACCTCACGCCACACGGCCAGCACATCGGCCGCCGCGCCGGGCACGGCGTAGACGTGCCGGGCCCGGGCCTCGCCGCCCAGGAGCGCGACGCCGGCGCGCAGCTCCCAGTCCTCGTCGAAGTCGATGCGCGACTCCGGGTCGAACGGGATGTCGATCATGCCGTGGTCGGCGGTGACGTACAGGGCGGAGCGCGGCGGCAGCTGCTCGGCCAGGCGCTGGGCGAGCAGGTCCACGTACATCAGCTGGCCGCGCCACTCCTCGGAGTCCACGCCGAAGCGGTGGCCCTTGCCGTCGACCTCGCTGTAGTAGGTGTAGACGAGGGAGCGGTCGGCGGCGCCGAGCCGGTCGGCGGCCAGGTCCATCCGTTCCTCGCCGGAGAGCCGGCCGTGGAAGGTGCCGCCGCTCAGCGCGACCTTGGTCAGCGGGGTGTGCTGGAAGTCGGGGGCCGAGACCTGGCAGGTGGCGACCCCGGCGGCGTCCGCGAGCTGGAAGACGGTCGGGTAGGGCTGCCAGGCGTGCGGATCGGTCCACGGGCGCCAGCGCAGCTGGTTCATCAGCTGCCCGGTGGCGGGGTCGGCCACGGTGTAGCCGGCCAGGCCGTGGGCGCCGGGCGGCAGGCCCGTGCCGACCGAGGCGAGGGAGGTCGCCGTGGTCGAGGGGAAGCCCGCGGTCATGGGGGCGCCGGTGCCGTTCATCGAGCTCGGCAGCAGGGAGTGCAGGAACGGTGCCTCGGCGGGGTGGGCGCGCAGCAGCTCCCAGCCCAGGCCGTCGATCAGGAAGACGCACACGCGGTCGGCGGGCGCCAGCTCCATGCCGGAGCCGAGCCCGGGCACGCCCATGCCCGCCGCGACCGTGGGCAGCAGGTCGGCGAGCGAGCCGGTGCCGTAGCGGGGCAGCGGGGCGGAGCGGGGGTCGAGCGGGGCCGGATCGTGCCAGGCGGAGCCTGCGGCCGTGGGGCCCGGGGGGTATCCGGTCATCAGCGGGTGGTCGCCGCCGTGGCCGCGGTGGCTTCGGAGAGCGCCTGGGCGAAGGCGAGGGTCTGCCGCACGGTGTCCGGGCCGTCGCCGGCCTCGCTGACGCGCAGGCTCAGGTCGTCGGCCGTGGAGGAGCCGGTGTAGCCGTGGTCGGCGTCGCAGTTGGGGTCGCCGCAGGCGGCGGGCTCCAGGTCGATGCGGGAGACCGCGCCCCAGCCGATGGTCAGGACGACCTCGCGGGGCAGGGTGCCCGGGGTGTACGCCTCGGGGTTGGCGACGACGCGGCTGAGCACGACCGAGGAGATGCGGTCGAGCTTGACCGACTCGGTGGAGGTGGTGGCGTACGGGGACGGCGACGTGCCGTCGGCGGCCTGCTCGTCGGTGTGGCTGACGATGAATCGGGTGCCGGTCAGGACGAGGACCGTCACATGGCGGCGCACCTCGTTGGAGTCGAACGTCGTCTCCTGGTGCACCAGGTACGACACGACCGGCTCCCCGCCCACGGCGGCCTCCACCGCCTCGGCCACGAGGGCCGGGTAGTAGCCGCTGCGCTCGATGGCCGCGCGCAGCCCCTGGGTCGTCGTACCGGTCTTCGCCATACGCCCATCCTACGGGGCGTACGGGGCCCGTCTGCCGCCGATCCCCGGGCGGGGCGCTCAGTACGGGGGCAGGCTGCGCGGGCCGAGGTCGGTGCGGGCCGGCGGTGGGGCGAGCCGTATGGAGGCGCCCAGGACGTGCACGCCGTGCTGGGCGACGATCACCGGCTCGAGGTCGGCGCCCACGACCTCGGGGTGATCGTCGACCAGCCGGGACACCCGCAGCAGCAGCTCCTCCAGGGCGGGGGTGTCGACGGGCGTGGAGCCGCGCCAGCCGAACAGCAGGGGCGCGGTGCGGATCGAGCGGATGAGCTCGGCGGCGTCCCGGTCGGTGGCCGGTACGAGGCGGTGGGCGGTGTCGCCGAGCAGCAGGGACGGGGCGCCGGCCAGCCCGAAGGACAGCACGGCTCCGGCGGCCGGGTCGATGGTGGCCCGGACGACGGTGTCGACGCCGCGGGGGGCCATCGACTGCACGACGAGGCGGATCTCCTCGGGCTTGCCGAGCAGCTCGGTCAACTCGGCGTAGGCACTGCGCAGTTCGGCTTCGCCGCCGAGGTCGAGGCGGACTCCGCCGAGGTCGGCGCGGTGGCGCAGGTGGGGTGCGGTGGGCTTGAGGGCGACCGGGTAGCCCAGCCGGCCGGCGGCCCGGACGGCGCTGTCGGGGTCGGCGGCGGGCAGCGCGGGCAGCACGGCGATGCCGTAGCGGGCCAGGAGGCGCTGGGTGTCGGCGGCGGAGAGGGTCACGGCCCGGGGCGCCGTCGCGCCGTGCGCCTCGAGCAGCACGTCGATGTCGGCGGCGGCGCCCGCCTCGTCGATGTCGTCGTACTCGGGCACCCGGCCGGGGTCGGCGGCCTGCCGCCGCCACTGGGCGTACCGCACGGCCTCGGCGAGGGCGCGGACGGCCCGCTCGGCGGCCGGGTAGGCGGGGATGCGGACGGCGGGGGGCGTTTCGTCCGTGGGCCCGGGCGGGGTGGGGGGCCGGTGGGGCGGGGCGGCGAGGGCCTCGGCGAGGCCGGGGATCTCCAGGTGGACGACGGCCACCGGCTTGGCGGCCGGCGCGTCGGCGACCGCCTGGCGGAGGGCGTCCGCGAGGTCGGCGGCCGTGGCCTCGCCGACCCAGGGGATGGCGGTGACGACGACGGCGTCGCAGGCCCGGTCGGCGAGGGCCTCGGCCAGGGCGGCGCGGAAGTCCCGCGGTGCGGCGGCGGTGGTCAGGTCGCGCGGCATCAGCGGATGCAGCCCGTCGGTGAGGCAGGCGTCGTAGGTGAGGAGGGCGAGGGACGCGGAGTTGCCGAGGATGGCGACGCGGGGGCCGGCCGGCAGCGGCTGGGAGGCGAGGAGCAGGCCCGCGTCGGTCAGCTCGGTGACCGTGTCGACCCGGATGACGCCGGCCTGCCGCAGCAGGCCGGAGACGGTGGCGTCGGGGATGCGCGGGGCGGGCACGGCGTGCCCGGCCGGCGCGGCGGAGCCGTGGCGCGCGCCCTTGACCACGACGAGCGGCTTGCGGGCCGCCGTGCGCTTCGCCAGGCGGGCGAACTTCCGGGGATTGCCGATGGACTCCAGGTACATCAGGGCGACGTCGGTGTCCGGGTCGTCGTGCCAGTACTGCAGGAAGTCGTTGCCGGAGACGTCGGCGCGGTTGCCGGCGGAGACGAACGTGGAGATGCCGACCAGGCCGGCCGCGCGCCGGTGGAGCCCGCCCAGCAGGGCGATGCCGATCGCGCCGGACTGGCTGAAGAGCCCGACCCGGCCGGCGGCCGGCAGCTCGGGCGAGAGGGAGGCGTTGAGCCGGACGCCGTCGGCGGTGTTGATCAGGCCGAGGGCGTTGGGCCCGATGACGCGCATGCCGTACGAGCGGGCCTGGCGGACCAGCTCGCGCTGCCGCTCGCGGCCCTCGGCCCCGCTCTCGGCGTATCCGGCGGACAGCACGACCAGGCCCTGGACGCCGTGTTCGCCGCAGTCGGCGACGACCGAGGGCACCTGCTCGGCGGGCACGGCGATGACGGCGAGGTCCACGGGGTCCTCGATCGCGAGGACGGAGCGGTGGGCGGGGACGCCCTCGGGCTCGAGCACCGAAAGGTCCTCGGGGAAGGCCCGGTTGACCGCGTGCGTACGGCCGGTGAAGCCGCCGGCCAGGACGTTGCGCAGCACGGTGCGGCCCAGGCCGCCGGGCTCGCGGCCGGTGCCGACGACGGCGAGGGAGCCGGGGGCGAGCAGGCGCTGCACCGAGCGGGCCTCGGCGCGCTGTTCGCGGGCGCGCTGGACGGCGAGGGAGGCGTCGGTGGGTTCGAGGTCGAGCTCCAGGCGGACGACGCCGTCCTCGAAGCTGCGCTTCTGGGTGTAGCCGGCGTCCGTGAAGACTTTGATCATCTTGGTGTTGGCGGGCAGCACCTCGGCGGCGAAGCGCCGGATGGAGCGCTCGCGGGCGACGGCGGCGATGTGCTCGAGCAGGGCGGAGGCGACGCCGCGGCCCTGGTGGGCGTCCTGGACGAGGAAGGCGACCTCGGCCTCCTCGGCCGGGCCGGAGGCGGGCATGCCGTGGCCGTCGATGCGGTCGTAGCGGACGGTGGCGATGAATTCGCCGCCGACGGTCGCGGCCAGGCCCACGCGGTCGACGTAGTCGTGGTGGGTGAAGCGGTGCACGTCCCGGTCGGAGAGGCGGGGGTAGGGGGCGAAGAAGCGGTAGTACTTGGACTCGTCCGAGACCTGTTCGTAGAAGCTGACCAGGCGCTGGGCGTCGTCGGGCGTGATGGGGCGGATCTGGGCGGTGCCCCCGTCGCGCAGCACGACATCGGCTTCCCAGTGGGCCGGGTACGCATGCTCGGACGGCGTCTGCATGGGGCCAGCGTAAGGCCGTCCACCGACAGCGGGTGGTGGCGTGCGGCCCCTGGTCGCGGGCCGGACGGCCCCATCCGGGCCTGAGCGGTCGCGCGCAGGGGCATCGCGCGCCCCGTGCGACAATGGTCTAGACAACCAATATCGACTTGAAGGGCAACACCATGGTTGAGCGCCGCGTAAACGTCGGCTGGGCCGAGGGCCTGCACGCCCGGCCCGCGTCGATCTTCGTCCGTGCGGCGACGGCCGCCGGCGTCCCGGTGACGATCGCCAAGGCCGACGGCAACCCGGTCAACGCCGCGTCCATGCTCGCCGTGCTGGGTCTGGGCGCCCAGGGTGGCGAGGAGATCGTCCTCGCCACCGAGGCGGACGGTGCCGAGGCCGCGCTCGACCGTCTGGCCAAGCTGGTCGCCGAGGGGCTCGAGGAGCTTCCCGAGACCGTCTGATCCACCGGGCCCGCTCCGTATACCGCGGGTGTGTGCGACGGGGCCGCGGCGGCCGACTCGAGGCAGCCGCGGCCCCGTTGTCCGCGCCGCCCGCGTTGTCAGCGGGAATGCCCGTGAATTACCCGCCGCTATTCGCACACGGATAGCGGCTCATTGTTAAGAACGCGCGCCCGCCGTGTTGACGGATTGTTTCGGGCCCGGCATCCGGTTCGCGTCCGCGGGCCGCCACTGCCGGAATGTCCCGGGCGAACGGCCGGCCCGGGCGACGGCCAGGTTCCGCGCCCGCTCGGCGTCCCCGCGGGCCACCGCGTCCACCAGCGCCCCGCACGCCTGCCAGCTCTCCAGCGGCCGGACCGGCGGCTCGGCCGCGTACACCCAGGCGATCTTGCGCCGCAGCTGGGTGAGGAGCGCCGCCAGGCTGGGGCTGCCGGACGCCTGGGCGAGGGTCTCGTCGAACCACTCGCCCAGCGGACGCAATTCACTGGCGCGGCCCGTACGCGCGCGCTCCTGGCCGAGGCGGACCAGCCCCCGCAGGACCTTCAGATGAGCCTCGGTACGCCGCTGGGCGGCCCGGGCGGCGCCCAGCGGCTCCAGCAGGGCGCGGACGTCGAGCAGGTCGGCGGCCTCGCGCTCGGTGGGTTCGGCGACACAGGCGCCGGCATGCCGCCGGGTGGTCACGAAGCCCTCGGAGGCCAGGGTGCGCAGCGCTTCGCGCACCGGCACCCGGGAGACGCCGTAACGGCGTGCCAGGAGTTCCTCGATGAGCCTGCTGCCGGGTGGAAAGGTGCCGGAGACGATGTCGTCGCGGATCGCCGTGCACACGGCGTGCGCGGAAATACCGCCCCTCTTGTGCACTACCTCGTCATCGCCGTTCACGTACGGCCCCGCATGGGTGTACCTCCGACTTATGACTTAACCCCCGTGTATCACGGCCGATTGACGCCCGTTCAGTGACTCTATGGCAACCGGGTGGGATTTCCGATGGGTCCGCCGATTCATGGATATCTTTTGGCCAAACGCGAAGGCCCCGGCCGTGGGGCCGGGGCCTTGCGCGAAGAGTGGTGCCGCGACGCGTTCTACAGGCTGACGCCGTGGGCGCTCATGTAGGCGATCGGGTCGATGTCGGAGCCGTAGGTGGCGCCGGTGCGGGCCTCGAAGTGCAGGTGCGGGCCGGTGACGTTGCCGGTCGCGCCGGAGAGGCCGATCTGCTGGCCCGGGGTGACCGTCTGGCCGACGGAGACGTCGAGGGACGACAGGTGGGCGTACTGGGTGTACGTGCCGTCGTTGTGCTTGATGACGACGTTGTTGCCGTACGCGCCGCCCCAGCCGGCCTCGACGATGGTGCCGGCGGCGACCGAGCGGACCGAGGTGCCGGTCTCGGCGTGGATGTCGATGCCGGTGTGGCTGCCGGAGGACCACAGGCCGCTGGAGGCCTTGTAGGAGGTGGAGACGTAGGAGCTGTCGATCGGGCTCACGTACGTGCCCAGGCGCTTGCGCTCCTCGTCGCGGGCGGCGCGCTCCTTGGCGGCGCGCTCCTCCTCGATCTTGCGCTTGGCCTCTTCGGCGCGCTGCTTGGCCTCGGCGGCCTTCTGCTTGGCCGTGGCCTCGGCCTGGAGCCGGATGGCGGCCTCGTCGGCGGCGCTGCGCTGGGTCTCGGCCTGGGCGTCGACGTTGTCGGCCATGACGTCACCGATGACGATGGCCTGGGTCAGGCCGGTGTCCTCGGTGCGGTGGCCGTCGTCGGTGGAGGCGAAGGCCGGGGCGGCGACGCCGGCGACCACACCCGCGGCGGTGAGGGTGGCTATGCCCGCCACATTGGCGCTGACACGCGCGGCTCGACTCGGACGACGGTGCTTACCCATGCCTGGGCGATCCTTTCCTTCCTTCTCGCCTACCGGGTTAGCTGACGGGTTCGGAGCAGGAAGGTCTCCTACGGCTCCCTCGTGAAAGGGACCCGATTCACCCCAGGGACGTTTGGGTCCCCGGCTCCCCTTGGCTGGTGCCTCGGGGACTCGGCGATGGCTGCCCGGGACCGCGGTTGCGGCTCCGATCTGACGGACTGCCGCCCTGACGCTAATCCGCGTCGGATTCGAACGGCAAACAGAACGGGGCTTTTATGACCTACGCCACACGACCAACGTGCAACCACTGCATGAAATTGGACATAAGGGAGGCGCGTGTGCCTCATCGGGCTCACGCGCCTCTCTTGTCCGCTCATATCCGGCACGGAGTACGGGAATACGGCGGCTGAACCTCCGTCAGGCAGCTCCGTCCGTCAGGCGGGGATGACGGTCACCTCGCCGATGCCCAGCGCCTTGACCGGCTCGAGGATCTCGGCGGCGTCACCGACGAGGACGGTGACCATACGGTCGACCGGGAACGCGCTGACGACGGCCGCCGTGGCCTCCACCGTGCCGGTCTCCGCCAGGCGTTCGTACAGCCGCGCCTGGAAGTCGTCCGGCAGGTACTGCTCGACCTGGTCGGCGAGGGTGCCCGCGACGGCCGCCGCCGTCTCGTACTTCAGCGGTGCGACGCCGACCAGGTTCTGCACGGCGACGTCACGCTCGGCCTCCGTCAGGCCCTCCGCGGCCAGCGTCCGCAGCACCGTCCACAGGTCCTCGAGCGCCGGACCGGTGTTGGGGGTGTCCACGGAGCCGCTGATGGCGAGCATGCCCGTGCCCGTGGCGCCCTGGGCCGGGGGCACCGAGCGCAGCACCTGGCCGAAGGCGCGGACGCCGTAGGTGTAGCCCTTCTCCTCGCGCAGGACGCGGTCCAGTCGGGAGGTGAGGGTGCCGCCTAGGCAGTACGTGCCCAGCACCTGGGCGGGCCAGACGCGCTCGTGCCGGTCGGGTCCCGCGCGGCCGATGAGCAGCTGGGTCTGGACGGCGCCGGGGCGGTCCACGATCACGACGCGGCCGGTGTCGTCCGCGGTGACCGCGGGGACGGGCCGGGGCTCGGCGCTCGAGCCGGTCCAGGCGCCGAGGGACTCGGCGAGGGCCTGGTCGAGGTCGATGCCGGTGAAGTCGCCGACGATCACGGCCGTCGCCGTGGCGGGGCGGACGTGGTCCTCGTAGAAGGCGCGCACGGCGGCGGCGTCGATGCGCTTGACGGTCTCCTCGCTGCCCTGGCGGGGGCGGGAGAGCCGGGAGTCGGCCGGGAAGAGCTCGGCGGACAGCGCCATGGCGGCCCGGCGGGCGGGGTTGGCCAGCTCGTGCGGGATCTCGTCCAGCCGGTTGTTCACGAGGCGCTCGACCTCGTCGGCGGGGAAGGCCGGGGCGCGCAGGGCGTCGGCGAGCAGGCCGAGGGCCTTGGCCAGCCGGGAGGCCGGGACCTCCAGGGACAGGCGCACGGCGGGGTGGTCGGCGTGCGCGTCGAGGGTGGCGCCGCAGCGCTCCAGCTCGGCGGTGAAGTCCTCGGCGCTGAGCTTGTCGGTGCCCTCGGAGAAGGCACGCGCCATGATCGTGGCCAGCCCGTCCAGGCCCTCGGGCTCGGCCTCCAGGGGCGCGGCCAGGCTGATCTCGACGGCGACGACCTGCTGGCCGGGGCGGTGGCAGCGCAGCACGGTGAGGCCGTTGGACAGCCGGCTGCGGTCGGGGGCCGGGAACGCCCAGGGGGTGGCCTGCCCGGGCTTGGGCTGCGGGTGGAATTCCATCGTCGCGGTGGTGGTGCTGGCGGATGCGGCGTCGCTCACCGGTCCGTCTCCTCTTCGTTCTGGTCGGCGTCGCCGTCGGACTGGGGTGAGGTCGGCTCGTACACCAGCACGGCCCGGTTGGCGGGGTGCAGCCGGGCCTTGGCGACGGCCTGCACCTCCTCGGGGGTGACCTCCAGGACGCGCTGCACGGCGGTCAGGGCGAGCTGCGGGTCGTCGAAGAGGACGGCGAAGCGGCACAGTTCATCGGCCCGGCCGCTGACGGTGGCGAGCCGGTCCAGCCACTCGCGCTCCAGCTGGGCCTGGGCGCGCTCCATCTCCTGCGGGGTCGGCCCCTCGACGGCGAAGCGGGCCAGCTCCTCGTCGACGGCGGCCTCGATCGCGCTCACCTCGACGCCGCCGGACGCCTTGACGTCCAGCCAGCCGAGCGAGGGGGCGCCGGCCAGGCGCAGCAGGCCGAAGCCGGCGGCGACGGCCGTGCGGTCGTGGCGGACCAGACGGTTGTGCAGGCGGGAGGACTCGCCGCCGCCGAGGATGGTCAGGGCGATGTCGGCGGCGTCGGCCTCGCGGGTGCCGTCGTGCGGGAGGCGGTAGGCGGCCATCAGCGCACGGGAGGGCACCTCCTCGAGCAGGACCTGGCGCAGCTCCTCGCCGATGGTGTCGGGCAGGGAGCCGTCGCGCGGGGGCTGCTTGCCGTCGTGGGAGGGGATGGACCCGAAGTACTTCTCGATCCAGGCGAGCGTCCGCTCGGGGTCGATGTCGCCGACGACCGCGAGCACGGCGTTGCCGGGCGCGTAGTACGTGCGGAAGAAGGCGCGCGCGTCCTCCAGGGAGGCGGCGTCCAGGTCGGCCATGGAGCCGATCGGCGTGTGGTGGTACGGGTGGCCGTCGGGGTAGGCCATGGCCGTCAGCTTCTCGAAGGCTGTGCCGTAGGGCACATTGTCGTACCGCTGGCGGCGCTCGTTCTTGACGACGTCGCGCTGGTTCTCCATGGACTCGTCGTCGAGCGCGGTGAGCAGCGAGCCCATCCGGTCGGCTTCCAGCCACAGGGCCAGCTCCACCTGGTGGGCCGGCATGGTCTCGAAGTAATTGGTGCGCTCGAAGCTGGTGGTGCCGTTGAGCGAACCGCCGGCGCCCTGCACCAGCTCGAAGTGGCCATTGCCCTTGACCTGCGCCGAGCCCTGGAACATCAGGTGCTCGAAGAGGTGGGCGAGGCCCGTGCGGCCCTTGACCTCGTGCCGCGAGCCGACGTCGTACCAGAGGCAGACGGCCGCGACAGGGGTCAGATGGTCCTCGGAGAGCACGACCCGGAGGCCATTGGCCAGGCGGTGCTCGGTCGCTGTCAGGCCGCCGGAACCGGCCTGTTGCGTGGCCGTGTGACCCATGGGCATGTACGTCCCTTCGATCTCTTGAGATCTCGCGGTGCCTCGCGACGACTCGCGTGATGAACAGTGCTGTCACTGTATGCAAGCGCGCTGACATCTGGCGAAGTTCCCGACCGGTCGTACCCGTCCCGGACGGGTCGCGGTAGGGGTTGTCAGTGGAGCGGTCCACAATGGTCGGCGTCAGACCCGCCTCGGCAATCGATCGAAGGAGCAGCAGCCGCGATGGCCCGCCGCAGCACGAAGACCCCGCCGCCGGAAGAGTTCGAGGAGCGCATCCTCGACATCGACGTCGTCGACGAGATGCAGGGCTCCTTCCTCGAGTACGCCTACTCGGTCATCTATTCCCGGGCCCTGCCCGACGCCCGGGACGGTCTCAAGCCCGTCCAGCGCCGCATCCTGTTCCAGATGAACGACATGGGGCTGCGCCCCGAGCGTTCGTATGTGAAGTGCGCCCGGGTCGTCGGCGAGGTGATGGGAAAGCTCCACCCGCACGGCGACGCCTCGATCTACGACGCCCTGGTGCGCATGGCGCAGCCGTTCTCCATGCGGGTGCCGCTGGTGGACGGGCACGGCAACTTCGGCTCGCTCGGCAACGACGACCCGCCGGCGGCCATGCGGTACACCGAGGCCCGGATGGCGGCGGCGACGTCGCTGATGACGGAGTCGATCGACGAGGACACCGTCGACTTCGCGCCGAACTACGACGGCAGCGAGCGGGAGCCGGTCGCCCTCCCGGCCGCGTATCCGAACCTGCTGGTCAACGGCACGACCGGGATCGCGGTCGGCATGGCGACGAACATGCCGCCGCACAACCTCGGCGAGGTCATCGCCGCCGCCCGGCACCTGATCAAGCACCCGGGCGCCGATCTCGACACGCTGATGAAGTACATCCCGGGCCCCGACCTGCCCACGGGCGGCCGGATCGTCGGCCTGGGCGGGGTGCGCGACGCGTACGAGACGGGCCGCGGCACCTTCAAGATCCGGGCCACCGTCGCCGTGGAGAGCGTGACCGCCCGCCGCAAGGGCCTGGTGGTCACCGAGCTGCCCTTCACGGTCGGCCCGGAGAAGGTGATCTCCAAGATCAAGGACCTGGTCGGCGCGAAGAAGCTGCAGGGCATCGCCGATGTGAAGGACCTCACCGACCGCTCGCACGGCCTGCGTCTGGTCATCGAGATCAAGAACGGCTTCAACCCCGAGGCCGTGCTGGAGCAGCTGTACAAGCTGACGCCGATGGAGGAGTCCTTCGGCATCAACAACGTCGCGCTGGTGGACGGCCAGCCGCTGACGCTGGGCCTCAAGGAGCTGCTGGAGGTCTATGTCGACCACCGCTTCGAGGTGGTGCGCCGGCGCAGCGAGTTCAGGCGTGGCAAGCGGCAGGACCGGCTGCACCTGGTCGAGGGTCTGCTGGTGGCGCTCGTCGACATCGACGAGGTCATCCGAATCATTCGATCGAGTGAGAACGCGGCGGCGGCGAAGGCGTCACTCGTGGAGCGCTTCTCGCTCTCCGAGGTGCAGACGCAGTACATCCTCGACACCCCGCTGCGCCGCCTGACGAAGTTCGACCGGATCGAGCTGGAGTCCGAGCGGGACAAGCTCAACAAGGAGATCGAGGAGCTCACCCGGATCCTGGAGTCCGACACCGAGCTCCGCAAGCTCGTCTCGTCCGAACTGGCGGACGTGGCGAAGAAGTTCGGCACCGACCGGCGCACGGTGCTGCTGGAGTCGGCGGGCGCCCCGGCCTCCGCGGTTCCGCTGCAGGTCGCGGACGACCCGTGCCGGGTGCTGCTCTCCTCCACCGGGCTGCTGGCCCGTACGGCCACGGGTGAGCCGTTCCCGCCGGGGGCGGGCGAGACCAAGCGCGTCAAGCACGACGTGATCGTCTCGGCGGTGCCGGCGACGGCCCTGGGCGAGGTGGGCGCGGTCACGTCGGCCGGGCGGCTGCTGCGGCTGCGGGTGATCGACCTGCCGCAGCTGCCGGAGACGGCGGCCGCCCCGAACCTGTCGGGTGGCGCCCCGGTCCCGGAGTTCCTGTCCCTGGCGGACGGCGAGCGGGTGGTCTGCCTGACGACGCTGGACGAGTCCTCGCCGGGCCTGGCGATCGGCACGGAGCAGGGCGTCGTCAAGCGCGTGGTCCCCGACTATCCGGCCAACAAGGACGAGTTGGAGGTCATCTCCCTCAAGGACGGCGACGCGATCGTCGGCGCGGTCGAGCTGCGGACGGGCGAGGAGGACCTGGTCTTCGTCACCGACGACGCCCAGCTGCTGCGCTACCAGGCGTCCCAGGTGCGCCCGCAGGGGCGGCCGGCGGGTGGCATGGCGGGCATCAAGCTGTCGTCCGGCGCCAAGGTCATCTCGTTCACGGCCGTCGACCCGGCGGAGGACGCGGTGGTCTTCACGGTGGCCGGGGCCCGCGGCGGTCTGCCGGGGGCGGCGTCGGAGGCGACGGCGAAGCTGACGCCGTTCGACCAGTACCCGCGCAAGGGCCGGGCGACGGGCGGCGTGCGCTGCCAGCGGTTCCTCAAGGGCGAGGACTGCCTGGTCCTGGCCTGGGCGGGCGCCGCCCCGGCCCGCGCCGCGGCCGCGAACGGCACGCCCGTCGAGCTGCCGGCGGCCGACCCGCGCCGTGACGGTTCGGGCACGCCGCTGCCCAAGGCGGTGGCCTCGGTGGCGGGGCCGGTGTAGGTCGCGGGCCCGGTGCGCGGTCCGGGCCGGCCCGCCGGCCGGCTCAGGACTGCGCGTACCGCAGGACGCCCCACATGCTGTGGTCGGCGTCCTCCCCCTCGGCGGGCGGGTCGGTGTCCCGGCAGGCGTCGAGCCGGTCCCGCAGGGACCGGGCGTCGATGCCGCTGCCGATCATGACGAGCTGGGTGGCGCGCTTCTCGGAGCGCGCCCATGGCGAGGGGTAGAAGCGCAGGAAGTCGCCGACGGCGTGGACCGCGTACTTGTTCCTGTGCCCGGCCACGCCGAAGTGGACGAAGCCCTTGATGCGGTAGAGCCCCTCGGGCCTGCTGTCGAGGAATTCCATCAGCCGGCGCGGGTGCATGGGGTCGTCGGATATGAACTCCACGCTCTCGTACGCGGCGTGCAGGTGGCCGTGGTGGTCGTCCTCCTCGTCCCCCGCGCACAGGTCCTCGAAGGACAGCTGGCGGATCGCCTCGTTCCGTTCCTCCCGGGGCTTGCGGTCGAACAGCAGGTCCGGGTCGACGCGCCCGTAGGACGCGCTCACGACGGGCGTACCGGGGGCGAGCTCCGCGAGCGTCGCGGTGAGGCCCTCGCGTGCCTCGTCCCCGATCCGGTCGGCCTTGTTGAGGACCACGAGGTCGGCGATGGCCACATGCCGGTCGATCTCCGGGTGGCGCGCCCGGGTGGCGGAGTACTCGGCGGCGTCGATCACCTCGACCAGGCCGCCGTAGACGATGGCCTTGTTGTCGCTGGCCAGGATCATCCGGATGATCTCCTGCGGCTCGGCGAGCCCGCTGGCCTCGATGACGATGACGTCGATCCGGGCCGCCGGGCGGGCCAGCCGGTCCAGGAAGCCGTCCAGCTCGCTGGTGTCGACGGCGCAGCACAGACAGCCGTTGCCGAGGGAGACCATGGAGTCGACCTGTCCGGCGACGTTCATGGCGTCGATCTCGATGCTGCCGAAGTCATTGACGATCGCCCCGATCCGGCTGCCCCCGCTCCGCCCGAGAAGGTGGTTGAGCAGGGTCGTCTTGCCGGAGCCCAGAAAGCCGGCGAGGACGATGACCGGGATCTGTCGCTTGGCCAAGGGAGGCGCCTCCATCGTCGGGCGGGCGGGTCGTTCGCCCGCCCCAGGATAGGGGCGCGTGACCCACCGGCCCCGGGCGCCCGTCCCGCCGCACCCGCTCGGCGCGGTTCCGCGCGCGACACCGTCACCGGTCAGGTTAGGCTTACCTACGTGAGCACGTGCGCGACTGCCTCCCGCCTGTTGACCGAGCCGCTGGCCGGCACCGCCGCGACCGCGCGGACGTGGCTGCTGATCGAGCAGCCCGGCCCGTGGGGCAGCGACGCCCTCACCTCCAGCCATCTCGACCCCGCCGTCGGCCGCGCCCTGGAGCGGGCGGCCGCGGGCACCGGCGTACGCGTCGCGCTGATCCGCCGCCCGGGACGGCACGCGGACTGCCACGGGCCGTCCGCGCAGCAGGTCTTCGTCGCGCACACCGCGCCGGGCCGCTCCTGGATCCGTACGACCGTGCTCCCCGACCCCGCGGCGCTGCTGGAGCTGGACCTCGCGGCGCTGGGCGCGGGCGAGCACGCCGGGCTGTGGGAGGAGTACGACGGCGATCCGCTCGCCGTGGTGTGCACCAACGGCAAGCGCGACCGCTGCTGTGCGCTCCTGGGGCGTCCCCTCGCCGCGGAGCTGGCCGCCGCGGGCGGTAACGAGGTCTGGGAGGTCACCCATATAGGTGGTCACCGCTTCGCGCCGACCCTGTTCGTGCTGCCCTACGGCTACACCTACGGGCGGGCCACCGCACAGGCCGTCAAGGAGGCGCTGGAGGCGGCGCGCGACGGCCGCGTCGCCACCGCCAACTGCCGGGGCCGCTCGGCGTGGGAGCGCCCCGGCCAGGCCGCCGAGCTGGCGGTGCGGGCCCTGACCGGCGAGGAGGGCGCGGACGCCCTGGACGTCACCGCGACCGAGGGAGCGGCGCCCCGCTGGACGGTGACCGTCTCGCACACCGACGGGCGTGCCTGGCGGGTCGAGGTCGGCCAGGGCGCGGCGGAGCCGCCCCGCCCCGAGACCTGTGGCATGGCGCTCGGTACGCCCTCCCGCATGGACGTGTCCGCCATCACCGCACTGTCGTGAACCGCGGGCTCCGCGGCCCGCGGAGCCGTCAGCCCTTCTTCTTCACGTTCTTCACGAACTCGGTGGTGTAGGTCTTGCCGAGGTCCACCGAGGCGCTCTTGAGGTTGGGGTTGAAGGACTTGAGGACCTCCAGGACCGTCTTGGGCCCGTCGGCGGGCATCACGCCGTCCTTGGTGAACATGGGCAGGGTGTTCTCGATGGCCTTCGCGTAGAGCTCCTTGCCGCCCTTGGCGTAGTCGGCGGGCATCTGCTCCATGATCTCCTCGGGCGTGTGCTCGGACATCCACTTCAGGGTCCTGACCATGGCGTTGGCGAGCTTCTGCACGGTCTCCTTGTGGCTGTTGACCCACTCGGTGTTCATGTACAGGCTCGACGCGGGGTAGAGACCGCCGAGCGCGGCTCTGGACCCCTCGGGGGTCCGCATGTCGACGAGCACCTTGCCGAGGTCCTTGGCGAGGATCTGGGCGACGGTCGGGTCGGTGGTCATGCCGCCGTCGATGGCCCCCTTCTCGAGGGCGGAGATGAAGGTCTGGCCGGCGCCGACGGCGACGGGCGTGAAGTCGCTGACCTGGACGCCGTTCTTGACCGCCAGGTACTTCGTCAGGAAGTCGGTGGAGGAGCCGAGCCCGGTGACGCCGAGCTTCTTGCCCTTGAAGTCCTTGGGCGAGGCGAGGCCGGACGCGGCCTGCTTGGAGACGATCTCCACCTCGCCCGGCGTCTGGGCCAGCTGGACCACGGACTCCACCTGCTTGCCCTTGACCTGCAGGTCGAGCGTGTGGTCGTAGAAGCCGACGACTCCCTGGACGTCGCCGGAGACCAGCGCGGTGGTGGCCTGCACGCCCGCGGGCTCGCTCAGGAGCTTGACCCGCACGCCTTCCTTCTCGAAGTAGCCCAGTCGCTGGGTGAGCACCGCGGGCAGGTAGATGACCTTGTCCAGGCCGCCGACCATGATCTTGACGGTGTCGCCCTCGAGCGATTCGCTCCCCGCGTTGCCGGCCGAGGAGTCGTCGGCGCATCCGGAGAGGGACAGGCACATCACCCCCGCGACGGCCATTGCGGAGACCTTGGCGATCTTGCCGAACGTACGCATGATCCGTTCCTTACGGTGGAGTGGGGGGTGAGGGTCGGGTGGTGGGGAGGGTCAGCGCTCGCCGCCGCGCGCGGCGGGCTTCCAGCGGAAGAGCCGCTTCTCCAGGAAGGTCAGCAGCCCCTCGGCGAGGAGGGCGACGACGGCGAGGATGACCATCGCCGCGTACACGCCGGCCGAGTTGAACGTGCCCTGGGACTGGGCGACGAGCAGGCCGATGCCCTTCTCCGCGCCGATGAACTCACCGACGATGGCTCCGATGAGGGCGAAGCCGAAGCTGACGTGCAGGCTGGTGAAGATCCAGGAGGTGGCGGAGGGGACGACGACCTGGAGCGTCACCCGCCGGTTGCTGGCGCCCAGGATGCGGGCGTTGGAGACGAGATTGCGGTCCACTTCGCGGGCGCCCTGGAAGGCGTTGAAGAAGACGGGGAAGAAGACCAGGACCACGGCCGAGGCGACCTTGGAGGCGGGGCCCAGGCCGAACCAGATCAGGAAGATCGGTGCCAGGACGATCCTGGGCACCGCGTTGAGGACCTTGATGTACGGGCCGAAGACATCGGCGAGGAAGGGCACGCGGCCCAGCACGATGCCCAGCACCACGCCGGCGCTCACGCCGACGCCCCAGCCGATCAGGGCCTCGTAGAGCGTGTACCAGACCTGTTCGCCGAGCGAGCCCTGGGTGGTGCCGTGCATCGTCCACTGCGCGATCTGGTCCCAGATCTTCGAGGGCATCGAGAAGTTGAAGGGGTCGATGGTCTTGGTGCGGGCCATGACCTCCCAGGCGGTCAGCAGTGCGACGAGCAGCAGCACGCGGGCGCCGAGGACGGCGAACCGGCGCTTGCGCGCGGCCTTCGCCCGGCTCTCGGTCCGGTTCTTGCCCACCTTCAGTGCGGTGGTGGCAACAAGTGACTCGGCGGACTCAAGCGACACGTGAGGCACCCCTCTCGCGGGTGATGCGGACTTCCTCGCCGAGGGAGGACCAGATTTCCCGGTAGATCTCGATGAACTGCGGCTCCAGGCGCACGGATTCGACCTTGCGCGGCCGGGGAAGGTCCACCGGGAAGACCTGCTTGACGGTGGCCGGGCCGGCGGTCATCACCACGACCTTGTCGGCGAGCGCGATGGCCTCCTCCAGGTCGTGGGTGACGAAGACGACGGAGGCGGCGGAGGTGGCGCCGGAGGCGGTGCCGCCGCCCCACAGCTCCAGCAGCTCGTCCGACATCAGCGCCCTGGTCTGCACGTCGAGCGCCGAGAACGGCTCGTCCATGAGGAGGATCTCCGGCTCGTTGACGAAGGTCTGCGCCAGCGCCACGCGCTTGCGCTGACCTCCGGAGAGCTGATGCGGATAGCGGTCCTCGAACGCGGCGAGCCCCACCCGTCCGAGCCAGTCGCGGGCCCGCTCGCGCGCCTGCGCCTTGGGCACGCCGCGGAAGCGTGGCCCGGCCATGACGTTGGAGAGCACCGTGCGCCAGGGGAAGACGGCGTCCTGCTGGAAGACGAAGCCGACGTCGGGCCTGATGCCGCTCACCGCCTCGCCGCCGACGAGGACTTCGCCCTCGGTGGGCTCCTCCAGGCCGCTGACCAGGGTGAGCGTCGTGGACTTCCCGCATCCGGTCGGGCCGACGACCGCGACGAACTCGCCCCGGGCCACGGTGAGATCGAGGTCCCTCACGGCCGTGTGCGCCGCCCCCGAGGGCGTGCGGAACACCTTGCTCGCACCCCGCAGTTCGATGGCCGCCACACCACCCGAGGGCGCGTCCGGGGAGGTATCACGTGGGGTGCCGCTGTTCATCCGTCCGCCTCCGGTGCCCGGGTCTTCGGTGTTCGGCCCCGCGGTCCGGTGCGGGGCAACCGGTGCTGGAGGTTAGGAGTGGCGCAGGCCACAGGGGCAGTCTTGTGAGCGCTGTGCGGCTTGAGCGCACGAAGCCTGTTCTGCTCGTTTTGCTCGCGATAGAACAACAAATACGACACGGGGGCGACACAAGAGGCCATCGTCCGGCTACGTTCGGTTCACATCGACGGCGTTCGTGATCATGCAGCGGTCTTGTGTGCTGGTGGCGGGCCGCCGTTCGTCGGTGACGGGCGTTCGCGCCGGCCGGCGGCCCCGGACGACGAACCGAAGACGAAAGGGACACGCATGCGCCTTTGGTGGCCCCGGCGCGTCTTCGCGCAGGTCCTCTCCGTCCAGCTCCTGATCACCACGGGCGTCATCGCCCTCACCGCCGGGCTCTTCCTGCGGCCGCTGGGCGCCCAGCTCGACGAGCAGGCCGAGCACCGGGCGCTGGCCATCGCCCAGGCCACCGCCGCCCAGCCCGGCATCGCCCACGACGTCCTCGCCGGCCGGCCCGTCCCCGACGGCCCGGTCCAGGTGGCCGCCGAGCGCATCCGCCGGGCCACGGACGCCAGTTACGTCGTGGTCGTCGACACCCAGGGCATCCGCCACTCCCACACCACGCCCGCCGAGATCGGCCGGCACGTCAGCACCGACCCCGGCGCCGCCCTGAGCGGGCACGAGTGGACGGGCATCGAGAACGGCACCCTCGGCCGCTCCGCCCGCGGCAAGGTGCCCCTGCGCGACGGCGAGGGAGCCATCGTCGGCGCCGTCTCCGTCGGCATCGCCTACGACGACGTACGCGACGTGTTGCTGCACGCCCTGCCCGGACTGCTCGTGTACGCCGGTGCCGCGCTCGCGGCCGGCGCGCTGGCGGCCTTCGCCGTCTCGCTGCGGCTGCGCAAGCGCACCCACGGCATCGAACTCTCCGAGATCTCCGCGCTCCTCGACGAGCGCGAGGCGATCCTGCACGGCATCCGCGAGGGCGTCGTCGCGCTCGACCGGCGCGGCCGCGTACGGCTGGTCAACGACGAGGCCCAGCGCCTGCTCGGCCTCGGGCCGGACGCCATCGGGCAGCCGCTGGACGCGGTCCTGCCGCCCGGCCGGACCACGGACGTCCTGGCGGGGCGCGTGACGGGCACGGACCTGCTGACCGTCCGGGACGGCCGGGTGCTGGTCGCCAACCGGATGGACACCGCCGACGGCGGCACCGTGGCCACGCTCCGCGACCGTACGGAACTGGAGCAGCTCGGCCGGGAACTGGACGGTACGCGCGGGCTGACCGAGGCCCTGCGCGCCCAGGACCACGAGCACGCCAACCGGCTGCACACCATCGTCGGGCTGCTGGAGCTGGAACTGTACGAGGAGGCCGTCGAGTTCGTGGCGGAAGTGACGGGTGCCCACCGGGCCACCGCCGAGCAGGTGACCGAGCGGGTGCACGAACCGCTGGTCAGCGCGCTGCTGGTGGGCAAGAGCGCGGTCGCGGCGGAACGCGGCGTGGCCCTGCGGGTCAGCGATCGCACGCACCTGCCCGACGGGGTGGTGGACCCGCGGGACCTGGTCACCGTCCTCGGCAACCTCGTCGACAACGCGCTCGACGCGGCCGGCCGGCACCGCGCGGACGCGTTCGTGGAGGTCGACGTGCGCACGGTGGGCACCACGGCCGTGGTGAGCGTCTCGGACAACGGCCCCGGCGTGCCGGCCGAGGCGCGGGAGCTGGTGTTCGCCGACGGCTGGTCCACCAAGAAGGCCGAGTCCCCGCACCGGCCCCGGGGCCTGGGCCTCTCGCTCGTGCGGCGGCTGGCCGAACGGTACGGCGGCTCGGCCCGGGTGACGGAACGGGAAGGCGGTGGAGCGGTGTTCACGGTGGAACTGCCGGAGGCGCTGCGTCCGGCGGGCCGGGCACCGCACGCCTCACGATCCCTCGAAGGAGTGAGCAGGTGATCGAGGTCATGGTCGTGGACGACGACTTCCGCGTCGCCGAGATCAACGCGGCGTACGTGGCCCGCGTGCCCGGCTTCCGGGTACGGGCCACCGCCCACAACGCGGCGCAGGCACTGGCGCTGCTGGAGCGCGGCGGCATCGATCTGATGCTGCTCGACCACTATCTGCCCGACGAGACCGGCCTGTCGCTCATCCGCCGCGTCCGGCAGCTGGGCCATCACACGGACGTCATCATGGTCACCGCCGCCCGCGACATCACGACCGTACGCACGGCGATGCGCTACGGCGCCCTGCAGTATCTGGTGAAGCCGTTCTCCTTCGCGGGCCTGCGGGTGAAGCTGGAGGCGTACGCGCGGCTGCGCCGGACGTTCGAGGGCGCCGAGGAGGCGGAGCAGGACCAGGTCGACCGGATCTTCGGCGCCCTGCGCACGGCCTCGGCCGCCACGCCCCTGCCCAAGGGCCACTCGGCGCCGACCGCCGAGCTGATCCGGCGGGTCCTGTCGGACGCGGCGCGGCCCCTGTCGGCGCACGAGGTGGCGCAGCGGTCGGGGCTGAGCCGGTCGACGGCCCAGCGGTATCTCAAACGGCTGGAGGAGTCGGGCCGGCTCAGCCTGACGCTCAAGTACGGCGAAACGGGCCGCCCGGAGCACCGCTACGCCTGGTCGGGGCGTAACTGACCGCTTCCGGGCGGCGATCGGTCAGATACGGGCGCAGCTCACGATCTGTATGCCCCGGTTGCAGGCGTGGATCGTCGCGAAGCACTTGTTGCTGAACGTTCCCGTGGAACCGTCCGAGAATCTGCAGCGCACCGGCTCGTACACCGTGGCGCAGACGTCCGGACATGTCGTGGCCACCGCGATCTCCGGGGCCTGCGGGGCGGCGTGGGCGGGGGCGCTGAAGGTGAGGGCTGCCGCGCAGGTCAGCAGGAGGGTGGCGAACGGTGCGGCAAGCTTGCGCATGAGTGACTCCTTCGCTGGGTGTGCCACACGTCTATCACCGGCTTTCTCCCGGGCGTAAGCCGGTGGCCGGGCTTCCGCCCGCCCGGAACCGGCCATACCGTGCCCGCCGCCGTGCGGCACCGCCGTCCCCGGCTCAGGCGGCCCCGGCGCCGGTGAGGGAGCGCACCTCGGCTTCCGCGTAGCCGGCCTCGTCGGCGGGTTCGGGCGAGGTGACGGTGCCGAGCCAGCCGGCGAGGAAACCCAGTGGCACGGAGACCAGGCCCGGGTTCTCCAGGGGGAAGAGCCGGAAGTCGGCGCCGGGGAAGATCGCGTCGGGGGTGCCGGAGACGACCGGGGAGAGAAGGACGAGCGCTACGGCGGGGATCAGCCCGCCGTAGACCGACCAGACGGCGCCCCGGGTGGTGAATCGGCCCCAGAAGAGCGAGTAGAGCAGCACCGGGAGGTTGGCCGAGGCGGCGACGGCGAAGGCGAGGCCGACCAGGAAGGCGACGTTGAGGTTCTGGGCGAGCAGCCCGAGCCCGATGGCGACCAGTCCGGTGCCGGCCGCGGCCAGCCGCGCGACGGCGACTTCGCCGCGGGGGCCGCGGCCCGGCCGGGCGCGGCGCGTCGGGGCCGTACGGCTCGCGCGGCGGCTCAGCGTGGCGTAGAGGTCATGCGCGACCGAGGCGGAGGAGGCCAGGGTGACCCCGGCGACGACGGCGAGGATGGTGGCGAAGGCGATGGCGGCGACCACGGCGAACAGGATCGTTCCTCCGGTGGAGCCGGCGCCGCCGCCCAGCTCCAGGGCGAGCAGGGGCACGGCCGTGTTCCCGGCCGGGCCGCTCGCGCGCACCGCGTCGCTGCCGAGCACCGCCGCCGCGCCGAAGCCGAGGACGATGGTCATCAGGTAGAAGCCGCCGATGAGGGCGATGGACCAGACGACCGACCGGCGCGCGGCGCGGGCGGTGGGCACGGTGTAGAAGCGCGCGAGGATGTGCGGCAGCCCCGCGGTGCCCAGCACGAGCGCGAGACCGAGGCTGATGAAGTCCAGCCGGGAGGTCAGGTCGTGGCCGTACTTCAGGCCGGGCGCGAGGAAGTCACGGCCGTGGCCGCTGCGGTCGGCCGCCGTGGTGAGCAGTGCGCCGACGTCGCCGTGGAAGCGGACGAGCACGAGGACGGTCAGCGCGATCGTGCCGCCCGTCAGCAGCACGGCCTTGACGATCTGGATCCAGGTGGTGGCCCGCATTCCGCCGAGCGTGACGTAGACGACCATCAGGGCGCCGACGACGACCACCGTCCAGCCGCGGGCCCGCTCGCCGGTGCCGCCCAGCAGCAGGGCCACCAGGCTGCCCGCGCCGACCATCTGGGCCACGAGGTAGAGGACGGAGACGGTGATGGAGGAGATGCCGGCGGCGGTACGCACCGGGCGCTCGCGCAGCCGGGCGACCAGTACGTCGGCGAGGGTGAACCGGCCGCAGTTGCGGACGAGTTCGGCGACGAGGAACAGCACGACGAGCCAGGCGACGAGAAAGCCGACAGAGTAGAGCATTCCGTCGTAGCCGTAGAGGGCGATGAGGCCGGAGATACCGAGGAAGGAAGCGGCGGACATATAGTCGCCGGCGATGGCGAAACCGTTCTCCAGGGGCGAGAAGAGCCGTCCTCCCGCGTAGAACTCCTCGGGCGAGCCCTGCCGTTCACGCCCCGCCCAGGTGGCGATGGCGAGCGTGCCGAGGACGACGGCACAGAAGAGGAGGAGCGCGAGGCCCTGATGGGAGCCGGTCACCGGGTCTCACCCCGGCCCCGCTCCGGGCCGCTCTCGCCCGCCGGGCCGGCGGTGAGCGCGAGCCGCCGCTCCCGCCCGCCGCCCTGCAGTGTCTCCAGGGTGACCGCCCAGCGCAGTTCCATCGCCGCCGGGTCACGGCGCAGCCGGGCGTGGCGGGCATAGGCCCAGGTCAGCAGGAAGGTCGTGGCGAACTGGGCGAGACCTGCGACCATCGCCACATTGAGCGCGCCGGCCACGGGCCGGGCCATCATCCGCGGCGCGGCGGTCGCCGCCAGCACATACGCCAGGTACCAGCCGAGGAACGCGGCGGTCGCGGGAAAGACGAAGCGGCGGTAGCGGCGGCGCACTTCCCGGAACGCCGCGCTGCGCTGGACCTCCCGGTAGATGCCGGCCGCGTCCCGTGCCCGCTCCGCCCCGGCCGTCCGCTGAACCGTTACACCAGCGCGCCCGTCGCTCTCTCTCACAGAACTCTCCTTGGTCGCCGACCCCGTTGGCCGCGTGCCCAAGAATGGACAGACCGGAAAGATCCAGCCCCGCGCACGAGCGGACGTTCACACCATCGGGTGATGGCGTGCGCCGCTGCGGCGCGGGGCCGGGGAGGCTGTGGGAAGAGGCGGGGAAAGGGGGGAAAGGCAGGAGGGGACGGTCAGGCGTCGATGCGCGAGCGGTCCAGCGTGGCGGCGGAGTTGGTGATGAACTCCTTGCGCGGCGCCACCTCGTTGCCCATCAGCAGGTCGAAGGCGCGCTCCGCGGCCTCCAGGTCGCTGATGTTGATCCGCCGCAGGGTGCGGTGGCGCGGGTCCATCGTGGTCTCCGCGAGCTGGTCGGCGTCCATCTCACCGAGACCCTTGTACCGCTGGATGCCCTCCTTGTAGGGAACGCCCTTGCGGTCCAGCTCCAGCAGCGTCTGCCGCAGCTCGCTGTCGGAGTAGGTGTAGATGTACTTGTCCTGCCCCTTCTTGGGGCGGGTGAGCTCCACCCGGTGCAGCGGGGGCACCGCCGAGAAGACCCGGCCCTCCTCCACCATCGGCCGCATGTAGCGCTGGAACAGCGTGAGCAGCAGGCAGCGGATGTGCGCGCCGTCCACATCGGCGTCGGCGAGGAAGATGACCTTCCCGTACCGCGCGGCGTCGATGTCGAAGGTACGGCCCGAACCGGCTCCTATCACCTGGATGATCGCGCCGCACTCGGCGTTCTTGAGCATGTCGGAGACCGACGACTTCTGGACATTGAGAATCTTGCCGCGGATCGGCAGCAGCGCCTGGAATTCGGAGTTCCGCGCGAGCTTCGCGGTGCCGAGCGCCGAGTCGCCCTCGACGATGAACAGCTCGCTGCGCTCGACGTCGTCGCTGCGGCAGTCGGCGAGCTTGGCCGGCAGCGAGGAGGACTCCAGCGCCGTCTTCCGCCGCTGGGCCTCCTTGTGCTGGCGGGCCGCGATGCGGGTGCGGGCGGCGGCCACCACCTTCTCCAGCACGGCCCGGGCCTGCTGCTTGGCGTCGCGCTTGGTGGAGGTCAGGAAGGCCTTGAGCTCCTTCGCGACGACGTTGGCCACGATCCGGGAGGCGGCCGAGGTGCCCAGCACCTCCTTGGTCTGCCCCTCGAACTGCGGCTCCGCCAGCCGTACGGTCACGACCGCCGTGAGCCCCTCCATGGCGTCGTCCTTGACGACGTCGTCCTCGGCGACCCGCAGCAGCTTGGTCGAGCGCAGCGCCTCGTTGACGGTCTTGGTGATCGACCGCTCGAATCCGGCCACGTGCGTGCCGCCCTTGGGGGTGGCGATGATGTTGACGAAGGACTTCACCGTGGCGTCGTAGCCCGTGCCCCAGCGCAGCGCGATGTCCACGCCGAGCTCACGGGTGACCTCGGTGGGGGTCATGTGGCCGCGGTCGTCGAGGACCGGCACGGTCTCCTTGAAGGTGCCCTGGCCGCTCAGCCGCAGCACGTCGCAGACGGCCTTGTCCTGGGCGAGGTACTCGCAGAACTCGCTGATGCCGCCGTCGTAGCGGAAGGTCTCCTCGGTGCTCTCCTGGCCGTCGAGACCGCGCTCGTCCCGGACGACGATCGTCAGGCCCGGCACCAGGAACGCCGTCTGCCGGGCACGGCCGTAGAGGTTCTCCAGGGAGAGCTTGGCGTCCTTGAGGAAGATCTGCCGGTCCGCCCAGTACCGCACGCGGGTGCCGGTGCGGGTCTTGGGGACCTTCTTGCCCTTGAGGAGGCCGTTGGCCGGGTCGAAGGGGGCGTCCGGGCCGGACTCGGTGAAGATGCCGGGGACACCGCGGCGGAAGCTGATCGAGTGCGTCCGGCTGTTCCGGTCGACCTCGACGTCCAGCCGCGACGACAGCGCGTTGACGACGGAGGCGCCGACGCCGTGCAGACCGCCGGAGGCGGCGTACGAACCGCCGCCGAACTTGCCGCCCGCGTGCAGCTTGGTCATCACGACCTCGACGCCGGACAGGCCGGTCTTGGGCTCGACGTCCACGGGGATGCCGCG
This sequence comes from Streptomyces sp. NPDC046261, assembly GCF_040646235.1. Taxonomy (NCBI): domain Bacteria; kingdom Bacillati; phylum Actinomycetota; class Actinomycetes; order Kitasatosporales; family Streptomycetaceae; genus Streptomyces; species Streptomyces sp. NPDC046261. The sequence goes on along the minus strand of NZ_JBEYZU010000011.1, from coordinate 85,516 downwards.
GCCGTTGTCCCGGACCTCCACCGAGCCGTCCTCGTGGAGGATCACCTCGATGCGGTCGCAGTAGCCGCCCAGGGCCTCGTCGACGGAGTTGTCGATGATCTCCCAGAGGCAGTGCATCAGGCCACGGCTGTCCGTCGACCCGATGTACATGCCGGGCCGCTTGCGGACGGCTTCCAGGCCCTCGAGGACGAGCAGGTGCCGCGCGGTGTAGTTGGATCCGTCCCGGTCTGCCCCGGTCAGCAATGCGGTGGACGGCACGGACGTCTCGGCGGTCACGCGGTTCGCTCCTCGCTGAATTTCTTGTCTGCCCCGACTGCGGGCACATGGGTGGCTCGGTTGCCGTTCAGAGGGTACCGAGGCCTGGTAGAGCCTTTGTGCCGCCACCCTCGGGAACAACCGCCCTCATCGAGATTAGATCACGTGTTCGATACCCCGATGGGGTGACGTGCACATCACGTTCCCTTCGAGGCATGAACCATTTAGGCTCCGGGCACGTCCTCAAGAACAACCCGGCAAGCCGGCCGGGAGGACGATCCCCCAGCGACGTGAAACCGTAAGCCCACGCAATACGGCTCATTCGCCGCCAAACGTCAAGATCCGGCTCACTCGGAAGGAAGTTTCGAGGAAAAGCCACGAGCGGGAACGTTTTCGGCCTGGTTGGATGTTGACCCTGGTACGACAGCTCGTCGAGCTAGAGAAGAGGCGACGTGACTACTGTTCTGACCCCCGCGAGCCCGCTGACGGCCGCTGACCGCTGCGACCGGTGCGGCGCTCAGGCTTACCTGCGCGTCGTTCTCATGAGCGGCGGTGAACTGCTCTTCTGCGCCCACCACGGCCGCAAGTTCGAGCCAGAACTCAAGAAGATCGCCGCGGAGATACAGGACGAGACGGAGCGGCTCACCGCCGTCCCGGCGTCCGCGTCCGATGAGGACCGCTGAGTCCGCAGCGGAACGCTGACACATCGCATCCCACGACGAGCGAGGTCCCGCCATCCAGGGCTGGACAGCCGCGGGCGGCTCCCCCACCGGGGAGGCCGCCCGCTCTCGTACCCTCCTCCGACCACGGACGGTCGCAGCGCCCCGGGCTGGCTCATTTCGCTCCCCGGTGATGGGGCCGCAGCGCCGCGTGCGGCTGCCGGACCGGCGGCGCGCTGGGCTGTGAGGTGGCCGGCGGAAGAGGCGGCTGCCGCGCCGGAGGAGCCTTCTCCGGCAGGGCGTCGGCGCTGTGCGCCCGCACCAGTGCGGCCACCGCCGAGATCCGCGTATAGACGCCCGGACGCCCCGGCTGGGCACAGCCGCTCCCCCAGGACACCAGCCCCACCAGGCGCCCCCGTGCCACCAGCGGTCCCCCGCTGTCGCCCTGACAGGCGTCCCGCCCGCCCAGCGGCAGTCCGCCGCAGAGCATCGTCGCGGGCTGGTACGTGCCCTCCGGCCCGCCCGGATATGCCTGCCGGCACAGCGCGTCGGCCAGCACGAGCACCCGGGCACCCCGCAGCGTCTGCGCATAGGTGCCGTTGCCGGTCAGATCACCCCAGCCGTAGACGCCGGCCGCCGTACCCGGCTCGTACGCCGCGTCGCCCGTCGGCGCCATGGGGATCGCGCGCGCGGCCGGCACCGGCTCCGCCAGGGTGAGGACGGCCACGTCCCCGGCGTTGGTCTCCATGTTGAAATCCGGATTGACCCAGACGGCGCGGACCGGCATCTCCGTGCCCGCACTGCCGCGCAGATCGTCCCGCCCGGTGATCACCCGCAGGTCCCTGGCCTCCGCCACATCGACCCCGAGCACCTCACGGCTCAGACAGTGCGCGGCGGTCACAACCGTTGTACGGCCCACCAGGGCCCCGCCGCAGAAGTGCCCGGACCGTACGCCGCCGAACCGGTCCCGGCTCGCCAGAGCCACCATCCAGGGCGCGTCGGACACCTTCACGACCTGACCCCCGACGACCCCGCGGTCCACCGCCCGTACCGGCGGGCCGGGGACCGCCGCCAACAGCAGCACGACGGCCGCGGCCAGCGGGTACCTCAGGGCGCGCATACACACTCTCCCGACACAGCGGAGTTATTTGCCTACCCAGCGTCACCCCGGAAGAGCGTCCGCGCATCCGGAAGCCCTAGGGCCCGGCCCCTCCGAAGAGGAACCGGGCCCTTAAAGGATCGACTGTCATCGACCGTCGCGGTGGGTGATGCCCCAGGATCAGTCGAGGTAGTCGCGCAGAACCTGCGAGCGCGACGGGTGACGCAGCTTCGACATGGTCTTGGACTCGATCTGACGGATCCGCTCACGCGTGACACCGTAGACCTTGCCGATCTCGTCGAGGGTCTTGGGCTGACCGTCGGTGAGACCGAAGCGCATGGAGACCACGCCCGCCTCACGCTCGCTGAGCGTGTCCAGGACGGAGTGCAGCTGCTCCTGCAGAAGCGTGAAGCTGACCGCGTCGGCCGGCACGACCGCCTCGGAGTCCTCGATGAGGTCACCGAACTCGCTGTCGCCGTCCTCACCCAGGGGGGTGTGGAGGGAGATCGGCTCACGGCCGTACTTCTGGACCTCGATGACCTTTTCGGGGGTCATGTCGAGCTCCTTGGCCAGCTCCTCCGGGGTGGGCTCACGGCCCAGGTCCTGGAGCATCTGGCGCTGGACGCGCGCGAGCTTGTTGATGACCTCGACCATGTGCACCGGGATACGGATGGTGCGGGCCTGGTCGGCCATCGCGCGGGTGATGGCCTGGCGGATCCACCAGGTCGCATACGTGGAGAACTTGTAGCCCTTGGTGTAGTCGAACTTCTCCACCGCGCGGATCAGACCGAGGTTGCCCTCCTGGATCAGGTCCAGGAAGAGCATGCCGCGGCCGGTGTAGCGCTTGGCCAGGGAGACCACCAGACGGAGGTTGGCCTCCAGCAGGTGGTTCTTGGCGCGCCGGCCGTCCTCGGCGATGATCTCCAGCTCGCGCTTGAGCTTCGGGGCCAGCTTGTCGGAGTTCGCCAGCTTGTCCTCGGCGAACAGACCGGCCTCGATGCGCTTGGCGAGCTCGACCTCCTGCTCGGCGTTGAGCAGGGGGACCTTGCCGATCTGCTTCAGGTAGTCCTTGACCGGGTCGGCGGTGGCACCGGCCACCGCGACCTGCTGCGCGGGAGCGTCGTCCTCGTCCTCGTCGGACAGGACGAAGCCCTTGGTCTCGCCGCTCTCGTCCTCGTCGTCACCCTTGCCCGGGGTGGGAGTCTCTTCGAGAAGCTCGTCCTCGAGGATCTCGTCGGCGTCCTTCTTGGCGGCGGTCTTCTTGGCCGTCGTCTTCTTGGCGGTGGCCTTCTTGGCCACCGTCTTCTTGGCGACCGCCTTCTTGGCGGCGGTCTTCTTGGCGGGCGCCACGGCCTCGTCGCCCTCGGCGTCGTACGCGCCCTGGGCGGACGTGCCGGACGTCGAGGAAGACGACTGCCGGGCCGTGACCGTCTTGGAGGAAACGGCCTTGGTGGCGGTGCGCTTCGCCGGGCTCTTCGCTGCGACGCTCTTGCGGGTGCGCTTGGGCGCCTCTGCGGCACTGACCATCAGCGTCACACCCTCCTCGTCGAGGACCTGGTTGAGGCTGCGCAGAACGTTCTTCCACTGGGTTGGCGGAATCTGGTCAGCCTCGAAGGCCCGACGCACGTCGTCGCCGGCGATCTGCCCCTCGGCCTTTCCCTGCTCGATGAGCGCCATCAGAGACTCGGATTCGGCGATCTCCGGCGGGAGCGTACGGGATGTGCTGGCCGACACGAACAACCTCTCGGAACGATGGAAACGGCTTCCGGCCCCGGCCGGCCCTGGAGGGGCGACCGGTTCCGACGACCGTCGGCAAAGGATGAACCGACGGCGCGGGCGATAGTGCAGAGCAACACAGCACCTCGAACGAGGCCTGTATTCCCTCCGCAGCCACCACCTCTTTAGTCATCGCGCTGCCTCAAGGAGCGTTACGCCCAATCCTCGTGGCCCGAGTCACACCGCATAACGGAGTGAATAGCCACTGAAGTGGACAGATCGCCGACTCGGTCGCCGTCTGCGGCCGCGCGGAACGGCCCATCCGGCTCGCGCGTACGGCCGTACGCGCGCGCTGGACGAGCGGTCCCGCACGTACCGCCCCCGTCCGGTGCCCCGCCGTGCTCAGTGCTCGCGGGGCGCGGGCACCACGCGCTCGACCTCCGGGTGGGCGACGAGCAGTTGCCGCATCGCCGCCTCGGCGCCGGCGGCGTCGCCCGCGGCCACGGCGTCGACGATCCGCAGGTGCTGGCCGACGCCCGCCTCGGAGGGGCGGTCGCAGCCGCCGGCCGAGGCGCCGGAGACGTGCAGGGCCGCGGAGACGATGCCCGAGAGGTGCTCGAGCATCCGGTTGCCCGCGACCTGCAGGAGGAGGGAGTGGAACTCGGCGTCGGCGCGGGCGAAGGTGAGGGAGTCGCCCTGGGCGAGGGCATGACCCATGATCTCGGCCATGTCGGCGAGCCGCTGCTGGACGTCCTCGCGGCCGTGGCCCGCGGCCAGCCGGGCGGCCAGCGGCTCGATGGTCCAGCGCAGCTCGCAGAGCTCACGGCGCTGGTCCTCGCGCTGCGGCCCGAAGGCCCGCCATTCGATGATGTCGGGGTCGAGCAGGTTCCAGTCGCTGACGGGGCGGACGCGGGTTCCGACGTTGGGCCGGGCGCTGACCAGGCCCTTGGCCTCGAGGACGCGCAGGGATTCGCGGACGACGGTGCGGGAGACCTCGAAGCGCTGTCCGATCTCCTCCGGGACCAGCGGGCGGTCGGCGCCCAGGTCACCGGAGACGATCATCTGGCCCAGCTGCTGTACGAGCTGGCCGTGCAGCCCGCGGCCACGGCTGCCGGCGGCGCGGCGGCCGGCGCGGCTCAGCTCCGCCTCGCCGTCCCAGGCGGGCGAGGCGACGCGGTCGGGCCCGGGGCCCTCCGCGTAGGAGTAGCGGTCTAGCTCGCCCGGGCCGGCGAGGCCGGAGTCGGCGGGGCGAGCCGCGGTCATCATGGTGTGCGCAAGGGTACTCACGCTTCCTTTGTCGGCGACACCTCGAAGCCCCTTGAGGTCTTTGGTGAAAAGCACACGAAAGGGTGATCGCCCATTACCTCGCAATTGACGTCCAAACGGACAGAATCGGGCACCCTGCGAGAACGGGGGGTTGCGCAGCGTAATGGCCGTGGGTGTTTTTCTCCCACCCCTTCCGACCGATTGTCACTCTGCGTTCGCTGCCGCCCGGCATGGCGCAATAGCACAGCCATCACCTCGGCCGGCCACGGAACACGGTGAGGACGTAGGCGCCGAGCAGCCCCGTCAGCGCCAGGGCCAGGGCCCAGCCGATGGGCTGCGACATCAGCCGCAGCGCTGCGGAGATTCCGGCATCGAGACCTGACGGCCACTGCACCACGGCCGCCGAGCGCAGCCGTTCCGGAAGCCCGATCAGCGAACGGGCGGCCGGCCGCGAGAGCAGTCCGCCCAGGACCGGCACCACCAGCGTGGGCACCGCCAGCACCGCCACCAGCCCCAGGGCGGTGGACCGGAAGAGACCCGCGGCGAGCAGCCCCGCCCAGGCGCATCCGAGGCTCAGCCCGCTCCAGCCGGCGAGCGCGGTGGCCCAGCCGTCGGGGAAGAGGGCCACGGAACGGCCGAAGAGGAGCCGCAGGACGGCGCCGTCGAGGACGAGGCACGCGAGGGCCAGAAGCAGCGCGGCCACGGCCGAGACGGCGAGCTTGGCCCCCAGCAGGCCGAGGCGGCGTGGCACGGTGCCCTGGTCGGGCGCGAGCGCCGGATAACGGAACTCCTGACCGAAGGCGAGCGCCCCGAGCAGCCCGGCGGCGAACGCGGCCGGGGGCAGCGGCAGCCAGACCGGCCAGCCCGTGAGCATCCGCAGGGCCGGAGGGGCACCGGTCCGGGCGAGCAGGACGGAGGCGACCAGCGAGGCGGCGAGGGCGGCGGCGGCCACGTTCCAGGTGGTCCTGATGCCCGTGGCCCGGCGCAGCTCGTAGCGCAGGGGCCAGGCGGGGCCGGGCGCGGTGAGGCGGCCGCTGAGGCCGGTGCGGGCGGCGGGCACGGGCTGCGGAGCGCTCTCGTCCGGCTCACCGGCCTCCGGTTCCGGGGCGTCGGTGCGCCGGCCGTCGGCGCGCTGCAGGGGGGTGACGGGCCCGGTGTCGCCGCTCTCCTCGGTCAGACGGTGCACGAGGATGCCGTGGCGGTAGGCGGTCTCGCCCACGGCCGCGCAGCTGCTGCCGTAGACGGAGATGCGGCTGCCGCCTTCGTGCACCACCTCGATCGGAGGGCCGCCCGTCACTTCGCTCTCCTTGTCGGCCTCCGCGGCGAGGACGTGGGCGAGGCGGTTCGCCAGCGGTGACCGGACGGCGACGCGGGGGCGCAGCCGGCAGCCGGCGAAGGCGGCGGCCTCCTGGTCGGCGATGAGGCGGCCCTGGTCGATGGTGACCACCCGGTCTGCGATGCGGCCGGCTTCCTTGGCGTCGCGGGAGGTGACGAGCACGGCGCCGCCCTGGGCGGCGTAGCCGCGCAGCAGTCCGTGGAGCCAGGCGGTCTCGCGGGGGGAGAGCCCCTCGGCGGGGTCGTCGAGGACGAGCGTGTGGGGGTCGCCGAGCAGGGCCGCGGCGAGGCCGAGGCGGCGGTCCATACCGAGCGAGAAGTCACCGAGGCGCTGGTCGGCGAGGCCGCTGAGGCCGACGACCTCCAGGACGTCGTCGGCGCGCTCGGCGGGGACCCCGGCGGCCGCGCTGAGCATCCGCAGGTGGCCTCGGGCGGTGCGGGCGGGGTGGCCGGGGACGTCGCCGAGCAGGACGCCGATCTCGCGGGTGGGGTGGGGGATCCGGTCCAGGGTGCGACCGCGGAAGAGGGCGACGCCGCGGCCCGGGTCGAGGCGCAGCATCAGGCGCAGGGCGGTGGTCTTGCCCGCTCCGGGCTCGCCGAGCAGGACGGTGACGCGCCCGGGGCGGGCCTCGAAGGTGAGGTCGTCGACGACGGGAGGCTGTTGGCGGCGGGGGACGCTGGTCAGTCCGATGGCCTGAATCATGGCTTCACTCGCGGGACGGCGGGACCGTACCGCAGCACCGTAACCCGATATGTCCTATTTGCTACGCAACGTAGACACCTTCAGGCACGCGTGTCACATCCGTGCGGGCGAGTCCTTACGGGCCGGACCCACGAGCCCCCGCCCCCGCCCGCCCGGCCCCCACTAGGCCTCGGGCCGGAGCATGGGCGGGTTGAGCAGAGTGGCCCCGCCCGCCCGGAAGAGTTGCGCCGGGCGCCCTCCCTGGCGTGTCGTCGTCCCGCCCGTCGGCACCAGGAACCCTGGCGTACCGGTGACCTTGCGGTGGAAGTTGCGGGGGTCCAGCGCCACGCCCCACACCGCTTCGTAGACCCTGCGCAGCTCCCCGACGGTGAACTCCTGAGGGCAGAAGGCGGTGGCCAGCGAGGAGTACTCGATCTTGGAACGAGCGCGCTCGACGCCGTCCGCGAGGATGCGGGCGTGGTCGAAGGCCAGCGGCGCGGCCTGCTCGTCCTCGCGGCCGTAGCCGACCTCCTGGTCCAGCAGATCCTCCACCGGCGCCCAGCGCACACTGCGCGCGTCGCCACCCGGGCGCGGGGCGGGCAGATCGGGCGCGAGCGCCAGATGCGCGACGCTCACCACCCGCATGCGCGGGTCGCGCTTGGGGTCGCCATAGGTGGCGAGCTGCTCGAGGTGCGCGGCGTTGGCGATCGCGGGCGCCGCGGGGTCGTGCGCGTGCAGCCCGGTCTCCTCGGCCAGCTCGCGCGCCGCCGCCGTCGCCAGGTCCTCGTCGCCCCGCACGAACCCGCCGGGCAACGCCCAGCGGCCCTGGTACGGCGGCTCGCCACGCCGTACGGCCAGCGCACACAGCGCGTGCCGCCGCACGGTGAGCACGACCAGGTCGACGGTGACTGCGAAGGGCGGGAAAGCCGACGGGTCGTAGGGCATGACGCGATCATAGTCGTCTTCCTGACGATAAACAGGCTCTTGGCCGCTGCCCACCAGGGGGCTGTCGGACGACCTCACACGCATGACGCTCACGCCCCCAACTGCAGGCCATCGGCGGCCTCCTCGACCATGCCCAGTCCGAGCCGGCTGATCCGCACAGCGAACGGCTGCTCCGCGACGCGGAGCCCGGTGAAGCGCAGCTCGCCCAGCGGCGCGGTGCGCGGCGGCCGGACCGCCACACCGCCCGCCGGAACATCGGGGCGCACCCCCGCGAGCGCGGTGAGCAGCTGGACCGCACCGGCCGCCGCGACGGCCGCGGGCCGGCATGCCGCGGGATGCGGCAGGGGCGCGCTGCCGGTGGTGCGCTGCTCCCCGGCGTACATCTCGGGCAGCCGGTGGCCGAAGGCCTCGGCGGCGTCCAACGCCCCGCGCAGCAGCCCGCCCGCTTCCTTCTCATAGCCGGCCACCACCAGCCCGGCCACGGCGACGGCCGTCTCATGGACGCGCACGGCCCCGCTGCGGTGCCCGAACGGATTGTGCCCGGGCTCCTTGGCCCCCAGGCTGCGCAGTCCCCAGCCGGAGTCGAGCGCGGGGCCGCCCAGGAGCCGGGCCAGCTGCTCGGTCTGCACCCTGTCCAGCAGCCCCGCGGCGTAAGTGCCCCCGCCGAGCAGGCCCGTGTCGAGCAGGTGGGCGGCGGCGCTGCCGAGGTGAGGTATCCGCCGGCCGTCGGGCGTGCGCGCCGCCACGGGCCGGCCACCGCCCAGGTCGTCGGTCCAGAAGTCCTCCCGGAAGCGGCGGCGCAGACCGGCCGCCCACTCCCGCAGACCCCCCGCTCCGGGGCGGCCGTAGGACTCGAGCAGGTCGGCGCCGAGCAGAGCGGCCCGGTGCGCGTGCGCCTGGACCTCGCAGCGGTAGGGGCCTCCCGGCGCCGGGTCCGGGAGGTACACCCCCTCCCGGACCGCGGCCCGCAGCCACTCCAGACACCCCTCGGCCGCCGGCAGCAGCCCCTCCGCCTCCTGGTCGGCCAGGCCCCAGCGCCTGGCCTCCGCGAGGACGACGGGGAACAGCAGCGTCGCCTCGACGCCCGTACAGCCGGGCGGCAGGTGAGCGCCCGAGTGCCGCAGCGCACCGGGAATGCGGCCGCGGTCGGGCCCCGGCCCGGACAGCTGCGTACGGGCCAGGGTGCGCAGCGTGCCCGCGGCCAGCCGGACCCCCAGCGGCAGCGTCATGCGGGCGGCCCACAGCGCCTCGGCGGGGGCGAGCTGACCACAGCGCCAGGGGATGCCGGCCGCGAGATGGACATCGCCCGGATGCCCGGGGTCGCGTACGAGCAGGGCTCGGAGGTCGGCGAGGCTCGCCGCCAGCAGCGCGGCGGCCCGTGGATCGTCCCCGTCGGCCTCCGCGTCGCCCCAGGGAGGCGGCGCCCCGCCCCGGCCGTGGGCGGCCGGTTCGGGCGTGCGGGGCCTGCCCGGCAGCTCCGGCCGGACCCGCAGTTCGATGCTCCGGCTGCCGCCGGGGGGCAGCTGCATCTCCCAGCACAGCAGCCCGGCCGAGGCGAGCACGTCCCCCGGCGGGGGGTCGGCCGTGACCACCGCGTGCATGCCGGGGGCCGACCAGCGCAGCCCGGAGGCGTGCACGGCGGCCGGGATCTCGGGCCCGGCGCGTCCCGCGGCGATCGCGCCCAGCTCGGCCAGGTCCGTGCCCAGGGACACCTCGACCACCAGTCGCAGCTCCTGTACGGCCGCGCTGCGCACGGTGATCCGCTCGATGCCCTCGGCGTCCCGCACGCGCTCGACGGTCACGGCCGGGTCGGGTCCGGCCTCGGCGGGGGTCCGTACCGTGCCGACGAAGCGGGCCCGGTCCGCGCTGAGCAGGCGCCCCTGGACGGGCACCGGCTCGGCGCCGGAGACCTTCACCCGGCACCTCGCCAGCAGCCGGCGCCCGCTCCGGTAGAACCCCTCGAGCCCGGCGCCGGTGAGCTGCCCGTGCTCCCCGGAGATGGCGAGGGCGGGCAGGGCGACGCAGATCAGCGCCTGGTGCACGGGTTGCGGAGCGTGGACCCGCCCGGCCGGGGGGCGCCGTTGCTCGGGTGGGCGGTGGATCGAAGGACCGTTGGGGGCAATGCCTTGCACGTGTCTGCGCTCCCTGGGGGCATCACGGACCTGGACGACCGACAACGAGTGCGGGCCACTCAGGTGAACGGCGGCGGACCCACCGAGGTCACGGGGGCCCGCTCGTGGCGAACCTCACTGCCTTCCGCGCACCCCCCGTTGTCCCGCGCGCCGCCGCGTGCGCGCCTTCCCCGCCGGCCCGTTCGCACCGGCGGCTCCTTGCGGACGGCTCTTTGCCCCCGCCCCGCCGGGGGCGGCCGGGCTGTTTCCGCGCCGGCGTGGTCGGGTCGCAGAGGCGGTGGCCTGGGCGCGGAGCGCCTCGTCCGCCGCCTGCGCGTCGCCGGGCTCCCCCGCCCCCTTCGCCTTCTCCGGTGCGCCGGCGGAGGCCGTCGGCGCCGAGGTCCCGGGCCGGTCATCTTGGGTGCCGGCTTGGGTGCCGGCGGTACGGTGGTCGCCCGCGCGCTCGGCGCGCTCGCCGCGCAGGCAGCGACGCAGGAGCTCGGGGTCCATGCCGTCATTGCAGGCACGGTGCAGCAGCTGGGCGAAGAGGTACTCGGGGTCGGCGCTCAGGGCCCGGCTGAGGGCGACCCGGGCCTCGGGGTGGTCACCAGTGGACCAGGCGACCCAGCCCGCGAGGGTGAGTGGTGCCGCCGCGTGTTCGATGTAAGGCCCCACACAGCGCCGGGCGAGGGCCCGCCAGACGCGCAGCGCCGCCGGGGCCTGCGGCCCTTCCATCCACTCCGCCGCGCGGTCGCGGGTGGTGCGGTCCTGGAGGCCGAGGACGATGGCCGCCGCCTCGTCGGACGCCAGGAGTGCGTCGTCCCTGGCGTCGGCCTCGGGCCGGCAGGAGGCGGGTGGTGCCGCGTGGAACCGCTCCATGACCAGGCGGGCGAGGTCGAGGGTCTCGTGGCGGACCATCTCGCAGTCCGTGCCCCGGAGAATGCGCGGGATGAGGTCCGCGGCGGCCGCGTCGAGCGCCGATTCCTGTTCCTCGGCCCGCCGGCCGGTGATCGGCGCGTAGCGGGACTCCATGTCGCGCAGCGTTCCGCGCACCTGGATGCCGGCGTAGGCGGCCGCGGCGGCCATGACCGAGGTGCCGGGCATGGCCAGGGGCGTGCCGTCCGGCGGGCAGCAGCGCTCGTCGGGGCAGCAGTAGGACCAGAAGCGGCCGCCGGAGATGCACAGGGCCTCGTACACGGGCACGTCCAGCCCGCCGCACGCCAGGCGCAGGCTCTGGGCGAGCGGGCGGAGCCTTTCCATCACCTGCCGTGCGCTCTCCTCCTTCGCCGGGTCCTGGCACAGGAACAGGACGATGCCGTCGGGCCGGGAGCCCCGCTTGCCGCAGCCCGCGACGAGCGTTTCGGCGAGCTGGTCGCTGACGTCGGTCCATTCCTCCGCGTTGTCCGGGATGCCGAGCCTGAGCCGGCCGCCGAAGCGGCCGCGCTCGCCGTGCAGAGCCAGCATCACTACGGAATCGGTGGGGTGAAATCCCATCAAGTACGGGAGTGCGTCGGCGAGTTCGGCCGGGCTGCGGAGGGTGATCTGGGCCTCCTGCCGGGATTCCCACGCGGGCGTCGAGGTGGCGGACGAGGCGGATGTGCGGGCGGATTCATCGTGCTGCGTCATGGCCCGAGAGTCCCGCGGGTCCGGGAGAGCCCGCCAGCCCTGTGGATAACTCCAGGAATATTGTCGTACTAACTCTGTGGATAACTTCCTGACCGGGTTTTCCACAGGCGTCGCCGCCCATTCGCGCTTTGTCAGTGCCCTCGTGTTGCATGGGGCCATGACCAACGAAGCCCTCCGCACCTCGGCGGACACCGTTCTCGCCCGTCTCGTCGGAGACACCACGGGCACGGCGAGACTGCGCGAGGACCAGTGGCGCGCGATCGAGGCCCTCGTCGCCGACCGCCGCCGCGCGCTGGTCGTGCAGCGCACCGGCTGGGGCAAGTCCGCGGTGTACTTCGTCGCGACCGCGCTGCTGCGCGAGCGCGGCGCGGGCCCGACGGTGATCGTTTCCCCGCTGCTCGCCCTCATGCGCAACCAGGTGGACGCGGCCGCCCGGGCGGGCATCCACGCCCGCACGATCAACTCCTCCAACACCGAGGAGTGGGAGACCGTGCAGGCCGAGGTGGCGGCGGGTGAGGTCGACGTCCTGCTGGTGAGCCCCGAGCGGCTCAACAATCCCGACTTCCGCGACCAGGTGCTGCCCAAGCTCGCCGCCGCCACCGGCCTGCTGGTCGTCGACGAGGCGCACTGCATCTCCGACTGGGGTCACGACTTCCGCCCGGACTACCGACGGCTGCGCACCATGCTGGCCGACCTGCCGCCGGGTGTGCCCGTGCTCGCGACCACCGCCACGGCCAACGCCCGCGTCACCGCCGACGTCGCCGAACAGCTGGGCACGGGCGAGGGCGCGGAAGAGGCGCTCGTCCTGCGCGGCCCGCTGGACCGGGAGAGCCTGAGCCTGAGCGTGCTGAGCCTGCCGGACGCCGCCCACCGCCTGGCCTGGCTCGCCGACCACCTCGACGACCTCCCGGGCTCCGGGATCATCTACACCCTGACCGTCGCGGCGGCCGAGGAGGTGACGGCCTTCCTGCGCCGGCGCGGGCACACCGTGGCCTCGTACACCGGCAAGACGGAGAACGCCGACCGGCAGCAGGCGGAGGAGGACCTGCTCGCCAACCGCGTCAAGGCACTGGTCGCCACCTCCGCCCTGGGCATGGGTTTCGACAAGCCCGACCTCGGCTTCGTGGTCCACCTGGGCTCGCCCTCCTCCCCCATCGCCTACTACCAGCAGGTGGGCCGCGCCGGTCGTGGTGTGCAGCACGCCGAGGTGCTGTTGCTGCCGGGCCGCGAGGACGAGGCGATCTGGAAGTACTTCGCCTCGCTGGCGTTCCCGCCCGAGGAGCAGGTCCGCCGCACCCTCGACGTGCTGGCCGCCGCCGGGCGCCCCGTGTCGCTGCCCGCTCTGGAGCCCCAGGTGGAGCTGCGACGCTCCCGGCTGGAGACCATGCTCAAGGTCCTCGACGTGGACGGGGCCGTCCACCGGGTACGGGGCGGCTGGACCTCGACGGGCGAACCATGGGTGTACGACGCCGAGCGGTACGCGTGGGTCGCGCGTCAGCGCGAGGCGGAGCAGCAGGCGATGCGCGAGTACGCCACGACCACGCAGTGCAGGATGGAGTTCCTGCGGCGCCAACTGGACGACGAGCAGGCCGCCCCGTGCGGCCGGTGCGACAACTGCGCGGCTCCCCGGTTCACGGCGGATGTGTCCTCCGGCGCGCTGGACGCCTCCCGTGGCGAACTGGGCCGTCCCGGCGTGGAGGTGGAGCCACGACGGATGTGGCCGACCGGCATGCCTGCCGTCGGCGTGGACCTCAAGGGCCGTATTCCGGTGGGCGAGCAGGCCGCTCCCGGCCGGGCGCTCGGGCGGCTCTCCGACATCGGCTGGGGCAACCGGCTGCGTCCCCTGCTCTCCCCCCAAGCTCCGGACGAAGAGATTCCGGACGATGTGGCGGATGCCGTGGTCACCGTACTGGCCGACTGGGCCCGGGGGCCCGGCGGTTGGGCGTCGGGGGCACCGGACGCCCCCGCCCGACCGGTCGGCGTCGTCACCATCGCCTCCCGCACCCGGCCACGCCTGATCGGCTCCTTGGGCGAGCGCATCGCCCGGATCGGCCGCATGCCGCTCCTCGGCACGGTCGAGTACCGGCACGGGGAGGCGGACACGCGGGTGCCGCGCACCAACAGCGCACAGCGGCTGCGGGCGTTGGACGGGGCCCTGACCGTCCCTCCGCCGCTCGCCGAGGCGCTGGCCTCGGCCGGCGGTCCGGTGCTGCTCGTGGACGACCTGGCGGATACGGGCTGGACGCTCGCCGTGGCCGCGCGGCTGCTGCGGCGCTCCGGAGCCGAAGAGGTGTTCCCGTTGGTCCTGGCCGTCCAGGGGTGAGCGGGGGCGGGTAGGGGAGGCGAAGGGGAATTAGTCGACGGACCGCCGGATACCGGTCACTGGCGCCAATTGATCGTTGCCGCACGGCCGATGCGGCCGCGAGAATTGGACCGACTCCCCACTCCCGCCCGTCGGCGGCCTGCCGGGACCGCCGTCGTGGCGTGCCGCCCTGCCTGCCCTCGCCCGGACCAGCGGGCGTGCAGACGAAGGGAGAATCATGACCTTCGGCTCCGCATCGCCGCCGTCCGCCGGCTCCGCCACCCGCCTGGGCAGGCTCCTCGAGCCCGCTGAGTGGGTCGCGTCCGGCGTCCCCCCGCTACGCAGACCGCGCGAAGTCGTCACCGGCCTGTACTCCAGACACCGGCCGACTCCGCCCACGGTTGTCGTCGCCGTTTTCCATCCGGACGAACGGCTCGCGGCAAGCGCCTCTTTCACCCGGCGGGCCGTGCGGGAGGGTGCCACCGACGGCTGGGAGTTGCGCAACGCGCTTCTCTCGCAGCTCCGCCTGGTGATCCCGCACGACCTGCGCAGACGCACTCCGGCCCGTACGGCCGTACTGCTCTACTGCCGTGAGGGCGAGGCCCATTGGACCAAGGAGGACGGCGCCTGGATGTGGGGGCTACGGGACGCCTGCACGCTGCACGGGCTGCGCTGCGGTGCCTACATCACGCTCACCGGAGCCGGCTGGCACGTCCTGGGTGAGGGTCGCACAGGGCGCTACCCCCGCTCCCCCGCCCTGCCGATCGTGCCGATCGGCTTCGGCGGCGGGGCCCCCGAAGCGCATCTCCGCACGGCAGCCCGGTGACGCGTCAGGACGCGGCGGCCGGCACTCCCTCGCGGGAGCGGACGGCCACCGCGATCACCCGTCAGGCGCTCGCGGGCAGAAGGGCGTTGACGCGCTGCGGGTCACCGCAGACGATCAGCAGCGCGCCCGCGCGGGCCACGGCCGCGGGAAGCGCACCGGCCACTGCCGCGTCCGAGCCGCCGTTGACGGCGAGGACCACGACGGGGCGCGGCGAGATCCGGCCGGCGTCGGCGGCCGCGTAGAAGACGTCCTCCGCGGCGTCGTGCTGCGCCCAGTAGGACGCCTCGCCGAAGGACAGCTCGTGCGCGGCCCAGGGGTGTGCCTCACCGGTGGTGAGGACCAGGACCTCGCCGGGGGCCCGGCCGGTGTCGAGCAGCAGGTCGACGGCCTCGTCCGCGGCGTCCAGGGCGCCCTGCGCGGAGGCGGGGATCAGCTGGATCTGCGGCGTGGCCGCCTTCGCGCCAGCCGCCGCGGCGCGCGGGGCGGGAACGGGACCGCTGCGCGGACCGGGGCTGCCGGACCGCGTCGGAGCCGGGCGGGGACCAGGGACAGGGCGGGGGGTCATCGCGGGGCGGCCGGCGGCCGGAACTGCGCGGGGACCCGGGACACTCTCGTGAATCTGAGGCTCCTCGGGGATGAGAGGCATGAAGTGATGTTTATCAAACGCCGGTGCGAGT
Organism: Streptomyces sp. NPDC046261; assembly: GCF_040646235.1. Taxonomy (NCBI): domain Bacteria; kingdom Bacillati; phylum Actinomycetota; class Actinomycetes; order Kitasatosporales; family Streptomycetaceae; genus Streptomyces; species Streptomyces sp. NPDC046261. The sequence continues at coordinate 70,017 of NZ_JBEYZU010000011.1, read as the reverse complement.
CGCGTCGGCGGGTGGCGGTTCGGGCCACTCAGAAGTCGAAGCCGAGCTGGCCTCCGGCCTCCAATGCCACGTTTTCGGGGGTGATGCGGGTCCGCTTGAGGTGCTGCCACCGGGGCAGCGCGTCCAGGTAGGACCAGGACAGCCGGTGGTGCGGGGTCGGGCCCAGCTCCTCCAGGGCGGCGCGGTGCACCGGCGAGGGGTATCCGGCGTTGTCGCAGAACCCGAAGTCGGCGTGGCTCGCGCCCAGTTCGGCCATCATCGTGTCGCGCCGCACCTTGGCGATCACGGAGGCCGCCGCCACGGCCACACAGGACTGGTCGCCCTTGATGACCGTACGGACCTTCCATGGATCGCCGAGGTAGTCGTGCTTGCCGTCGAGGATCACCGCCTCCGGCCGCACGGGCAACGCCTCCAGGGCGCGCGTCGCGGCCAGCCGCAGCGCCGCCGTCATGCCCAGCTCGTCGATCTCCTGCGGGGAGGAGTGCCCCAGGGCGTAGGCCGTGACCCACGTCTCCAGGAGCTCGGCGAGCGCGGTGCGCCGCTTGAGGGTCATCAGCTTGGAGTCGGTGAGGCCCTCGGGTGGACGGCGCAGGCCGGTGACGGCCGCGCACACGGTGACGGGTCCGGCCCAGGCGCCCCGGCCGACCTCGTCCACACCGGCGACGATCTTTGCTCCTGTCGTCGCTCGGAGCGAGCGCTCGACGCTGTGGGTAGGCGGTTGGTAGGGCATGGCGCCTGTAAGGTTACGCCCCCGCGGCCGGCGTGTCCCGCCCCGCCCCCACTCCTCGTCCTCCGGTCAGCGCGCGGCCTGGGGCAGCCAGTCGGGAAGCGCCTCGGTGTGCCGCAGCCAGTCGGCCGGCGGAGCACCTCGTTCCGCGGCGGCGACCACTCCGCCCGCGATGGCGGAGGTGGTGTCCACATCGCCGCCGGCCTGCGCCGTCGTCCAGAACGCCTCCTCGAACGAGTCGAGATGGCGGGCGGCTGCCCACAGCGCGAACGGCACGGTGTCGTGCGCGCTGGTGCGGCGGCCGCAGCCCAGGACGGCGGCGACGGTGGTCGCGTCGCCGTAGTCGAGCATGTCGCGGGCGCGGCGCAGCCCCGCCTGCACCGCACTGCGCGGCACGAGCGCGATCACGCCGTCCAGCAGGGCCTCGGGCGTGACGGAGCCGGCCGGGCCGGCGGCGATGGCGGAGGCGGCGGCCACGGCCATGCTTCCGGCGACCGCTTCGCGGTGCTGGTGGGTGGTGTAGGCCGAGATCTCCGCCTGGTGGGTCGCCTGCTCGGGGTCGTCGGCGTACCAGGCGCCGAGCGGGGCGATGCGCATGGCCGCGCCGTTGCCCCAGGACCCCTGCCCCTTGAACAGGGAGGAGGCCAGCTCCCGCCAGTCGCCGCCTTCCCTGACCAGGCGCAGCATGCGGTTGACCGCCGGGCCGTAGCCGCGGTCGAAGTCGTGGTGCTCGGCGAAGGAGCGCGCCAGGGCATCCTGGTCGATGCGGCCATGTTCGGCGAGCACGGCCAGTACGGAGCAGGCCATCTCGGTGTCGTCGGTCCACTGCCAGGGTGCGGGCGGCAGCTCGCGGCGCTTGAGCGAGGGATAGTTGGCGGGGACGAAGAACTGGGAGCCGAGGGCGTCACCCACGGCCAGCCCTCGCAGGCTCGCCAGGGCTCGGGGGAATCGGTCAGCTGTCATCGCTGCGAACTCTAACCGGTGAAGCCATACGATTCGGGGGTGCACCAGCGGTCGAACGGCCGGTCCAGGTGATACCTGCCGTCCGGTCCGAGCAGCAGCATGCGCGTCTCACCGTTGCCCGGGTTCGACAGGCATTCGAATTCGGCGACGGTCCAGTGCAGCCACCTCATGCAGAACAGCCGCATGGTCAGGCCGTGCGTGACGAGCAGGACGTTCGGCGGGTGCCCGGGGTCGTCGAAGCTGCGCCACAGGCTCTCCAGGAAGGAGCCGACCCGGTCGTAGACGTCGGCGCCGGACTCGCCCTGCGCGAAGCGGTAGAAGAAGTGGCCGTAGGCGTCCCGGTATGCCTTCTGGCGGCGGACGTCCTCCCGTTCCTGCCAGTTTCCCCAGTCCTGCTCCCTCAGGCGCGGCTCCTCCCGGACGCGGACCCGGCTCGGGTCCAGGCCGAGGGCGTGGAAGGTCTGATGGGTGCGGCGGTAGGGCGAGACGTAAGCGGAGACCCGTTCGTCCCCGAACACCTCCCGCAGGCGGGCCCCGGCTTCCTCGGCCTGCTTGCGGCCGGTCGCCGTCAGCGACAGGGCATGGTCGGGCTCGCGTTCGTAGACGGTGTCGTCGACATTGCCTTCGGACTCTCCATGGCGGAGGAGGACGATACGCCGGGGCCGGGCCATGTCGTCAACACTAGTTCGAGCCGACAGCGGACGCCTCGTCGCCCCGGGTGAGCAGCGCACGGCCAGCGCGTATTTCGCACCGGCGCCCGGTGAAGCGACGGCGCAGCGCCCGGTCGTGGGAGACGATCACCAGGGCCCCGGGCCACGCGTCCAGGGCCTGTTCCAGCTGCTCGACCAGGCCGAGGGCGAGGTGGTTGGCGGGCTCGTCGAGCAGCAGCAGGTCCGCGGGGCGGGCCAGCAGCCGGGCGAGGGCAAGGCGGCGGCGCTGTCCGGCCGAGAGCGATCCGACGGGCACATGGAGGTCGCGTTCGCGGAAGAGGCCATAGGACAGCAGGAGCGCCTCCTGCTCCTCGACCGTACCCGGCAGCCCGCGGCGGAAGGCCTCCAGCAGCCGCTCAGCGGGCCGGCTCACGGGAATCTCCTGGGCGAGGTAGCCGATGCGGCCGCTCCTGCGGACCGTGCCGGTCTCAGGTTGGGCAACCCCCGCCATCAGGCGCAGCAGCGTCGATTTCCCGGCGCCGTTGGGCCCGTGCACCAGCAGTCGCTCGCCCGCCCGCACCTCGAGCGCGTCGACGGCGAGCCGGTCGCCGACGCGTACGCCGTCGAGCGCCACGAGGGCCCCGCCGGCGGTGCCCACCGTCGGCCGGGCGGCGAAGCGCAGGGGTTCCGGCGGGCGCGGCACGGGGTTCTCGCGCAGTCTGCGGAGCCGTTCCCGGGCATTGCGCACGCGGCTGGAGACCGAGGACTGCACGCGTCCCTTGTCCCGGTCGTAGGCCATCTTGTTGCCGTCCTTGATGGCGCGCCCCGGGGCGACGCTCCGGGCGGTGGTCTCCGCGGTCTCGGTGAGCGCTTCGGTCTCCGCGCACCACCGCTCGTACGCCTCTTCCCACCGCCGGCGGGCCGCGGCGCGTTCGGCGAGGAAGCCGGCGTAGCCGCCGCCGTAGCGGACCAGGGTCCGCCTTTCGGCGTCGAGCTCGACCACGGCTGTGGCGACGCGTTCGAGGAAGACCCGGTCGTGGGAGACGGCCACCACCGTGCCGCGGTGGGCTCGCAGGGTCTCCTCCAGCCAGGCAAGGGCCGCGCCGTCGAGGTGGTTGGTGGGTTCGTCCAGCAGCATGACCTCGGGCGCGGCGGCGAGGGTACAGGCCAGGCCGAGCCGGGCCTGTTCGCCGCCCGAAAGGCTGCCCAGGCGGCGGTCCCGCGCGAGATGACCGACGCCCAGGCCGTGCAGGGCCTTGTCGACCCGGGCATCGGCCTCGTAACCGCCCCGGGCCTCGAAGGCCGTAAGCAGCTCCCCGTACTCCGAGAGCGTGCCGGGCCCGGCGGTGGCCAGCACGGCCTCCAGGTCGCGCAGGCGGCCCTCCATGGTGCGCAGTTCGTCGAGGGCGACGTCGATCGCCTGGGCGATGGTGCTGTCCGGGGGCAGGTCGGGGGTCTGCCCGAGGTAGCCGATGCCGCCGTCGGCCAAGGTCACCACCGTGCCGTCATCAGGCCGCTCGGCTCCGGCCAGGAGCTTCAGCAGGGTGGACTTTCCGGCGCCGTTCTCCCCGACGACGCCGACTCGTTCACCCGCCCGTACCGAGAGGGACACACCATCGAGGAGGAGACGGTCGCCGCGGGAGAGGGACACGTCGCGCAGGGAGAGCTGGGCAGGCATGGGCGGGACCTCCGCATACGAGCAGGCGAACAGTCAGCAAACGCAACCGCTGTTGCGTTACGCTCAGCATGACAGAGTCCGCCCGCTTAACGCAACAGGAGTTGCAGTTGCCTTCGGAGACCTCTTCCCCCAGCACCCCGGGCACCGTGCGCCCCGGCGGGCGCACCGCCCGCACCCGCGCCGCCGTACGCGACGCCGTCCTCACCGGGCTCTCCGAGCACGGCTACCCGGGACTGAGCGTCGAGTACGTCGCCGAGCACTCCGGCGTGCACAAGACCACGCTCTACCGCCGCTGGGGCAGCGTCGAAGGACTGGTGGCGGACGCCCTCCACCTCGCGGGCGAGGACAGCTGGACCCCTCCGGACACCGGCTCCCTACGGGGCGACCTGCTGGCCCTGGCCCATGAGGTCGTCGACACCTTCGCCGACCCGGCGGCCGCGGCCGCCCCCGCCGCCTTCATCGGCGCCGCTTTCCAGTCCGAACGCGCCGCACAAGCGCTGAGCCGCTTCTACGCCGAGCGCTTCGGGCGCTGTGCGCCACTGATCGAGCGGGCCGTCGAGCGCGGCGAGGCGCCGCCGGGCACCGACGCGGGCGCCGTGGCGCGCGGAGTGTCCGCGCCCTTGTTCTTCCGGCTGTTCATCACGCACGAACCCGTCGACGCGGCCGTCGCGGAGCAGGCCGCCGACAGTGTGCTCGCCGGGGTCCGGGCAGGGGTCTACGCCCCGGCGACCTGAGACAGAACCTGCCGCCGCGCACCGGCCCGGGAGTGCCCCGGGCCGGCCGTCACACCGTCCATGCCTGCTCTATCTCCACGACGTCACCGGTGATCGACGCGACGTCGGCCTCGGTCTGCGCCCGCAGCCCGAGCCGCTCCACGCGATCGGCACGGTATTTCCCGTGCTCGGCCTCGGAGTTCCACATCGACAGCACGAGAAACTCCTGGCCGGGCGCTTCACCGAAGACGCCGCGCAGCATTCCGGGAGAGCCGGCCATCGCCGGATTCCACACCTTCTCCTGCATCAGCGTGAAGTGCTCGACCCGGCTCTCACGGACCCGGCAGTGGGCGAAGCGCACGACGTCCGCATCCGTGAACTGCGGCCGGAATCCCACCTTCACATCGAAGCGATGCTCGAAAAGCCGCACCTGGGTGTTCCTGAACGTGCCGACCTGCGACGCCGCCAGCCTGTCGTGCGAGCGCGCCATGAAGGAGTCGTAGAACGCCCGGCTCTCCCAGAAGCCGAAGAGGTGCACCACATCAGGGCGCGCCCGGCTCCAGCCTCCCCCCTGCCCCCGGAACCCGGGCTCACCGAGCAACCCCGCCCACTTCCGCTGCCCCCGCTCGAACCCGCGGCGGTCCACCACGGTGCAGCGAATCCACTTGACCAGCACAGACCCATCGTACGGCTCAGGCAGTGGCCTGGGTCACGTACCGGAGGAGTACACGCGGGCGAGCGTCGAGGAGTCCGCCGCGTCCAGCTCGATCCGGAACTCGCTCCGCAACACCTCGGCCAACTCCTCCACCCCGACCACCCGTTGTTCCATCGAGCCGTCATGGTGCGCGGTCGCGAGCGTCGTGCCCACGAACATCCGCCGTAGGTCAGGCTCCGTCTGCTGGATGATCGGCCGGGAGACGAACGGCGAACGGGGGTGCGTCGAGGTGTAGTGGTTCATCAGGACGTAGTCGATCGGAAAACGGTCCTCCGGACCGACGGCGTAAAGGTCGCGCCAACCGTCCGGCCGGCGCGTGCGCAGAACGTAGACGTCCTTCTCTTCACGCCCGATTCCAAACCACCATTTCCCCTGCCCGGCTTCCGCCCCCTCCCTCAGGGGCAGCGGTTCCAGCAGGCCCTCACCGCCGAACCCGACGTCGCACAGCCACTCCTCACCGTCGGCCTCCACCTTCAGGGCCATGTGCGTGACCGGACGCAGAGTCTCGCTGCCCGCGCGCACCCGCGCGCCGAGCCCCGAGACGGAGAACCCGATGCGTTCGAGAGCAGCGGCCAGCAGGGAGTTCTGTTCGTAGCAGTAGCCGCCGCGCCGCTGCGCCACCATCTTGTCCTGCAGCGCCTTGATGTCCAGCAGCACCGGGCGGCCGAGGATCACCTCGAGATTCTCGAAGGGAATCGCCGCCACATGCCTGCGGTGCACCGCCCGCAGCGTCTCCAGATCCGGCCGGAGGGGCCCCTCCCAGCCGATCCGGGCCAGATAGGCATCGAGGTCCAATTCCTCACCGGACCATATGGAATTACTCATTCCCTACACCGCCTTCCAGTTGATCACCGCACCAGTATTCACGCCTCCGCAGTGAGCCGGATATGCAGTGAGCCGGATACGCCGATGGGGGAGCCGGCACAAAGCCGGCTCCCCCATCAGTCATAAGACGATCAGCTGCAGCCGCTGGTCGAACCGCAGCCCTCGCACAGGTAGCAGCTGCCCGCACGGCGCATCTTCGTGCCGCAGGAGAAGCACAGCGGCGCGTCCGCGTTCAGGCCGAGCTGCATCTCCACCAGTTCGGTGGAGTTGTGCACCTGCTTGGGGGCCGGTGCCGCGGCGGGCTGGGCCGGGACGTCGGGCTTGGGGGCCTCGACGTGGCGCGGCGCGGACTGGGCGAGGCCCTCCACATCGACCTCGTCGTCGGCCGCCTCGTACGACCCGGTGTCCAGGTGACGCTGACGCTCCTCGGCGGAGTGGATGCCCAGCGCCGAGCGCGTCTCGAAGGGCAGGAAGTCCAGCGCCAGGCGGCGGAAGATGTAGTCGACGATCGACTGCGCCATCCGCACGTCCGGGTCGTCCGTCATGCCGGCCGGCTCGAAGCGCATGTTGGTGAACTTCGAGACGTAGGTCTCCAGCGGCACGCCGTACTGCAGACCGACCGAGACGGCGATCGAGAAGGCGTCCATCATGCCCGCGAGGGTCGAGCCCTGCTTGGACATCTTCAGGAAGACCTCGCCCAGACCGTCGTCCGGGTAGGAGTTGGCGGTCATGTAGCCCTCGGCACCGCCCACCGTGAAGGAGGTGGTGATGCCCGGACGGCCCTTGGGCAGGCGCTTGCGGACCGGGCGGTACTCGACGACCTTCTCCGCGGCGGCGGGCGCGGCGGCCTCGGGGGCCTTGGCCTGCTCCTTCTTCTTGGCGGAGAGCGGCTGACCGACCTTGCAGTTGTCGCGGTAGATCGCGAGCGCCTTCAGACCGAGCTTCCAGCCCTCGAAGTAGACCTCCTCGACCTCCTCGACGGTGGCCGACTCGGGCAGGTTCACGGTCTTGGAGATGGCACCCGACAGGAACGGCTGCGCGGCCGCCATCATGCGCACGTGGCCCATGGCGGAGATCGCGCGCTCACCCATGGCGCAGTCGAAAACCTCGTAGTGCTCGGCCTTCAGACCCGGGGCGTCGATCACGTTGCCGTGGTCGGCGATGTGCGCGACGATCGCCTCGACCTGCTCCGGCTGGTAGCCCAGGCGCTTGAGCGCCTTGGGCACCGTGTTGTTCACGATCTGCATCGAGCCGCCGCCGACGAGCTTCTTGAACTTGACCAGGGCCAGGTCCGGCTCGACGCCCGTGGTGTCGCAGTCCATCATCAGGCCGATGGTGCCCGTGGGGGCGAGCACCGACGCCTGGGCGTTGCGGAAGCCGTTCTTCTCGCCGAGACGGATGACGTCCTGCCACGCCTCGGTCGCCGCGGCCCAGACCGGGGTGTCCAGGTCGTCCATGCGCAGGGCGGCGCCGTTGGCGTCGGCGTGCTGCTTCATGACGCGCTTGTGGGCGTCGGCGTTGCGGGCGTAGCCGTCGTACGGGCCGACGACGGCGGCCAGCTCGGCGGAGCGCTTGTAGGAGGTGCCGGTCATCAGCGAGGTGATGGCACCGGCGAGGGCGCGGCCGCCGTCGCTGTCGTAGGCGTGACCGGTGGCCATCAGCAGGGCGCCGAGGTTGGCGTAGCCGATGCCCAGCTGACGGTAGGCGCGGGTGGTCTCGCCGATCTTCTCGGTCGGGAAGTCGGCGAAGCAGATGGAGATGTCCATCGCCGTGATCACGAGCTCGACGACCTTGGCGAAGCGCTCGGCGTCGAACGACTGGTTGCCCTGGTCGTCGTCGCGCAGGAACTTCATGAGGTTGAGCGAGGCGAGGTTGCACGAGGAGTTGTCCAGGTGCATGTACTCGCTGCACGGGTTGGACGCGGTGATGCGGCCCGACTCCGGCGAGGTGTGCCAGTGGTTGATCGTGTCGTCGTACTGGATGCCCGGGTCGGCGCAGGCCCAGGCCGCCTCGGCCATCTTGCGGAAGAGGCCCTTGGCGTCGACCTCCTCGATGACCTCGCCGGTCATCCGGGCGCGCAGACCGAACTTCGAGCCGCTCTCGACGGCCTTCATGAACTCGTCGTTGACGCGGACGGAGTTGTTGGCGTTCTGGTACTGGACGGAGGTGATGTCATCGCCGCCCAGGTCCATGTCGAAGCCGGCGTCGCGCAGGGCGCGGACCTTCTCCTCCTCCTTCACCTTGGTCTCGATGAAGGCCTCGACGTCCGGGTGGTCGACGTCGAGCACGACCATCTTCGCCGCACGGCGGGTGGCGCCGCCCGACTTGATCGTTCCGGCGGAGGCGTCGGCGCCGCGCATGAAGGAGACGGGACCGGAGGCGTTGCCGCCGGAGGAGAGCAGCTCCTTGGAGGAGCGGATGCGGGAGAGGTTCAGGCCGGCGCCGGAGCCGCCCTTGAAGATCATCCCCTCTTCCTTGTACCAGTCGAGGATCGACTCCATGGAGTCGTCGACGGAGAGGATGAAGCAGGCCGAGACCTGCTGCGGCTGCTTGGTGCCGACGTTGAACCAGACCGGCGAGTTGAAGCTGAAGACCTGGTGCAGGAGCGCGTAGGTGAGCTCGTGGTCGAAGATCTCGGCGTCCGCGGGAGAGGCGAAGTAACCGTGCTCCTCGCCGGCCGCGCGGTAGGTCTTCACGACGCGGTCGATGAGCTGGCGGAGGCTGGACTCGCGCTCGGGGGAGCCGGTCGCGCCACGGAAGTACTTGCTGGTGACGATGTTGACCGCGTTCACCGACCAGAAGTCGGGGAACTCCACGCCGCGCTGCTCGAAGTTGATCGAGCCGTCGCGCCAGTTGGTCATGACGACGTCACGACGCTCCCAGACCACCTCGTCGTACGGGTGCACGCCGGGGGTCGTGTGGATGCGTTCGATGCGCAGACCTTTGCCGCCCTTGTTTCCCTTGGAGCGGGAACCTCGTGCCGGGCCGCTCGTCGTCTCGGTCATGCCGCCTCCCTCTACGGGCAAAACGCCCTAATGCGCCTAATTCTTCCGGGGCGCGATGTGTTCTGTCACCCGACTGCGCTCAGCGCGCCGGGCAGGTCTGATTGCGGCCGCTCAGTCGACGGCCACGGCGGGCGCCGGGACTTCGGCGCCGGCGGCGGGACCGCCCGGGTCCGCCGCGGATGCGTCCTCGGCCTCGGCGCGACGGACACCGTCGCGCAGTTCCGCGACGGCGGCCTCGAAGTCCTCGAGCGAGTCGAACGCCTGGTACACGGACGCGAACCGCAGATACGCCACGAGGTCGAGATCCTTGAGGGGACCGAGTATGGCGAGTCCGACGTCGTGCGTGGAGAGCTCGGCGCTGCCCGTGGCGCGCACCGCCTCCTCGACCCGCTGGCCCAGCTGGGCGAGGGCGTCCTCGGTGACCGGGCGCCCCTGGCACGCCTTGCGCACTCCGGAGATCACCTTGTTGCGGCTGAAGGGCTCGGTGACCCCGCTCCGCTTGATCACCATGAGTGACGCGGTCTCCACGGTCGTGAACCGACGGGAGCAGTCGGGGCACTGGCGGCGCCTGCGGATCGAACAACCGTCATCGGTGGTCCGGCTGTCGACGACGCGACTGTCGGGGTGCCTGCAGAAGGGGCAGTGCATGGCTCTCCACCCTCCTTCACCCTCGAGAAACCTCGAAAAAACTGTGCACGATCTCCGGCCACGGCGGGCCCCTCGGGGGGCTCGCGCCGAGCAGCCCCCAGCATAGGCGATGGCCACGTCCGCGGATGACCGGGAGGGGCCGTCGACCACAACTTGTGGGTAGCCGTCGCCATCAAACCACTAGATCTGGTGCCGGGCGGCCAAGCCTGACCATCGCGTGTCGCGCCGTGAGCGCCGGGCGGGACCCCACGGAAGGGCCCCGAGGGCAGCCTCAGGGGAGCCCGGATGTCACACTGGCACCACGGCGCGGCAACCCCGCGCGGTACCGGACGAGCCCTCCCGACCGGCTACTGTCCGTCTCGTACGGACGTCGGCACGGCCCGGGCGACTCAGCACCGAAGAGTACCGTAATGGGGCGAATTGATCTCCGTCCGTACACCCTCCCACCTGATCACGTCAGCCGATCTGCGATATTTCACTCGAACGTGTGTTTGGCGCAACCTTTCGAAAGCAACTACCGTTGTCCAGCTAGGGAGAACATCTCGAGAGGGGCCGACGTGACCACCACCGCAGACAGCGCCACCATCACCGCCCAGGACCGCTCCCAGAACCGACTCGACCAGGCACACCCCATGAACGACGCAGCCATGAACACCGAGGGGCAGAAGCCGGCCCGCTCGCTTCCGGGGCGGCCCCCCGGCATCCGGGCGGACAGCTCCGGGCTCACCGACCGGCAGCGCCGCGTGATCGAGGTGATCCGGGACTCCGTCCAGCGCCGTGGGTACCCACCCTCCATGCGCGAGATCGGCCAGGCGGTGGGGCTCTCCAGCACGTCCTCCGTCGCCCACCAGCTCATGGCCCTCGAGCGGAAGGGCTTCCTGCGCAGGGACCCCCATCGCCCCCGGGCCTACGAGGTGCGCGGTTCCGATCAGCCGAGCACCCAGCCCACCGACACCACCGGCAAGCCCGCCGCCTCCTACGTTCCCCTGGTCGGCCGGATCGCCGCCGGTGGCCCGATCCTGGCCGAGGAGTCGGTGGAGGACGTCTTCCCCCTCCCCCGTCAACTGGTGGGCGACGGCGAGCTGTTCGTCCTGAAGGTCGTCGGCGACTCCATGGTCGAAGCCGCGATCTGTGACGGCGACTGGGTGACGGTGCGCCGCCAGCCCGTCGCGGAGAACGGCGACATCGTGGCCGCCATGCTCGACGGCGAAGCCACCGTCAAGCGCTTCAAGCGCGAGGACGGCCACGTCTGGCTGCTCCCCCACAACGCCGCCTACCAGCCGATTCCCGGCGACGAGGCCACCATCCTGGGCAAGGTTGTGGCGGTGCTGCGGCGGGTGTGAAGCCCCGCGCCGAAAGGCCGGGCCCCGGAACCACTGCGCCGGTTCCGGGGCTCTTCTTTTCTCCGCAGCCGTAGTGCCCCTAGTGCTCGTCGTACCCCTAGTGCCCCTCCGCCTTCGCCGCCGCGTCGATCGCGGACAGGGAGCGGCGCACCTGGTTACGGTCCGTGGTGTACCAGAAGTCCGGCATCGAGGCCCGCAGGAACGAGCCGTAGCGGGCCGTCGCCAGCCGGGGGTCGAGCACCGCGACCACACCCCGGTCCCCCGACGCGCGCACCAGCCGCCCGGCCCCCTGGGCCATCAGCAGAGCCGCGTGTGTCGCGGCCACAGCCATGAAGCCGTTGCCGCCCGCGTCCTCCACCGCACGCTGCCGGGCGCTCATGAGCGGATCGTCCGGCCGGGGGAAGGGCACCCGGTCCATGACGACGAGCTGGCAGCTCGGGCCGGGGACGTCCACCCCCTGCCACAGCGACAGGGTGCCGAACAGGCACGTACGGGTGTCCCCGGCGAAGGTGCGGATCAGCTCGCCCAGCGTCTCCTCGCCCTGCAGCAGGATCGGCATGTCGAGCCGGCCGCGCAGCTCCTCGGCCGCGGCCTGGGCCGCCCGCATCGAGGAGAACAGGCCGAGGGTGCGGCCCCCGGCGGCCTCGATGAGCTCCGCCAGCTCGTCGAGCATGTCCGTCCGGCTGCCCTCCCGCCCCGGCTGGGCGAGGTGCTTGGCGACGTACAGAATGCCCTGCTTCGGATAGTCGAACGGCGATCCGACATCGACGCCCTTCCACTCCGGACAGTCCTCCCCCTCGACGCCCTCCGGCGCGAGGCCGAGCGAGGCGCCGACGCCGTTGAAGTCACCGCCCAGCTTGAGGGTGGCCGAGGTGAGGACCACCGAACGCTCGCTGAAGAGCTTCTCCCGCAGCAGCCCGGAGACCGACAGCGGTGCGACCCGCAGCGAGGCCCCGAAGCGGTCGTGGCGCTCGTACCAGACGACGTCGTACTCCGAGCCCTCCACGATGCGCTCGGCGACCGCGTGGATGTTCTCCACGGAGGCGAGGGCCTGCTTGCGGACGGCGTCCTCGTCCTGGACGGACTTGTCGCGGGTGTTGCCGAGGGCGGTGATGACCGTACGCGCGGCGTCACGCAGGGCCATCAGGCAGTAGCCGAGGTCCTCCGGGATCTCCTCCAGCCGGCCGGGCAGGGCCAGCTCCATCAGACGCTCGAAGCTCTCGGACGCCGTCTGCAGCGCGTCCGCCGCCTTCTCGTCGACGAGCTTGGCCGCCCGCCGCACCGCCCGGTTGACCTGGCCCGGGGTGAGCTCGCCCGTGGCGACCCCGGTGACGCGGGAGACCAGCTCATGGGCCTCGTCGACGATCAGCACCTCGTGGCTGGGCAGGACCGGCGCGCCCTCGATGGCGTCGATGGCGAGCAGCGCGTGGTTGGTGACGACGACGTCGGCGAGCTTGGCGCGCTCGCGGGCCGCCTCGGCGAAGCACTCGGCGCCGTACGCGCACTTCGAGGCGCCCAGGCACTCGCGGGAGGTGACGGACACCTGCGACCACGCGCGGTCGGAGACGCCGGGGGTGAGGTCGTCGCGGTCGCCGGTCTCGGTCTCGTCCGACCAGTCGCGCAGCCGCAGCAGGTCCTTGCCCAGCTTGCTGGAGGGTGCCGCCGCCTCGAAGGGGTCGAAGAGCCCCTCCTCCTCTTCCTGCGGCACGCCCTCATGGAGCCGGTGGAGACAGAGGTAGTTGGAGCGGCCCTTGAGCATGGCGAACTCCGGGCGCCGGCGCAGCTGCGGGTGCAGGGCGTCAACCGTCCGCGGAAGATCGCGCTCGACGAGCTGGCGCTGGAGCGCGAGCGTGGCCGTCGCGACGACCACCCGCTCGCCGTGCGCCAGGGCCGGCACGAGGTAGCCGAGCGACTTTCCGGTGCCGGTGCCGGCCTGCACGAGCAGGTGGGAACCGCCGTCGATGGCCGCGGCGACGGCTTCGGCCATGGCGACCTGTCCGGGCCGCTCGGTGCCGCCGACGGCGGTGACGGCGGCGTGCAGCAGGTCGGTGAGGGAGGGCGAGGAGGTGGCAGTCATAGCGTTGCCAGCCTACGGTGCGGCACTGACATCGCGGGCCGTGATGGCGTTCCCGGTGGCCGGCCGACAGCCGACGGCGGACCGTACGGGCACCCTCGCCCGGCACACCGGCAGTGCCTCCGGTGACGGCTACAGCACAGCGCGCAGCGCACGGTCGCGCATCATCAGCGCCGCGCGCTTGTCGGGCAGCTCCACCTCGCCGGTCAGCCGGAAGCCCGCACCGAGGAAGGCCGCCGCGGACGGGGTGTTGCGCAGGTCCGGTTCCCCGACGACGCGGCCGCAGGAGGGGCGCCGGTCCAGGACGAGGTCGGCCACGGTGCGCAGCAGGAGGGTGCCCAGCCCCCTGCCCCTGTCGGCGATTCTGCCGATGAGGAAGTGGATTCCGGTGTCGTGCGGACGGGCCGGATAGTGGCGGGCCAGCGGGTCGAGGTCGGCGCGGTAGAGCTCCCAGTAGCTCATGGGGACGCCGGCGAGCACCCCGAGGCAGGGAACGCTGCGCCCGTCGCCGTCGAGCTGGCCGAGGAGGTGGGCCTCGGTGACGGCCTCATTCCCGGCCAGGCCCCAGAACGCCGCGACTGCCGGATCGTTCATCCACTGCGTGAGCAGCCGAAGGTCGCGCTCGATGCGGACCGGTACGAGCTGGAACGGCCCTACCTCCGTGCTGACGGGGCCCCAGTCGGCGAGGCCGTCCAGGAGATCGGTTCCGGGCGGCGAGCCCGGCGCCGGGGGGCTCCCCGGAGGGTCGAAGGCGATGAACTCGATGATTTCCTGGGTCAGTCGCAGGTCGAGCGTGTCGGCGCTGTCCTCGCTGTGGAGGCCGGGAATCGGATCGGTCAGCGGGTCGAAGGGCAGCGCGCCCCAGCCGTCGTTCCGCTCCGCCCATTCGGCGCCCGTCCCGTTCGTCCTGTTCATCCCGCTCGCACCGTCCATCGCGTTCATCCCGCGGCCGGGGCAAGGGGGTTGGCGACGGTGACGTACACGGACTGGGTGTCCACCGGTCCGACGAGTTCGTCGAGCCCGCGCAACCTGGTCAGCATGTTGGCCTTGCAGCGGAGGGTGGGCGCCTGCAGGAGGTGCTCGGGGAGGCTGGAGCGGGTCGGCGAGGGGCCGGTGGCGGCTTCCTTGAGGAAGCGGCGGAGCGCGGCGAGCAGGATCTGTTCGTCGGCCAGGCGCTGGGAGCCGAACGCGCCGATGAGTCCGAGGACGTTGTTGATGCCGAGGTAGTACAGAAACCGTTCGTCAGCGACCTCGTCGGTCACGAAGGTGTCGCTCTCCTGCCCGATTCCGGGGAGCCGCTGGCCGAGCGCGGCGCGGTGGGACTCGCGGAAGTAGTAGCCCTGGTTGTCGCGGAAGCGCCCGCCGACCGGCCAGCCGTCGGGATCCAGCAGGACGAGGGTGTTCTGCTGGTGTGCCTCCAGGGCGATGCCCGCCTCGCCGTCGAGCCAGAGCAAGGGCCGTACGACGGCGTCCAGATAGCGCAGGAACCACTCGGCGGCGACGGCACCGGTGGGCCGGCCGGTGCGGAACGCGAGCCGGCCGATGGTGTCGGCGAGGCGGGAGCAGACGGCCGGTTGTCCGGCCGGCCCCTGCCGGCCGGGCCAGGGCCGGGGCGAGACGAGCCCCGCGACGCACACGGCGTCGTCGCCGGGGCCGAAGGGGTTGTGCCGGATGACGACGTCGACGCCGGGCAGCGGGGAGCCGTCGGGGGCGTCGACGGCCAGCCAGGCGGGGTCGCGGACGATGTCGAAGCCGAGGCCGCCGGGGCAGGCGGCCCGCCACCGCTCGGCGAGGCCGCCGCGCAGCAGCCGGTGCACCTCGACGCCGCGGCACAGCTCCTTGCGGAGGTTCTCACGGCGCGAGTTGGTGATGCGCAGGCCGAGGGAGAGCTTCAGCATGGCGGGGGCGCCGGGCCGGTGCACGGTACGGACCGACGAGGTGGGGTACCAGGGTTCACCGCGGGCGCCGAGGTCGTGGAGCAGTCCGGCTTCGAAGAGCGCGGCCACGGCCGGGCGGTGGTGGAGGTCCCGCGCCTGCCATGGGTGCACGGGCAGGGCCACCGTGTCGACCGGAAGCTCCAGTTCCAGGCCGGGGCCGGCGAGCCGGGCGGCCAGGGTGGGGGCCTCGACGGCACGGCCGCGCTCGGTCCAGGCCGAGTCCGTGGCGAGGACGGAGCGGTGGACGGCCAGCCAGTGCAGGGGGAAGCGGCCGCGCAGCTCCGGGGAGTAGTCGAACGTTTCGGCATCGGAGAGCCCTTCGCGGCTCTTGGGCGCGGGGTGCAGGGGGTGCCCGAGGAGCAGGGACTGCTCGCTGTAGAGGAAGAGGTCCCCGCCGTCCGGGTCGGCGGGGCGTTCGCGGCGGGCCGTGAGGAACGTGGCGGTGCGGCGCGCGGAGTCGGCGACGCGCGCGACGAGTTCGGCCCCGTCCTGCGTGGGGGGCCGGCCGGTCTGCGCGGCCCGGTGGGCGGCTTCGCGGCCGAGCAGGGCTGCCAGGGTGACGGCGTCGAAGGCGGGGGCGTCGTCGGGCCCGCCGGTGAGGGTGACCCGGCCGAAGCGGTGCCAGCCGGTGGCGGACCAGTAGTGCACGGGGACGGTCAGGGGGATGCCGCTGGCGTTGAGCGGCAGGTAGAGGATGTCGCCGTGGGGCCGGGGGATGTCGTGTTCGCGCACCCAGCAGCGCAGCAGGTTCTCCACGGCGGCAGCGTCCGCGGCGGCGTGCGGGTCGGGGTGGTCCAGCGGGTCGGTGACGCCGCCGGTGCCGGGGGCCGGCGCCTCGCCGCGCGGGCCGCCCGGGCGGGGCACCGCCGGGGACCGGTCCGGGCCGGCGGGGGAGGCGTCGGCGTGGAGGGGTGCGTTCATGCGGTGTGCGGCGGGCATGTCACGGCGTTCCGGCCGGGGATGCGGCGCCTTCCTCCTTCGGCGTGCTCGGGGTGGGCTTCGGCGTTTTCGGGGTCGCCTTCGGCGTTCTCGGGGTGGGGATCCGGCGGGCGGTGCGGGAGACCGTGGCGATGGCGTCGGACAGCCGGTCGAGGACGGCTTCGGTCTGTTCGTCCGTGATGGTGAGCGACGGCAGCAGGCGGATCACGCTGGAGTGGCGGCCGCCCACGGCGACGATCAGCCCCCGCCGCAGGCATTCCTCCTGCACGGCGGCGGCGAGCGCCGGGCTCGCGGAGAGCGGGCCGAGGGCCGCGGCGGCGCGGCCGGTGCCCATGGCGGCGATGTCCAGCTCGCCACAGAGACCGGGGTCGCATACGCCCTGGTCCCCCGCCCCGGGGTCGTAGCCGCCCGCCCCGGCGTCGTACGCGCCACCCTCCTCCGCCAGCGGATCGACGAACTCGATGCCGATCATCAGCCCTCTGCCGCGTACCTCACCGACGCACTCGTGCTCCCGGGCCAGGGGCCGCAGGCGTTCCAGCATGCGCGCGCCGAGCAGGCCGGCGCGCTCGGCCAGGGCGTTCTCCCTGATGTGGCGCAGGGTCGCGGCACCGGCGGCCATGGCGAGCTGGTTGCCGCGGAAGGTGCTCGCGGGCTCGCCGGACCGCCCGGTGTCGAGGTCTTCGTGGTGGACGACGACGGCGAGCGGCAGGCTGCCGCCGATGGCCTTGGACAGGACCATCACGTCCGGGACGATCCCGCTGTGCTCGACGGCCCAGAAGGCGCCCGTCCGGCCGGCTCCCGTCTGCGTCTCGTCGGCGATGAGGGGGATGGCGCGGGCGGCCGTGATCTCGCGCATGCCCCGGAGCCAGCCGTCGGGCGCCGGGAGGATCCCGCCCCCGTCCTGCACCGGTTCGACGATCAGCCCGGCCGGCTCCCCCGCGCCGTCGTCCAGCAGGGTCTCGGTCCAGCGCACCGACAACTGCTCACCGGCCTCGCCGCCGACCCCGAACGGGCAGCGGTAGTCCTGCGGGAACGGCAGCCGCGTCGCCCGCGTCCCCCACGCGGCGCCGGAGTCCGGCAGTCCGTGGCAGGCTCCGGAGAAGGCCAGCAGCCCCTCGCGGCCGGTCGCGGCCCGCACGAGCCGGAAGGCTGCCTCCGTCGCGTCGGTGTCGGCCGGTCCGCAGAAGCGGATACGGGCGGTGTCGGCCAGGCCGCGCGGCAGCGTCGCGAACAGCTCGCCGGTGAAGTCGTCCTCCACCGGGGTGGCCAGGTCCAGTGCGTGCAGCGGAGCACCGGAGTCGAGGACGCGGCGGATGGCTTCGAGCACCACCGGATGGTTGTGGCCGAGCGTCAGGGTGCCCGCCCCCGAGACACAGTCGAGGTAGCGGCGGCCGTCGGCACCCTCGATCGTCAGCCCCCGGGCGCGCACCGGCACGACGGGCAGCGACCGGGCGTACGTACGAGCCGCGCTCTCGCGCGACGACTGTCGCCGCGCGATGCCCTCGTGGGCCGGCGGCGGCGTCACGGACGGCGCCCGCAGCGGTGGTCGGGTCGGGGCCATGGCGCGGGTACCTCCTCCTGCGGCTGAACGATGGTCGGGCGTCCCCCGTACGTACCAACGACGCCGAGAGCTGCGGATCACGGCCCGGGCTCAAGATCCTTCGTTCCGGAACCATGGACCCGCCCATGACCGTCTCCCCCGGCACCGGCATAGTGGGGCCCTGCCCCGCCGGGGCAGTGCATGACAAGTTCACGACATACCGTGCGGATAGCGGACATTCGCCGAGAGCGGATGCAGATCAACAGGGGGAGCCCACTCCATGCCATCGAAACGCCGGCCGGCCCTGGCGGCCGCCGCCCTCGCCGCCGCGCTGGCGCTGACCGCCACCGCGTGCGGCCCGTCCGAGGACAAGGCCACGGGCGAAGCCAAGCCCAGCGCGGCCGCGGGCCAGAAGGGCGACGACTTCCCCAGCCTGCCCAAGGGGATCCCCACCCAGGATCTGGAGAAGTGGAAGCAGAAGTGGAAGGACGGGGCCTGGAAGAACTGGGACAAGGAGCAGTGGCTTCGTGAAGCCCGCGACTTCATCAACCCCATCATCGAGGGCCACTGGAAGCCCGACAAGATGAAGGACGCGCGCCCCAGCGACAAGACGCTCGCCACCCAGGGCGCGCCCGGTACGGTGCCGGGCAGCGGCGCCAGCGACCAGGGCGTCACGGACCCCGAGCCGCGGCCGGTCAAGGCCAAGGCCGTCGGCCTGCCGTACCACAACAACGCCGCTCCGGTGGGCAAGGTCTTCTTCGACAGCCCCGAGGGCCACATGGTCTGCTCGGCAACGGTCGTCAAGGACCCGGCACACCCCGGCAAGTCGAACATGGTGTGGACCGCGGGCCACTGCGTGCACGCCGGCAAGAAGGGCGGCTGGTACCGCAACATCGCCTTCGTGCCGTCGTACAACGACAAGGGCCTGCCCGCCTCGCAGGTCAACAGCGCACCGGTGACGGACGTCGCCCCGTACGGCGTGTGGTGGGCGGACTGGGCGCAGACGTCCTCGCAGTGGATCACGCAGGGCGCCGAGACCGGTGGCGCGGGTGCCCCCTACGACTTCGCCGTGCTGCACGTGAAGTCCGAGAACGGCAGCGGCAAGTCGCTCGAGGAGACGGTGGGCAACGCCCTCACCGTCGACTTCAGCACCCCGCAGGTGAAGTCCATCCAGAGCATGGGCGCCTGGGGCTACCCGGCCGCGCCGCCCTTCGACGGCCAGAAGATGTACGACTGTGTCGACAGGCCGGGCCGTCTGACCGTCGAGCCCTCGCAGCCGACGATGTACCGCATCGGCTGCACGATGACCGGTGGTTCGTCGGGCGGCGGCTGGTTCGCCAAGGGCCCCGACGGCAAGGCCGTGCTGATCTCCAACACGTCGATCGGCCCGTCCAACAGCACCTGGCTGGCGGGCCCGCGCCTGGGTCCGGAGGCCAAGGGCGTCTACGACGCGCTCAGCCAGAAGTTCGCGAACAAGCGCTAGCGAGCACCGCGACAGCGGTGGAACGCACCAAGGCCCGCCCCGACGTCGTCGGGGCGGGCCTTCGCGTGCGTACGGTCAGGAACGTACCGCGGGTGCGTACCTCTGGAGCTCCGCGGCGAGCTCCTCGTGCACCCGGGCCTTGACCAGGGTGCCCTCCGGGGTGTGCTCCTCGGAGATCACCTCGCCGTCGGCGTGGGCCCGCGCGACCAGGGCACCGTGCGTGTACGGCACGAGCGCCTCGATCTCCACGGCGGGCCGCGGCAGCTCGGCGTCGATCAGGGCCAGCAGCTCCTCGATGCCCGCGCCGGTCCGCGCGGATACCGCGATCGAGTGCTTCTCGACGCGCAGCAGCCGCTGCAGCACGAGCGGGTCGGCCGCGTCCGCCTTGTTGATCACGACGATCTCGGGCACGTCGAGCGCGCCCACATCGCGGATCACCTCGCGCACGGCGGCCAGCTGCTCCTCCGGCGCCGGGTGCGAGCCGTCCACCACGTGCAGGATCAGGTCGGAGTCACCGACCTCCTCCATGGTGGAGCGGAACGCCTCGACGAGGTGGTGCGGCAGGTGCCGGACGAACCCGACGGTGTCGGCGAGGGTGTAGAGCCGCCCGGAGGGCGTCTCGGCCCGGCGCACGGTCGGGTCGAGGGTGGCGAACAGGGAGTTCTCCACCAGCACGCCCGCGCCCGTGAGCCGGTTGAGCAGCGAGGACTTTCCGGCGTTGGTGTAGCCGGCGATGGCCACCGAGGGGACCTTGTTGCGACGGCGCTCCTGGCGCTTGATGTCGCGGCCGGTCTTCATCTCCGCGATCTCCCGGCGCATCTTCGCCATCTTCTCGCGGATCCGCCGCCGGTCCGTCTCGATCTTGGTCTCACCGGGGCCACGCGTGGCCATGCCGCCGCCGGACGAACCGGATCCACCGCCACCCATCTGCCGGGACAGCGACTGACCCCAGCCGCGCAGCCGGGGCAGCATGTACTGCATCTGGGCCAGCGAGACCTGGGCCTTGCCCTCGCGGGACTTGGCGTGCTGGGCGAAGATGTCGAGGATCAGGGCGGTCCGGTCGACCACCTTGACCTTGACGACGTCCTCGAGGTGGATGAGCTGGCCGGGGCTGAGCTCACCGTCGCACACCACGGTGTCGGCGCCGGTCTCCAGGACGATGTCCCGCAGCTCCTGGGCCTTGCCCGAGCCGATGTAGGTCGCCGGGTCCGGCTTGTCGCGCCGCTGGATGACACCGTCGAGCACCATGGCGCCCGCGGTCTCGGCGAGCGCGGCCAGCTCCGCGAGGGAGTTCTCGGCGTCCCGCACCGTGCCGGACGTCCAGACGCCCACCAGCACCACGCGCTCCAGGCGCAGCTGCCGGTACTCGACCTCGGTGACGTCCTCCAGCTCGGTGGAGAGACCCGCCACCCGTCGCAGGGCCGCGCGCTCGGAGCGGTCGTACTGCTCGCCGTCGCGCTCCCCGTCGATCTCGTGGCTCCAGGCGACGTCCTCTTCCATCAGGGCGTCGGCCCGAAGGCTCTCCGGGAGGCTCTGCCGGTCCTGCCGGTCCTGGGGAAAGGAAGAAGAGGAGGTCATTTGATCCTTACGTCGTGGGTTCTGCCTGCCCCCGCACCGGGGGTCTCAGGGTCGACAACGTCCGGCGCGCCCCGGAGATTCCCGGGCCGGCGGCCTCGCCGACCCGGGAATCGTCCCACGGCCGTGCCGCGTCGTCACGCGGGTTTCGCCGCGGTCTTCCAGTCGGGGTGCCCGGGCATGGGCGGCGTCTTCTGCCCGTACAGCCAGGGCCTGAGGAAGGCGGACTGGTCCCGGCCGGAGACCTCGGTGGCCAGCGCGACGAAGTCGGCGGTGGACGCCGTGGAGTCGCGGTGCCGCTGGACCCACGCGCGTTCCAGCCGGTCGAATGCAGGGGCGCCGATGCGCTGGCGGAGGGCGTAGAGGACCAGTGCGCCGCCGTCGTAGACGACCGGCCGGAAGATGCTGATCTTCTTGCCGGGGACGGGCGCGAGGGGGGCGGCGGGCGGGCCGCCGTCGGCGCGCATCCGGTCGGAGAGCTCGTAGGCGGCGCGCATGCGGTCCACCAGCTTGCGGCCGGACCTCTCCTCGGCGTACTGCGCCTCGTACCAGGTGGCGTGGCCTTCGTTGAGCCACAGGTCGGACCACACGCGCGGGCTGACGCTGTCGCCGAACCACTGGTGGGAGAGTTCGTGGACCATCACGGACTCGATGTACCAGGCGGGGAAGCCGGGCTTGGTGAAGATGTCGCGTTCGAAGAGGGACAGGGTCTGGGTCTCGAGCTCGAATCCGGTGGAGGCATCGGCGATGAGGACCCCGTAGCTCTCGAAGGGGTAGTGGCCCACCTTCTTCTCCATCCAGGCGATGTGGTCCGGCGTCCTGGCCGTCCACTTCTCCAGCTCCTTCCGGTCGGCCGCCGGCACCACGTCCCGCAGTTTCAGGCCGCCCGGCCCGCTGCGTTCGGGCACGGCGGAGCGGCCGATGGCGACCTGGGCGAGCTCGGTGGCCATCGGGTGCAGCGTCCGGTACGTCCAGGTGGTGTTCGCCCCGGAGGTCTGGCGCCCGGCGGACAGCCCGTTGGCGACGACGGTCAGCTCCTTGGGCGCGGTCACCCGGAAGGTGAACATCGCCTTGTCGGAGGGGTGGTCGTTGCCGGGGAAGACACGGTGGCCGGCGTCGGCCTGGTTGGCCATGACCAGTCCGTCGCCCGTGGGCACCCAGCCCCCTTCGTGCTCACCCCGTGGGTCGCTGGTGTGGCGGACGGTGACGGTGAACGACCCTCCGGAGGGCACCGCGCGCGCGGGAGTGACGACGACGTCCTCGCCGGCGGTGGCGAACTGAGCGGCCGCGCCGTTGACCTCGATCGCGCTGATCGTGCCGTGGGTGAAGTCCAGGTTGAACCGTTCCAGGGGCGCGGTGGCCCGGGCGACGATTCTGGTCACCGCGTCGAGCGGCTGGTTGTTGGCGCGGTAGCCGAAGGAGATGTCGTAGGCGGCGACGTCGTAGCCGGGGTTGCCCAGGTGCGGGAAGAGCCGGTCGCCGACGCCCAGCGCCCCGGGGGCCGGCGGTGCGGCGGCCCCGAGGACCAGGGCGGCTGCTGCGACGACAAGGGCGGCCCGGCGGCGCGCGGACCGCCGGCGCCGGGAGGAACGCTCCGGTGAGTGCGACATGCGTCCACCGCTATCAGCGCCCGGCCGCCGACCGGTGGCGGCGCGGCGCCGCCCCACCCGTACGAGCGTCTCGGATGGTGGTACGAGTGTCGTATCACCCGTACGGGCACGGTCTCCCCCGCGGATCCGCGCCCTCGCGGCTAGAGCGGCGCCGCGGCCACCGAGCGGCCCGCCCGCGCGACGTCGTAGACCCCCGGCACCCGGCGCATCGCCCGCATCAGCTCCGGCAGCCGCCCGGCGTCCGGCAGCTGAAGGGTGTACGTGTGGCGCACCCGCTGCTCGTGCGGTGGCTCGACGGCGGCGGAGACGACGGCGGCGCCCGCGGCCGCGATGACCTCGGTCAGATCGGCGAGCAGGTGCGGCCGGCTGAACGACTCGGCCCGCAAGGTGACCCGGTAGTCGCCGGTGCCCGCGCCGTCCGGGCTGCTGCGCCAGTGCACCTCCACCGGTTTGCGGCCCGAGGTGACCATCCGGTCCACCACCGGGCACGGTGCGCGGTGCACGGTCACCGTGCCCCCGCGCACGGTGAAGCCGGTGACCTCGTCGGGCGGTACGGGCGTACAGCAGCCCGCCAACCGCACGCTCGGGGCCACCGGGCCGCTGCTCCCGGCGACGACCGCGACCGGCCCGTGCGGGGCCGCCGCGGCGGTCCGGGGGGCGGTCCTCGGGGGGCCGGGGGCGGGGGGCGCGGGCGGTGCGGGCGCGGCGGGCTCCTGCGGCGGATGGGTGGCCAGCCAGCGGCCGATGGCGATGCGGGCGGCGGGCGTACGGGCGTGCTCGAGCCAGTCGGGCGAGGGCCCGGAGGCGGCGTCGGCGGACATCAGCAGGTGCAGGGTGTCGCCGTCGCGCAGCACCGTGCTCAGGGTGGCCAGCCGGCCGTTGACGCGCGCCCCGATGCAGTGGTGCGCGCCGTCGCCGTACTGGGCGTAGGCCGCGTCGACGCAGCTGGAGCCGGCCGGCAGGCCGATCGTGCCGCCGTCGGCGCGGAAGACGGTCACCTCGCGGTCCTGGGCCAGCTCGTCGCGGAGGGAGGTCCAGAAGGTGTCGGGGTCGGGGGTGGCGCGCTGCCACTCCAGCAGCCGGGAGAGCCAGCCGGGGCGGGTGGGGTCGGCACGCTCCCCGTCGGCGGTGTCGGGCGCCTCGGGGGCGGCGTAGGGGTTGCCGAGGGCGATGACACCGGCTTCGGCCACGCGGTGCATCTGGTGCGTGCGGATGAGGACTTCGGCGGCCTGCCCGCCCTCACCGGCGATGGCGGTGTGCAGGGACTGGTAGAGGTTGAACTTGGGTACGGCGATGAAGTCCTTGAACTCCGAGATGAACGGCGTGAAGCAGGTGTGCAGTTCACCGAGGACCGCGTAGCAGTCGGCGTCCTCCGCCACCAGGACGAGCAGCCTGCCCAGGTCCGAGCCGGTCAGCTCGCCGCGCTTGAGGCGCACCCGGTGCACGGAGACGAAGTGCCGCCGCCGGACGATCACTTCGCCGGCGATGCCCGCCTCGCGCAGGACCGCCCGTACGCTCGCCGCGGTCGCCTCCAGCGGGTCGGGGCGGCCGGCGTGGGCGAGGACGAAGTCACGGGTGCGCGCGTACTCCTCGGGGTGGAGGATCGCGAAGACCAGGTCCTCCAGCTCGGTCTTGAGCGCCTGGACGCCCAGCCGCTCGGCGAGCGGGATCAGCACATCGCGGGTGACCTTGGCGATCCGGGCCTGTTTCTCGGGGCGCATGACGTTGAGGGTGCGCATGTTGTGCAGCCGGTCGGCGAGCTTGATGGACATCACGCGGACGTCGTTGCCGGTGGCGACGAGCATCTTGCGGAAGGTCTCGGGCTCGGCCGCGGTGCCGTAGTCGACCTTCTCCAGCTTGGTGACGCCGTCGACCAGGAAGCGGACCTCCTCGCCGAACTGCTCCCGTACTTGATCGAGCGTCACCTCGGTGTCCTCGACCGTGTCGTGCAGCAGCGAGGCGGTCAAGGTGGTGGTCTCGGCGCCCAGTTCGGCGAGGATCAGGGTGACGGCGAGGGGGTGGGTGATGTACGGCTCGCCGCTCTTGCGCGTCTGACCGCGGTGGGAGGACTCGGCGAGGACGTAGGCCCGGCGCAGGATGTCGAGATCGGCGCCGGGGTGGTGGGCGCGGTGGACCTTGGCGACGTGGTCGATGGCATCAGGGAGCCGGCCGCGGGCCCCGGAGCCGCTGAGCGCAGCACGCCCGAGCCGTCTCAGGTCGATGCGGCGGCCGCGCCTGCGGCCTGGAGCACCGGTGTTCGTGGCCTCTGCGCTCATGGGCACCTCCGGCAGCGTCGACCGGTGGTCGGCTCACGCCGCCAGACCGGTGCTTGATGCTACCGAGCCCATCACGCACCGCTCACCCCCTCTCGCCCAGAGTGAAACGGATCACCCATTCGAGGGAGCCCGGCGGGTGTGTCGGGACGGGGGTGGTGGTGCGGTGGTGTCAGGCGGTGACGGTGGCGAACCAGGAGGCGTCCAGGACGCCCTCGGCGACGATGACGGCCGGTCCGGTCATCTCGACGGCGCCGTCCGGGCTCTCACTGATGACCAGGCGCCCGCCGGGCACGTCGACGGTGTACGTGACGGGGTGCCCGAGGACGGCCGGGTCGGCGCCGTCCCGCCGGGCGGCCGCGACCATGACGGCGCAGGCGCCCGTTCCGCAGGAACGGGTCTCGCCGGAGCCGCGCTCGTGGACCCGCATGGCGACGTGGCGCGGGCCGCGGTCGACGACGAACTCGACGTTCGTGCCGTCCGGGTAGGCGGCCGCGGGGCTCACGGCGGGGGCGGTGAACAGATCTCCGGCGTCGGAGAGGTCGCCCACGAAGGAGACGGCGTGCGGGTTGCCCATGTTGACGTTGCGCGCGGGCCAGCTGCGCTCGCCGACAGCGACGGTGACCTCGCCGCCGGGCAGCACGGCCCGGCCCATGGCCGTGGTGATCTCGCCCGGCTCGCCGTCCGGGCCCGCCTTGGCGATGTGGGCGCGGCGGATGCCGGCCCGGGTGGCGATCGCGACGTCGCCCTCCCCGGCGAGGCCCGCCCGCTGGAGGTAGCGCGCGAAGACGCGGACGCCGTTGCCGCACATCTCCGCGATGCTGCCGTCGGCGTTGCGGTAGTCCATGAACCACTCGGCCTCGGCGGCCATCGCCCGCGCCTCGGGGTGCGCGGCGGAGCGCACGACGCGCAGCACGCCGTCCGCGCCGATGCCTGCCCGTCGGTCGCACAGACGCGCGACGGCGGTGGGGGACAGCTCGATCAGGCCGTCGTGGTCGGGGATGATCACGAAGTCGTTCTCGGTGCCGTGACCCTTGAGGAAGGCGATCTGCGCGGTGCTCACCCTTCGATGGTACGGGTGAGCTGTGACAACACCTCCGGCCGGGCCCCGGCTCAGCGCAGGCGGGCCACGCGCCAGACGGCGAGGACGACCACGACGATCACGACGGCCGTGTACGCGGCGACGTACCGCCAGTCGGGGCGGCGACCGGAGCCGCGCGGTGGCAGGCCGGGCCAGGTGTAGCCCACGCGGCGGGCGGCCATGACGCCCCAGCCGGCGGCGCAGCAGCTGAGGAGCAGGCCGAGCATGGCGACGACGGGGCCGCCGTCCCCGAACTCGAAGGCGAGCGGGAAGGCGAACATCAGCGAGCCGATGGCGGCGAGCATCACGATCGGAGCGAGCTGCCAGGCGCGCAGCCGACGCTCCGGGCGCAGCTCGCGGAACGACGCGGGCGCCGTGCTGTCGGCCGTGGTCCCTTCGGTGTCCTCGGGGCCGTCCGGGGTCAGGCCCGTCGGTTCTCCTCCGGTCACCGCCGGGAGGTGCCCCCTGCGCGGCGGCTGCTGCTGCGGTCTGTCACGAGGGCCGGCCTCCATCGCCACGCGCCCTCCCAACCCGGACTTCACGGCTCGATCGAAGCTCGATGATGGCACGCCGAATGATGCCTGCACGGCACACGGAGCGTCCCGATGCCATCACGTGATCAGGCTGTAATCGCCCGTTCGACCAACGCCAGCGCTCGGCCGGGCAGTTCCGCCCGCTGGTCGGCCGCTCCGCTCAGCCAGTGCACGCGTGAATCCCGCCGGAACCACGAGTCCTGGCGGCGCGCGAAGCGCTTGGTGGCCCGCACGGTCTCGGCCCGGGCGGCCTCCTCGGTGCATTCCCCCGCGAGGAAGTCGAGCACCTGCTGGTAGCCGAGCGCGCGTGATGCCGTGCGCCCGTCGCGCAGCCCTTCGCGCTCCAGCGCGCGGACCTCGTCGACGAGCCCCTCCTCCCACATGCGGTCCACCCGGACGGTGATCCGCTCGTCGAGCTCGGGGCGCTCGACGTCCACACCGATCTGCAGGGCGTCGTACACCGGCTCCTCGCCGGGCAGGTTGGCCGTGAAGGGGCGGCCGGTGAGCTCGATGACCTCCAGGGCGCGCACGATGCGCCGGCCGTTGCCGGGCAGGATCGCGCGGGCGGCGTCCGGGTCGGCGGCGGCGAGCCGGGCGTGCAGCGCCCCGGGCCCCTGCTCGGCCAGCTCGGCCTCCAGCCGGGCCCGTACGGCGGGGTCGGTGCCGGGGAAGTCCATGGCGTCGATGGTGCCCTTGATGTAGAGCCCGGAGCCTCCGACGAGCACCGGGGTGCGGCCCTCGGCGAGCAGCCGGTCGATCTCCGCCCGGGCCAGCCGCTGGTACTCGGCGACGCTCGCGGCCTCCGTGACGTCCCAGATGTCGAGCAGATGGTGGGGCACACCGTGGCGCTCCGCCATCGTGAGCTTGGCGGTGCCGATGTCCATGCCCCGGTAGAGCTGCATGGAGTCGGCGTTGATGACCTCGCCGCCCAGGTGCTGGGCGAGGGCGACGCCGAGATCGGACTTGCCGGCTGCGGTGGGGCCGACGACGGCGATGACCCGAGGTGCGGGAGCTGCGTTTCTCACCCGATCAGTGTCCCAAACCTCGGGCGCGCCCCACGAACGAGCGACGTGACGCGACGCCGACGGGTTCGTTGCCTGTTGCGAGGTTCCGAGAGCCGGTTCGCGGACCGGTGTCCGCAAGCGGCGCCATGGGACGCCCCGGACGACGCGGGATTTCGCTCACACCAGTAAGGTAATGGAGTAGATATGGGCGTGTTTTCAAGGTTTCTCCGTAAGTCGTCCTCGACGTCAACGGAAGAGGCCGCGACTGCCACTCTGACGACGGAATCCACCGACGCCGCCGAGACGGCCGAGGTGAAGCCGGAGGAGGAGGCGGCTGAGGCCAAGGCCGAGGACACCGCGGACGAGACGGCTGAGGGAGTCGATATTCCCAAGCAGCAGTCCGCGGAGAAGGCGGCCGACAGCGAGGCCGGTGAGGGCGCCCGCAAGTAAGTTTTGGCAAGGTAGGACGAGGGGCGGTCACCATGGGCCTGATGGACAATCTCAAGGCCAAGCTCGGCCCGCTGAAGGGCAAGGTCGGCGACCTCGCGCAGCAGCACGAGGGCAAGATCGAACACGGGCTGGAGAAGGCCGCGCAGGTGGTCGATTCAAAGACCAAGGGCAAGTACAGCAGCCAGATCCGGACCGGCACGAGCAAGGCCAAGGACGCGCTCGGCCGTCTCGCGGACAGCGCCGAGAAGGACGGGAAGGGCGGCGGTACGGACTCCAGGACTCCCTGACACCTCGTCCTGATCCCTCGCCGGCGACCGGCCGTGGAGCCCGCTCCACGGCCGTCGCCGTGCCGGGCCGGCAGGGCCTGCCGGGCGCTGTGCGCGCCGGCCGCGGCCCCCGTACGACCGGCCCTGTGCGTCGCGGCTACGACCAGCTGGCGACGAAGTACCCCACCCCGTAGGGCGCGTCCTCGTAGAGCAGCGCCCCGCGCAGTCCCGCGCCCTCGCCCGCGCCCGCCAGCACCTGCCAGGGGGCCCGTCCTGCGGCCTTCAGCGCGTAAGCCAGCTCCGCGTCCAGCGCGGCCAGCGTGGCGGTGTCGGCGGCGCCCAGCGCCCGGGCCGCACCGGCGTCGAAGGGCTCGGCCCGCTCGTCCAGGTAGCCGGGAGCCTTCAGGGTCCGGCAGGCACTGCCGTCGCCCATCACCAGGAACGCGACCCGCTCGGCGGCGCCGGCCAGCTCGCGCCCGGCAGCCAGGCAGCGCCCGGTCTCCAGCTCCTCCCCCACGCCCAGGCCCTGGACGGGCGATGCCGCCCATCCCGTGCGCTCCAGCAGCCAGGCCGCCACGGCCAGGGACTGCGGCAGTTCGCGCTCGTCGGCGGGGCCGCCCTGCCCGAGCCGTACGTCGACGTCCACGCCGAGGCCGCGGAAGGAGCCGGGGGTGCCCTGGGGGTACGGGCCGCGGTCCACCGGTCCGGCGGGGCCGAGGACGACCAGCAGGTCGGGGCGGGCGGCCGCCAGTACGGCCACGGCGTCGAGGCAGGCGGCCCGCAGGGCGTCCAGTTCGGGTGCGGCCCCGGCGGCCACCTCGGGAACGAGGAGCGGCGGGCAGGGGCATACGGCAGCGGCGACGAGCATGGCGGGAACGATACGCCCCGCCGTGCGCCCGCTGCTCGAGCGGGCCCGCGGCGGGGCGGAAGTTCGGCCGGCTCGCACCGGCCGGGGCGGCGTCAGTCGCCGCAGCAGCCCTGGGCGGCCGGGGCGGGCATCGGCGCGGGCGCGCCGATCGTCGGGATGCCGAGCATGACGCCAGCGGGCTTGGCGGCCGCGGCGGCGGTGCGCTTCTCCCACGCGTCGCCGGCGCGCGTGCGGCGCACGGCCTTGGCGGGGCCCTCGGCCAGCAGGTGGTGCGGGGCGGCGTAGGTGATCTCGACGGTCACCACGTCGCCCGGTCGGACCGGCTCGTCGGGCTGGGTGCTGTGCTGGTCGTTCAGTCCTCGCAGGCTCGGATTGAAATGCACCAGGCGGTTGTCGGGGGCACGGCCGGACAGGCGGCGCGTGGCGCCGTCCTTGCGGCCCTCGCCCTCGGCGACCATGACCTCCAGGGTGCGGCCGACCTGCTTCTTGTTCTCGTCCCAGGAGATCTCCTCCTGGAGGGCCACCAGACGCTCGTAGCGCGCCTGCACGACCTCCTTGGGGATCTGGCCCTCCATGGTCGCCGCCGGGGTGCCCGGGCGCTTGGAGTACTGGAACGTGAAGGCGTTCGCGAAGCGGGCCTCGCGGACCACGTGCATGGTCTGCTCGAAGTCCTCCTCGGTCTCGCCGGGGAAGCCCACGATGATGTCGGTGGAGATGGCGGCGTCCGGCATGGCGGCGCGCACCTTCTCGATGATGCCCAGGAAGCGCTCCTGGCGGTACGAGCGGCGCATCGCCTTGAGGACCGTGTCCGAGCCGGACTGCAGCGGCATGTGCAGCTGGTGCATCACGTTCGGCGTCTCGGCCATCGCGGCGATGACGTCGTCGGTGAAGTCACGCGGGTGCGGGGAGGTGAAGCGGACCCGCTCCAGGCCCTCGATCTTCCCGCAGGCGCGCAGCAGCTTGGAGAAGGCCTCGCGGTCGCCGATGTCGGAGCCGTAGGCGTTCACGTTCTGGCCGAGCAGGGTGATCTCGCTGACGCCCTCGGAGACGAGCGCCTCGACCTCGGCCAGGATGTCGCCGGGGCGGCGGTCCTTCTCCTTGCCGCGCAGGGCGGGGACGATGCAGAAGGTGCAGGTGTTGTTGCAGCCGACGGAGATGGAGACCCAGGCCGCGTACGCGCTCTCGCGGCGCGTCGGCAGCGTCGAGGGGAACGCCTCGAGCGACTCGGCGATCTCGACCTGCGCCTCTTCCTGGACGCGGGCGCGCTCCAGCAGGACCGGCAGCTTGCCGATGTTGTGCGTGCCGAAGACGACGTCGACCCAGGGGGCCCGCTTGACGATCGTGTCGCGGTCCTTCTGGGCGAGGCAGCCGCCGACGGCGATCTGCATGCCGGGCCGCTTCGTCTTCATCGGGGCCAGCCGGCCGAGGTTGCCGTACAGCTTGTTGTCGGCGTTCTCCCGCACCGCGCAGGTGTTGAAGACGACGACGTCGGCGTCACCCTCGGCGTGGCCTTCGGGGGCGCGGACATAGCCCGCGTCCTCCAGGAGGCCGGACAGCCGCTCGGAGTCATGGACGTTCATCTGGCACCCGTAGGTGCGCACCTCGTAGGTCTTCGCACTCATCTCAATCGACCAGGGTACGTGGTCGCCCGGACACCCCGCCTCCTCCTTCGCCCCCGCCCGCCCTCTGGCCGCCCCTCTCCTCCCCTGTCGTCGGCCCTCCCCTTCTCCCTTCCTCCAGCCGCTCCCACCTGCGCTCATCCCCGTGGCCGCCGTCACGCCCGGGCCGAAGCCTGGTCCGCGGCGGACCTGGCTGGCAGGATCCCGCCCATGGCCCCCCGACTCCCGAGCTCCGGCAGGCGCCGCACCGCGCAGGCGGGCGCGGCGGCCGCTGCCGTGCTCGCGCTGCTCATGTGGTGGCTGCTGCCGATGGACCAGGGCCCCTCCCCCAGTGGCCGGATCTCGATGGCGACGGGGGTACCGAGCGGGGTGTACGCGAAGTACGGAGACCTTCTCAAGGAGGACCTGGCACAGGATCTGCCGGCCCTGGACGTGCGGCTCAGGCGCAGCCACGGTTCGCTGGACAATCTGCGGCAGCTCACGAGCGGCAAGGCCGACTTCACTCTGGCCACCGCGGACGCGGTGGCCACCTATCGCGAGGACCGCCGGCCGGGCGCGGAGCGGCTGCGCGCGTGTGCGCGGCTGTACGACGACTACATGCAGCTGGTGGTGCGCAAGGACTCGCCCGTCCGCTCGACGCGGGACCTCAAGGGGCTGCGGGTCGGGGTGGGGGCGGACGGGTCGGGCGTGCAGCTGATCACCCGGCGCCTGCTGAAGGCCGCCGGGCTGGACTACGAGGGGGACGTCACACCGGTGCGGGTCGGCATCGACCGGATGCCGGGACTGCTGGAGGAGGGGGAGCTCGACGCGTTCTTCTGGTCCGGCGGGCTGCCCACCAACGCCGTGCAGTCCCTGGGGCGGCGGCTGCCCATCCGGCTGGTGCAGCTCGGCGACCTCATCGGCCCTCTGCACGCCATGGGCGAGGAGGCGCGTTTCTACCGGGCGGCGATGATGCCGGCGGACGCCTATCCGGAGCTGCGTGCCACCGAGGTCGTCAAGACGATCGCGGTCGCCAACCTCCTGGTCACGCTGGACGACACCGACGCCGATCTCACGGAGAGCATCACCCGCACGGTGATAAGGAGCCGCGACCGCATCGGCACGCGGGTGCACGCCGCGCAGAAAGTGGACCTCCGCACGGCGATCTTCACCAACCCGCTGCCGCTGCACGCGGGTGCCCGCCGCTATTACGTGTCAGTCAAGCCCTGAAACCTGGCTTCGGGGGCGAAAGTCAGCCCTTGTGCCGGGCGGCCCGGGCTCCGTCGCGCGGCACGGCGATCGTCGCGCGCAGTCCGGTGGGCTCGTTCGGTTCGTAGGTGAGCGTGGCGCCCGACGCGGCGAGCAGGGCCCGCGAGATGGACAGGCCGAGGCCGGAGCCTGAGACGTTCTGGTGGCGGCTGCTGCGCCAGAAGCGGTCGCCGACGCGGGTGAGTTCCTCCTCCGTCAGCCCAGGGCCGCCGTCGGCGACGGCGATGTGGACGCGGTCGCCGACCACCTCGACGGTGACCTCGACGCGGGCGTGCTCGGGCGTGAACTTCAACGCGTTGTCCACGACGGCGTCCAGGGCGCTGGAGAGGGCGATGGGGTCGGCCCAGCCGGTCGCGGCGGCCGGCCCCCGGTAGGTGAGGGGAACGCCCTCGCGGTCGGCGACCGGGGACCAGGCGCCCACCCGGTCGGTGACGATCTCGGCTATGTCGGTCAGCTGCGGGTCGCCGGAGTCGTGTTCGGCCAGTGCCAGGTCCAGCAGGTCGTCCAGGACCCGGGCCAGCCGCTTGCCCTCGGCCTGGACGGAGGTGACCTCCTCGTGCCCGTCGGGGAGGTCCAGGGCCAGCAGGTCGATGCGCAGCAGCAGGGCGGAGAGGGGGTTGCGCAGTTGGTGCGAGGCGTCGGCGACGAAGGCCCGCTGCTGCTCCAGCACGTTCTCTACGTTGTCGGCCATCTCGTTGAAGGAGCGTGCGAGGCGACGCAGCTCGGGCGGGCCGCTGTCGGCGACGACGCGCGAGTTCATCCGGCCGGTGGCTATGTCGTGGGCGGCGACGTCGAGGGTGCGCACGGGCCTGAGCACCCAGCCGGTGAGGCGGAAGGCCGCCAGGACGGCGACCAGCATGGCCGCGGTCTCGCCCGCCGCGAGCAGCAGCCATTCGTGCAGGATGCGGGAGCGCAGCTGCCCGGTGGGCGATTCGGTGACGACGACCGCGACGACGTCACCGTCGCGGATGACGGGCGAGGCGACGGTCAGCCGGCTGCGCAGCCAGGGCCAGACCTGGCCGGGGTCGCGGCTGCGGCGTCCGGCGAGGGCCTCCTGGAAGGCCCGCTTGGCATCCCCTTCCAGCGGGAGCGCCCAATGGGCGGGGGCCAGGGCCATGGGCTTGCCGTCGCGGTAGAAGATGCCGGCTCTTATGCCGTAGAGGTCCTCGTACCGGGCGAGCTCGGAACGCAGGGTGATCAGGCGTCCGTCCGCCTCGTCGGCCGGTTCGAAGGGCCGGGCGGTGACGTACTGGGCGAGGGAGGCGAAGCGCGCGGTGTCGTCGATGCGGTCGACGACGACCTCCTGCTGTTGCACGGTGGCCATGCCGGCGGCGAGCGGGAAGCCCAGGGCCAGCAGGACACCCGCCATGAGGACGAGGAGCAGCGGAAGGAGTCGGGTGCGCACAGGCTCGTACTGCCCTCACGCCGGGAGGACGATTTTGTAACCGACGCCGCGCACCGTCTCGATGAGCGCGGGCATCCGCAGCTTGGAACGGAGCGAGGCGATGTGCACCTCCAGGGTGCGCCCGGTCCCTTCCCAACTGGTCTGCCACACCTCACTGATGATCTGTTCGCGGCGGAAGACCACGCCGGGGCGCTGCGCGAGCAGCGCCAGCAGGTCGAATTCCTTGCGGGTGAGCGGTATGGCGTTGCCGTCCACGCACACCTTGCGGTTGGGCACCTCGATGGTGAGGGGGCCCAGGAACAGCGCGTGCGGACCGACGGGGTCGTGCGGCTGTCCCGGTGCGCCCTCCGAGGGGGGCGTGCGCCGGGCGACCGCGTGGATGCGGGCGAGCAGCTCGCCGGTGTCGTAGGGCTTGACGACGTAGTCGTCGGCGCCGAGGTTGAGGCCGTGGATCTTCGAGCGGGTGTCGGACCGGGCGGTCACCATGATCACGGGGGTGGTGGTGCGCTTGCGTATCTTGCCGCAGACCTCGAAGCCGTCCTGGTCGGGCAGTCCGAGGTCGAGCAGCACGACGCCGAAGGGCGCGCCCTCGTCCGGCAGGAGCGCCTGAAGGGCCTCCTCGCCGCTGCGGGCGTGGGTGACGTCGAACCCGTGCCGGGCCAGCACGGCCGACAGGGCCGCGGCGACATGGTCGTCGTCCTCCACGAGCAGCAGTCTCATCGGCCCCCTCCGGGCGCTGGTGTGGCAACACCGCATCCACGCTGATGGAAGCCGGGCGCGTCAAGAGGTTCCCGTCCTTCTGATGCCTTCCGTTATGCACCCGGTACGCCCGCGCGATGTCGGTGCGGCTGTTGACGCAGAGTGTCCGTTTGAGGCCGGATCGTTATGCTCAATTTCAGCTCAGATGTAATGACGCTGGTCGTTGCGGCTCATTAGGGTCCTCTCCAATCGAGGAGGACGGAGCGAGGAACGCCGATGAGCGAGGTATCGGTGACCAAGGACGTGGCGCCCGCCGCGGACGCACTGGTCGTCCTGAACAAGGTCAACAAACACTTCGGCGCGCTGCATGTGCTCCAGGACATCGACCTGACGATCGCGCGTGGCGAGGTCGTGGTCGTCATCGGGCCGTCGGGGTCCGGCAAGTCGACGCTGTGCCGCACGATCAACCGGCTGGAGACGACGGATACGGGTTCGATCACCATCGACGGGAAGCCACTGCCCCAGGAGGGCAAGGAGCTGGCGCGACTGCGCGCGGACGTCGGGATGGTCTTCCAGTCCTTCAATCTCTTCGCGCACAAGACCGTGCTGGAGAACGTGACGCTGGGGCAGGTGAAGGTCCGCAAGAAGGACCGCAAGGAGGCCGAGACCAAGGCCCGGGCGCTGCTCGACCGGGTCGGGGTGGGCGCGCAGGCGGACAAGTACCCGGCGCAGCTCTCCGGCGGCCAGCAGCAGCGGGTGGCGATCGCCCGTGCGCTGGCCATGGACCCGAAGGTGATGCTCTTCGACGAGCCGACCTCGGCGCTCGACCCGGAGATGATCAACGAGGTGCTGGAGGTCATGCAGCAGCTCGCCCGGGACGGCATGACGATGGTCGTCGTCACGCACGAGATGGGCTTCGCGCGTTCGGCCGCGAACCGCGTGGTCTTCATGGCGGACGGCCGGATCGTCGAAGAAGCCCAGCCGGACCAGTTCTTCAACAACCCGCGCAGCGACCGGGCGAAGGACTTCCTGTCGAAGATCCTGCATCACTGAACCGGCCGGAGTGAGGGGCCGGGCCGCTGCGGCCCCCCTCCTCCGTCTCTTCCCCCGCTGCTTCTTCACCGCTGCTTTCCCCCGCCACCCGACGCCCCGCAGACGCAGGCGCAGGCGCAGACGCAAAGGATGTTCCTCATGAAGCTCCGCAACACCGCTGCGGCGGCCGCCGTGGTGCTCGCGCTGGTCGCGACCGCGACCGCCTGCGGCAAGTCCGGCAGCCCCGACGACGCCAAGGACGGCGACAAGGCCAGCGGCGGCACGTCTGCGGCCGCGCTCCCGCAGTGGAAGGTGAACACCGCCGCCGACGTGAAGGACTCGCCCGTCTTCGAGAAGATCAAGGGCAAGGAGATCACGATCGGCACCAAGGCCGATCAGCCCGGCCTCGGCTACGAGAATCCCGGCACCAAGAAGCGCACCGGCTTCGACGTGGAGATCGCCCGCATGATCGCGGCCGACCTCGGCTTCGACGAGGCGCACATCAAGTTCAAGACCGTGCCCTCCGAGGCGCGTGAGACGCAGATCGCCAGTGGCGGCGTCGACCTGTACGTCGGCACGTACACGATCAACGACGAGCGCAAGAAGCAGGTCGGCTTCGCGGGCCCGTACTACGAGGCGGGCCAGGACCTGCTCGTCAAGGCGGACAGCACCATCAAGGGTCCCGAGGACCTCAAGGGCAAGAAGGTCTGCTCGGCGACCGGTTCCACGCCGCTCAAGCGGATCAAGGAGCCCAAGTACGACGTCGCCGAGGCCAAGGCGCAGCAGGGCTACCAGTTGTGCGTGCAGGACCTGGTCAACGGCTCGGTCGACGCGGTCACCACGGACGACTCGATCCTCAAGGGCTACGCGGCCGAGAACCAGGGCGCCCTGAAGGTCGTCGGCAACCCCTTCTCCAAGGAGCCGTACGGCATCGGCCTGAAGAAGGAGGACACCGCGCTGCGCGAGGCGGTCAACAAGGCCATCGAGGCGCACGTGCAGAACGGCGACTGGAAGAAGGCCTACGACGCCACGCTGGGCAAGTCCGGCACGTCCGCGACCCCGCCCGCCGTCCAGCGCTACTGACCGGCGATCGGTGCCGTATGACCGCCACGCGATTCCCGGAGAAATGACTTGAACGTTCTGTCGGACAACTTCGCGATGTTCCGCGAAGGTTTCCTCGGCACCGTCGAACTAACAGCGCTCAGCGCGCTGCTCGCCCTGGTGCTGGGCACCCTCGTCGCGGCGTTCCGCGTCTCTCCGGTGCCCGCGCTGCGCGCCTTCGGCACCGCATGGGTGACGCTGCTGCGCAACACCCCGCTGGTGCTGCTGTTCCTGGCCGTCACCCTGGGGCTGCCGGCGCTCGGCCTGAAGGGCTGGGACTCCTTCTGGCTCGCCGTGATGGCCCTGGGGTGCTACACCTCGGCGTTCATCTGCGAGGCCATCAGGTCCGGCATCAACACGGTGCCGGTGGGCCAGGCGGAGGCGGCCCGCTCGATCGGGATGACCTTCAACCAGACCCTGGGCCAGATAATCCTGCCGCAGGCCGCCCGCACGGCGATCCCGCCCATCGGCAGCCTGATGATCGCGCTGGCCAAGAACACGGCGATCGCCTCGGGCTTCAACGTGACCGAGCTCGGTTCCGTGCAGAAGACCCTCAACGCGGCGTCGGGCTACAACATTTACGTGATCTTCCTGTGGATCGCGGTCTGCTACATCATCATCACGTTCACGATCAGCGGCCTCTTCCGGCTGCTGGAGAACCGTCTGGCGGTGGCCCGATGAGCGGCAGCGTCCTCTACGACGTCCCCGGGCCCCGGGCGCGGACCCGCAACCGGGTCTACGGCGTCGTCTCCATAGCCGCCATCGTCGGCCTGCTCGCCTTCATCGTCTACAAGCTGGACGAGACCGGTCAGTTCCAGGCCGGGCTGTGGGACGACTACGAGTACGCCGACACCCAGCAGCGCATCGTCGACGGCCTGCTGACGACCTTGAAGACCTTCGCCATCGCGGCGGTCCTCTCGCTGGTGCTGGGCACGGTGCTGGCCACAGCCAGGCTCTCCGACCACAAGCCCGTGCGGTGGGCGGCCACGGTGGCCGTGGAGTTCTTCCGGGCCATGCCGCTGCTCATCATGATCTTCCTGCTGTACGCGGCGGTGTTCACCTCCGACCCGATGTGGGCGCTGGTGATCGGCCTGACGCTCTACAACGGCTCGGTGCAGGCGGAGATCTTCCGCTCCGGCATCAACGCCGTGCCCAAGGGGCAGAGCGAGGCGGCGTACGCCATCGGTCTGCGCAAGACGCAGGTGATGACGACCGTCCTCGTGCCGCAGGCGGTCCGGTCGATGCTGCCGTCGATCATCAGCCAGCTCGTGGTGACCCTGAAGGACACCTCGCTCGGGTTCATCATCCTGTACGAGGAGCTGCTGTTCGTCGGTAAGGCGTTCGCCCAGCAGACCCCGCCCGTCAACGGCGTCTACGCCTTCATCCCGATGGTGATCGTCTTCGGTTCGATCTACATCCTGCTGTGTCTGGCGTTGTCCTCCCTCGCCACCTGGGTCGAACGGCGCTCGAAGCGCTCGCGCAAGGGCACGCCTCCGCCGATGGACACCACCGCGGTGCTCACGGGCGAACAGGCGCACAACACTGGCCCCGGCGCCGCCGGCGCGGGCTGACCCAAGCTCCTCCGCTCCTGCCGTGCATGACGCCCCGTCGGCCCTGAAGGCCGGCGGGGCGCACGCGTCCGGCGCGCCGTGGCGAGACCGCTGATCGCTTGACGCAAGCACCGGCAATGGGTTGCATACGTTCTGTGATCGCGCATTTTCCCCCTGCCAGTCCCCGTACGTCCCGTAAGCACCACGCGCGCGAGGCGCTGACCGCCGTCCGCCCCGGGGGCAGGGGAGCCGTGCCGTGGACCCGGTGATCGTCGTCGGGGCCGGCCCGGTCGGGCTCACCCTGGCCCTGGCCCTGGCCCGGTACGAGGTGCCGGTCACCGTCCTGGACGAGGCGCCGCCCGAGAGCCTGGGGCAGGAGGACCGCCGCCTGGCGCGTACGGCCGTACTGCGGCCGGAGACCGCCGCCCTGCTGGAGCGGCTCGGGTGCGCCACGACGGAGGGCACCCGGTGGACGGGCTGGCGCACGATGCGCCGCCGCGCCGAGGTGGCACGGGTGCGGTTCGCCGCGCCGCCCGGCAGCGTGAAGGCCGGGGAGGAAGAGGAGCCCGGGACAGCCGAGAACCCCGGGGCCGACGAGGACAGGGGTGCCCCGGGCACCACGGACGTCACGGGCGTCACCGGCGTCACCGGAGAAGAACCGTCTCCCCTGCACCTGCCCCAGTACGCCCTGACCCGGGAGTTGCGTGCCGCGCTCGGCCATGAGGCGGACGTCCGGATCATCCAGAACAGCCGGCTGACCGTCCTGAAACAGGACTCCTCCGGCGTCACCGCGCACACCAGCGGCGACAATGGCACGCTCTGGCGCGCCAGTTATCTTGTCGGCTGCGACGGCGCCCGCTCCGTGGTGCGCAAACTGCTCGGTGCGCGCTTCCCGGGCCGTACGGCCGTCGAACGGTACGCGGTCGCCGCGCTGCGCGCCGAACTGCCGTGGCCGGGCGAGGCCCTGCTGCACCGGTCGCCGCCGCGCGGCGGCGAGGTGACGGCCCGTCCCCTCCCCGACGGCGTGTGGCGGCTCGACTGGCCGCTGCCGCCCGACGGCCAACTGGTCACCCCCGACGCCCTGCTCGCCCGGGTGCGCGACGCGCTGTCCCTGTGGTGCGGGGAAGTACCGGCGTACGACCTGCTGGACACCGGTGTGCACGCCGTGCACCACCGCCTCGCGCGCCGCTGGCGCAGCGGGCGCGCCTTCCTCGCCGGGGATGCCGCCCATCTGCTCGGGGCGCTGGGCACGCAGGGGCTCGACGAGGGGCTGCGGGACGCGGAGAATCTCGCCTGGAAGCTCGCCCTGGCCTGGCATCACGGCGCCTCGGACGTCCTGCTCGACAGCTACCAGGCGGAGCGGCGGGAGGCGATCGCGGCCCGGCTGCGCGCCGCCGACCGGACCTTGCCGACCGTGCGCGGGGAGGGCGGCTGGCGCACGGTGCGGCGCACCGTGCTGCCGGGCGCGGCGCGCAGCCACGATCTGCTGCTGACCGATGGCCACTTGGGGCGCGGAATGCTGGCCGCGCCCCACGTTCACTCCCGTACGCCCCTGGCCCCGGCCGGGCCGCCCGCCGGCTCGGTCCTGGTGGGTACGGCCGTGGGAGCGCCGGTCGTCGATGTGCCGGTGACGGCGCCCGACGGATCGGAGACGGGGCTGCGCGACCGGCTGGGCGGTGACCTGCTGGTGGTGCTCGTCGCGCCGGGTACGGGCGTATGGGAGCGTCGGCACTGGCTGGGCGCCGGGCTCATGCCCCGGCTGGCGGCCGCCGTCTCGGCGCTGCCCATGCGGGCGGAGCTTCTGGTGACGGAGGGTTACCCGGGGGCGGACGCGCACACGGTGCTGGTGGTGCGTCCGGACGGCCATCTGGTGGCGGCCCTCGCGGGGGTGCGGCCCGCGGAGCTGTACGCGTGCGCGGACGCGGCGCGGGGCGGGGCGACCGCGACCGCGGTCACGGCTCCGGAGGGCACGGGACGCTCCGGCAACGCCATCAGTGAGGCTACGGCCAACCGTTGACCGGCCTGGACCGTCATGGTTCACTCCGGAACGTGACGGACAGTGGAGCGCGTTTCTGGCGGAGGGTCCACCTGGACCTTCTCCGCTATGCGGGCTGCGTCTGTCGTCCGTCCTGTTGATCCGCTTCCTTTCCCGCGCGGTCGTGCGTCGAACGCCCCGCGCGCTCCTTCGCGATCATTCAGGACGGTCCCCTGTGTCTTCCCCCGCGCACGCCTCCGCCGCCTCCGCCATCTCTTCCGGCATCCCGGCTCCCACGGCCGCGACGTCCGCCGCACCGGGCGCTCCTTCGGAGGCCGATCTCCTCGACTTCGTCCGCCGGACGGCGGCCGACGCACAGCTCGTCGGCTCACTGCCCCTCGATCCCCAGGGCCGCACGTGGATCCGGCTGGAGGGGCCGAGCGGCAGTGAGGCGTGGCTGATCAGCTGGCCGCCGGGCAGCGGCACCGGCTGGCACGACCACGGCGGCTCGCGCGGCGCCTTCGCCGCGGCGGCCGGCCGTCTCACCGAACAGTCGCTCGCCGCGCGCCTGCCCACCGAGGGCTGGACGCTGTTGGAACTGGCGGACGGCATCGACCGCGAACGGCAGCTGACGGACGGTGGCGGGCGTGCCTTCGGCCCGCACCATGTGCATCAGGTCTTCAATGCCTCGTCGGAGCGGCACGCGGTATCCGTGCACGCCTACTACCCGCCGCTGCCGTTGATGCGGCGCTACAGCCGCAGCGGCCGGGTGCTGCGGCTCCAGCAGGTCGAGTGGCCGCAGGAGTGGGCGTGAGGGTCGAGGAGCTGCTGGCCGCCGCCCGCGCGGGCCTCGACCGTCTGAGCCCCGCCGAGGCGGCCGCCGTCCAGGCCTCCGGTGGGCTGCTGGTCGACATTCGTTACGCGGCACTGCGCGAGCGCGACGGGACGGTCCCGGGGGCGCTCGTGGTGGAGCGCAACGAGCTGGAATGGCGCCTGGATCCGGCCTGCGAGCATCGCGCGGCGCAGGCCACCAGTCATGATCTGCGGGTGGTCGTGATGTGCGACGAGGGTTACGCGTCGTCGCTGGCGGCCGCTTCCCTGCGCCTGCTGGGGCTGCACCGTGCGACGGACCTGGTGGGCGGCTTCCAGGCGTGGCGGGCGGCGGGGCTGCCGGTGCGCCCCTGAGCCCGGCGGCTGCCCGCTCTCCCGTCTGCCCGTGGGGCGGCCGGCCCGGCGCTACGTCTCCGGC
The DNA here is from genome assembly GCF_040646235.1 of Streptomyces sp. NPDC046261. Lineage (NCBI taxonomy): Bacteria > Bacillati > Actinomycetota > Actinomycetes > Kitasatosporales > Streptomycetaceae > Streptomyces > Streptomyces sp. NPDC046261. The sequence continues at coordinate 29,239 of NZ_JBEYZU010000011.1, read as the reverse complement.
AGGTAGGCGTCGAGCAGTTCGGGGTCGTCGCCCTCCTCCTCCAGCGCGCGGCGCACCACGCGCAGGGCGAGGCCCTCGGAGTAGCCCTTGCGGGCCAGCATCCCGGCGAGGCGGCGCAGCCGCTTCTCCCGGTCCAGGCCACGGGTCGACCGCAGCTTGCGCTCGACCAGCTCGCGGGCCGTGCGCTCCTCCTGCTCCGAGTCGAGCCGGCCGACGGCCTCGTCGATCAACTCGGCGTCCACGCCCCTGGTGCGCAGCTCGCGCGCCAGGGCACGGCGGGCCAGGCCCCGGCCGCGGTGCCGGGACTCCACCCAAGCGTCGGCGAACGCCCCGTCGTCGATCAGGCCCACGTCCTCGAACCGCGACAGCACCTCCGCCGCGACCTCGTCCGCTATCCCCCGCTTGGCCAGCGCGTCGGCGAGCTGCTTACGGGTCCGCGGGGATCCGGTGAGCAGGCGCAGGCAGATCGCCCGCGCCTGCTCCTCCGGCGACGGTGGCGCTCCACCCCCGGCCCTCGACGGGGAGGGGGCGCCACCGCCCGTACGGTCGCCCGCGTGCGGCTCGCCGGGCCCGGGCCACTCGCTTCGCCGCGTCATCGCTAGCTCTTGGCCGCGGCCTTGGCCGCCTTCCCCGCGGACTTGGCCGGGGCGGGCACCGACTTGGCCGGCTCGACGGAGGCGGCTCCGGCCGCGTCCGCACCGGGCTCGGCGGCCGGGGACTCGGGCTTGACGCCCACGCCCAGCTTGTCCTTGATCTTCTTCTCGATCTCGTTGGCGAGGTCGGGGTTGTCCTTGAGGAAGTTGCGGGCGTTCTCCTTGCCCTGGCCGAGCTGGTCGCCCTCGTACGTGTACCAGGCGCCGGCCTTGCGGATGAAGCCGTGCTCCACGCCCATGTCGATCAGGCCGCCCTCGCGGCTGATGCCCTGGCCGTAGAGGATGTCGAACTCGGCCTGCTTGAAGGGCGGCGAGACCTTGTTCTTCACGACCTTCACGCGGGTGCGGTTGCCGACCGCTTCCGTGCCGTCCTTGAGGGTCTCGATGCGGCGGATGTCCAGACGCACGGAGGCGTAGAACTTCAGGGCCCGGCCACCGGTCGTCGTCTCCGGGGAGCCGAACATGACGCCGATCTTCTCGCGGAGCTGGTTGATGAAGATCGCGGTGGTCTTGGACTGGTTGAGCGCGCTGGTGATCTTGCGCAGGGCCTGGCTCATCAGCCGGGCCTGGAGACCGACGTGCGAGTCGCCCATCTCGCCCTCGATCTCCGCGCGCGGCACCAGGGCGGCGACGGAGTCGATGACGATCAGGTCGAGGGCACCGGAGCGGACCAGCATGTCCACGATCTCCAGCGCCTGCTCGCCGGTGTCCGGCTGGGAGAGGATGAGGTTGTCGGTGTCGACGCCCAAGGCGCGGGCGTACTCAGGGTCGAGGGCGTGCTCCGCGTCGACGAAGGCGACGGTGCCGCCGGCCTTCTGCGCGTTGGCCACGGCGTGCAGGGTGAGGGTGGTCTTACCGGAGGACTCCGGTCCGTAGACCTCCACCACGCGGCCGCGCGGCAGTCCGCCGACGCCGAGGGCGACGTCGAGAGCGGTCGACCCGGTGGGGATGACCTCAATCGGCTCGTTCGGCCGGTCGCCCAGGCGCATCACGGCGCCCTTGCCGAATTGCCGTTCAATCTGTGCGAGCGCGGCGTCCAGCGCCTTCTCGCGGTCGGTGCCTGCCATGGGTTCCACCCGGTTTGCTTGAGTCGATCGCTTCACGTCCACGACGCTAACGCCTGCCACTGACAATGCGCCCGGGCGTCGCCCCGGCCTGTGGATAACTCGGCTCCGTGGGCCCGGGACACCAATAAGAATGGATGTTCGATTTTGCTGTCAAGCGAGCCACACCGCCCGCGCGGCGGGCCCCGACCGGCCGGAATCAGCGCCTGCGCACGGCCCTCGCCAGCCGGGCGAGGAGGGAGGGCCGGCCTCCCGCCGCCCGTCGGCCGGGGCCGCGCGGCTCGCCGGCCCCCGCGGTGACCTCGTACCGCTTCACGTACACGCTCAGGAACGCCTGCAGCGTCGCCGTCGCCGGGATGGCGATCAGGGCACCCACCGCGCCGAGCAGCGCGGCGCCCGCGACCACCGAGCCGAAGGCGACGGCCGGGTGGATGTTGACCGTCCTGGCGGTGATGCGCGGCTGCAGCACATAGTTCTCGAACTGCTGGTAGACCACGACGAAGCCGAACACCCACACCGCGTACCAGGGGTCCACGGTGAAGGCGAGCAGGATCGGCAGGGCGCCCGCCAGGTAGGTGCCGATGGTCGGGATGAACTGCGAGACCAGACCCACCCAGACGGCGAGGGCCGGGGCGTAGGGCACGTTCAGGATTTCCAGCAGGACGTAGTGCGCCACGCCGGAGATCAGCGCCATCAGGGCGCGCGAGTAGATGTAGCCGCCGGTCTTGGCGACCGCGATCTCCCAGGCCCGCAACACCTCGGCCTGCCGGTTCGGCGGCAGCAGGGAGCACAGGGTGCGGCGCAGCCGGGGTCCGTCGGCCGCGAAGTAGAACGAGAAGAGCACCACGGTCAGCAGCTGGAAGAGCCCGCCGAGGACGGTGGCCGAGACGTCCAGCACGCCGCTGGCGCTGTTGCGCACGTACTTCTGCAGCCAGTCCGAGTGCAGGACGCTCTCCTGGATCTCGACCCGGGAGAGGGTGGTGCCGAACGTCCGGTTGGCCCACTTGATCACGGAGTCCAGGTAGGAGGGGAAGTTCTCCACCATGGTCTGGATCTGCCCGGCGAGCATCGACCCCAGGAGGGTGAAGAAGCCGACGAAGACGACGGTCACCCCGAGGAACATCAGTCCCGTCCCGATACCCCGGCGCACGCCCCGCGCGGCCATGCGATCCACGGCCGGCTCGATGGCCAGTGCGAGGAAGAACGCGATGAGGATGTTGACGAAGAGGCCGATGAGCTGGTGGAACGCCCAGCTGGCCAGCTGGAAGCAGGCGATCAGGGCCAGCGTGACCACCACCGCCCGGGGCAGCCAGCGGGGCATGCGCGTGCCGTCGCCGGGCCGGGGCGGTCGGGGGCTGTCCGGGGCGGGGTCGTCTGCTGCCACGGAGCAAGTGTGGCCTATCGGACCAAATGAGGAACGGACCGCGCGGCGGCATCCGGCCGGTCGGTCCGTCGGGGCTGGGTCGGCGCGTCGGTACCTGTCAGCGCCTGTTAGCGCCTGTCAGTACTTGCCAGTACTCGTCAGTACTTGTCGCCGTTTCTCAGCGTTTGTCTTCAGGAATCTCCATCGCTCTGCACACTCCACGCCAGACGTCCTTGGCGTTCCAGCCGGCGTCCAGCGCCTGGTGCACGGTCCTTCCGCCGAGTTCGGACATCACATGATCGCGCGCGAAGGAGTCGGCGTACACCGCGCCGAAATAGTCCGCCATCCGCTGCCAGAAGACCGTCAACCGCATGGTCCAAGTATCCCGCCCCTGAGAGTGCAGCCGCGCACGAGCCGCTGACCGGGGCCGCCGCGCGCCCTACGGTCTTGTTCATGGCCCCATCCGGAGCATCCGCTGTCGCCCGCGCCGAACACTTCGTCTGGCTCACCGCCCGCGTCCTGGAGCAGCGCAGATTCGCCTACCACTTCCTCGGTGGCAGCGCTGACGCCGTCGAGGCGGCCCTGGCACCGTACGAGGGCGACGACGGAGGCTTCGGACATGCCCTGGAGCCGGATCTGCGCGGCCCGGTCAGCCAGCCCCTGCACACCGCGCACGCGCTGCGCGTGCTGGACGAGATCGGCCGCTGCCGTGATCGCCGTGTGGAGCGGCTGTGCCGCTATCTGACGGCGGTCTCCACCCCGGACGGCGCGCTGCCGGCGCTGCACCCCTCGCTGCGCGGCTATCCGGCCGCCCCCTGGATCCCGGTCGTGGACGATCCGCCGAGCGACCTGCTGGCCACCGGGCCCGTAGTGGGTCTGCTGCACCGCAACGAGGTGTGGCACGCGTGGCTGTTCCGGGCCACCGACTTCTGCTGGGCGGCGGTCGACGCCCTCGGCGCGGGGGCGCGGACGCATCCGTACGAGGTCGAGGCGGCCGTCGCCTTCCTCGACGGGGTGCCGGACCGGCGGCGCGCCGAGGCGGCGGCCGAGCGGCTCGGGCGGACGGTGCGGGAGCAGCGGCTGGCCGTCCTGGACCCCGCGCGGGCGGCCGACCACCCGGTGCCGGAGGGGTACGCGCCGGGCGAGCACCACTTCCCGCACGACTTCGCCCGGACCCCCCGCTCCGTGGCCCGGCCCTGGTTCACCGACGCCGAGCTGGCCAGGTCGCTTGAGTTCCTCGCCGGCGCGCAGGAAGAGGACGGGGGCTGGCCGATCCGCTGGCGGGCGTGGGCGCCGGGCACGGTGCTGGAGTGCCGGCCGATGGTGACCATCGACGCGCTGCTGACGCTGCGGGCCTACGGCCACCCCGTCCAGCCCTCCCAGCAGGCCTGAAAACCGCCCCTGACCTGCTCGTCCGGGGCATTGTCAGTGGCGCGGTGCACGATGGGGTGCATGGCGGACGACACGGCAGCTGCGACAGCGGGGGACCCGGCCTCGGCCCTCGCCATGTTCTCCCCCGCGACCCGCGCCTGGTTCACGGGTGCCTTCACCGCGCCCACGGCGGCCCAGGCCGGAGCCTGGCGGGCGATCGACGAGGGCTCGGACGTGCTGGTCGTCGCGCCGACGGGCTCCGGCAAGACGCTGGCCGCCTTCCTCGCCTCCCTGGACCGGCTGGCCGGCTCGCCACCGCCCGCCGAGCGCGCCAAGCGCTGCCGGGTGCTGTACGTCTCCCCGCTCAAGGCCCTGGCCGTGGACGTCGAGCGCAATCTGCGCAGCCCGCTCACCGGCATCCGTCAGGAGTCGGTGCGGCTGGGGCTGCCCGAGCCGGAGATCCGCGTCGGCATCCGCTCCGGTGACACCCCCGCCGCCGAGCGCCGCGCGCTGGTCACCCGCCCGCCGGACATTCTGATCACCACGCCCGAGTCGCTGTTCCTGATGCTGACCTCCGCCGCGCGGGAGTCGCTCACAGGCGTGGAAACGGTGATCCTGGACGAGGTGCACGCCGTCGCCGGGACCAAGCGCGGCGCGCACCTGGCCCTGTCCCTGGAGCGCCTGGACACCCTGCTCGCCCGCCCCGCCCGGCGCATCGGCCTGTCCGCGACGGTGCGGCCGGTGGACGAGGTGGCGCGGTATCTCTCGCCGCAGCGCAAGGTGGAGATCGTCCAGCCGTCGTCCGGCAAGGAGTTCGACCTGTCGGTCGTCGTGCCGGTCGAGGACCTGGGCGAGCTCGGCGGCTCACCGGTGCAGGAGGGCGGCGACGGCAAGGAGAGACCGTCGATCTGGCCGCACGTCGAGGAGCGCATCGCCGATCTCGTGCAGGCCCACCGCTCCACGATCGTCTTCGCCAATTCGCGCCGTCTCGCCGAGCGGTTGTGCAACCGCCTCAACGAGATCGCCTACGAGCGGGCCACGGGCGAACCGCTGCCCAAGCACCACTCCCCCGCCGAGCTGATGGGCGGCTCGGGTCCGGCCAAGGGGGCGCCCCCGGTCATCGCCCGGGCGCACCACGGCTCGGTCTCCAAGGAGCAGCGGGCCCTGGTGGAGGAGGACCTCAAGGCGGGGCGGCTGCCGGCCGTCGTCGCCACCTCCAGCCTGGAGCTGGGCATCGACATGGGCGCCGTCGATCTGGTCGTCCAGGTCGAGTCACCGCCGTCTGTCGCCTCCGGTCTGCAGCGGGTTGGCCGCGCCGGTCACCAGGTCGGCGCCGTGTCGACCGGCGTCGTCTTCCCCAAGTACCGGGGTGACCTGGTGCAGGCGGCCGTCGTGACGGAACGCATGCGGCAGGGGGCCATCGAGTCGCTGCGCGTGCCGGCCAATCCGCTGGACGTGCTCGCGCAGCAGATCGTCGCCATGGTGTCCATGGACACCTGGGACGTGGAGGAGCTGCTGGCCGTGGTGCGGCGCGCGGCGCCCTTCGCGTCACTGCCGGAGTCCGCCTACTCCGGGGTCCTCGACATGCTCGCCGGCCGCTACCCCTCCGACGCCTTCGCGGAGTTGCGGCCGCGCCTGGTCTGGGACCGCACGGCCGGGACGCTCTCGGGGCGCCCGGGGGCGCAGCGGCTCGCCGTCACCTCCGGCGGCACCATCCCCGACCGCGGCCTCTTCGGCGTCTTCCTGGCCGGCGCGGACCCCAAGAAGGGCGGCGGCCGGGTCGGGGAGCTGGACGAGGAGATGGTCTACGAGTCGCGGGTCGGCGATGTCTTCACCCTCGGCACCACGTCCTGGCGGATCGAGGACATCACCCGCGACCGCGTCCTGGTCACCCCGGCCCCCGGCACGCCCGGCCGGCTGCCGTTCTGGAAGGGCGACCAGCTGGGCCGCCCCCTCGAACTGGGGCGGGCCCTGGGCGCGTTCCTGCGCGAGATCGGCGGCCTGGCGCCCGAGGCGGCCCGCGAGCGGCTCACCGCCGCCGGCCTCGACCGCTGGGCGGCCGACAACGTGCTGTCCTACCTGGACGAACAGCGCCGCGCCTGCGGCCATGTGCCCGACGACCGGACGATCGTCGTCGAGCGCTTCCGCGACGAGCTGGGCGACTGGAGGGTCGTCGTCCACTCGCCCTTCGGCGCCCAGGTGCACGCTCCCTGGGCGCTGGCCCTCGGTGCCCGGCTCACCGAGCGGTACGGCATGGACACCCAGGTGATGCACGCCGACGACGGCATTGTGCTGCGCCTGCCGGACGCCGATCTGCTGGGCCTGGACCTGCTCGACACCGAGCCGGCCCGGCAGGGCACGCAGTACGACAGCGAGCAGTCCCCCGTCGGTGCCGCCGATGTCACCTTCGACAAGGGCGAGGTCGACCGGATCGTCACCGACCAGGTCGGCTCCTCGGCCCTGTTCGCCGCCCGTTTCCGGGAGTGTGCCGCGCGCGCCCTGCTGCTGCCGCGGCGCGATCCCGGCAAGCGCACCCCGCTGTGGCAGCAGCGCCAGCGGGCCTCCCAGCTCCTGCAGGTCGCGGGCGAGTTCGGCTCGTTCCCGATCGTGCTGGAGGCGGTGCGCGAATGCCTTCAGGACGTCTTCGACGTCCCCGGCCTGACCGAGCTGATGGGGGACGTCGAGGCCCGCCGGGTGCGGCTGGTCGAGGTGACCACGCCCGAGCCGTCCCCGTTCGCCCGCTCCCTGCTGTTCGGCTATGTCGCCCAGTTCCTGTACGAGGGCGACTCCCCGCTCGCCGAGCGCCGGGCCGCCGCGCTCTCCCTGGACTCCCGGCTGCTGGCCGAGCTGCTGGGCCAGGCCGAGCTGCGCGAGCTGCTCGACCCCGAAGTCCTCACCGAGCTGGAGCGCGAGCTGCAGTGGCTGACCGAGGACCGCAGGGTCAAGGACGTCGAGGGCGTCGCCGACCTGCTGCGGCTCCTCGGCCCGCTCACCGGCGCCGAGCTGGCCGAGCGCGGCGCCGAGCCGCAGTGGGCGAAGGAGCTGTCCGAGGCGCGCCGCGCCATCCGGGTCCGCATCGCCGGCCAGGACCACTGGGCAGCCGTCGAGGACGCCGGGCGGCTGCGCGACGCCCTGGGCACGGCCCTGCCCGTAGGGGTGCCCGAGGCCTTCACCGAGCCCGTCAAGGACCCGCTCGGCGACCTCCTGGCCCGCTTCGCCCGCACCCACGGCCCGTTCACCTCGGCCCAGGCCGCCGCCCGCTTCGGCCTCGGCACGGCGGTGACCGACGGCGCGCTGCACCGCCTGACGGCCGGCGGCCGCATCGTCCAGGGCGAGTTCCACCCCGCCGGCATCGGCCAGGAGTGGTGCGACGCGACCGTCCTGCGCAGGCTGCGCCGCCGTTCCCTGGCCGCCCTGCGGCACGAACTGGAGCCGGTGCCGCCCGCCACGCTGGCCGCGTTCCTCCCCGCCTGGCAGCACATCGGCGCCCACAGCCTGCGCGGCATCGACGGACTGCTGCGTGCCGTGGAGCAGTTGCAGGGCGCCTCGGTGCCCGCCTCCGCCCTGGAAAAGCTCGTCCTGCCCGCCCGCGTGAAGGACTACTCCCCCGCCCTGCTCGACGAACTCACCGCCTCGGGTGAGGTCGTCTGGGCCGGGGCCGGCGCGCTGCCCGGCAAGGACGGCTGGGTCTCGCTGCTGCTCGCCGACGCGGCCCCGCTGCTCCTGCCCGCGCCGCACCCGCTGGAGCTCTCGCCCGTGCACGAGGCCGTGCTCGAGGCCCTCTCGGGCGGCTACGGACTGTTCTTCCGTCAGATCGCCGAGCGGGTCCGCGCCGCCGATCCGGCCATGGGCGAATCGGCGGGCAGCGACGCACTGATCGCCGACGCCGTCTGGGACCTCGCCTGGTCGGGCCGGCTCACCAATGACACCCTCGCGCCCCTGCGTTCGCTCCTCGGCTCCGGCCGGACGGCCGGTTCCACCGCCCATCGCGCCAAGCGGGCCGTGCCGCGCGGCCGTTATGGCGCTTTCACGGGCCGGCCGGGTCTGACCGGCCTGACGGCCCGGAGTGCCGCCTCCCGCAGTGGCCCCCCGACGGTCGCGGGCCGCTGGTCGCTGTTGCCGCAGCGCGAGGCGGACACCACCCACCGGGCCCACGCCCTGGCCCGGACCCTCCTCGACCGGCACGGCGTGGTGACCCGGGGAGCCGTCGCCGCGGAGGGCGTGGAGGGCGGTTTCTCCGCCGCCTACCGCGTGCTCTCCGCCTTCGAGGAGAGCGGGCAGGCCCGCCGCGGCTATGTCGTCGAGGGGCTGGGCGCCGCGCAGTTCGCCATGGACGGCGCCGTCGACCGGCTGCGTGCCGCCGGCACGGCCCGTGAGCGGTCCGGCGGTGCGCCCGTCGCCCCCTGGGACGCCCGCCCCGCCGCCGCACAGCCCGCCCGCCGGGCCGTCCTGCTCGCGGCCGCCGACCCGGCCAACGCCTACGGCGCCGCCCTGCCCTGGCCCGAGCCGCCCGTCGACGCGGCCGCCCACAAGCCCGGCCGCAAGGCCGGCTCCCTGGTCGTCCTCCTCGACGGCGCCCTGGCGCTCTACATGGAACGGGGCGGCAAGACCCTGCTGGCCTGGCCGCAGCAGGAGGGCTCCGACACCGCGAGCGGCGACGACCCCGGGCTGCGCGAGGCGGCGGCCGCGCTCGCCGACGCGGCCCGCGCCGGCGCCCTGGGCACCGTCACCGTCGAGCGTGTCAACGGCTCCCCGGCCCTGTCCTCGCCCCTGGGCCCCCTCCTGGAGTCCGTGGGCTTCCACGCCACCCCGCGAGGGCTGCGCCTGCGGGCCCCCTGAGCGAGGCCACATGATGGCCGTAGGCCGGAAGGAGACGCCCGATGCCCGAAGGGGACACCATCTGGCGCACCGCGCGGGGCCTGCACGACGCCCTCGCGGGCGAGACGCTGGTCCGCTCCGACCTGCGCGTGCCGAAGCTCGCGACCGTCGACCTCACCGGCCGCACCGTCCTCGAGATCGTCCCGCGCGGCAAGCACCTGCTCATGCGCGTCGAGGGGGGCCTCACCCTCCACTCCCACCTCGGCATGGACGGCTCCTGGCGGATCCAGGCCCCCGGCCGGCGCCCCGGCGGAGGGCCGCAGCACCAGATCCGCGCCGTCCTCGCCACCGCCGGCCACACCGCCGTCGGCTACCGCCTGCCCGTCCTGGACCTGCTGCGCACCACTGACGAGTCCACCGTCGTCGGTCACCTCGGCCCGGACCTGCTGGGCCCCGACTGGGACGCCGAGGAGGCGGTCCGCCGCCTGCTCGCCGACCCCGGCCGCACCATCGGCGAGGCCCTCCTCGACCAGCGCAATCTCGCGGGCATCGGCAATGTCTACAAATCCGAGATCTGCTTCATGCTGCGGGTGACCCCCTGGCTGCCCATCGCCGCCTTCCCCGGCCCGGAGCACCTGGTGGCCCTCGCCAGAAAGCTGCTGGAGGCCAACAAGTCGCGTGCCTTCCGCATCACCACGGCCGACGCCCGTCCCGACCGCCGCCTATGGGTCTACGGCCGGGCCGACAAGCCCTGCCGGCGCTGCGGCACCCCGGTGCTCACCGCCGACCAGGGCCCGGCGGGCCAGGAGCGGACCACGTTCTGGTGCCCCCACTGCCAAGCCGGCCCTTCACCACCGGCCGTCCGGCCCACCGGCCGGTACCAGCCCCCCACTGGGCCGAACGGGTGAGGAGAAGAGGGCTGCTCCCGCTCACCCCGTCCCGGCCGGGCCCTGCCCGCCGCCCCGGCGCCACCGCCGCCGCCGTACGCCCCCCGCACCCGTCCTGCGGTCCCTCGGCACACAGTGCACCGGCAGCAGGCTCAGCCCCCATCCCCCGGTCGCGACGAGCCCCTCCAGAAAACCCGCCCGCCCCGGCTGGAGCAGCAGCCGGAAAACGGCCCAGCACCACACCCCGCCCACCAGGAGCGCGAGCACCCACCCGACGGGGCCCGGGCGCCGGCGCACCGGGACGTCGCTGCGGACCATGGCTGCCTCCTTCGGGGCCGACACCGCGAGCCACCCGGCAGGAGCCTGCGAGGGCCCTCAGCCGGCGTTCTCGCCGCGGGCCCGGGCGAGCTCCCGCTCGAGCTCCGCGATCTCGCGGTCGCGCCGGTGCACCTCGACGATCACCCGCTGCTCCCCCTCGTGAACGCCCTCCTGGTACACCGCCCGCACGAAAGCGCCGGCAGTGGCCTGGTCGAGGTCCGCCACCACCATCAGCTCATTCGTGTAGCGGATCACCGGGTGCTCGCTCATGTCCCCAGGAGACCCCGCAGGGACCGCCCGCGCCACCCGTGACGCCTCGGTCCCCGGCAGGCGGACGGGCAGGGGCGTCAGGCGGCCGGGGAGGGAAGCGTCAGGCGTTCTCCGCCTGGAACATCCAGTGGTGCTTCTCCAGGTCGCCCGTGAGCCCGATGAGGATGTCCTGGGTGACCGGGTCCGGGTCGGCCGTCTCCTGGATGCGTGCCCGCATCCTGGTGATCACGGCGCCGAGCGCCCCGACCAGGGTCCGTACCGCGTCCGTGTCCTTGGTCCAGCCGCCCCCGACCGGGTCGATGCCGCTGGTCTTCGCCACCGTCTCGGCCCGCCCGTCCGGGGCGATGCCCAGCGCCGAGGCCCGCTCGGCCACGGTGTCGGCGTGCACGCGGGCGCTCGCCACCACCTCGTCGAGCTGGAGGTGGACCGAGCGGAAGCGCGGACCCACCACATTCCAGTGGACCTGCTTGGCCACGAGCGAGAGGTCGACGAGATCGACGAGCGCGCCCTGGAGCGCGTCACCGACGGTCTTGCGGTCCTGTTCGGACAGAGGGCTCTTCACGACAGACATCCGCTTTCCTCCTGTTCAAGGCATTGCTTCGGTTACTCCGCGTTTTCCGCCACGCCACCACGATGGCATGGCGTGGGAATCACGGCACATGGGTGCCGTTGCGGCCGGAAAACGCGGAGATCCCGGTCAGAACTTCTGACCGGGATCCCGAACGTGAAACACATGCCTTCAGGCTCTTGTCAGCCCTTCTCAGGCCGCGACCACATCCACGGCCTCCGCAGGGGCCTTGATGGTCACGCGCTCCCCCGGAACGCCCGTCACGGACGTTACGGACACCGAATTGAACATCGGCCGCATCGGCGCGGGTACCGGCTCGCTCGCCGCCGCCGACTGCGCCAGCTCGGCGAGCGACAGCTCGTCACTCACCTCGCGCATGACCTCGGACATCCGTACGTCCAGAGCGTCGCAGATTGCGGAGAGAAGCTCGGAGGACGCCTCTTTCTGCCCGCGCTCGACCTCGGAGAGATAACCGAGTGAGACCCGGGCGGAGGAGGAGACCTCGCGCAGAGTGCGGCCCTGGCGTTGGCGCTGCCGACGCAGCACGTCACCCAGCAGGCGACGGAGCAGAATCATCGGTGGCTCCCTCCTTGGACCGCGAATCCGGTTCCTTCACGCCCCACCGTACCGCCTCGGGGTGCGGCCGTGCGGGGAGCTATGTCGTGTTCACTCAGGGCTGCAAACATCAATTCCCCCCGTTGTGTTCCGTATCCTTTGCCCCCGCGTTCCCTGTCAGTTCGCGCAGGAGCAGCGCGAGGACCGCCCGTACGCTTCCGGCCCGGACGGCCGCCCGGTCGCCGTCGAGCGACAGCCGCCGTACGTGATCCGTGCCGTCCGGCCCCGCCACGGCGACGAAGACCGTGCCGACGGACTGGCCGTCCTGTTCGTCGGGACCGGCGACCCCCGTCGTCGCGATCCCCCAGTCGGCGCCCAGCAGGTCCCGGACGCCTCGTGCCATCTGGCGGGCCACATCGGCGTCGACGGCGCCCCGCTCCTCGAGCAGCGGGCCGTCCACGCCCAGGACGTCGCGCTTGACGTCGGTGGCGTAAGCGGTGACCGAGCCGCGTACGGTGCGGGAGGCCCCGGGCGCCTCGGTCAGCCAGGCGACGGCCAGGCCGCCCGTGAGCGACTCGGCGGCGGCCACCGTGTGGCCCCGCTCCCGCAGCGCCGACAGCACCTCGGCGGCGCCGGCGCCACCCGTCACGGTCATCGCGCGGACTCCCGGGAGCGTCCGGCCCTGCGCATCTGGACGGCCTGCTTGACGTAGTCGAGGCCGGTCAGGACGGTCAACGCGACGGCGACCGCCATCACCCAGAAGCGCAAGGTGGCCAGCGGCCCGGTGAGCGCCAGGATGTACATCCCGACGCCGACGCCCTGCGCGAGCGTCTTCATCTTGCCGCCGCGGCTGGCCGGGATGACGCCGTGCCTGATGACCCAGAACCGCATCAGCGTGATGCCGATCTCGCGGAAGAGGATCACGCCCGTGACCCACCACGGCAGGTCGTCCAGGGCGGACAGGCAGATCAGCGCCGCACCCATGATCGCCTTGTCGGCGATCGGGTCGGCGATCTTGCCGAAGTCGGTGACCAGGTTGTACGCCCGCGCCAGATGGCCGTCGAAGAGATCGGTGATCATGGCGACGGCGAAGGCGGCCCAGGCGAAGGAGCGCCAGGCCGGGTCATAGCCGCCGTTGTGGAGCATCAACAAGACGAACCCGGGCACCAGGAGCAGGCGCACCATGGTGAGGATATTGGCGATGTTCCACAACCGGGCCGGGCCCACGCCCGTCGCCGGAGCCGGACCTCCTGCGGCGGAGGCCGGGAGTCCGCTCATCTGCCCGCCTCCTCGGTACACCCGCCCTCGATTCCGAGCGGCTCGGCGACGAGGTCGACGCCCTCGCTCGCCACCACCTTCGCCACGACCATACGGCCGGGCGCCGGCGCCTGAACGTCATCGGACCAGGTGAGCCGCACCTGACCGTCGGTCTCGGGCGCCTGGTGCGCCGCGCGGCCGATCACGCCGTCCTCGTCGTCGACACGGTCGACCAGTACTTCGATCGTCTCACCGATCCGCTCCTCCGCGCGCTGCGCGGTGAGCTCCTCGGCCAGCCGCGAGACGCGGGCCAGCCGCTCGGCGACGACGTCGGGGGCGAGCTTGTTCTCGTACGTGGCCGCCTCGGTGCCGTCCTCGTCGGAGTAGCCGAAGACGCCGATGGCGTCCAGGCGGGCCCCGGTCAGGAAGCGCTCCAGCTCGGCGACGTCCTCCTCGCTCTCGCCGGGGAAGCCGACGATGAAGTTGGAGCGGGCGCCGGCCTGCGGCGCCTTGGACCGGATCGTGTCGAGCAGCTCGAGGAAGCGGTCGGTGTCGCCGAAGCGGCGCATGGCGCGCAGCACGCCGGGCGCCGAGTGCTGGAAGGAGAGGTCGAAGTAGGGCACGACCTTGTCCGTCGAGGTCAGCACGTCGATCAGGCCCGGTCGCATCTCGGCCGGCTGGAGGTAGCTGACCCGGATCCGCTCCAGGCCGGGGACGGCCGCGAGCTCGGGCAGCAGCGTCTCCAGCAGGCGGATGTCGCCGAGGTCCTTGCCGTAGGAGGTGTTGTTCTCGGAGACCAGCATGACCTCCTTCACGCCCTGCTCGGCCAGCCAGCGCGTCTCGCCCAGCACGTCGGAGGGGCGGCGGGAGATGAAGGAGCCCCGGAACGAGGGAATGGCGCAGAAGGAGCACCGCCGGTCGCAGCCGGAGGCGAGCTTCACGGAGGCGACGGGGCTGGCCCCGAGCCGGCGGCGCAGCGGGGCGCGCGGCCCGGAGGCCGGCGCCAGGCCCTCCGGCAGGTCGGCGGGCGGGGTGTCCTGGGCGTGGCCGGGGAGGGCGACGTCGGACGCCTGCTGGCGTTCGGCGGGGCTGATCGGCAGCAGCTTGCGCCGGTCGCGCGGGGTGTGGGAGGCGTGGACGCCGCCGGAGAGGATGGTCTGGAGGCGGTCGGAGATGTCGGCGTAGTCGTCGAAGCCGAGCACGCCGTCGGCTTCCGGCAGCGCCTCGGCGAGCTCCTTGCCGTATCTCTCGGCCATGCAGCCCACGGCCACGACGGCCTGGGTCCGGCCATGGTCCTTGAGGTCGTTGGCCTCGAGGAGGGCATCGACGGAGTCCTTCTTGGCGGCCTCGACGAAACCACAGGTGTTGACGACGGCCACATCGGCATCGGCGGCGTCCTCGACGAGGTCCCAGCCATCCGCCGCCAAGCGGCCTGCCAGCTCCTCCGAGTCCACCTCGTTACGGGCGCAGCCAAGTGTGACAAGAGCGACGGTACGGCGTTCGGGCATAGGGCTCAGCCTACTTTGTCCCGGCGCCGCATCCGTTGCCGAGTGGCCGGCGGACGCGGAGAGCCTGATCACCCGGTGGCTCTCCGCGCCCGCCGGCGCGGCTGCTCTGCGCGGCCCGCGGCGGCCTCCCGCCGCCTGTGGCGGCCGGCGCCCGCCCGGGGGCCGGTCAGCCCGCCGAGGGGTCGCCCCTGGTGTAGCTCAGGCGCTGGACCTGGCCGTCGTCGCCCAGGTTCTTGACCTCCTTGCCGTTCACGAACAGTTGCACGGCCCCGGCGTTGCCCAGCACCAGGTCGATGCGTTTGCTGTCGGTGAACGTCTTGGAGGCGCCCTGCTTGAGCACGCCTTCCTCGAGGAGCTTGCCGTTGTGGTCCTTGGCGGACATCCAGGTCTGGCCGTTCTCGGCGGTGAGCTTGACGGTGACCTTGTTGGCCGGAACGCCGGCGATGGCGCTGGCGGACGCCTCGGCCTTGGGGTCGGACGACGCCTTGCCGGAGCCGGCCTTGCTCGCCGCCGGTGACGGTTTGCTGGTGGCCGGGTCGGCCGAGACCGGCCCGCTCTTCGAGCCGCCGCTGAAGAGCGTGAAGCCGACGAAGCCGACGACCGCCACGATCGCGGCGACCATGGCGGCCGTCCAGTTGGGTCGTCGCGGCTCGGGCCGGATGCGCTCGGCCTCGAAGAGCGGGGCCGCGGGCGTGGGTGCGGGGCGTCCGCCGTGCTCGGCGTCGTACTGCGCGACGAGCGGGGCGGGGTCGACGCCGACGGCACGCGCCAGGGTGCGGATGTGCCCACGGGCGTAGACCCGTCCGCCGCAGCGGGTGAAATCGTTCTGCTCGATCGTGTGGATGATCGGGATGCGTACGCGGGTGCTCGAACTGACTTCTTCCACGGTCAGTCCGGCATCGATACGGGCCTGCTGAAGGGATCGTCCGACGGAGGGCCGGTCATCCTCTGATTCTGATGACTCTGAAGAGTTGCCGATGGACACGTGGGCGCCTTTCGAGCGTGCAGCCACCTGCTGGAGATTCAGTCTAGGGGGGATGCGAAACGGTCGGGCAAGCGGGAAGCCGGACTTTGTAGGCCATCAGAATGCTCTCTGGTAACGCCGGTGGCACATCGCCCCTCCCCCCTCGCTCAACTCCGCTCGGGCCCGAGAGAAACGGTTGGTCAGGGATCTTTTCCAGCTGCTACGGCTGGTCCTCCCCGCGGATGATCGCGAGGACCCCGTCCAGCTCGTCGGGCTTCACCAGGACGTCGCGGGCCTTGGAACCCTCGCTGGGCCCCACGATGCCGCGCGACTCCATCAGGTCCATGAGCCTTCCCGCCTTGGCGAATCCCACACGCAATTTCCGCTGCAGCATCGAGGTCGACCCGAACTGGGTGGAGACGACCAGTTCGGCCGCCTGGCACAGCAGGTCCAGGTCGTCGCCGATCTCCTCGTCGATCTCCTTCTTCTTCGACGTGCCGACGGTGACGTCGTCGCGGAAGACCGGCGCCATCTGGTCCTTGCAGTGCTTGACGATGGCCGCGACCTCGGCCTCCGTCACAAAGGCGCCCTGCATGCGGATGGGCTTGTTGGCCCCCATCGGCAGGAAGAGGCCGTCGCCCTTGCCGATGAGCTTCTCGGCGCCGGGCTGGTCGAGGATGACCCGGCTGTCGGCGAGCGAGGAGGTGGCGAAGGCGAGCCGGGAGGGGACATTCGCCTTGATCAGACCCGTGACGACGTCGACGGACGGTCGCTGGGTGGCGAGCACGAGGTGGATGCCGGCGGCGCGCGCGAGCTGGGTGATCCGCACGATCGAGTCCTCGACGTCGCGCGGGGCCACCATCATCAGGTCGGCGAGCTCGTCCACGATGACCAGCAGATACGGGTAGGGCGACAGCTCCCGGCCGCTGCCCTCGGGCGGCTTGACCTTCCCCGCGCGCACGGCGGCGTTGAAGTCGTCGATGTGCCGGAAGCCGTAGGCGGCCAGGTCGTCGTAGCGCAGGTCCATCTCGCGCACGACCCACTGCAGGGCTTCGGCGGCCCGCTTGGGGTTGGTGATGATCGGCGTGATCAAGTGCGGGATGCCCTCGTAGGCGGTCAGCTCGACGCGCTTGGGGTCGACCAGCACCATCCGTACGTCCTCGGGGGTGGCGCGCACCATCACCGAGGTGATCAGGCAGTTGATGCAGGACGACTTTCCGGAGCCGGTGGCGCCGGCCACCAGGACGTGCGGCATCTTCGTCAGGTTGGCCATCACATAGCCCCCCTCGACGTCCTTGCCGAGCGCGACGAGCATCGGGTGCTCGTCGCCGGCCGCGTCCGCCAGCCGCAGCACGTCCCCGAGGTTGACCATCTCACGGTCGGTGTTCGGGATCTCGATGCCCACGGCGGACTTGCCGGGGATCGGGCTGATGATCCGTACGTCCGGGCTGGCGACGGCGTAGGCGATGTTCTTGGTGAGGGCGGTGATCCGCTCGACCTTGACGGCCGGGCCCAGCTCGACCTCGTAGCGCGTGACCGTCGGGCCCCGGGTGAAGCCGGTGACGGCGGCGTCGACCTTGAACTCGGCGAAGACGTTGGTCAGCGAGGCCACTATGGCGTCGTTGGCGGCGCTGCGGGTCTTGCCCGGTCCGCCGCGCTCGAGCAGCCCGAGGGAGGGCAGCGAGTAGGTGATGTCCCCGGCGAGCTGGAGCTGCTCGGCCCGCGCGGGCAGGCCGCCGGCCGGCTCGGGGGCGGGCTTGGTCAGGTCCGGTACGACGCCGGGCGTGGCCTCCGCGGCCCGTGCGCCCTTTCCGGTCTGCCCGGTCTTCGCGGCCTTCCCGGCACCGCGCGCGGTCGGCACGGCGCCGTCCGGGCGGTCGTTCCCCGACGGCACGCCGCTGCCGAGGTCGGCGACGAGCGGGGTGGGCGGGATGCCGTGCAGGACGGCACCGTCGAGGGAGGCGGCGGCAGCGGCGGCGAGGTCCACCGCGTCCGGCTCGCGGTCGGCGGGGGGCTCCACGGCCTTGCGGCGCGAGGTGCGGCGCTTGTCCAGCGCCTCTTCCTCGGCACGCCCGGGATCGGCCGCGGCGGCGGCACGGCGGGGCCTGCGGGCGGGCGGCGCCTCGCGCCACTCCTCGCCGTACTCCGCGTAGTCGTCGTCGCCGTCACGCGGTCCGTACTCGTGCGGGTGCGGCTCGATGACGCCGAGCCGGATGCCGAGCTGCCGCAGCCGCCGGGGGATGGCGTTGACCGGCGTCGCGGTGACCACCAGCAGGCCGAAGACCGTGAGCAGGAACAGCAGCGGTACGGACAGGACTTCGCCGACGGTGACGAGCAGGGGCTTGGCGGCGGCCCAGCCGATCATCCCTCCGGCGTCCTGCAGCGCCTGCGAGCCGTCCCCGCGCCCGGGTGCGCCACAGGCCACGTGGACCTGGCCGAGGACGCCGATGACCAGCGCGGACAGGCCGATGACGATCCGTCCGTTGGCCTCGGGCCGCTCGGGGTGGCGGAACAGCCGCATCGCGATGACGGCGAGGAGTATCGGTACGACCAGGTCCAGGCGGCCGAAGGCGCCGGTGACGAGCATCCGGATGAGGTCGCCCACGGGACCGTCGAGGCTGGACCAGGTGCCGGCGGCCACCACGAGGGCCGCGCCCAGGAGCAGCAGGGCGAGCCCGTCCTTGCGGTGCGCCGGGTCCAGGCCCTTGGCGCCGCGGCCGACCCCGCGGAAGAGGCCGCCGGCGCCGTGCGCCAGGCCGCGGCCGACGCGGCGGGCTCCGCCGGCTCGCTTGGGGGCCGCCTTGGCGGCCGGCTTCCTGGCGGGGGCCTTGCGCGCGGGCCGGGCCGGTGTCTTCTTCGCGGGTGCCTTCTTGGCAGCGCCCCCGGGCCGTCCGGCGCGCTGCTTCGAGTTGCCCGCCGTGCTCTGGGAACCCTTGCCGGACGTACGTGAGGCCATGGTGCCGAGATTACCGTTGTCCGACGTGCGGTACACGTGGGGCCGGGCGTTCACCCATTCGTGTCGCGGTGCTGTGGTGAAGCGGGTGACGCGGTGTCAAAGGGTGGTCAGCTCGGGGAGGGAAGCGGGCTCGCGCCGCTTCCCGTGCCCGGCTCCAGCGCGTCCAGCGCGCGCCGCAGCCCGGTGAGCTTGCGCTCCAGATGGGCCGCGGTGGCCACCGCGGCCGCGTCGGCGGACTCGTCGAGCTGCTTGGAGAGCGCCTCGGCCTGCTCCTCGACGGCCGCGAGCCGTGCGGAGAGCTCGGCGAGCAGCCCGGCGGGCTCCTGGGGCTCGATGGCCCCGCTCCGGCCGGACTGGCCGCTCTCCAGTTGCAGGCGCAACAGGGCGGCCTGCTCGCGCAGCTGGCAGTTCTTCATGTACAGCTCGACGAAGACCGAGACCTTGGCGCGCAGCACCCACGGGTCGAACGGCTTGGAGATGTAGTCGACCGCGCCCGCCGCGTAGCCGCGGAAGGTGTGGTGCGGACCGTGGTTGATGGCGGTGAGGAAGATGATCGGGATGTCCCGGGTCCGCTCCCGCCGCTTGATGTGCGCGGCGGTCTCGAACCCGTCCATGCCGGGCATCTGAACGTCCAGCAGGATCACCGCGAAGTCGTCCGTCAGCAGCGCCTTGAGCGCTTCCTCCCCTGACGATGCCCGTACCAGTGTCTGATCGAGCGCCGAGAGGATCGCCTCCAGCGCCAGCAGATTTTCCGGCCGGTCATCGACCAGGAGGATCTTGGCCTTCTGCACCATGGCCCGTCCTCCTCGCCCCGGCAGTGCACCGGGCGCCGCCCCAGGGGACGACTCCCTTGCGCCGCCCGTCCTTGTGCCGGTCATGGTAGCCGCACCCCGCCTGTCGCCACACCCTGTCACCGCGATGTCACTGTGCACGTAGCAGAAACGCGGTGGGGGACCAGAAGGTTCCCCGAATACCGCGGTCCCACACGTCTTTGGCCACACTCAGTCAGCAGACAGTCAAATAGTGAACGAGATTCCGTCACTCTGCGCGCATCCACTGCTCCATCACCGTCAGAAGATGATCCGTATCGACTGGTTTGGTGACATAGTCGGACGCTCCGGCATCGATGCTCTTCTCCCGGTCGCCCTTCATCGCCTTCGCCGTGAGCGCGATGATCGGCAGCCCCGCGAACTGCGGCATCCTGCGGATCGCCGCCGTCGTGGCGTAGCCGTCCATCTCCGGCATCATGATGTCCATCAGGACCACCACGACGTCGTCGTGCTGCTCCAGGACCTCGATCCCCTCGCGCCCGTTCTCGGCGTAGAGCACCGACAGGCCATGCTGTTCCAGCACGCTGGTGAGGGCGAAGACGTTGCGGATGTCGTCGTCGACGATCAGCACCTTCTCGCCCTGGAAGGCGCCCTTGAAGCCGCTGTGCGCCTCCTCCGCGTGACGATGCGCCTCGCTCAGCCAGGGCTCCGCCGGCGCGATCTCGCCCGCGCGCGCCCCCTGGGCACCCGGCGCCCCGGGCTCGTCCTGCCCGGCCGCCCCTGCCAGGGCCGCCATCTGCCCGGCGGCCTGGGCGGCCCGGCGGCGGCGCAGGAAGAGCCCGGCGGCCTGGCGCGCGGGCGAGACGTCGCCCTCGGTGGTCGCGTCGCCGGACGCCCTCAGCGGCGCGCCCGGCGTCCGGCCGTCCGCCTCCAGCTGCGGGTAGCCCTGCGGCGGCAGCTCGCCGGGGTTGAGCGGCAGGTAGAGCGTGAAGGTCGAGCCCCGGCCGGGCTCACTGGCCGCGTCGATCTCGCCGCCGAGCAGCCGCGCGATCTCCCGGCTGATGGACAGCCCCAGGCCCGTACCGCCGTACTTGCGGCTGGTCGTGCCGTCGGCCTGCTTGAACGCCTCGAAGATGACCCGCATCTTGCTCTGTGCGATGCCGATGCCGGTGTCCGTCACCGAGAAGGCGATCATGTCGGCGTCGGCGTCGCGCAGCGAGCCCGCCTCCAGCAGCTGCTCCCGGATGCTGTCCGGCACGTCCGCGCCGGCCGGCCGGATGACCAGCTCCACCGCGCCGGTGTCCGTGAACTTCACCGCGTTCGACAGCAGGTTGCGCAGCACCTGCAGCAGCCGCTGCTCGTCGGTGTGGAGCGTGGCCGGCAGCTCCGGCGAGACCCGCACCGAGAAGTCCAGGCCCTTCTCCGCCGTCAGCGGCCGGAAGGTGGCCTCCACGTAGTCCACGAGCTGGACCAGGGCGATCCGGCTCGGGCTGACGTCCATCTTGCCCGCCTCCACCTTGGACAGGTCCAGGATGTCGTTGATCAGCTGCAGCAGATCGGAGCCCGCGCCGTGGATCGTCTCGGCGAACTCCACCTGCTTGGGCGAGAGGTTGCCCTCCGCGTTGTCGGCGAGCAGCTTGGCCAGGATCAGCAGCGAGTTGAGCGGGGTCCGCAGCTCGTGCGACATGTTGGCGAGGAACTCGGACTTGTAGCGCATCGAGACCGCGAGCTGCTCGGCCCGCTCCTCGAGCACCTGCCGGGCCTCCTCGATCTCGGTGTTCTTGACCTCGATGTCGCGGTTCTGCCGGGCCAGCCGGTCGGACTTCTCCTCCAGCTCGGCGTTGGAGATCTCCAGCGCCTTCTGCCGGTTCTCCAGCTCCGCCGAGCGCTCGCGCAGCTGCTCGGTCAGCTCCTGCGACTGCTTGAGCAGCATCTCCGTCTTGGTGTTGACGCTGATGGTGTTGACGCTGGTGCCGATCATCTCGGCGATCTGGTTCAGGAAGTCCTTCTGGATCTGCGCGAACGGCTGGAAGGACGCCAGCTCGATCACGCCGAGGATCTGGCCCTCGAACAGCACCGGCAGCACGATCACATGGGCCGGAGGCGCCTCGCCCAGGCCGGAGGCGATCTTCAGATAGCCCGGCGGGACGTTCTCCACCAGGATCGTGCGCTTCTCCTTCGCCGCCGTGCCGATGAGCGACTCACCGGGCCGGAAGGACGTGGGCATCGAGCCCATCGAGTAGCCGTACGAGCCGAGCATCCGCAGCTCGTACGCCTCGTCGTCGCCCTCCGTCTCCTGCGGGCCCGTGGGCATCGCCAGGAAGAAGGCGCCGTGCTGCGCGGAGACCACGGGCGTCAGCTCGCTCATGATGAGCCCGGCGACGTCCTCCAGGTCGCGCCGGCCCTGCATCAGGCCGGAGATCCGGGCGAGGTTGCCCTTGAGCCAGTCCTGCTCCTTGTTGGCCAGGGTCGTCTCGCGCAGGTTGGCGATCATCGTGTTGATGTTGTCCTGGAGCTCCAGGATCTCGCCCGCCGCATCCACGTCGATCTTGAGATTGAGGTCGCCGCGGGTCACCGCGGTGGCGACCTCCGCGATGGCCCGGACCTGCCGGGTCAGGTTGCCCGCCATCTCGTTCACCGACTCTGTGAGGTCGCGCCACGTGCCGTCCACGTCGCGTACCCGAGCCTGACCCCCCAGTTGACCCTCGGTACCTACCTCGCGGGCCACCCGGGTCACCTGGTCGGCGAAGGAGGACAGCTGGTCGACCATCGTGTTGATGGTCGTCTTCAGCTGGAGGATCTCGCCCCGCGCATCGATGTCGATCTTCTTGGTCAGGTCGCCCTGGGCGATGGCGGTCGTCACCATCGCGATGTTGCGCACCTGCCCGGTGAGGTTGGACGCCATCGAGTTCACGGACTCGGTGAGGTCCTTCCACGTGCCGCTGACGCCCGGCACCCGCGCCTGGCCGCCCAGGATGCCGTCGGTGCCCACCTCACGGGCCACCCGCGTGACCTCGTCCGCGAACGACGACAGCGTCGTCACCATGATGTTGACGGTGTCGGCCAGCTGCGCGACCTCGCCGCGCGCCTCGACCGTGACCTTCTTCGTCAGGTCGCCGTTGGCGACCGCGGTGGCCACCTGCGAGATGTTACGGACCTGACTGGTCAGGTTGTTGGCCATCAGGTTGACGTTGTCGCTGAGGTCCTTCCAGATGCCGGTGACGTCGCGCACCCGCGCCTGGCCGCCCAGCTGCCCCTCCGTGCCCACCTCACGGGCCACCCGCGTGACCTGCTCGGCGAAGTCCGACAGCTGGTCCACCATCGTGTTCACCGTGGTGACGAGCTCGAGGATCTCGCCCTTCGCGTCGACGGTGATCTTCTTGGAGAGATCGCCCTTGGCGACCGCCGTGGTCACCTCGGCGATGTTGCGTACCTGCGACGTCAGGTTGTTGGCCATGAAGTTGACCGACTGCGTGAGGTCCTTCCAGGTGCCCGAGACACCCTGCACCTCCGCCTGGCCGCCCAGGATGCCCTCGGTGCCCACCTCGCGGGCCACGCGCGTGACCTGGTCGGCGAACGAGGAGAGCTGGTCCACCATCGTGTTGAGGGTGTTCTTCAGCTCCAGGATCTCGCCCCGGGCATCCACATCGATCTTCTGCGACAGATCACCGCGCGCCACCGCCGTGGCGACCTGCGCGATGTTACGGACCTGAGTGGTCAGGTTGCCGGCCATGCCGTTGACCGAGTCGGTGAGGTCACGCCACACGCCAGCCACACCCGGCACCTGGGCCTGACCGCCGAGCCGGCCGTCCGTACCCACCTCGCGGGCCACCCGGGTCACCTGCTCGGCGAAGGCGGAGAGCTGGTCGACCATCGTGTTGATGGTGTTCTTCAGCTCCAGGATCTCGCCCCGGGCATCCACATCGATCTTCTGCGACAGATCACCGCGCGCCACCGCCGTGGTCACCTGCGCGATCTGCCGCACCTGCGAAGTCAGGTTGCCGGCCATGAAGTTGACCGAGTCGGTCAACTCCTTCCAGGTGCCGCTGACGCCGTCCACCCGGGCCTGGCCGCCGAGCCGCCCCTCCGTGCCCACGTCCCGCGCCATCCGCGTGACCTGGTCGGCGAAGGACGACAGCTGGTCCACCATCGTGTTCACGGTGTTCTTCAACTGCAGCATCTCGCCGGACACATCGACGGTGACCTTCTGCGACAGGTCGCCGTTGGCGACCGCCGTCGTCACCTGCGCGATGTTACGGACCTGGCCGGTGAGGTTCCGGAAGGCCGTGTTCACCGAATCGGTGAGGTCCTTCCACGTACCCGCCGCACCCGGCACCTGCGCCTGACCGCCGAGCTCACCCTCGACACCGATCTCCCGTGCCACGCGCGTGACTTCGGCACCGAACGCCTGGAGCTGGTCCACCATCCCGTTGACGGTGTTCTTCAGCTCCAGCATCTCGCCGGCCGCGTCGACGGTGACCTTCAGCCCCAGATCGCCGTTGGCGACCGCTGTCGTCACCAACGCGATATCACGGACCTGGCCGGTGAGATTACGGAAGGCCGTGTTCACCGAATCGGTGAGGTCCTTCCACGTACCCGCCGCACCCGGCACCTGCGCCTGACCGCTCAGCCGGCCCTCGGCACCGACCTCGCTGGCCACACGCGTGACCTCGTCCGCGAACGTCCGCAGCGTCTCCGTCATCTGATTGACGGTCTCGGCCAGCTGCGCCACCTCGCCGCGCGCGCTCACCGTGACCTTCTGCGACAGGTCGCCGTTGGCGACGGCCGTCGTGACCTGCGCGATCCCGCGCACCTGCGCCGTGAGGTTGCCGGCCATGAGGTTCACCGAATCGGTGAGGTCCTTCCAGACCCCCGCGACACCCGGCACCTGCGCCTGACCGCCCAGCTCGCCCTCCGTACCCACCTCCCGGGCCACCCGCGTGACCTCGGAGGCGAACGAGGACAGCTGATCCACCATCGTATTGACGGTGTTCTTCAGCTCCAGCATCTCCCCGGCCACATGAACGGTGACCTTCCGGGAGAGATCGCCCTTGGCGACCGCGGTCGTCACCAACGCGATATCACGCACTTGAGCGGTGAGCCGGGACGCCATCGTGTTGACGGAGTCCGTCAGGTCCTTCCACGAACCGGACATTCCGCGCACCCGGGCCTGGCCGCCCAGCTTGCCCTCGGTGCCCACCTCGCTCGCCACCCGCGTCACCTCGTCGGTGAACGCCGACAGCTGGTCCACGAGCCCGTTGACCGTACGCCCGACCTTGAGGAACTCACCCCGCAGCGGATGCGCCGCCCCGTCGGCCCCCAGGGAGCGCAGATCCATCCGCTGCTCCAGATCGCCCTCGGCGACCGCCGACAGCACCCGGCCCACCTCGGACACCGGCCGCACCAGATCGTCCACCAGGGCGTTCGACGCGTCGATCGCCGCCGCCCAGGCCCCTTCGCAGGCCCCGACCTCCAGCCGCTCCGCGAGCTTGCCCTCACGGCCGACCACCCGGCGCACCCGCGCCAGCTCGCCCGTGAGCTGCAGATTGCGGTCCGCCACCTCATTGAAGACCGCGGCGATCTCGGCCATCACGCCGTCGCCGGAGACCGTCAGCCGCTTGCGCAGATTCCCGTCCCGCATCGCCTCCAGAGCCGACCGCAGCCGGTTCAGGGCAGCCGTGTCCACTTCGGTCGTCCCGTTGGTCCGGGACCGTCCGCCCTTCGCGCGCGTGCTCACGCCCCGCGCCGCTGCGCCAGACTCCACCGTGTCCCTCCCGCTGGGTCGATCATCATCGTCGGGCTTCCGCTTCAAGCTTTCCCAGTGTTTCACCCCGGCCCAACCAGGCCATAACAGTCGGCAGCATCGCACACGGTCCACCGGCACCCCCAAGGTGGAATCCCTGTGCACCGGGATCCGCGCACACAGCGGAGGTAAGTAACCTGGCAACCGGCCAGGGCAACGGAGGGGCGCTGCACATGTGTGAGCAGATCGCCGAGACATTTACGAGGAGACCTGTGATCACCGCGCGGGCTGCCGCCACCTTCGAGCCGGTCGGCCGCTCGGTCGCCGCCGCCCGGGCCTTCGTCCGGGACACCCTCCAGGGCTGGGGCTTCCCCGATGTCATCGACGACGCCGTCGTCCTGACCAGCGAACTCGTCACCAACGCCGTCGTCCACGCCGGCACGGCCGCCGACGTTCTGTGCATGCGCATGCCCACCGGTGTACGCGTCGAGGTCGCCGACCGCTACCCCGAGCGCGAGCTGCCCGTGCAGAGCCCGGCCCGCCAGTTCGGCGGCGTCGACCGCGAGGGCGGCCGCGGCCTGCTGCTGTGCGCCGCCCTCGCCGCCCGCTGGGGCGTCGAGTACAGCGCGACCCGCAAGACGGTCTGGTTCCGCCTCGAGCTGCCCGACCGCCCCGCGGGCACCCGCTCCGCCGGCCCCGCCCTGCCCGCCGAGGCCCTTCCGGTCGCCGACGCCCGCGTGCGCGTCGCCGTCATCCAGATCGACCGCACCGGCGGCATCAGCGCCTGGAACGACGACGCCCACGAACTCTTCGGCTTCGCCGCCGACCAGATCATGGGCAAGCCCCTCACCGACCTCGCGGCCTGGCCGCACACCCCCGGCACCTCCACCGGCATCGCCGAGGCCCTGCGCCTGTCCCGCTGGGAGGGCTCCTACGGGATAAGGGGCGCCGACGGGAAGATCATCCCCGTCTACGCCTCCCACCTGCGCGTCCGCGACACCGCCGGCTCCCCCTCGACCGTCTGCCTGCTCGTACGGGACGAGGAGCGCGCCGTCCTGCAGAGCCCGCCCCGCTCCCCGGCCCCCGACGCGGCCGCCACCGAGCGGGGCTCGGCGACCGACCCCTTCGAGGTCTTCATCGGCTCCCCCGCCCCCGACGACCTCGACGGACTCCTCCAGCGCACGGTCGAGCGCGCCCGCGACATGCTCGACGGCGACTCCGCCTACCTCCTGCTCGCCACCGACGACGAGACGGAACTGGAGGTACGCGCCTCCACCGGCCTGCCCTCCACCCGCCAGCGCTTCGCCCGCGTCCCCGTCGAGGCGGGCACGGGCCGCTACGGCTCCGCCCGGATGCCGGCCGTCCACGACGACCTCAGCGCCGTACCGGGCGCCGTCCCCCTCCTCGCCGACACCGGAATGCGCTCGGTCGTCACCGTGCCGCTCAAGGTCGAGGGCCGCCTCACCGGCTCCCTGGGCGTCGCCGCCGAATCCCCGCGCCGCTACGGCAACGAAGAGGCCCTGCGCCTGCAGTTCGCCGCCGACCGCATCGCCCTCGCCGTCGAGTCCGCCCGCCTGGGCGAGCTGGAACGGCTGCGCCGCGGCTCCCTCTCCTTCCTCGTCGAGGCATCCGACCTGCTCGCCGGCACCCTCGACCGCGACCAGACCCTGGCCCTCATGGCCCAGATGACCGTCCCGACCCTGGCCACCTGGTGCGCGGTCTACACGATCGCCGACCAGAGCTCGGAGCCGGAGCTGTCCTACGTCCTGCACGAGGACGAGGACCGCATCGACGGCCTCAAGGCCCTGCTGTCCAAGGTCGCCCCGCCCGACCCGGTCCCCACCCCCGGCGCCCGCGTCTGGACCGCGCCCGCCGAGGCCGCCCACTCCGCCGCGCTGCGCACCTCCCT
This sequence comes from Streptomyces sp. NPDC046261, assembly GCF_040646235.1. Lineage (NCBI taxonomy): Bacteria > Bacillati > Actinomycetota > Actinomycetes > Kitasatosporales > Streptomycetaceae > Streptomyces > Streptomyces sp. NPDC046261. The sequence continues at coordinate 2,265 of NZ_JBEYZU010000011.1, read as the reverse complement.
GCGCAGCCTCGGCCTCGCCGACGCCACCGGCCGCGTCCCCGGCCCGGGCACCTCGCTCGCCACGGCGGCGGCCGTCGGCGGCGAAACGGTCGTGCTGCCCCTGGTGGCCCGCAACCGCGTCATCGGCATGCTCACCCTCGGCAAGCCCACCGACGACCACTTCCGCCAGGAGATCCTCGAACTCGCCGAGGACCTCTCCCGCCGCGCCGCCCTCGCCCTGGACAACGCCCGCCTCTACAGCGAGCGCACGGCCATCAGCCAGAGCCTCCAGCGCAGTCTGCTCCCGCCGGAGCTCCCGGAGGTCCCCGGAGTGGAGGTCGAGGTCATCTACCGCGCCGCCGGCGAGGGCAACGAGGTCGGCGGCGACTTCTACGACCTCTTCCCCATCCGCGACGGCGCCTACGGCTTCGCCATCGGCGACGTCTGCGGTACGGGCCCGGAGGCGGCGGCCGTCACCGGCCTGGCCCGCCACGCGCTGCGCCTGCTCGCCCGCGAGGGCTTCGGCGGCCCGGCGGTCCTCGAGCGGCTCAACGCCGCCATCCTCGACGAGGGCGCCCGCAGCCGCTTCCTCACCCTCCTCTACGGCGAGCTGTGGCCCCAGCACGACGGCAGCGCGATCCTCAAGGTCGTGTGCGCCGGCCACCCCCTGCCGCTGCGCCTGCGCCAGGACGGCACCGTCGAGCCGGCCGCGGACCCGCAGCCGCTCCTGGGCGTCATGGACGACCTGGAGCTGTACGAGCAGACCGTGACCCTGGACCCGGGCGATGTGCTGCTGTGCGTCACCGACGGCGTCACCGAGCGCCGCGAGGGCACGCGCATGCTGGGCGACGACGGCCTGACGGACGTCCTGACGACCTGCACGGGCCTGACGGCGGGCGCGGTGGCGGCCCGGGTCCTGCGCGCGGTCGAACGTTTCGCCGCGGAGCCCGCCTCCGACGACATGGCCATCCTCGCCATGCGGGTGCCGGAACCTCAGGACTCCTGAGGCCCCCGGGGAAAGAGAAGGCCCCCGGGAAACGAGAAAGGCCCCCGCCGACTGGCGGGGGCCTTTCTCTTGTGGAGCCCCAAAACGGAATCGAACCGTTGACCTTCTCCTTACCATGGAGACGCTCTGCCGACTGAGCTATTGGGGCCGGCAACGAGATAAAGCATACCCGATGTTCGGACACGCTTTTGACCATCAGGCGGCCGCCACGGGCAACAACCCTCCGAGCGCGTTGCACACCGCCACCAGCCGGTGCAGTTCGCGCGGCGACATCCCCGCCTGTACGGGCAGGGCAAGGCATTCGCCGGCGGCCCGCTCGGTCTCGGGCAGCCACAACTCCCGCCGGAACGCGGGAAGTCGGTGCACCGGCGTCTGCACGGGCACCCGGCATCCGATCCCCCGCCCCCTGAGCGCACGGGCGAAGGCGTCCCGGTCGGGACGGCCGTTGCCGGGCACCCGTACGACGTAGGACCGGTAGCGGTGCACGGCTCCAGGCGCCACGGCCGGCGTCACGACTCCGGAGAGGCGGGCATCGAGGTAGGCGGCGTGGGCCCGGCGCCGCAGCACGGCGTCGTCGGACTCGGGCTCGGGCTCGGATTCGTGCGGCGCATGCTCGATCAGCCGCAATCCGCGCTCGTCGGCGACGGCTTGAAGCGCCGCCAGGTCGGCGGGATGACCGAAGAGGTGTACGGGCACGATGGCGGCGGTACGCGAGGTGACGGCGCCGGCCACGGAAGCGGGGTCGAGGCAGAAGCTGTACGGATCGATGTCGGCGAACACCGGCCGGGCACCCACGTCCCGTACCGCCTCGGCGGGCCCGGCCGTGGCGTACGACGGCACGATGACCTCGTCGCCGGATCCCACACCTGCCGCCCTGAGCAACTCCACTGTCCCCATGCCGCGGATGGTGCCCAGGGGACGTTAACGAGGCATGACGCCGCACAGTTCATCGTGAAAACAAAAAAGCTCTGACGCATGAACCGGAGTTCATACATCAGAGCTTTTTTGAATAATTGTTCGGCGGCGTCCTACTCTCCCACAGGGTCCCCCCTGCAGTACCATCGGCGCTGAAAGGCTTAGCTTCCGGGTTCGGAATGTAACCGGGCGTTTCCCTAACGCTATGACCACCGAAACACTATGAAGTTAACCAACCCGGCATGGACACAGGTCGTTACTTCAGAACCTACACAGTGGACGCGAGCAACTGAGGACAAGCCCTCGGCCTATTAGTACCAGTCAGCTCCAACCGTTACCGGTCTTCCACACCTGGCCTATCAACC
>NZ_JBEYZU010000010.1:0-203871 GCF_040646235.1 Streptomyces sp. NPDC046261 | reverse complement strand
GCACGCGCAGGGCACCCTGGCGGCTGAAGAGGCTGCGGTGGTGGCGTTCGATGCCGGGGTGTGGCCGCCGGAGGGTGCCGAGCCGGTTGACGTGAACGGCTGCTATGAGCGGTTTGCTGATGCGGGGTTCGAGTACGGGCCGGTGTTCCAGGGTCTGCGGGCGGCGTGGCGTCTCGGTGAGGACGTGTTCGCCGAGGTCAGCCTGCCTGATGGCGTCGACGGCGGAGCCTTCGGCCTTCACCCGGCGCTCTTCGACGCGAGCCTGCACGCCTCCGCCTTCGGCGGGGACGACGAGCAGCAGGGCGGTGGCGTCCCGTTCTCCTGGAGCGGAGTGACCTTGCACGCGACGGGCGCGTCCGCTGTCCGGGTACGCCTGTCGAAGGGCGGAGACGGCGCGGTGTCGATCGCGATCGCGGACACGACCGGTACGCCTGTCGCCTCCGTCGAGTCGCTGATGGTCCGGCCGATCTCGGCCGAACAGCTCAACGCCACCGACAGCGACGCGCTGTTCAAGGTCGACTGGGCCGCGGTTCAGCTCGGCGTCACGCAAGCTGCCGCGACGGTCGCGGCCGTTGTCGGTCCGGACCCGCTCTGCCTTGCCGGAGCGCTGTCTGCCGACAGGACCGCGGCCTTGGCGGACTTGGATGACGTACCGGACGTTCCGGACGTCGTACTCGTCCCGTTGTCGTCGGCAGGCGGTGGCACAGCCGGCTCCGACGACGACACGGCCGGGTCGGTTCACGCGGTGACGTCGCGGGTGCTGGAGCAGGTGAAGACGTGGCTGTCCGAGGAGCGGTTCGCCGCCTCGCGCCTGGTGTTCGTCACCCGGGGCGCGACGACCGGCGAGGACCTCCCGGGAGCCGCGGCGTGGGGCCTGGTGCGGTCGGCGCAGGCGGAGAACCCGGGCAGGTTCGTCCTGCTGGACCTCGACGAGGAAGCCGCCACTGCCGCGGTCCTGCCGAAGGCACTGGCCCTGGACGAACCGCAGCTGGCGATCCGGGGCGGCGAGGCGCTCGCGCCTCGACTGGCCCGGGCGGCCCGGGTGCCGGCGCCGGCCGAGTCCGGCCGTGACGTGTGGGGCTCGGACGGCACCGTACTGATCACCGGCGGCACCGGCGGCCTGGGCCGGGTCGTGGCACGGCACTTGGTGGCCGAGCACGGTGTGCGGAGCCTGCTGCTGGTCAGCCGCAGTGGTCCGGCCGCCGAAGGTGCTGAGGAGCTGGTAGCGGAGTTGAAGGAGCAGGGCGCGGTTGTTGCCGTGGAGTCCTGCGACGTGACGGATCGGGTCGCGGTGACCGAGTTGGTGGCGCGGCATCCGGTCTCGGCTGTGGTGCACACGGCCGGTGTGCTGGACGACGGTGTGATCGGGTCCCTGACCCCGGAGCGCCTGGCGGCCGTGCTGCGCCCCAAGGTGGACGCGGCGTGGAACCTGCACCGGGCCACCGAGCACCTCGAGCTTCACACCTTCGTCACCTTCTCCTCGGCGGCCGGTACGTTCGGCAACCCGGGCCAGGCGAACTACGCCGCGGGCAACGCCTTCCTGGACGCCCTGGCGCAGTACCGCCGGGCCGCGGGACTGCCGGCCGCGTCGCTGGCGTGGGGTCCCTGGACCAAGGACAGCGGGATGACGGGGGCACTGCAGGACGCGGCCGCCCAGCGGATCGCCCGCTCGGGCATGCCGGAGCTCTCCCCTGAGGAAGGCGTGGCGCTGTTCGACGCCGCGCTGACCACGGCCGAGGCCGTGGTGCTCCCGGTGCGCCTGGACCTCGCGGCGCTGCGGGCGCAAGGCGAGATCCACCCGCTGCTGCGCGGGCTGATCCGGACGTCCGCCCGCCGGTCGGCCACGGCCGGACCCGGCGCCGCTGCGGCCGCCGACCTCGCCCAGCGCCTGAACGCGCTGTCGGTGGCCGAGCGGCACGACGTTCTGCTGGACGTGGTACGCGGCCAGATCGCGGTCGTCCTCGGACACGCGGGCGCGGAGACGGTGGCCCCTGAACGGGCGTTCCAGGACCTCGGGTTCGACTCCCTGACCTCGGTGGAACTGCGGAACCGGCTGAGCGCCCTCACGGGGGTCCGGTTGCCGGCCACCCTGCTGTTCGACTACCCGACCCCGGCGGAGCTGGTCGACCACCTTTACGGGCTGGTCGTGCCGGAGGCGCCTTCGGGACCGGAGTCGCTCCTGGGCGAGCTCGACCGGCTGGAGAAGGCGTTCGGTGAGCTGGAGGTCGACGAGGAGGCTCACGAGCAGATAGCGGGCCGCCTCGAGGTGCTCAAGGCGAAGTGGAGCGCCTTGCGGAAGGACTCGCGGGCCGAGGACGACTTCGACTTCGACTCCGCATCCGACGAAGAGGTCTTCGACCTCCTCGACAACGAGCTCGGCCTCTCCTGACCGATCGGCCGAAGGAAAGCCCGAGGGCCCGGTCTTCTTCCCGAAGACCGGGCCCTCGGGCTTCGCCGTGCGAGGAGGGTGGTTGTGGCCAACACGTACCGGCTAGGGTCCAGGTAAGCGATCGCTTAGTCGCTTCGGCCACAGCACGGCCGGAGCACCAGGAGAGAGGCAGGGAGCCTGATGCCGGTCATCGACGCGTGGATGCAGCACCCCACCCTCCGTCACTCCAATCACGAGATGTTCGAGTCGTTGCGTCGGTGGACGGGGCAGGGGCTGTTGGAGGAGCCGATACCGGTCGACGCGACGGTGGCCGCGATGGCGGCGGCCGATGTGGAGATCGGACTGTCGGCGGCCTGGTACGGACCTCAAGGGCCGCTGATCAGCAATGACGAAGTGGCCGAGTTCGTGGCCCAGTCCGGAGGACGGTTGCGCGGAGTGGCCGGCGCGGACCTCGCCCGTCCGGTCCAAGCTGTGCGGGAACTGCGCCGGGCAATAGAGGAACTCGGCTTCGTGGCTCTGCGGATCGTCCCCTGGCTGTGGCAGCTTCCGCCCACCGACCGGTTGTACTACCCGCTGTACGCCGCCTGCGTCGACCTCGGCATCCCCTTCTGCACCCAGGTCGGGCACACCGGCCCACTGCGCCCCTCCGAGACCGGCCGTCCCATCCCCTACATCGACCAGGTGGCGCTCGACTTCCCCGAGCTGACCATCGTGTGCGGTCACATCGGCTACCCATGGACCACGGAAATGATCGCGGTGGCCGACAAGCACGCCAACGTCTACATCGACACCAGCGCCTACACAGCCCGCCGCTACCCGCGGGAGCTCGTCGACTACTTGCGTGGCCGGGGCCGCAGGAAGGTGCTGTTCGGCACCAATTACCCCATGATCTCTCCCAGCCAGGCGCTGGAACACCTCGGTGAACTGGGCATGGACGAGGAAGCCACCGAACTGTTCCTGTCAGGCAACGCACGCCGGATCTTCAGCCTCTGACCACACGGGCTCAGCGCCGCGCCCAGAAGAGGCACGTTCTAAGAAGTCCTAACGTAATGCGTCATTTGTAGCGCGGCTGGTTCCTCGCGACCCGTTACCGAGGTGCCCTAGAGTCGCCGCATGCGGCGAAGGACAGGACTGGCGATAGCTGGGGTAGCAGCCCTGGCCTGGGGTGAGTGGTTGAACTCGCGCTGGTCTCGGGTTCTCGTGGGGAACAGCGAGGGCGCTTCGGAGGCCGTAGTGGTGTTGGGGTACCGGAATCCCCAAGCGACGGCGAACTTGATCAACCGATGGCGAGTCCGTGCTGGCATTCGCTCCATCGTCGCTGACGGTGCGCATGGGACGTGCGTGATCTTCAGCGGCGGTGCGCCCGGCGGAGGTGCTGCGGAGGCCCAGCTGATGGCTGACTACGCGAAGTCGGTGCTGGAGTTCGACGGCACGGTGCTCCTAGAAGACCAGAGCGCGACGACATGGGAGAACATCACGAACGTGGTCCCACTGCTTGAAGACGTGGACCGCATCAAGATCGCCTCTCAACCAGCTCATGCGCTCAAGGCCCGTGCATACTTGCGGCGGCAGCGCCCCGATCTTGCAGAGAGGCTGGTGCGCGCGGATGACTACCGCCCTGGCGAGTGGATGGTCGTCAAACCGCTGCTGGCTCTGTACGGACTTTGGACACTCCGCGGCCTCAAGGCCGATGAACGGAAGGTCTCGCTGTAGACAGCCGCTGTCGCGTGGCGTCACGCATGAAGGTTCTTGAGCCGACGCCAGCAGATGATGCTGCATGATCTGCTGGCGACGTCTGAACTCCCGGTAGGAGTCTCAAGACAGGCACGGCTTACGTTGACGGCCCGGTGGCCGGCCTCAGGTTGGCTTGCGCCACACGGAGATGTGCTTCGCGGAGTCCTGGGTGAACGGCGTCCCGTCCCAGTCCGCGACGCGACGTTCCATCTCGAGCCCAGCGATCCGTGCCATCAGGTCGAGCTCTGCCGGCCAGGCGTAGCGGTGCCGGGAGTTGTCGCGGCGATAGCGGCCGTCGTCGCCGTCGCGGGTGAAGTGGTGCGAGACGAGCATCTGCTCGACGAGGTCGAACGTGTCGAAGCCCAGATGCTGCTCAGAGACGTCGAACGGCACCGCGACCTGGCCGGGCGGCAGGAACCGCAGCGGCGGCACGCCCAGCTCGATGACGAATCGGCCACCGGGCTCCAGATGACGTGCGGCGTTGCGGAAGCACTCGACCTGCTCGTCCTGAGTGAGCAGGTTCGTGATGGTGTTGTAGACGAGATAGACCAGAGTGAACTCGCCGGGAACGACGGCGGTGGCCATGTCCCCGATGACTACCGGGAGCGTGTCCTCGTCGATCTTGCGCCGCAGCACCGCTGCCATGTGCTCGGACAGTTCGATGCCCACTACCGGCACGCCGCGTTCCCGGAGCGGAACGCCCACTCGTCCGGTCCCGATGGCGAACTCCAGTGCCCGGCCGTCTCCGGCGAGCTCGGCGAGGAAGGCGAGAGTCGGTCCGAGAACGGCGGCCGAGGACATCTCGGTCTCCTCGGCGTCGTAGCGGTCGGCGGTCGCACGGGTCCACAGCTCACTGCTCGTCACGGGCGGCCACTTTGCCGGGTACCGAGGGGCGCTGTCGACGCATTTACCTTCCACCGGCTCCGATCACACGGTTCGGGACGGGCCGGTACGGGGGAGGAGCTGGATCCCAGCATTGACCCGCGTGCAGCCACACGGATACAAGTCGGGAGACACCTGGTGGCTTTACTGCGACGACGGCAAGGAATACGACCCGCCCCTATGCGCCGGGAGCGCCTGCGGGGCATAGCCGCCGACCGCGGAGACGACACGCGAAGCCCCCGGGCCGACCATCCCCCGGTGCTCTGGTAGCCGCCGTCTGCGATGACTACACCGCCTCGCGGCCGACGGCCGCTGTCCTCCCCTGGCCTTCCATCTCACCGCCGGACAGGCCGGCGATGCACCCGCTTTCACGGACGTGACGGCCCGCCTGCGCGCCCCCGACGTCGTGGTCGTCCGCGCACCAGGCCGGGCGTGGCCCTGGCGGACAAGGCGTACCCCTCCCGCGCAATCCGCGAACACCCGCGCAAGCGCGGTATCTGGACGGTGATCCCGGTCCCGGCGGACCGGCAAGGCCACCGGCTGGCATCTTCCTCCGGTCCGCCCGGTGACCCGAAGAGGAACGGCTAGGCTCCCCGAATGCCCGTTCGCAGGGTAGGCGGAAGGAGACCCGAACGTGTTCATCCTGCTCGGTTTCGCGGCCCTGCTCGCGGCCCCCGTATGGGCCATCGCCGTAGTCGTCAAACTGCTGTCCGTCGTCTTGCCGGGCCGGCGCCCCGACTGGGGCGTGCGGTTATTGCGCTGGGGCGCCGGCATGGCGGCGGCAGCCGCAGCCATATTTCTGATCATGGCGCTCGGCGCCGTCGAACTGTCCGACAACGAATCCCGGTCGGGGGCGGATTCCTCCCCCGCGCCCGCCTGCCGCGACGCCGCACCCCACCTTGTGGAGCACCTCGTTGGCCACCGCGCCTCGTATCTGCCGCCGGCCTTCGACTGCGTCCTGGACGACGGGACGACGTACCCCAGTTCCGAAAGCTACGTGTGGCTCAATGGCCTCGTCGTCACCTGCGCGGTGGCCTCCGTACTCCTGGCGGCCGGGGCCTGGTACACAACCGATCGGCAGACGGGGCGACAGATGCGCCTGCCGCCCCGCGAGACGCTCGGTGGTCCAAACGAAAAGTCCTAGCTGTCGTTTCCCTCGCCGACGCCGTCCATGAGGCGGAAGAGTTCCTCGTCCGTGGCCCCCTCGATGTCGATGCCGCCGTTCGCCGGCGCGGGGGACGGCGCCCACCGTGCCGCCATGGCCTTCAGCCGGGCCGCCGTATCCGGGGCCATGCCGGCGCCGGCGGCGAGCGCGCTCTCCAGTTCGTCCACGAGAGCGGCCGCGTCACGGTGCGTGCTGCCCTCACCCGACCGGCCGAGTCCCTCCCGTACGAGGCGGACGACGGCCGTCGGGGTCGGGTGGTCGAAGACGAGCGTGGTCGGCAGCTGCATGCCGGTGACGGCGATCAACCGGTTGCGGAGCTCTATCGCGTTCACCGAGTTGATGCCCATGTCCGCGAAGGACTGATCGGCGGCCTCGTCGCCCTGCGGCATCTGTCCGCCGAGTACGGCGGTGACCTCGGCCATGACCAGGGCCAGCACGGCCTCCTCCTGTTCGAGGTCGCCCAGCCCGGACAGCCGCAAGGACAGCGAAGGCGCTTCCTCACGAAGGGGCTTGCCCACACTCTCGGCGCCGTCGGCCGCACCGCCGCAGGTCCCCGCCACCGACGCGAGCCAGTACCTCCGGTGCTGGAAGGCATACGTCGGCAGCGGCACGGCCGCGGCCCCCGGCAGAACGGACCGCCACACGACCGGCACTCCGTGGCCGTGGAGCCGGGTGATCGCCGTGAGAACGTCCCGCACCTCGGCGCGCTCGCCGCGCACCGTGGATATCACCGCGGCCGTCGGCCGGCGACCGGCGGAACCGAGGCACTCGTCGATCATCGGGGTGAGCGCGGGAGCCGGTCCAAGCTCCACGAAGGCCGTGGTCCGTTCGGACCGCAGGTGGTCGACCGCGTCCTCGAAGCGCACCGCGTCCCGTACGTGCCGGACCCAGTACTCCGGGTCCTTGGCCTCTTCCGCGGTCAGCGGACGGCCGGTGAGGCAGGAGACGAGCGGCACGGACGGCTCGGAGAAGGACAGGGCGCCGACGACGGCACGGAACTCCGCGAGCATGGGGTCCATCAACGGCGAGTGGAAGGCATGGCTCACCACGAGCTGTTTGGCCTTGTACCCGGCCGTGACGAGCTTGTCGGTGAGCTCGGCGAGCGGCGCCCCGGCCCCGGACAGCACGACCGAACGCGGGCCGTTCACGGCGGCGATGGACACGCTGTCCGTCAGCCCCTCCAGCCACGGGACCACCTCGTGCTCCGCGATACGGACGGCCACCATGGCCCCGCCCGCGGGCAGGGCCCGCATCAGCCTGCCCCTCGCCGCGATCAGGGCGCATGCGTCCGCTAGCGGGAGCACTCCCGCAACGTGCGCGGCGGCGATCTCGCCGACCGAGTGCCCCACCAGGAGATCGGGGGCTGCTCCCCATGAGGCGAGGAGCCGGTACAACGCCACCTCGAAGGCGAACAGCGCCGGCTGCGCATACCCCGTGTCGTCGAGGAGCGCCGCGGCCTCCGAACCGGGCTCGGCCCACATCACCGAGGTGAGCGGCCGGTCCAGCAGCGGGTCGAGCGCCGCGCAGACCTCGCGCAACGCCTCGTCGAAGACGGGAAAGGCCCCGGCCAGCTCACGTCCCATGCCGGGACGTTGGCTGCCCTGGCCGGTGAAGACGAAGGCATGCTTGCCCCGCCCGTCGGCTGCGTCGCCCTGCTCCTGGATGACCGTGCCGGGGGACTCGCCGCGCCCGAACGCCGCTGCCGCCGTCACCAGCCCGGCGCGGTCGAAGCCGGTCACGACGGCCCGGAAGGCGTGCACGGCACGGGTGGTGGCCAGCGAGTAGGCGACGTCCTGGGCGGACGGGCCGGGGTTCGCGGCGAGGTGTCCGGCCAGCCGCCGCGCCTGCGCCCGCAGCGCGGGCTCGCTCCGGGCGGACAGCAGCCACGGCACGGCCGGGCCCCCTTCCGGCGTGGCAGACCGCGCCCCGGCCGGCTTCCGATCCGCCGACGCCGCCGACACCGCCGGATCAGCCGACCGTGCCAGCTCTGCGGGCACCGCCGACTCCGCCAGCTCCCCCGGCTCCTCCAGGATCACATGGGCGTTGGTCCCGCTGATCCCGAACGAGGACACGCCGGCCCGGCGTACCCGTTCGCTCCGCCGGGGCCAGGGCCGGGCCTCGGTCAGCAGGCGCACCGCGCCGGCGGACCAGTCGACGTGGGTCGACGGCGTCTGCGCGTGCAACGTCTTCGGCAGGACGCCGTGTTCCATGGCCAGCACCGTCTTGATCACTCCGGCGACCCCGGCGGCGGCCTGCGCGTGCCCGATGTTCGACTTGACCGAGCCCAGCCACAGGGGCTGTCCGTCCTCGGGGCGGGCCCGGCCGTACGTCGCGAGGAGGGCCTGGGCCTCGATGGGGTCGCCGAGCGTCGTCCCGGTGCCGTGGCCCTCCACCGCGTCCACGTCCTGCGGCGCGAGCCCGGCCTGGGCCAGTGCCTGCTGGATCACCCGCTGCTGCGCGGGCCCGTTGGGGGCGGTGAGGCCGTTCGACGCCCCGTCCTGGTTGACCGCGGAGCCGCGTACCACGGCCAGTACGCGGTGCCCGTTGCGCCGTGCGTCGCTCAGCCGCTCCAGGAGGAGCAGTCCCACGCCCTCGGACCACGCGGCGCCGTCGGCGGTGTCCGCGAACGACTTGCACCGGCCGTCCGGGGACAGCCCGCGCAGCCTGGAGAACTCCACGAAGGACGACGGTGTCGCCATGACGGCGACACCACCGGCCAGCGCGAGGGACGACTCGCCCGACCGCAGGGACTGGCACGCCAGGTGCAGGGCGACGAGCGAGGACGAGCACGCCGTGTCCACGGTGAGGGCCGGGCCCTCGAACCCGTAGGCGTAGGCGATGCGTCCGGACAGCGCGCTCGCCGCCGTACCGATACCGAGCAGCCCCTCCAGCTCCCCGGCGCCGCCGGCGGCATGGGTGGCCGCGTAATCGTGGTACATCGCGCCGGTGAAGACGCCGGTGCGGGTTCCCTTGAGCGTCCTCGGGTCGATCTGTGCCCGTTCGATGGCTTCCCAGGCCGTTTCGAGGAGGAGCCGCTGCTGAGGGTCGGTCGCCAGGGCCTCACGGTCGGACATGTCGAAGAAGCCGGCGTCGAAGTCGCCCGCGTCGTGCAGGAAGCCGCCTTCGCGGGCGTAGGAGGTGCCCCGGTGGTCGGGGTCCGCGTCGTACAGCGCCTCGAGGTCCCAGCCGCGGTCGGCCGGGAAGGCCGAGACGGCGTCGGTCTCCCCGATGACCAGGTTCCACAGGTCTTCCGGGGAGAGCGCTCCGCCCGGCAGGCGACAGGCCATGCCGACGATGGCCACCGGATCCGCCGGAGCCGCCGGATCCCCGGGATCGGTGGTGCCGCCGTCCGCCATCGCGGTGCGGTCGTTCGTGGCCTGTGGCTGCCCGGCCAGGAAGCGGGCGACGGCGAGCGGTGTCGGGAAGTCGAAGGCGAGAGTGGCGGGAAGAGAGGTCCCGGTCGCCTCCTGCAGCGCGTTGCGCAGCCGGATGGTGAGGATCGAGTCGAGGCCCAGGCTACGGAAGGTGGCCTCGTGGGCGATGCCACCCGCGGCGCCTTCCGCTTCCTTGCCCAGCACTTCGGCCACGCAGGCGCCCACCAGGTCGAGGGCTTCGTCGACGGTGCGCGGCGCGGCCACCGGGGCGCCGGCCCCGTCGCGCCGTGCGGGCGAGGTGACGGCGCCGGTTTCGAGCATCTGCTGCAGGGCTCGCCGGTGGAGCTTTCCGGCGGGGGTGAGGGGGAGTTCGCCGACGGTGACCAGTTCGAGGGGGATCTTGTAGTCGGCGACGCCCCGGTCCTGCAGGAAGCCGGTCACCTCCGTGAGGCCGATCGCGGGATCCGCCCGCTCGGTGAGCACCAGGCACGGGTACTCCCCGAGCCGGGGGTCGGGCTTGCCGAGGACGGCCAGTGGGCCGATGCCGGGGAGCGCGGCGAGCAGGCCCTGGACCTCGGTGGCGTTGAACTTCCGGCCGCCGACGTTGATCAGTTCGGCCGCCCGGCCGTGGAAGGTCACCAGGCCGTCCGCGTCGACGCCGGCGAGGTCGCCGGTCCGTAGCCAGCCCTCCTCCGTCACCGCCGCCCGGGTGAGCTCCGGGTCGCCGAAATAGCCCCGGAACATTCCGGGGCTTCGGTACTGCAGTTCGCCGACCTCTCCCGGCGGGCACTCGCTGCCCTGCCGGTCGACGACGCGCACCCGGGCGCCGGCCGTCGGCCGTCCCACGCTGCGTACGGCGACGTCGGCGGGGTCGTCGGCCCGGGTGCAGGTGCCGGTGCCCAGCTCGGACATGCCCCACACCACGACGAGGGCGCAGTCGAGCGCCGCCCTGACGTCCTCGACCAGCGCGGCCGGGATGGCCGCGCCCGCCGTCCGTACCTCCCGGGGGCGGAAACCGGCGGACTCCCCGCTCTCCGCGAGCCGGGCGACGACGTCGTGCAGCTGCGTGGGCACGGCGAAGACGACGCTCGGACCGGCCTGCCTGGCCAGTTCCAGGAAACGGTCCGGGTCCCAGCCGCTGAGCAGAACCTGCCGGCACGCGGCGAAGAGCGCCGAGTGCATCGACTGCAGACCGAACAGATGCGTAAGGGGGCAGGCCGTGATGACCGCCGTGGTGAACGCCTCGGCGGCGTCCGCCGTCACGGATGCCGTGTTCGACAACAGGCCGTCGTGACTGTGCACACAGATCTTCGGCCTCGCGGACGTCGTGCCCGAGGACGGTATGAGGACGAAGGGCATCTCCGGCCGTACGTCCACCGGACGCGGGGAGGTGCCCTGCCAGGTGTCGCGCAGCGTCTCCAGCGAGAACACCTGCGGACCCTGCGGACCCTGCGGACCCTGCGGCCCCCGCGGACTCCCCGGACCCACCGGCTCGCCGGCCGCCCCGGCGATCACCACGGCCCGCAGCGAGGGCACGGTCCGCAGCAGCGCGTCCGCGCCCAGCGGCCCCCGCCCCTCCGGGCCGTCGTCGTCCTGGGTGCCGTGCGGCAGGACCACGACGACCGGCTCGACCCGGGTCAGCAGCGCGTGCACGTCCTTGCTGCCGTTGCCCAGATGAACGGGCATCATGACCGCGCCCACGGTCGCGACGGCGATGTGCAGCGTCTGGAACTCCGCGGAGTTCGGCAGGTGAACCGCCACCACATCGCCCGCCCCGACCCCCAGTTCCTGCAGGGCCCGGGCCAGCGCGGCCACTTCCGCGTCCCACTGCCGCCACGTCAGCGACCGGTCGCCGTCGGTGATGGCCACCGCCTCGGGGTCGGCGGCCACGGCGGCCCGGAACACCTCCGGAAGCGTGAAGCCGCCCAGCGCGCAGCCGCCGCCTCCGGGGTCGGCGGACGGATCGATCGCGTAGTCATCTGTGTGGACGGACACTGTCACTCCCGTATCAAGCGTTTGCGTTGGCTTCGCCGGCCGCCGCTGTCCGCCACGGCCGTTTCCGCTACGACCGCGCCGGTTCCCCGGCCGCGGCGGTTCTACGGCCCGGGAACCCGGTGCCCAGCAGCCGCAGGAGCGGCGTCGCCTTCACCGCCGTCTCCTCGAACTCCGCCTCCGGGTCCGACAGCGCGATGATCGCGCCGCCCACCCCGTAGCGGAGGCGGTCCCCGTGCAGCACCACCGTGCGGATGACGATGCTCAGATCGGCCGCCCCCGTCAGGGAGAAGTAGCCGATGGCCCCGGAGTACACGCCCCGCGGCCCGCCTTCGAGCCGGTCGATGATCTGCATGGTCCGGATCTTCGGGGCCCCGGTCATCGAACCGCCGGGGAACGCGGACCGGACACCCGCCACGGTGCTGCTGTCCGCGCGCAGCTTCGCCCGTACCGTGCTCACCAGCTGGTGCACGGTCGCGTAGCTCTCGACCTGGAAGACCGGGGCCGCGCTGACCGAGCCGACCTCGGCGCACCGGCCGAGGTCGTGCCGGACCAGGTCGACGATCATCAGGTTCTCGGCCCGGTCCTTCTCGCAGTTCGCCAGCTCGGAGACCAGGGCCGCGTCCTCCTGCGGCGTGGCGCCCCGGGGACGGGTGCCCTTGATGGGCTTGGACTCCATCACCCCGGCCCGGTCGATGCGCAGGAAGCGCTCCGGTGACGTACTGAGCACGGACAGGTCGTCGAAGCGCAGGTAGGCGCCGAACGGGGCCGGGCTGGTGCGGCGCAGGAAACGGTAGGCCTGCCAGGCGTCGAGGCCGGCGGCATCGGCCTCGATCATGTTGGTGAGGCACACCTCGTACGTCTCACCAGCCTTGATCTCCTCCTGGCACGCGTCGATCAGCTTGAGGTACGCCTCGCGGTCGTGCCGCAGCCGTACGCCGGCGTCCTGCCGGGGCTCCGGGGCGTCGCACGGTCCGGGTACCTGCCCGGCTACGTTCCCGAGGGCCGCCGCTGCCGCCCGCAGCCACTGCCGGGCCGGCTCCTCGTCGCCGTTCTCGGCCAGCGCCAGCAGGTAGGTGGTGTCCGAGCGGTGGTCGAGGACGATCGCCCGGTCGGCGAAGACCATCGCCGCGTCGGGCTCGGCGGCGCGGTGCGCCCCGTCGCCGTCGCACTCCGCCTTCAGCTCGTAGCCGAGGTAGCCGGCCCAGCCGAGCGCGAAGTCGAAGGGCAGCTCGGGTGCGTCGACCCGTATGGACCGCAGGTCCCGGTCCAGCCACTCCAGGAACGTGTCCGCGACGACGCGCGTGGCGCCGGCGGACGTCACGGTCACCGTGCCGTCGAACACGTCGGCCTTGGCGACCCGTGCGAGCGGCCCGGAGGCGTCGCCCATGATGGAGAGCTCTCCGAGTACGCCGCCCACCTGGCTGCTGTCCAGCCAGAACGGGTGGTCGCCCGTCCGGAACAGCCGGTCGAAGGCCACTTCGGGATCCCACCGGGTGGGCAGCTGCTCCACGACGACCCGCAGATGCCGGACGTCCGCCTCCTGGCCGAGATCGGCGTCCCGGCCGAGTTCCGCGTCCCGGCCGACGGCCGCCTCCTGGCCGAGGCCCGCGTCCTGGCCCAGGCCCGCCTCCCGGCCGAGGTCCGCCTCCCGGCCCAGGCCCGCCTCCCGGCCGACGGCCGCCTCCCGGCCGAGGCCCGCCGGTGCGGGGACCGTCGGTGTGCCGCCGGACCCCGCGGCGGCCCGCGGCGTCCGGGTGGCGGCCGGTTCCCCGGTGGAGCGGTGCTGCTCGGTCAGCCGGCGGAAGTTCGCCAGGAGCCGGTGACCGCCCTCGGTACCTATGGACTCGGGATGGAACTGCACGCCCCACAGGGGCAGTTCGCGGTGGCGCAGTGCCATGACCACCCCGTCCTCGGCCCAGGCGATGGGCTCCAGGGCGGGGGAGTCGCCGGTCACCGCGAGCGAGTGGTAGCGGACGACCTCCAGCGGGGCGGGCAGCCCCTCGAAGAGGCCGGTGCCGTCGTGCCGGACCGCCGACGTGCGGCCGTGGCGCGGCTCGGGGGCGCGCCCGACGGGGGCGCCGTGGGCCAGCGCCAGCCCCTGGTGGCCCAGGCAGACGCCGAGGACGGGCAGCCGCCCCTCGGCCGCTATCTGCGCGCAGAAGCCGAAGTCCGCCGGGCGGTGCGGGGTACCGGGCCCGGGGGAGAGCACCACGTTGTCGAACGTGTCGAGGAGCTCCGGTTTCCACGCCGGGTCGTCGTTGCGGATGACCTCGGGCTCTTCCCCGTTCACCTCGGCGAGGTAGTGGAAGAGGTTGTAGGTGAAGGAGTCGTAGTTGTCGACCAGCAGCGTACGCATCAGCTTTTCCCGATTTTCTCGAGTTCGCGCGATATCTGACGGTTCACCGCTGCCTGCTGGGTGGCGAGGAAGAAGTGCCCGCCGGGGAACACCTCGAGCCGGAAGGCGCCTTCGGTGTGCCGCTCCCAGGCCGCCGCTTCCTCGAGCGTCGTGCGGGGGTCGGCGTCACCGGTCAGCACGGTGATGGGACAGCGGACCGCGCGGTCCTCGGGGTCGCAGCGGTAGGTCTCGATGGCCTGGTAGTCACCGCGGATGGCCGGCATGGCCATCCTGAGGATCTCGTCGTCGCCGAGCAGCCCGGGGTCGGTGCCGTTGAGGAGCTTGAGTTCGGCGATGACACCGTCGTCGTCGCGCTCGTGCACCGTCTCGGGGCGGGTCGTGGCGGGCGCCCTGCGGCCGGAGGCGATGACGGCCCGGGGCGCGCCCTGGCCCTTCTGCTCCAGCCGCCACGCCGTTTCGAAGGCGAGCACCGCTCCCATGCTGTGGCCGAAGAAGACGGTGGGCTTCTCGCTCTGCGTCAGCAGCAGTTCGGTGATGCGGTCGGCGAGGGTGCCGATGTCGGTGATGCACGGCTCGTGCCGCCGGTCCTGCCGCCCGGGGTACTGCAGGGCGATCACGTCGGCGACGGTGGAGTGCACCGCCGAGACGGGATGGTAGAAGCTGGCCGACCCGCCGGCGTGGGGGAAACAGACCAGCCGGACATCGCTGTCCATGGCCGGGTGGTAGCGCCGGAGCCACAGGGCCACAGAATTGTCCATGGAATTGCCCGTGCTGTTCAAGAGCTTCGTCCTTTCTGTGCGGTTAGCACTTTCCGGGGCCACAGTGCATCGCACAGGGAACGCGTAAATCCCTAGAGTCGGCCGGCGGAAAGTCAGTCCTCGTGGACCATGATCGTACGGGCGGGGCAGAGGTCGCCCGCCTGCCAGACGGCGTCGGTCTCGGAGGCGTCGGGCTCGGGGGTCAGGACGATGACCAGGCCGTCGTCGTCCTGGTCGAAGACCGCCGGAGCGGTCAGCACGCACTGGCCCGCTCCGACGCAGCGGTCGGTGTCGACGGTGATACGTATCAAGGGTTCTCCTGCGGCGAATGTGCGGCGAATGAGGCCCCCCGGTCCGCGAGCGGTGCGAGCCCGGGAGGCCGGTCCTGTGGCTACCAGCTGACGGGCAGTTCGTGCAGTCCGTACAGCACGCCGTCGTGTTTGAACGGCAGTTCCTCCACCGGTACGTCGAGCTTGAGGGTGGGGATGCGCTCGAACAGCTTCCGGTAGGCGATTTCCATCTCGACCCGGACGAGGTTCTGGCCCAGGCACTGGTGCACCCCATACCCGAAGGCGACGTGGTGGCGGGCGGTGCGGGACGGGTCGAACTTGTGGGGGCACTCGAAGACGGTCGTGTCGTGGTTGGCCGCGGCCACCAGGGGCACGATGCCCTCGCCGGCCTTGACGAGCTGCCCGGAGATCTCGACGTCCTCGACGGCCACGCGCAGCGACACCAGGTCGGCGACGGAGTGGAAACGCAGCGTCTCCTCCACGGCCCGGTCGTCGCCGATCCACTCCGGATTCGTCAGCAGCGTCACCACGCCGAGGGCGATGTTGTTGGCCGTGGTCTCGTGGCCGGCGATGAGCAGGAGCAGCAGGACGCCCGACATTTCCTGGGAGTCGAGCGCCCCGGTGGCCAGGAGCCTGCTGATCAGGTCGTCCCCGGGCCACTTCTCCTTGATGGCGACGAGCCGGTGGATGTACCGCAGGAGTTCCTTGGTGGCGGTGTCGCGCTGCTGGTCGGTCGAGGCCCGGATGGCGACGAGGGTGCGGGTGCGCGATTCGAAGAAGTCACGGTCGACGGGCGGCACCCCGAGCAGCGTGGAGATGACCAGCGACGGCACGGGCAGGGCGAAGTCGGCGACCAGGTCGGCCGAATTGCCGGCGGCCAGCATCGCGTCGATGCGCTCTTCCACGGTGCGTTCGATCGCCGGACGCATCGCGCGGATGCGCCGCACGGTGAATTCCGGGATGAGCGCCTTGCGGAAACGGTCGTGCTCGGGTGAGTCCAGCCCCACGAACCAGCCGGGAATCTGGTCCTGCTTGGGGACGCCCATGGTCTGGCTGATGTTGGGAAATCCCTCGTGCTCCGGGTTGGAGCTGATCTTGGGGTTCGTCAGGACGGCCCGTACATCCTCGTGCCGGGTGACCAGCCAGACCCGGTTGCCATTGGGCAGGTAGGAGAGGACCAGCCCCTCCTTCTCGCGGTAGTCGGTGTAGTGCGGCGGCGGAAACGCCACACCCGGTTTACGCAGGGGGAAGTCGACCACGGTGGGATCGGTGCTCGTCATATCCATTCGTCCCGTCTCGGCAGCCGGAGCGTGCGGTCAGCTCGCGCCGTAAAATTCACGGATCTTTCCGATCACGAAGTCCTGGTCGTCGGCGGTCAGACCGGTGTGGGTGGGCAGGTACAGTCCGTCCTCCGCGAAGCGGTTCGCGTTCAGCGACGGCCAGTGCGGGGCGAGGTATTCCGGCTGCCGGCTCATCGGCTTGAAGAACACCCGGGTCTCGATGCCCGCGTCCGCGAGGAACGCACGCAGTTCCTCCCGGCGTTCCGCACGGATGTCGTACATCCACAGCACGTCCCGCGGCGGCATCAGGGTGATACCGGGAATGCCGGACAGGCCCTTGTCGTAGCGCTCTTCTATCTCCGCGCGGGTGGCCAGGATGTCGTCGAGCCGCTCGGTCTGCGCCAGGGCGACGGCGGCCTGCATGGCCGTCATCCGGAAGTTGTAGGCGACCTTCTTGTGCAGGAAGTTGTGTTCCTTGCTGAAGGCCATGCCGCGCAGGTGGGCGAGCTGCCCCGCCAGCCGCGGATCGTCGGTCAGACAAATGCCGCCCTCGCCGGAGGTGATGATTTTGTTGGCGAACAGCGAGAAACAGGCGATGTCGCCCACGGGCCGCACGCCATGCGCTTCGGCGGAGTCCTCGACCACCCTGAGGTTGTACTGGAACGCGATATCCATGATGGCGTCCATGTCGCAACGCCGGCCGTAGATATGGACGGGCATGATGGCCTTCGTCCGCGACGTGATCTTCTCCTCGATACGGGTGACATCGATGTTGAGATCGTCCGCGCAGTCCACGAACACGGGCGTCGCTCCCGTGTAGGTGACGGCCCACGCGCTCGCCACCATGGTGAACTCCGGCACGATCACCTCGTCGCCCGGGCCGATGCCCAGCGCCCGCAGCGCCAGGGTGAGGGCCGCCGTCCCCGAGGAACAGGCGACGCCGTGCGCGATTCCGTTGTATTCCGCGAACGCCTCCTCGAACCGCCGCACATACGGCCCCTGGGAGGAGATCCACCCGTCCCCGATGGTGCCGGTGACGTACTCGAGTTCTCGCCCGTCGAGATGGGGCCGGGAAACGGGATACTTGAACGACATGGATATCTCCCTTGTCATGCCAGAGCGGGAAGGCCGAGGATCAGGTCCGCCGCGGTCTGCCGGCCGCCCGCGGCCCGCTGCAGCGCCCCGAGCCGTTCCGCGTTCTCGCGGAACGAGGGGTCGCCGAGGACCCGGGTGAGCTTGTCGACGACATCGTCGGGGGCGATGGTCTGGGGCCGGTCGAGCGTGAGGCTGATGCCGAAATCCCGGCCCCGGACCGCCTGGTCGAAGCAGTCGACCCACAACGGCCGCACCACCAGGGGCTTGCCGAAATAGACGCCCTCATGGAAGCCGTTGCCGCCGCCGTGCGTGAAGAACACCTTGACGTTGCGGTGGGCCAGGACATCGAGCTGCGAGGGCACCCAGCTCTCGATGCGCAGATTGCCGGGCAGCGATTCGGCCGGCGGCAGCAGATGCTGCTGTTCCTCCGGCAGCTTCCACAGGATCTGGTGCTCGCCGTCCAGCCGCCGGGCGACCTCCACCAGCGCGCCGACCTGCTCCCGCGTCAGCCGGGTGATCGTGCCGAAGCCCATGTAGACGACGGACGACTGGGCGTCCAGCCAGCGGGAGAGTTCCCCGTCGTCCTCGGTCTCCGGGAGCGGCGGCATCATCGCACCGACCAGGCGCACCTTTTCGGGTATCTCGAACGGATAGTCCAGCTCGGCGATCGAATTGCACAGGACCATCTCGGCCTTGTCGATGCGCGTCATCGGGCTGGGCGCCGGAAGGCCGAGTTCCTTGCGGATCCGGCCGTCCTCCTGAAGCACCTTTCCCATGGCGGGGTTGAAGAACAGCCCCATGGTCCGCAGCTTGAACAGCTCGTTCTGCAGCCGCTGCACCATGTTCATCCGCCCCGGCAGACCGGAGTGCGGGACGGGGAAGTCCCGCGGCGTGTAGCCCTTGGCGAACGGATTGAGCGACGTCAGCACATTGCTGGCCACGAAGGGCACGCTCAGCACGAACGGAATCTTGCGCGTAAGGGCCAGGTCGACGGCGAAGGCGCTCACACAGTCGATGACCATCAGCGCCGGCCGCACCTCGTCGACGACCGCTTCGAGCCGCCGGTACTTCTTCGCCTGCAGGGCGGGCTTGTAGGACTGCTTGATGACCGCGCGGTGCGCCTTGAAACGCGACGCCTGGGTGACCTCGCGGTAGACATCGTCGGGCCAGCTCACCGCCGACAGCTCCGGGATCACCTCGCCGAGCGAGGCGAATTCGACCGGTGACTTCACCGCCAGGTTCTCCACCTCGCCGCGCCGGTTGTCATCGGTGGCGAACCAGAGGTCCTCGACACCCCGGCGTGACAGCTCGGCCGCCAGCACGAGCAGCGGATTGAGCAGCCCGCTTTCCGGAAGGCTGACGAACAGGATCGGCCGTCGGACGGGGTCCATGGGTGTCCCTTTCAAGGTGGCTGCCGGGGCTCGACGAGCCATGTGCCCCGGGCGCGTGTGGCCGCACCCCAACTTGATCTCACGCCCGGCGCCGGGAATTCCTTAGACCTTCTCCCCGGGCCTTCTCCCACAAGGTGAACGGGCCCCCGCAGACGAGGCGCGTGCGAGTGCGGCGGCCCGTCGCCTTGCCGTCACGGCGGCGCACCGGGTATGCGGTGGACCATGACCGACACCTTCACCACGCGCACCCTCGAGATCACGACCGGATCCCGCGAGACCGTGCACGACCTCACCGACGCCTGCGCGGAATTCCTCCGCGAGGCCGCCCACGGGCGCGACGGCCTGCTGAACGTCTTCACGCCCCACGCCACTGCCGGCCTGGCCGTGATCGAGACCGGCTCGGGCAGCGACGACGACCTCCTGGCCGCCCTGCACGACCTGCTCCCGGCCGACGACCGTTGGCGCCACCGCCACGGCAGCCCCGGCCACGGCCGCGACCACGTCCTGCCCGCCTTCGTCCCGCCGCACGCCACACTGCCGGTGATCGCCGGCAGGCTGGAGCTCGGGACCTGGCAGTCCGTCGTCCTGGTCGATACGAACAGGGACAACCCGCAGCGGCGGGTGCGGTTGTCCTTCCTCGGCTGAGAGGCCCCGCCGCAGCGGACTGACGGGCCGTCAGGAAGGTCGCTGGGCCGCGCGCCCCACGGCGTCCACCAGGGGGACCATCCGGAAGGGCACACGCTCGCGCAGCACCATCTCGGTGCGGGTGCGCACCACGCCCGGCAGCTGGACCAGCAGCTGGATCACGTCCTCCAGGTGCGCCGCGTCCCGCGCGACGACCCTCGCCATCAGATCACCGCCCCCGGTGATCGAGAACGCCTCGATGATCTCCGGAACGTCGGCCAGCGCGTTCGCGACCGTGTCCAGATGGCCCTGGGTGACCTCTATGTGCACGAACGCCAGCACGGGGTGGCCCAGGGCGGCGGGGGACAGGCGCGGCCCCGTGCCGGTGATCACGCCGTCGCGCTCCAGCCGGTCCAGCCGGGCCTGGAGCGTGCCGCGCGCGATGCCCAGCAGGCGCGCGTACTCGCGCACGCTCGTGCGCGGCTGCTCCAGCAGCAGCCGCAGGATCCTGGCGTCCAGCGCGTCCACGGCCATGGGCCATCGGCTCCCTCATGATCGAGATTCCGGGCCCCGAACTGTACCAATGGTCCTGCAGGGAACGCCGCCGTGGCTCAGGCGCCGGCCAGCGGCGGGCGGCGGCTGCTCAGGAGGGGCGCGGCCAGCTCGGCGAGTGCCCTCTCCAGGTCGTGCAGATGGGCCAGGGCCCGTTCGGCGCCCGGGTGGTGCTGGGGAGTGGCCGTGGCGAAGTCCGCGGCCGGGGCGGCCGGCGACCCGGCCGGTACGAGGGCGTGGAGCGCCTCCTCCACCCGCTGGCAGGCCGCCATGAGCCGGGCGTCGTGCGAGGCGTCGGGGTCGGCGGCGACCGCCGCCAGACCGCGCGCCTGGTGGACGCAGTCGTCGAGGTGCGCCATGACCTGCCGCGCCCGTTCCCGGCGCTCCCGCAGGGGGCTGAGCGGGTGCAGCAGCGGGGCGAGGGAGATCCGTACCCTGCCGAGGAGGAGTTCGAGCTCGGCGACGTGCGGGGCGGGGTCGGCGGCCTCGTCGCCCGCCAGCCGGCGCGCGGACGTCGCCGTGCAGTGCCGTACGGACACCAGGGCGCGCCGGATCCAGGCGTCGGTCGCGGCGTGCGTGGTCACGGGCAGCACGACGGCGACGGCCACGGCCGCACCGAGGGCGCCCACGAGGGTCTGCTCGAAGCGCAGCGCCAGCAGACCGGGGTGCAGCACGCCGAGGAGCCCGTACAGCAGGCCGGCCATGACGGTCACGAAGAACATCATCCAGCTGTAGGAGAGCGCCGCTGTATAGAAGATGCCGAAGACACAGGCGCCCACGAGGGCGGC
Organism: Streptomyces sp. NPDC046261; assembly: GCF_040646235.1. Taxonomy (NCBI): domain Bacteria; kingdom Bacillati; phylum Actinomycetota; class Actinomycetes; order Kitasatosporales; family Streptomycetaceae; genus Streptomyces; species Streptomyces sp. NPDC046261. The sequence goes on along the minus strand of NZ_JBEYZU010000010.1, from coordinate 183,198 downwards.
GGTGGGCCCGGGCGCGCCGTGCAGCGGCACGGCGACGACCAGCCCGACGGCGATGCCGGCCAGCGTGCCGACGACGCGGCGGAAGCCGCGTACCAGCGTCTCGCCCCGCGAGGAGGTGTTGACGAAGATCCACCAGGCCGTACCGACGGCCCAGTACCAGCGCTCGTCGGAGATCGCCTGCCCGACGCCGAGCGCGACGGCGCAGGCGAAGGTGTTCTGGAACGCCTGCCGGGTGGTGGGACGGGCAAGGCCGCGCGCCGTCGGCGGAGCGGGCGCCACCGGGGGCGGCGTGCGGCGCTCGAAGCACCACAGACAGAAGCGGACGAGGGAGGACGCGGCGAGCGCCATGGCCATGGCCGCGTACAGCTCGGGCAGCTGACCCGGCACGGCGTGCAGGAACTGCGCCATGAAGAAGGTCATGAACGCGAAGATCCCCAGGGCATGGCCGCGCGGACCCCAGCGGCGCGCGTAGACGCCGGCGAAGACGACGAGAAGGAACACGGCGTCGCGTACCAGGGGATAGCCGTGCAGCGCCGCCGCGAGCGCCAGCACCGGGAAGCCCACGACGGGCAGCCACGCGGTGGTGACGGCCTGAGCGGAGACCTTGGCGTCAGTGACCGTGAAGAGCGCGAGCAGCGCGGCGAGGCCGCCGGCGATCGCCGCGGTGAGCGAGTGGGTGGCCAGGTCGCAGACGGCGACGGCCAGCCCGACGCCGAGAACGGCCCGGGCCGAGCTGCGCAGCCGCAGCCGGCCCGGGTCCGGGGCCACGAACATCCTCTTCAGCAATCTCTTCCGGCTCCCTGCGCCTCAAAAGAAAGAGGCGCCGCGGGATCCGCAGCGCCATCGACGGGATCATCAAACCATCCGGGAACCCGCTGGCTCAAGGGAACCCCGAAAGACTGTGCCATTGGCGCAGTCTCATGGCCATCGGGTGCGCCATGGAGGGCCAACGGCCCTGCGAACCGGGACATCGTGCGGCGGGCCCCTCGCCACCGACGCCCTGAGCGCGGTGCCTCAGGGTCGCGGGGTCCGGGGCAGGCCACTGTCAGTGGCTGCGTGTAGCGTCGTGTGCACACAGTGATTCGACGGCTACGGGCTTCGGCGGGCCCGACGGGGAGGGCGGCAGCGATGACCGGCACTGAGCAGGGCAGCCAGGGCAGCCAGAACGGATACGGCGCGCGGCGGGGCCGGTGGGCGTACATCGGCTCGTTCACCGAGGCGGGCGGCCCCGGGCTCACCGCCGTGCGGGTCGACGCCGGCACGGGCGCCCTGACGCCCGTGCACTCCACCGACGCCGTCGTGAACCCTTCCTACCTCGCCCTGTCGCCCGGCGGCGACGTCCTCTACGCGGTGAGCGAGACCGACGAGGGGGCGGCCGCCGCCTTCTCCCTGGCGGACCCCGCGCGGCCCGAGCCGCTGGGGGTGCCGGTTCCGGTGCTCGGCGACGGGCCCACCCACCTCGCGCTCACCGGCTCCTGGCTGCTCACCGCCAATTACGGCTCCGGCAGCGTCAGCGCGCTCCCGGTCCGCACCGGGGGAGGGCTCGGAGCGCCGTCGGCGGTGCTCGCGCACCGCGGCCGAGGGCCGGTGGCGGACCGGCAGGCGGGGCCGCACGCCCACGCCGTCGTGCCCGATCCCTCCGGGCGGTGGCTGCTCTCGGTGGACCTGGGCACCGACTCGGTGTGGACTTACGCGCTCGATCCGCTCACCGGTGCCCCGAGCCCGCACCGCGAGGAGCGGCTGCGGCCCGGCAGCGGTCCCCGGCACCTCGTCTTCCACCCGCGGGGCCACCGGGCCTACGTCCTCAACGAGCTCGCCCCCACCGTCACGGTGTGCGCGTGGGACGCGGCCACGGGCACGCTGGAGCCTCTCGGTGAGACGCGGGTGCTGCCCGCCGACGCCGGGCAGCCCACGTATCCGTCGGCGCCCGTCGTCTCCACCGACGGGCGCTTCCTCTGGGCGGCCAACCGTGGCCACGACAGCATCGCCACGCTCGCCCTCGACGCCCCCGGCGACAGCCTCGAGCTCCTCGGCACGGTCGGCTGCGGCGGCCACTGGCCCCGCGATCTGACGGCGCACCCGGACGGCCGTCTGCTGTACGCGGCGAACGAGCGCTCCGGGGACGTCACCTGGTTCACCGTCGACCCGGACACCGGGATACCGGCGCGCGCCGGCTCCCTCGGGATACCGGCGGCGTCCTGTGTGCTCTTCACCTGAGCCCGATGAGCCCGATGAGTCCGACGGCCGGCCCCGGGGAGCGTGCGCCCCGGCGCGGCCCCCGGACAAGCCCGGAGGGGCCTCCGGACAACGGAAGCCCCTCTCGTACGGGTCTGCGGACGCGCGTCAGCGCACCGGCGCGCCCTGCAGCGACGGCTGGGTGGCGATGCCGAGGGCGGCCGCGTACTTGGCCAGTGCCAGCTTGCCGATCGCGGGGTACGCGCCCAGCGGCTCGGCGGCCGAGCAGCCGGCCTCCTTCGCGGCCATGGCCGTCAGCGTCTCGTCGACCTCGGGGCCGATGAGGCAGGGGGCGAGCGCCAGGTTCCGGGAGCCGGAACCCCGCAGCTGGTCGGCGGCGCGGGCGACGGCGCCCTCCTCGTCCAGGGCGGCGGCCAGCACCGGCACCGCGAGGCGGGCGGAGAGCAGCATGCCGGTGATGCCGGCGGCCTGCACGGCCTCCTCGCCACCGACCGTCGCCAGGACGATGCCATCGGCGGCCGTTGCGACTGTGAACAGTCGGGCGCGGTCGGCGCGGGCGAGCCCGGCCTCGGAGAGGCGCACGTGCAGCGCCTCGGCGAGCAGCGGGTGCGGACCGAGCGTGTCGGTGAGCTCGCTGGCCGAACCGCTGTTCATGACGGACTGACGTATCCGCCGCAGCACCGCGCTGTCCGGACCGGCCAGGAGCGGCACCACGACGGCGTCGGGCGCCTGGGCCCAGGCGTCGGCGGCGCCGTCGGCGTCCTGCGCTTCACCGGCTTCGCTGGTGCGAGCGGCGCGCTGGGAGGCCGCGTAGGCGAGGACGGCGTCCAGCGCGGGGAAGCCCTCGGTGTCCCCGTCGACGTCGATGTAGCCGATCCGCGCGTCCAGGCCGGGGAGCTCGGAGCGGGCGATGCTCAGGGACTCCTCGGCGAGGCGGCGGGTGGCGACAGTGGGCGTCCCGGGCACGGCGAGCACCAGCGGGGGCGCACCCGCCGGAGCGGCCGCCGGCTCCGGCCGCCGGTGCCGTCCGGGCTGGCGGGGACGCGGCATTCGTACAGGCAGGCCATTCGCGGGCCCTGTGGGGGAGCTCATGGCGCCGCATGTTAGCCGTTCATAGGACTCGGACGTTCGAGTGGGGGTAACTGAACAGCGTCTGTCCGGATTTATTCATCGGTTCGCGCGATAAAGACGGATGTGATCAGCAAACGACGCTGAGCAGCATATCGTCGATGGGGAAGGCCAGACTGTCGGTCGCCAAAGCCCGGGCCACGTGCAGCGCGCCTGCCAGTGGATCGCCCGCGGCGGTGGTCTGCCGCACCTGGGGAAGTTGCTTCTGCAACTCCTCGTGCAACGGTATGAGGAGGGGCTTGCCCATCCGGAAGACCCCGCCGGTGAGCGCGACTTCGCGGCGGCCGTGCGCGAGCGGTGGTGGGCAGGCGGCCGCGGCGGCCTCGGCGATGTGCCGGGCGGCGGTGCGCAGGATGCCGGCCGCGACCGGGTCCTGGGGTGCGCACCGGCCCACCTCCGGGGCGAAGGAAGCCAGGAGGGCCGGCCGGTCGGAGCGCGGATAGAGCGTGGCGGGGAGCGCCGGCGCCGGACCGAACGCGGCCTCCAGGCGGGCCAGCAGCGCGTGCGAGCCGCCGGCGCGGCCGTCGTAGGCGCGCATCGCCGCCTCGAGCCCCGCACGCCCGATCCAGGCGCCGCTGCCGCAGTCGCCCAGGAGATGGCCCCAGCCGTCCACGCGCCGCCAGCCGCCCCGCGGCGTCAGGTCGGTGCCGAGCGCGACCAGCCCCGTACCGGCCGCCACGACCACGCCCGGCCGCTGCCCGAGGGCGCCCGCGTAGGCGGTCACGGCGTCGGAGGCGAGGGCCAGCCGGCGCGCCCCGAGCTCCTCGCGGAGCGCGTCGGGCAGGACGGCGCGCAGGTCGTCCCCGAGGGTGGACATGCCGGCGGCGCCCACGCAGACGGCCTCGCACCGGCCGGAGCCCGCCGTGCGCAGCAGTTCACGGGCGGCGGGCAGCACGCGGTCGAGAAGGCCCCGTGCGTCGATGCCCCTGCCGCCGGTGCCGACCGGCACCGGCGAGGACCAGGCGAGCGCCTCGCCCGTGCCGTCGGCCCGGGCGAGGGCGACCCGGATGCCCGAGCCGCCCGAGTCGACCCCGAGGATCCGGCCGGATATGGAGCCCATGCGTCCCGTCACCCGGACCCGTGGGCGCCGGGTGTGCCGGCGGGCCGGACGGCCACGGCGGCAACCGTGCTCGTACGAAGCGACATGGCGGGCACCCTACCGCCGGCCGTGGCCCGGCGTCAGGGGAGCTGCCAGTCCACCGGGGCCGAACCCTGCCGTGCGAGCAGGTCGTTGGCCCGGCTGAACGGCCGCGAGCCGAAGAAGCCGCGGTCCGCGGACATGGGGGAGGGGTGCGCGGACTCCACGCACGGGATCCCGCCCAGCAGCGGGCGCAGATTGCGCGCGTCACGCCCCCACAGCACGGCGACCATCGGCTTGCCGCGCTCGACCAGAGCGCGGATCGCCTGCTCGGTGACCTCTTCCCAGCCCTTGCCGCGGTGCGCGGCGGGCTTGCGCGGCGCGGTGGTCAGCGCCCTGTTGAGGAGCAGAACGCCCTGCCGGGTCCACGGCGTCAGGTCCCCGTTGGACGGCCGGGCCAGCCCCAGGTCGGTGTGCAGCTCGCGGAATATGTTCTCCAGGCTGCCCGGCAGCGGCCGCACCTCGGGTGCGACCGAGAAACTCAGGCCCACGGCGTGCCCGGGCGTGGGGTAGGGATCCTGACCCACGATCAGTACTCTTACGTCGTCGAACGGTTGCTGGAAAGCGCGCAGCACGTTCGCGCCCGAGGGCAGATAGGTCCGGCCCGCCGCGATCTCGGCGCGCAGGAAGTCGCCCATCGCGGCGATCCGCCCGGCCACCGGCTCGAGTGCCTTGGCCCAGCCAGGTTCGACGATCTCGTTCAAGGGTCTAGCCACGGAGCGTCACTTTACTGGCTCAGCGCGTGCCCGTACGAACGCGGCCGCCGGGCGCCGGCCGGAAGGCGGCGCCCGGCGGTGTCGTCCGGCCTCAGATGGCCCAGGCGTACTGGTTCGGGACGGGCGTCTCGCCGCCCAGCGCGCTCGCGGCGCGACGGGCCCAGGAGGGGTCGCGCAGCAGTTCGCGGCCCAGCAGGACCGCGTCCGCCCGGCCGTCGGCGACGATCTCCTCGGCCTGCTGCGGATCGGTGATCAGGCCCACCGCGGCCACGGGCAGCCCGGCCTCCTCCTTCACGCGCTGGGCGAACGGCACCTGGTAGCCCGGGGTCACGGGGATGCGGGTGCCGGGGGCGAGGCCGCCGGTGGAGACGTCGAGAAGGTCGACGCCGTGTGCCCGCAGTTCACGCGCGAGACGGACGGTGTCATCCGCCGTCCACCCCTCGCGGGGGTCCTCGGGGTTCTCCGTCAGCCAGTCGGTGGCCGAGACGCGGAAGAACACCGGCAGTTCCTCGGGCCACTCGGCGCGGATGGCGTCCACGACCTCCAGGGCGAAGCGGATGCGGTTCTCGAACGAGCCGCCGTACTCGTCGGTGCGGTGGTTGCTGTGCGGGGAGAGGAACTCGTGGATGAGGTAGCCGTGGGCGCCGTGCACCTCGACGACCTCGAAGCCGGCCGCCCGCGCCCGTCGCGCGGCGGCACCGAACTTCCCCGCTATCTCCTTGATCTGCGCGACGGTCAGCTCCTCGGGCACCGGGTGGCCGTCCTTGAACGGGACGGGGCTCGGGCCCACCGGCTGCCAGCCCTCCTCGGGGCCGACGGGCTCGCCGCCACGCCAGGGCCGGTCGGTGGCGGCCTTGCGGCCGGCGTGGGCGAGCTGGATGCCGGGCACGGTGCCCTGTTCCTTGAGGAACGTGGTGATCCTGCGCAGTGCCTCGGCCTGGGTGTCGTTCCACAGGCCCAGGTCGGCGGGGCTGATGCGGCCTTCCGGGCTGACGGCGGTCGCCTCCAGGAGGATCAGGCCGGTGCCGCCGGCGGCACGGGAGGTGTAGTGCGAGAAGTGCCAGTCGTTCGCGACTCCCGCGTCGGGGCCGAACACCTCGGCCGAGTACTGGCACATCGGTGCCATCCAGACGCGGTGGGGGATGGTCAGCGACCGCAGGGACAAGGGCTGGAACAGGTTGCTCACGACAGGCTCCGTTTTCGAGTTCGAGGCGTGGTCGGCTTCGCTCTGCTCGTACGATAACCCTCGTACTACGATGAATGTCAAACTACGATGGTCCTCGTACAATGGAGCCGCCCACGCCGCCCGCAGAAGGAGCAGCCATGACGACACGGACCAGCCGCTCCCTCGAGCACCCCGCCCGGGACGAGATCCGCCTCGAGGACGTCCTGCACGCCCTCTCCGACCCGATGCGGCTGCGCATCCTCCAGGCGCTGGCGGCCGAGGCGGAGGCCGAGCAGTCGTGTTCGGTCTTCGACCTCCCGGTCAGCAAGTCCACCACCACGCACCACTTCCGGGTGCTGCGCGAGAGCGGTGTGATCAACCAGATCTACCGGGGGACGGCGAAGCTGAACTCCCTGCGCCGCGACGACCTCGACGCCCTCTTCCCCGGACTGCTCGACAGCGTCCTGGCGGGCTACGCGCGCCAGAGCGCCCGGCTCGGCGCCGGCGAGGCCCACGGGCACTGACCGCCCGGAGCCCGGGCGGCGGGAATTCAGCCGCGTCCGCGGGCCGCCGCCAGCAGCCCGTCCCAGTCCGGGATCTTCACCGTGCCCCGGCCCAGCCGCTGCCCGAGCGCGGCCTCCGCCGCCTCGATCCCCAGCCAGCCCGGCCACGGCACCGGCTCCTGCCCCGCCACCCGCAGCGCAGCGACCGGATCGGCCGGAAGCGGGCGCCCCGCGAAGGCGCCGGCGTCGGCCAGCAGCGAGGCCACCGTCTCCTTGGCGCACGAGCGGTTGGTGCCGATCACCCCGGTCGGCCCGCGCTTGATCCAGCCCGCCACGTACTCGCCGGGCGAGGGCACGCCGTCGCGCAGCACCCGCCCCCGGTCGTGCGGGACGGTGCCGTTCCGCGCGTCGAACGGCAGACCCGGGATCGGTACTCCCCGGTAGCCCACCGACCGCAGCACCAGCTGGGCCTCGATCTCCTCGAACCGCCCCGTCCCCACCACGCCCCCGCCCCCGTCCGGTTCCGTGCGCTCGAACCGCACCGCACGCACCGCGTCGTCGCCGAGCAGCGCGACGGGCCGCAGGAAGAACCGCAGCCGGATCCGCCGCCCACGCCCCCGGTCGGCCTCCCGGGCCCAGCCCCGCAGCACCTCCACATTGCGCCGGGCGGCCGTCGGCAGCCCCGACGCGTCCGCCCACGCCGGGTCCAGGGCCGCCTCCGCGCCGTCCACGAGCGCCTCCGCGCCCGGCAGCGCCCCCAGCTCGCGCAGCTCCTTCGTCGTGAACTTCGCCTGCGCCGGGCCGCGCCTGCCCACCATGTGGATCTCCGTCACCCGGCTGTCCGCCAGGGCCGCCAGCGCCGCGTCGGGCACGTCCGTGGCCCGCAGCTCGTCCGCGCCGCGGGCCAGCACCCGGGCCACGTCCACCGCCACGTTGCCGACCCCGATGACGACGGCCGACCGGGCCCCCAGAACGAACCCGCCGGGTGCCGCGTCCGGGTGGGCGCTGTACCAGGAGACGAACTCCGTGGCCGAGAAGCTCCCGGGCAGGTCCTCGCCGGGGATCCCCAGCCTCCGGTCGGTCGCCGCGCCCACGCAGTAGACGACGGCGTGGTAGAGGTCCAGCAACCGCCGTGGCGCGAGCCCGTCGCCCACCCGGACGTTGCCGAGGAAGGTCACGGCCGGGTGCTCGAGGGCCTCCCGGAGGTTGTTCTGCAGCGACTTGATCTTCTCGTGGTCGGGGGCCACCCCGTAGCGCACCAGCCCGTACGGGCAGGGCAGCCGGTCCAGCACATCCACGGTCACCCCGGGGACGTCCCGCTGCTGCACCAGGGCCTGGGCAGTGTAGACCCCACTGGGTCCCGATCCGACGACTGCGACGCGAAGCACGGAGGGCTCCTTCCCGCGAGTGCGTCCAGGATCCCACCGGGAGCCGCGTTGCGGGAGGTGCGACGTCCGCTCGTGGTGTTCCGCCCGGTCCCGGCGCCCGTCAGACCCCCGGAGGCGGCGGCGGGGCGCCCGGCGGGAAGCCGAGCTCCCACGCGAGCCCGTACCGCTGGAACAGCTCCGCCCGCAGCAGCTCGGCCGGCATCGGCGCGCCCGGCACCAGGATCGCCACGACCGCGCCCATCAACTGGGCCCGCAGCAGCCGGTAGTCGTTCTCCGGGTCGGCGGAGCCGTAGCGCGCCACCGTCTCGCGCAACAGGAACGCCAGCCGCTGCTGCTCCGGGCACTGGATGAAGCCCTCCGCGGTGAGGATCCCCGCCATGTGCGTACGCATCAGCCGCGGCCGCTCCCGTGCGAGAGCGAGCACCGCGTCGATCGCCCGGGCCAGCAACACGCGCCCGTCCCGCGTGCACGGCTCGCGCTCCAGGCAGGACGCCAGCTCCAGGTGCATCAGCCGGTGCACCGCGGACTGCAGCAACTGCCGCTTGCCGGGGAAGTAGTACGACACCAGCCCCCGCGCCGTACCGGCCCGGTCCGCGATGTCCGCCAGCGTCGTCGCCTCGTAACCACGCTCGTCCACCAGCTCGACGGTTGCCCGCAGCAGCCGTTCGCGGGAGCGGCGGCGCAACTCCTCGTTGGCCGCTGCGCTACGCGGTGACATGCGTTTAATCTCCTGCGTTGACTGGCTCCGAGCCAATATACTCAGGGGGCAGCCGGTTGTCCTGCCACTGAGCAGGGCGTATTCGGTATGGCCGTTGGTATCGGGCGACGCGGGGGATCGTCCGATACCAACGGCTTTTCGTCTTCCACCCCTTGGCCCTCCGCTTTTCCCTCCTGTTCCTTTCCCCCGCTTTGCCCCTTGCCCCCCTCAGCCCGCGAGCTCGCCCGCGTGCGGCGTGAGGACGCCCGCTCCGACCAGGGCGAAGAGCAGCAGCCCGAGCAGAATGCGGTAGACGACGAACGGCATGAAGCTCTTGCGGGAAACGAATCGGATGAACCATGCGATCACGGCATAGCCGACGGCGAAGGCCACCAGCGTGGCGAAGATCGTTTGCGGCCAGGAGGTGTGGCCGTCGGTCGCGTCCTTGAGTTCGAACAGGCCGGAGGCCAGGACGGCGGGGACCGCCAAGAGGAACGAGTAACGGGCCGCGGCCTCACGGGTGTAGCCGATCAGCAGGCCGCCGCTGATCGTCGCACCCGACCGGGAGACACCGGGAACGAGGGCCATGGCCTGGCATATGCCGAAGATCAGGCCGTCCCTGGTGTTCAGCAGCGTGAGGTCCTTGCGCTGCCTGACGGCGCGGTGCCGGCCCCCCTTCTCGTCCTTCTCGTCCCTCTCGTCGCGTGCCGCCAGGCGGTCGGCGATGCCGAGGACGACGCCCATGACCACCAACGTGGTCGCTATCAGCCGCAGATCACGGAACGGACCCTCGATCGCGTCCTTCAGCGCCAGGCCCAGCACGCCGATCGGTATCGAGCCGACGATCACCAGCCAGCCCATGGTGGCGTCGTGGTCCCCGCGTATCCGCCGGTGCCGCAGCGAGCGGAACCACGCGGAGACGATGCGGGTGATGTCCTTGCGGAAGTAGATGAGGACGGCGGTCTCGGTGCCGATCTGGGTGATCGCGGTGAACGCCGCGCCCGGGTCCTGCCAGTCGGCGAAGGCGGCGGTCAGCCGCAAATGAGCGCTGGAGGAGATCGGCAGAAACTCGGTCAGCCCCTGGACGAGCCCGAGGACGAAGGATTCGAACCAGCTCATGAAATCTGCGCCATCCGATAATGGTCACGGCCGGACGCCCGGCCTGTCCGTAGGTATGCATGTGGTCATATGAAGAAAGTCCGGGCGGAATCGTTCCGCCTCTTTGTGAAAATTCCCGACGCCGCCCCCGGTAATTCCTGACGCCACGTCAAGTGGCCTTCGCGCACGGCCCCGTCACCGGGCCGGTGCAGCCTAGCGGGCCCCGGGGAGGAGGAATCTCCCGGCCCATGTCCTTCATGTCCCAGGTCCGTCGTTCGGCGCATCACTCAACCAGAGCACGACCCGGTGTGTTCAGTTTGTAGGCTCTCATCTTTCTGTAAATGTATGCGCGTAGCGTTGGCCTCCGGGCCAACAATTCACGCACTGTACGTGCCTGCGTCAGGGAGAATTCATGCACTACGGCAGAGCTCTGCGCGAAGAGGTCGCCTCCGACCGGACCACGCCTCTCATCGGCATCTACGACATGTACTCGGCGTCGATCGCGGCTCGGCACTACAACGGATTCTTCGTCTCCGGTTTCGGCTTCGCCGCCTCGTACTACGGGCTGCCCGACATCGGGTTCATCGCCTGGCCGGACATGCTGGCGTTCGTCGAGCGCCTGCGCCTGGCGTTCCCCGCCCACCACCTGCTCGTGGACATCGACGACGGCTACGTCGACCCCGAAGTCGCCTGCCACGTCGTGCAACGGCTGGAACACACCGGCGCCTCCGGAGTGATCCTCGAGGACCAGAAGCGGCCCCGCCGGTGCGGCCACGCGGACGGCAAGCTGATCCTCCCGCTCGAGGAGTACCTGGAAAAGCTGAACCTGGTGCTCAGCAGCAGGAAGGACCTCCTCGTCGTGGCACGCACGGACGCCACCGAGGAGCCGGAGATCCTGCGCCGCGCCGCCGCGCTGGCGGAGACCGACGCGGACATCGTCCTGGTCGACGGCGTGCGCAGCGTGGAATGGATCCACCGCATCCGCTCGGCCATCGGGGACAAACCCCTGCTCTTCAACCAGATCGCGGGCGGCAAGTCACCGCGGCTCTCCCTGTCCGAACTGACGGACCTGGGCGTGGACGTCGCCATCTACAGCACACCCTGCCTGTTCGCCGCGCACAGCGCCATCGACGGCGCCCTGGCCGATCTGAAGCTGTCGGACGGCCGGCTGCCCGATACCCGCCGCACCGGCGCCGTCGACGTCCAGAGCTCCACCCGCCTGCTGGAGAAGAACATCAGCAGGCACCATCACACCCGGCAACCCCTCACCGTCTGACCCGCGGCACCGCCGCCATGGGCAGACACAGACGGCACAGAGCGGTGCCCGCCGTGCGCGGGCACCGCGTGATTCCGAGGGCGGGCACGGCGGGCGCCGTGGTCGCGATGGCGGCGGGCATGCTGCTCGGCGCGGACGCCGGACAGGCCGCTGCCGCCCCGGCCGCCGGCACCGGCGCGGACGACGGGCGCGGCATCATCCCCGACCGGCCCCCGCTCCTCGGCCTGTTGGTCATCGACAACTCCCACGCCGATTCCTGGCTCGAGGTCGACCGCACCCTCAACACCCTGCTCGGCGGCAGGGGAACGGCCGGCAGCGACCACGACGGGGGCGGCGGCGCCAACGACGTCATCACGCGCCCCCTCGCCGCCCCCGGGCCACTGCCGGAGCCGCCCGGCCACCCGCCGCACCACGGCACGCCAGGAGAGGACTGACATGCCCGTGCTCTCCTGGCCCGGCCGGCTGCGCGGGGCGGTCGACCCCTACGTCGCGGCGCTCCTCGGCACGGTCCTCCTGGCGACGCTGCTGCCCGCGACCGGTGGCGCCGCCACGGCGGTCGGCCACGCCGCCGACCTCGCCATCGGCCTGCTCTTCTTCCTCTACGGCACCAGGCTCTCCACCCGCGAGGCGATCGGAGGACTGCGCCAGTGGAAGCTGCACCTGGTGGTGGTGCTGAGCACCTTCGCCCTCTTCCCCCTCCTCGGGGTGGCCATCGGCGCCGTCGCACCCCTCCTGCTCACCCCGCAGCTCTACACCGGCGTGCTCTTCCTGTGCGCGGTCCCCTCGACCGTCCAGTCGTCGATCGCGCTCACCTCCACCGCCCGCGGCAACGTACCGGCGGCCATCTGCGCGGGCACCTACTCCAGCCTGCTCGGCATGGTCGCCACCCCCGTGCTCGCCGCCGTGCTGATCGGCTCCGCCGTACGGTTCTCGGCCGACGGGCTGCTGACCGTCACCACCCAGCTGCTGGCTCCCTTCCTCGCCGGACAGCTGCTGCGCCCCAAGCTCGGCGGCTTCGTCAGCCGGCACAAGCGGGTGCTCGGCCGCCTGGACCGGCTGTCGATCCTCCTCGTGGTCTACACCGCCTTCAGCCGTGGCATGGCGCAGGGCATCTGGCACCAGGTGACCCCGCTGCGGCTGGCCGGCCTGCTCCTGCTGGCCGCGACGGTGCTGGCCACGGCGCTCACGGCGACGTCGCTCGCCGCCAGGCGCCTGGGATTCGGGCGCGCGGACCGTGTCACGATCGTCTTCTGCGGCGCGAACAAGAGCCTGGCGACCGGGCTTCCGATGGCGGCAGCGCTGTTCGGGGACGGCGCCGGATTGGTGATCCTGCCGCTCATGCTCTTCCACCAGCTCCAGCTGACCGTCTGCGCGGTCATCGCCGGCCGCTGGTCCCGGCAGGCCCCCGACGGCCCCCCGCCCCCGGCCCGGCCGGCGCCGGACGTCACCCGCGGCGCGGTCAGGCCCCGAACCCGCTCATGACCCGGTGCGCACGCCCGGCCGTCGCATCCGGGACTTGCGGCGCCACGCCACCACCACGGCCGCCAGCCCGGTGATCGCGATGAAGGCCGTCGCGGCGAGGAACGTGGGGGAGGTGGGCGACGCCGCGTGGCTGCCCGCGACCACATAGGCCGCGGTGTTGGGCACGCTCCCCAGCCCCGTCGCCAGCAGAAAGGGGGCCCATCCCATCCGGGAGACCGAGGCGCAGTAGTTGGCGGCGGCGAACGGCACGCCGGGGAAGAGCCGCAGGGCCAGCATCGACCGGAAGCCGTGCCGGCTCAGTTGCCGGTCGGCGGCCTTCAGCCACCGCCCGCGCAGCAGCGGCCGCAGGGCGTCCTGCCCCAGCAGCCGCCCCAGGCCGAAGGCTATGCCCGAGCCCAGCACCGTGCCCGCGACGGCCCCCGCCGTACCCAGCGGGGCACCGAACAGCGCACCCGCCGCCAGATTCAGCACCGGCCGCGGCACGAAGGCCGCCGTGCACAGCCCGTACGCCACGGCGAACAGCACCACGGCCGTGCCGCCGGAGAGATGAGGCGGCCAGCCACCGGCGAGCAACCGCTCCGGACGGCAGAGCAGTACGGCCGCGACCGCGCCGCCGAGCAGCGTCACCAGCAGTCCCAACCGGGCCCACGGGGACAGCAGCGCACGTATGCAGCGCGTCGTGAGGCCGGGGGACAGGGCGGCGGTATCGAGCATCGAAGGAGCGTAACCGACACCGCTGTAAGGGCGATGTGATGTCACCGAGCCGGTACGGAACCACAAGAGAACGGTCACTTCTCGCCCCTTCGGCCGCCGCCGGACCGGCCCCGTGAGCACGAACGGCCGCACCGCGAAAATCATTCGACGCCTTCCGGGCCGTGCGCGAGCATCGGAGCATGTGGCGGGGCATCCATCCCGAAGAGCGCGAAGAAGGAGTCATGCCCCAGCAGGCGTACGTGCGCACCAAACCCCATCTCAACATCGGCACCCTGGGCCACGTCCACCACGGCAAGAGCACCCTGACCGCCGCCATCACCCGCGTCCTCGGCACCCGCGGCACCGCCACGTTCGTCCCCCTCGAACGTCTCGACCGGGCACCCGAGGAAGCGGCGCGCGGCGGCTCCGTCCACACCGCGCACGTCGCGTACGAGACGGACACCCGCCACTACGCTCACGCCGACCTGCCCGGCGGCATCCGCTTCGTCCCGAACATGATCGCGGGCGCGGCCCGGCTCGACGGCGCGATCCTCGTCGTCTCGGCGCTCGACGGCGTCATGCCGCAGACCGCCGAACACGTACTGCTCGCCCGCCGCGCCGGCGTCGAGCACTTCGTGGTCGCCCTCAACAAGGCCGACGTCGCCGGGCCCGAGCTCACCGAGCTCGCCGAGCTGGACGTCCGCCGCCTGCTCACCGCCCATGGCTGCGCCGGCCACCGCACCCCCGTCGTCCGGGTCTCCGCCCTGCGCGCCCTGCTGGGCGACACCCGCTGGACCGGGCCCGTCGAGGCGCTGCTGGACGCCGTCGACACCTACGTCCCCACACCGGTGCGCTACACCGACGCGCCGTTCCTGCTGCCGGTCGAGCGCGTTCTCACCGTCCGCCGGCACGGCACGGCCGTCACCGGAGTCGTCGAGAGCGGCACCGTCCGCGTGCGGGACAGCGTCGAGTTGCCCGCGGGGTTCGGCCGTGCGCGGGTCACCGGACTGCAGACCTTCCGCCGGCCCATGGAGACCGCCGAGGCCGGCGACAGGGTGGCGCTGCTGCTGCGCGGGGTGACGCACCAGCACGTGCTGCGCGGCGACGTGGTCTGCGCGCCGGGCAGCGTGACGCCGAAGCGGCACTTCACCGCCCGGGCGCGGCTGCTGACGGCGGACCGCGGTGGCCGCCGCACCCCCCTGAACACCGGCTTCCGCGCCCAGTTCCACCTGCGTACCGCCGAGGTGCCCGGCGAGGTCGACCTCGGCCTGCGCGGCACCGCCCGCCCCGGCGAGAGCGTGACCATGACGGTCGCGCTGGACCGCGCCCTCGCGCTGGAGGCCGGCCTCGGCTTCGCGCTCCGGGAAGGCGGCCGCACGATCGCGACGGGAACGGTCACCGCCGCCCTGGGCTGAGCGCGACCGTGCGGTGCGGCGCGTACGGGGCAGTCGGGTCGGCACAATAGAGGGGTGGACGAACCCATACCCGTGACCCGTGACGTCGACTGGGGCACCGCCAAGCTCATGCCCGACGTGGACCGGGCGCGGGCCTGGCTGCTGACCATCGACGGAGCGCCCCAGTCGTACGTCGACCTGGACGACCCCACCTACCTCGAGTTCGAGTACGCGCGCCGGCTCGCCCACGTCCTGGACACCGTCGCCGAGCCCGGCCGGCCGCTCGACCTGCTGCACCTGGGCGGCGGCGCCCTGACCCTGCCCCGCTACACGGCCGCCACCCGGCCCGGTTCGCGGCAGCTCGTCGTCGAGGCGGACCGGGGCCTGATCGCCCTGATCGGCGAGCACCTCCCACTGCCGGAGGGATCGGGCATCGAGGTGCGCGCGGGGGACGCGCGCGCGGTGCTGGAGGACGCCCCCGACGCCTCCGCCGACATCATCGTCGCGGACGTCTTCGGCGGCTCCCGGGTGCCCGCGCACCTCACGTCCCTGGAGTACGCCCGCACCGCGGCGCGGGTGCTGCGCCCGGACGGCCACTACACGGCGAACCTCGCCGACGGTGCCCCGTTCGACTTCCTGCGGGCCCAGGTCGCCACCTTCGCGGCGGTCTTCGCGCACCTGTGCCTGATCGCGGAGGGCCCGATGCTGCGGGGCCGCCGTTTCGGCAACGCGGTGCTGGTGGCCGCGCACACGGAACTGCCCGTGGCCGCGCTCGCCCGCCGCGCCGCCGCCGACGCCTTCCCGGCCCGGGTCGAGCACGGGGCCGCGCTCGAGCGGTTCGCCGCCGGAGCGAAGCCGGTGGGCGACGCGGAGGCGGTGGCCTCGCCCGAGCCGCCCGGCGGCGCGTTCAGCGTCGGCTGAGGCGGCGGCCGGGGCCGCCGCCACAGGGCAGGGTGGTCAGGAGGACTTCAGCGGGCGCAGCGAGCTCATGATCTTCTTGATGGTCTCGTCCGGGAGCTCCCCGTCGAAGCCCGTGGCGGCGTAGAGCACCCACGTCGCCAGGTCGCCCTTGGTGTCCTTGTACGTCACCGTGAAGGCCTTGCCGTCGGTCACGCACTTCCCGGTCTTCTTCACCCCGGTGACCGTCGCGGAGGCGGTGTAGCCGGTGATGCCGTGGTCGCTCTTGAAGGGCTGGGCCTTCGGCTCGCTGAACTTGCCGGTCTGCTTCTGGTCGAACGCCGCGTAGACCCAGTTGAGGGCCTCGATCTCGGCGGCGCTCGCCTCGCTCTTGGCGCCCTGGGCGCCCTTGGTCCCGGCGGCGCCCCGCTTGTCGTCCTTCTCGCACTCGCCCTTCTTGTACGAGGCGGTGGACGTCATCGCGACGAGGCCCTTGCCCTTGTCGTCCTCGAAGCCGTGGGTCATGGTCGGCGACTCGACCTCCCAGTCCGGCGGCACGTCGAACGCGTTGTGCCGCTTGGAGCTGATGACGGTCTTCCAGCCGGCGATCACCGGCTTGACCTCGCCGCCGGCGCGCGGGTTGTCCTCCGGGGCCTCCGCGCTCGCGCTCGCGCTCGGGGCCGCCGGCGCCGAGGCGGACGGCTGGGCGCCGCCCTTCGCCGTGGGCTCCTTGTCGTCGCCGTCGTCGCCGAGCACCACCACACCGGTGATCACGGCGGCGGCGACCACGGCGATCGCCGCGACGATGGCGATGACCGTGGTGCGCTTGTTACCGCCGCCGGTCGGCTGCGGGCCGCCGGGCGTGGCCGGGGCGGCCCACTGCGCGGGGCCGGGCTGCTGGCCGCCTGGCTGTGCGTAGGGGTTGGGCTGCTGATAGCCCGGCTGCTGGTACGGGTTGTGCTGGGGGTATCCCGGCTGCTTGTACGGGTTCTGATGAGGGTCCTGCGGGTTCGGCTCGCCCCCGGGCGCCTGCTGTCCTGGCCACATGGCCGATAACCATAGAGGGCGATGATGACATGTGTGGTCCCCGCCCCTTCACGGTTGTGCTACTGACTGGTAACTTTCGGGCCATGTCACAGACCCAGCCCTCGATCGGCGAAGCCCTCGCGGCCACCGTGCCCATGGCCCGTACCCTCAACCTCGTCTTCGAGGAGACCACCGCGGAGCGCGCCGTGGTCCGCCTGCCCGACCAGTCCGACTACCACAACCACGTCGGGGGCCCGCACGCCGGCGCGATGTTCACCCTCGCCGAGTCGGCGAGCGGCGCCATCGTCCTCGCCGCCTTCGGCGCCCAGCTCTCGCGCGCCGTGCCGCTGGCCGTCCGCGCTGAGATCGGCTACAAGAAGCTCGCCATGGGCCCCGTCACCGCCACCGCCGTGCTCGGCCGCCCGGCCGCCGACGTGATCGCCGAGCTGGACGCGGGGGAGCGCCCCGAGTTCCCGGTCCGCGTCTCGATCACGCGCGAGGACGGCGCGGAGACGGGCGAGATGACCGTGGTGTGGACCCTGCGGCCCAACGCCTAGCCCTGACGTCGGCCCCGGTGCACGGGAAGCCCCGAAGCGCGTCAGCGCCTCGGGGCTTCCTTGTGTCGGTCGTCCGGCTGTCAGCGCGCCATTCAGCTGCCGTCCACCAGATCGGCGATGACCAGTGCGGTGACGTTGCCCTTGAACACCCAGTCACGGCCCGGGCTGGCCGGCCGCAGCTGCAGCTTCGCCGACACCATGCCGCTCTTCTTGCCGCCTGTCGGCAGGCTCAGCAGAATGTGCTCGTGCCCGATGGAGTACTCGACGGGCCGCTCGTACTCGAGGACGAACGACTTCAGTGCCACATTGATGATGGGCTGGTTGTCGTCGTCCAGGCGAACCCGTCCGGGAAGGTTGAAATTCCCGCTCCCTATCTCACCGTCGATGCAGCTGCCGTTCTCCACGTAGATGTTGACCTCTTCGAGGTACAGCGCCATGATGCTTCCTCCTGAAAGTTGTGATGGTGCCGTCGATTCCCGCGGGGGAATTCCCGCCGGAAGTTCGCACTGATCCCTGGTCGTCTACTGCTTGCCCAGGACGGTGATGGACGAGGAAGGCGACGTGGCGTCGCCTATGCGGAAGGTCAGGTCCGTCTCTCCGAGCGTGGTGTTGTCGGAGGCCCTGACCGCGACCCACATCAGGGACGTGGAGCCCTTTCCGGACAGGGCCAGGTCGACTTTCCGGAAGGTGAGAGTCTGGCCGTCCGACGACAGGGTCCCGATGTACTGACCGCCCTTCTCCACGGTCAGCTGGTATCCGGGATCGCCCTCGGCGACGAACTGCAGTCGCCTTTCGCGGGGGAGGGTGACCTGGACGGTCCGCGGAGGGACCACGTCATCCTGGTCGGCCCGCAGATTCACACCCGGATATCCGGTCCGGCCGCCGCGTGTCAGCGTCACCGGGCCTCCCCTGTACACCGAGAACCGGGGCACAGGCGCCCCGACCTTCAGGTGCACCAGGCCGCCCAGCCGTGTGGTGTTCAGCTGCGCGTGGATCCGCAGGGGTCCCTCGTGGGGTCCTGCCTGCACCGCTCCCGTGGGAACGGACAGCCATCCGTCGACGTCCGTCTTGCCGGCGTACGTCAGCGTCGCCCGGCCGCCTTGTACGAAGTGGGAGCCGGTGGCGCCCGGATCCAGCAAGAGTGTCAGCTGCTGCGAGGAGAGCGGCTGGCCGGTCGCGTCCAGGACCCGCACACGGAAGCCGTCGAACGCGGTGTCCGTCGGGGCGGTGAGGGGGTTGTCCGGAGAGCTCTCCGGTGCCGTCCCGGCGATCCGGTACTCGCGCGCCGGCACGGAGAGCCGTACCGAGACACAGGCCAGTTGGGTACCGGTCGTGTACCGGTTGGCGGTGTCGTCCGCGAAGGAGAGGTACGCGTTCGTCGACTGAGCGACGAAGGACTTGCGGTACACCTTCCACTGCCGCACCCAGCTGCCGCCGGAAATCGGCACCCTCGGCGGTTCGGGGACGCTGATGTACTCCGAGTCCAGGACCTTGCCGCCGTCACGCGACATACCGTCGGTAACCCTGTAGCGCATCCTCGTGGCGTGCGGGGGCTCCTCCCCGTACCAGGGCGCACCGGCCCAGAACGTGACGTCGTACTGCGCTCCGGGCGTCAGGTCGGGGAGGAGCTGCCCGACGTACCCGTGACGGTTGTTGCCCCGGCCGATGAGGTCGATCGCGTTGCTGCCGTCGACCTGGTCTTCCGCGTCGCTCTTGGCGAAGGCGTACATGTGGGTGGAGACGTCGATGTATTGTCCCGCGTTCACACCGGGATCGGGTTGTCCGTTGGGGTTGCCGCTGCCGCCGTAGTCCCAGTACCGCAGGGATACGTTCGCGCCCTTGGCGAGCGCTTGGCTGTAGCCACACCTGCTGTCCGTGAAGACCGGACGGTGCTTGAAGTTTCCGTCCTTCACCAGGTTCGGGTTCTCTTCGTCGCTGCCGACGGCAGCCGGTTCTTTTTGTTCGGGTAAGTTCGAGGGCACGGAGATCCTCCTTCACTTATTTCGCGGAGAGGGGCGTCGACGAGTGGGGCGCACCCGCCACGCGGAACGATGTCCGTCGCTTCGCGTCGTGCAGCGACTCGACGGCGTCGCACCAGAGGGCGAGATCGGGGGTCGCGCTCAGCTCGGCGGAGCGTGCCTTCGCGCGACGGGATGCCCTCTCCCAGTTCTTCGGGTCCTTCAGCGCGCTCAGGGCGTGCATCCAGGCGTTGAGGTCGTCGCGGTAGGCGAAGATCCCTGCCTCGCCGAGGGACTCGACGAGTCCCGGGGTGGGATGGGCGATCACGGGGATGCCGGAGGCGAATGCCTCCACGGCGACGCGCCCCCAGGACTCGTACAGGCTGGGCATGAGCATCACACGGGAGCGGCTGTAGACGTGCTCCCGCATCTCGTTGCCCGGCACGCCGTCGACGATTTCGCAGTTGGGCACCCGTGCCGGCGGCGTGGTCTGCTGCCCGTAGGCGCCACGGACGCCCAGGAACTTCCAGTCCGGCGTCCAGGCGGCGATCTGCCAGAAGATGTCGCCGCCCTTGTCGGGGTTGAGGTTCACCAGGGTCGCGCAGTCGCCGGGTGTGGTGCGGTAGTCCTCCGCGATCACCGGAGGGCGGACGACGATCGTGCGCCCCGGTAGGAATTCGCGGGGGTACCGCCCGTAGTGGATCTCGCCGTCGCGCCGGATCCACTCGCTGTTGTAGACGACGAGATCGGCTCCCGCCGCGTCGTGGAAGCTGGCGGCGAAGTTGTCGTGACAGATCACGACCACGGGGATACGGCGGGCTTTGGCGAGACCCGTCACGATGGGGACGTTCTCGTATTGGGACAGGAGTACATCGGCCTTTTGGGCCTCGGCGGCGAATTCGGCTCCTTCCTGGTACGGGACGACCCGCACTCCGTCGATGTCGTAGCTCTTCTCGATGCTCCCGGGGTGCGACAACCAGACCGTCACGCGGTGGCCGCGCGCGCTCAGCGGGCGCAGCATCGAGTGGAGCATCCATTCCGAGCCCGCGTTGTGGGCCGGGGGATATCCGTAGACCCGGGCCACGATGGACATGCTCCGCGACCTGGTGGACGCGGCGAGTCGTGGCGGGCGGGCTGTCACCGTGTCCACCTGTATCTACTCCTTCGGACGAGGGCGGTGAGGGAATGTCACGAGGGCGGCGTGACGGCTGAGGGCCCGGCGGTCACCAGGACTGCGGATCCACGAGGACAGGTGTGGAAGGCGACGTGCGGTCGCCGACGCAGAAGGTCAGGTGCATCGGGTCCTTCGACGCCGGGGCGCCGTCGGGGGCATTCACCGCGACCCAGGCCGTGGACGACGACCCGATGCCCGACAGGGCCGGGTCGATGCCCTGGAAGGTGAGGGCCTGGCCGTCCGAGGACAGCGTTCCGCGGTAGGTCTTCGCGTTGCCGTGGGCGTCCTGCACGGTCAGCAGGCACGCGGTGCCGCCTTCGGCGGCGAACTGCAGTCCCTTTCCGCGGGGGAGGGCCACGTAGACGTCCTGCGGCGAGACCTTGCCGTCGTCATCGGCCCGCAGCCGCACACCCGGGTAGCCGGTGGCGCCGGCGGGCTTCAGCGTCACGTCCGGCGGCCCGCCGGCGGTCACCGAGAACGGGATGTGATCCACGACGCGGATGCACGCGGAGTCCGACGCCTGGTCGCCCACGCAGAACGTCAGCTTCGTGTTTCCCAGCCGGGCGCTGTCGGAGGCCTTCACCGCGACCCAGGCCGCGGACGCCGAACCCTTGCCCGAGAGGGCCAGGTCGACACTTTCGAAGGTGAGGGCCTGGCCGTCCGACGACTGGATCCCGCGGTAGGTCTTCGCGTTTCCGTGGGCGTCCTGCACGGTCAGCAGGTGATCGCAGCCGCCTTCGGCGACGAACCGCAGTCCCTTACCGCGGGGAAGGGACACATAGACGTCCTGCGGCGGCACTGTGCCGTCTTCGTCCGCCTGCTCCAGGCGCACTCCCGGGTAGCCGGTTTCGCCGGCGGGTGCGAGCGCCACGTCGGGCGGTCCTCCCGGAACCACCGTGAACGGCACGATGGGCCGGTCTTCAGGAGACAGCTGTTCGTCGATATGTGCGGTCTCGACAGCGGTCATTGCAGTCGTCCTTTCACTCGGGCAGTGGAATGAGGAATGCGGGGCGAAATTCGGTGGAGCGTGTCGGGCGGTATTCCGGGCGGGGATCTGCTCGGCCATTCGAGTGCGTTCTCGAGGCGACCGCCGAACACGGAGAGAAACGTACGGCGACCGGAACGCCGGGGTCAAAGCCGAAAATCGGCAAGAGCGGATCAACGCGCCAGGCGTTGTTCGCGCCCTGTCCGCTGCCGCACGGCCGGCCCGTACGGCGGGGTGGAAACGCTGCTGACCTGCGGTGATGAACGCAGTCATGGTGATCGCGAAATTTCGCAACACGCGTTGACATCAAGCGGTCTTTATCATTCCGCTTGTTCAGGATGGAGGAGAAACGCCTGGTCGGAGGCGATTCACCTGTCGTTTATGGGTTTCCGTCACAGGTGGGCCGGATCTCGTCACGATTCTCACCCCGAGTGACCATCGCGCGGCGGCCGGATTATTACGTGCCATTTCGGCGGATGAGGCCGGAATCCGCTGTGCGGTGACGACGGCACGGCCCGGCTCTTACGGGCATTCGCCCTTGTCGCAGGGCATGTTCATGGATCGCGGAGCGGAGGAAGGTGAAGCCTGAATCGTTGAAATCCGACCGAACTTCCCGCCGTTCCAACGGTTTTCGGTAGCGGCCGTATGGTGCGGCTGCCGGGGAGTTCAATCGGAATGCCAACCGGAAGCCCTATCGGCCGTTTATCGCCGCGTCGGCAGAGGGTTGTGCGTTACTTGATCGGAACGCTTCCGTGCGAGCCCTCGGTAATGTGTGCTGCGTCACCGCGAGGGCGTCCGGGGGGCGGAACGCCGCAGGTGGAGCGGTGTGACGTGGGTCTCGAGAAGTGAATCCGGCCATCGGTCGGCCGAATGGCGACGACGGAGCGCGTGTTCAGTGGATGTTTAGATCCCCGCCGATTCCCGTCCGTCGTCCCGGAGTGCTGTCCGAAAGGGAGCCGGCCCGGCGACGTGCGGAATCCACGCATGGTGCCGGCCGCACTTCAGGGACGTGGGTTGCCTAGGGGGTGCCAAGGGGTCAAAGGGTTCAAAGGGCACTGGTGCACCCCCTGCGACCGAACAAGTCGCCGCTCGCGGTCAACCGGCGGACCGCCGAGCGAGTCCTTACCTCCAGTAGGCTTCCCGCCGTGCGTCGTGTGGCGCGCGGCGGGAAGCAGGTCGTTCAACGGGAGGAACCGGCGTTGCACATCCAGGAGTGGCTCGAGACAGTTCCGGCGATAGCCGTCTACCTTCTGGTGGGCGGGGTCATCGGGCTGGAGAGCCTGGGCATCCCGCTTCCCGGTGAGATCGTCCTCGTCAGCGCCACGCTGCTGGCGGCCACCCAGGACCACATCAATCCGTACATCCTGGGTGCCTGTGCCATCGCGGGCGCGATCATCGGTGACTCGATCGGGTACCTGATCGGACGCAAGGGCGGCAAGCCGCTGCTCGCCTGGCTCGGTCGCAAATTCCCCAAGCACTTCGGCCCGCACCACGTCGCCACCGCCGAGCGGTCGTTCCAGAAGTGGGGCATGTGGGCCGTCTTCTTCGGCCGCTTCATCGCGCTGCTGCGGATCTTCGCCGGTCCGCTGGCGGGCGTGCTGAAGATGCCGTACTGGAAGTTCCTGATCGCCAACGTCCTCGGCGGCGTCGTCTGGGCCGGCGGTACGGTCGCGGTCATCTACTCCGTGGGCAAGGTCGCCGAGGAGTGGCTGAAGAAGTTCTCCTGGCTCGGCCTGGTCGCCGCCGTGCTGTTCGGCCTGGGCTCCTTCATCGTCATGCGCATCAAGGCCAAGAAGGCCGCTGCCGCGCAGGCCGCCGAGCAGGCGGCCGGGCAGCGCGTGCCCGAGCCCGAGGCCGTCGCCGCGGAGTGAGGCAGCCGCGGCCCGCTCCGGCGGCCCGCACGGAAACGGAACAGGACAAGGCCCCCGGCTCCCGCCGGGGGCCTTCGTCGTACGCCGCCCCGCACGCCGCCGTCCGTACCGCCGGGGCGACGCCCCTGTGATCTCGGCCCCAGCCGGCCGCGTACTGACGGCCCGTCGCTTACGGTGCTGTGGAGGCGAGGGCGACGGATGAGGAGTGTGCGGTGACGGAGAAAGCACTGACCTTCGGCGTGGGCGGCAAGAGCCCTGAGGTCGACCCGGCGGCGTTCGTCGCGCCGACGTCGGTCGTGGCCGGCGACGTCACCATCGCCGCGGACGCGAGCGTCTGGTACCACGCCGTGCTGCGTGCCGACTGCGGGCCGATCACGCTCGGCGCGGGCAGCAACATCCAGGACAACTGCACCGTGCACGTCGACCCCGGATTCCCGGTCGCCGTGGGGGAGCGGGTGACCGTGGGCCACAACGCGGTGCTGCACGGCTGCGTCGTCGAGGACGACGTGCTGATCGGCATGGGCGCCACCGTCCTCAACGGCGCCAGGATCGGTGCCGGTTCCCTGGTCGCCGCGCAGGCGCTCGTCCCACAGGGCATGCAGGTCCCGCCCGGCTCGCTCGTCGCGGGGGTGCCGGCCAAGGTACGGCGGGAACTGACCGCCGAGGAGCTCGAGCACATCCGGCTCAACGCCCTGATGTACCAGGAGCTGGTGAAGGCGCACCGCGAGGCGCTGGCGGAGGGCTGAGCGCCGGGCGGTGCGGGGCCTACCTGTCCTCGCGCGGTGGGCCGGCGTCGTTGCCACGGCGGAGCGTTCTCACGGGGGAGCCAGGACGCCATACCCGCACGACGAGGTCGCTGCCCTCTACCCGGGTCAGGACGGCTTCGGTGAGCTGGGTCTTGAACAGATGGAACGGTTCGGGCGGCGCGACCTCTTCGGCGTAGCGCGCGATCGTGAGGGGATCGGTTACCTCGATGGCGTGCCCGCACAGGCGCGCGTCGCCGCTGGCGGCAGCGCTGTCCGGTCCGGGATTGGCGTGGAGCGCGAAGCGCGCGTCACGGCGAATATCGTGAGCCTTGCGGGAGTTCGGCATCATGCCGAGCCACAAATGGCCGTGCCGGAAGTCCACCTCAAGGCCCGTCAAGCGCGGGGAACCGTCCTTCCGCAGCGTGGCGAGCACATGGTGTCGGTACGCCTGGAACCTGTTCTGCAGAGCTTTGGCGAAGGCGGGCTCCGCCGCCTGGAAATCTGCCCAGTCGAAAGTCATGCTCCGCAGCTAACCCTGGATATAGGACACCTCCTGTCGGGATTGCGGACTGACTCTGCCTATCCGCAAACCAAGGGTGGGCAGTCCCCGCGGCTGCCGCGGCGGTAGCAGATATATCTGTCGCGGCCGCCGGCCGGCACCCGAATCCGAGCGGGCTGCCCGGCGGCGGCCGGCAGCCCGGGGAAACAGCGTCCACCGTGCGACGGCTTTCACCGCGCTGATCCGCCGCGACACCAGGCACACTGGATAACACCGGACAGCACCGGATACGAGGCCACCCGCCAGGGAGGAGATCGCCGTGACGAACGACTCCTCTCCCGACCCGCGCGCCCCGGCAGCCGCAGGTGCGGCCGTCACGACGGCCGGCGAAGGGCAGGCCGTCCTGACGCTCTCCGGGGAGCTGGACGCGTCCAGGGTCCGGGAGCTCGAAGAGGCCCTGGCCGATTCGCGGCTGATCGTCGCCCGTGGCTGGCTCGTCGAGCTGGACGCACTCCGCCGGATGGACCTGACCTGCGCTTATGCCCTGCGTAACGCGGCCTCGCGGCTTCCGGCCCATACCCCGGTCCGGATCCGCGGTGCCAACCGCCTCGTCCGGCGGACGCTGCGGCACGTGGGCATCGACGCTCTGGCCACGCTGGAGGGCTGAGCTGCCCGGAAACACGGCTCACCAGATGTGCGGGCCGCCGCCTCGCCAGTCGATCGTCTCGGCCTCCTCAAGCCGCACATCGTCGGCCACCACCCCGGCCTTCACCAGGAGCTCGAGCAGATCGACCAGCCCGTAGGCCGTACCGAGCACACGCGTACCCACGCTCACGCGCCGGCCGCCGGACGGGGACGGCGGGTGGACGACGACGGTGGAGTGCCCGGCCACACTCCCAGCGTGCGCCCGGAGGCCCTAGGGCGCATCCCGGCCGGGCGCGCCTTTGGTTCCCGGTCCGTTCCCGCCCGTCCCACCTGCGGGTTCGTGGTGCGGTGGCGGGCGGGCGATGCTCAGCGCGACCGAGACGGCGAGGACAGTGACGATGACGGCGAGGCTGACCAGGGAGGGGATCTCCGGCACGCTCGTGCTGATCGTCTTGTGGGCCGCCTGCAGCACGAGCTTGACGCCGATGAAGGCGAGGATGAACGCGAGGCCCTTGCTGAGGTAGTGGAACCGGTCGAGCAGCCCGGCCAGCATGAAGTAGAGCGCTCGCAGGCCGAGGATGGCGAAGGCGTTGCTCGTGTAGACGATGAAGGGGTCGCTGCTGACCGCGAGGACGGCGGGCACGCTGTCCACGGCGAAGATCACGTCAGCTGCCTCGATGGCGACGACGACGGCGAGCAGCGGGGTGGCGACGCGTTTGCCGGCTTCCCTGACGAAGAACTTCGTCCCGGCGTACTCGTCCCGCACCGGAACGATCTTGCGCAGCGCGCGGACCGCGAGGCTCCGGGCCGGGTCGAAGCTGTCGTCCTCCTCCCGGAGGATCTTGTAGGTGCTGTAGAAGAGGATCGCCGCGAAGGCGAACAGAACGGCGGTGAAGCGGCTGACGACGGCCACACCCGCCGCGAGGAAGACGCCGCGGAAGACCAGCGCGCCGAGGACGCCGAAGAACAGCACCCGGTGCTGGTAGGCCCGGGGCACCCGGAAGTATCCGAAGATCAGGGCGAAGACGAAGAGGTTGTCGACCGACAGACTCTTCTCCAGCAACCACGCGGTCGTGTACTCGACGCCGGCGTCCGTGCCCACCACGAGGAACACCACGACCCCGAAGACCACCGCCAGGCCGATCCACGCCCAGCTCCACATCGCGGCCTCGCGGAAGCCGATGACGTGCGCCTGTCGATGGGCAAGCAGATCGACCGCCAGTGACACCAGCACGGCGGCGACGAACACCAACCACAGCCACAACGGCACATCGTGCATGGGCAGCGCCCTCACAGGCGGCCGACGGGGGACGACACCAGTGTGCGTCACCCCTCGGCACCGCGCTATTCAAGGGCTGGGCGGGGGGCGCCCGCTGGCGGCACCCTGGTGCCCGTGCGTTCCGGTTTCCGCAGGCCGTATGGTTTCGGCCATGACTGATAGCCAGACGTTGAAGCCTGCTGACGCTTTTGAAACGCTGATGGCCGGTAACGGGCGGTTTGTTGCCGGTTTGCCGGAGCACCCGAACCAGGATGCCGTTCGTCGTACCGAGGTGGTGCCGGCCCAGAAGCCGTTCGCCGTGGTGTTCGGGTGTTCCGACTCCCGGCTGGCCGCCGAGATCATTTTCGACCGTGGGCTGGGCGACCTGTTCGTGGTCCGTACCGCCGGGCACGTCATGGGGCCGGAGGTGCTGGGGAGCATAGAGTACGGGGCGAGTGTCCTGGGCTCCCCGCTGGTCGTGGTGCTCGGCCACGACGCGTGCGGCGCGGTGGCGGCTACCCGGTCCGCTGTCCAGGACGGCGCGACCGCGGGCGGCTACGTACGGGATGTGATCGAGCGGGTGACCCCCAGTGTGCTGGCCGCTCACGCCGCCGGGCACACCGAGGACGAGGATTTCATCGCCGAGCACATCCGGCACACCGTCGACTTGCTGCTCGACCGCTCCCGCACCCTTGCCGAGGCGGTGGAGGAGGGCCGGGTCGCGGTCGTGGGCCTGTCCTACCGGCTGGCCGACGGCACCGCCCACCTGGTCACCGCCCGTGGCCTCGACGGCGTGGAGGTCGGCTCCGCGTCGTGACGGATCGTCGTTAGCGTTCCTGCAAACCGGGCGCGATCGTGCGGAGCTGGTCCGCGCTGATCGCGCCCGCGCGCAGCAGGACGGGGGTGGCGCTGGTGATGTCCACGATCGAGGACGGCACGGCGGCCGGGGTCGGGCCCCCGTCCAGGTACACCGCCACGGCCTCGCCGAGCATCGTCCGGGCGGCGTCGCAGTCCTGAGGGGACGGCTGCCCGGTCAGGTTGGCGCTGGAGACGGCGAGCGGGCCGGTGGTGGCGAGCAGGTCGAGCGCGACGGGATGCGCGGGCATGCGCAGGGCCACCGTGCCATGGGTTTCGCCCAGGTCCCACTCGAGCGAGGGCTTGTGGCGGGCGACGAGGGTCAGCCCGCCCGGCCAGAAGGCGTCCACGAGCGCCCGCGCCTGCTGCGACACCTCGTCGACCAGGCCGTTCAGGTCGCCGGGGGAGCCGACCAGTACCGGCGAGGGCATGTTCCGCCCCCGGCCCTTGGCGTCCAGCAGGCGGCCGACTGCCTGCGGGCTGAAGGCGTCCGCCCCGACTCCATAGACGGTGTCGGTGGGCAGAACGACCAGCTCCCCACGGCGCACAGCACCCGCTGCCTCACGCACCCCGGCGGCACACTGAGATGCGTCCGAGCAGTCGAAACGACGTGACATCGCTGTTCTCCCACCGAGCGGGCCCACACGTGCCCGCAGCTGTTCCCCGGCCCGGGCGACTGCCGGGACCCTGACGTCCGTCAGGCTACCGGGGCACCGCCGGGCGGCCGACTTCTCAAGGACACCCGGTGTACCGGGGAACCTCCCGCGGAGCCAGGGCCTCTGTAAGAAGTGGGAACCCACGCAGCGCACCACACGGGGCGAAGGGGCGAGGATGCACTCGGGCGGGACCGGCAAGGACGCGGCGTTCAGTGCCTTCATGGCCGCCAGATACTCCTCCCTCGTCCGCACCGCGCGGCTGCTCACCGGCTCGCCGGCCCGGGCCGAGGACCTCGCCCAGGAGGCGCTGCTGCGCACCTACCGGGCGTGGCGGCGCATCGGCCGGGAGGAAGCGGCGGAGGCGTATACGCGCACGACCATGGTCCGGCTGCTGATGAGGGACCGGCGACGGCGCTGGAGCCTGGAGGTCCCGGCCGGCCGGTTGCCCGACGTGCCCGAGCCCGGCCATGACGATCAGGTCGCCACCCGCGTCGCCGTGCGCGAGGTGTTGCGCACGCTGCCCGCGGGACAGCGCGCGGTACTGGTGCTGCGCTACTACCACCAGCTCTCGGAGCGGGAGATCGCCAAGGCGCTCGGCTGCTCGCCCGGCACCGTCAAGAGCCGGACGGCGCGGGCGCTGGCAGCGCTGCGTACCCGGGGGTTCCTCGTCGCCGTGCCGGAGCTGGATGCGGATCAGGAGAGGGGCCGGGCCGATGACTGAGCGGCCGCACGAACCACCGTACGGAGCTGCGTACGAGCCGCATGGAGCGTGCCCCGAGGACGAGCAGGTGCGGCGGCTGCTGGCCGCGGCGGCCGAGCCGGACGGGCCGCAGCACGCCGCCCCGGGGCCGGAGTTCACGGCCCGGGCCAGGCGAGGTCTGTACCGGCGGCGAGCCGCACTCGCGGCGGCCGTCGCCGCGGTTGTCGCGGGTGTGTCGTTCGCCGTACCGGCGGCCGTCGACCGGATCCGGGACGACAGCTCGGCCGAGGTCGCTTCGGCCGATTGCGTATCCGAGACAGCGCGGACGGTCCGCTCCTACGAGGGGCGGGGATATCTGCCGCTGCGCGTCACCGTACTCACGGGGAAGCGGATCCCCATAGACGACGGCGTCACACAGGGATTCGGGTTCCGTGTGCGTGCGGGCGTGAACCTGTCCGGGGAGCCGGTCCCGCCCGGCACTCTCACTGTGTGGAACCCGTTGCATCCCGGGACGCTTCCCGGGGGCGAGGACCTCGTCCTTCTCCTGCGCCCCGCGAAGCGCCAGGGCACCAAGGGGGAACGGCTGTTTGATGTGGCGTCGCCGCACGCCTACGCCGTCACCGGCGACGACCGGGTGACGCTCCCGTGCGGTGGCAGCGTACCGATGGAACGACTGCGTGCCGCGGTGACCGCATGAGAGCGGCCGCCGCGGCACACGAGTACGGCACACGGGTACCGGGATCAGGCTCGGGTCATGTGCGGTAGGCCCAGAACGCCTGACCCTGCGCCGAGTCGGAGGTGAGGATGTCGATCAGCGGCTTGTTCTTCTTCTCACCGCCCGGCGAGCTGTGGTAGCTCAGCAGCGGCATACCGTTGGCGTTCCAGTCGAAGGCGGTGACCATCATGGTGTGGTCCGGCACGCCGACTCCGCCGTAGCCCTTGACGTCGTACTGCACGACGTCCGCGAGCAAGACGTCCCACACATTGCCCAGGTTCTTCACGCGCCCGGAGTGGTTCACCGCGAAGCGCTGCCAGTTGGTCGCCCCGCCCCAGGTGTAGCTGTGCTGGGGGCGGCAGTACCACTCACCGTCGCACCAGTCCTTCCACCACCAGGCCGAGTCGCTGCGGTACCAGCCGGAGCGCTCCTCCCAGCCGCCGGTACGCAGCGCCCAGGAGACGAAGGTGGTGCAGTCGTCGTCGTCCGGCGTGTACGGCAGCTCGCTGCGGGGCGTGAGGGCGTAGCGCAGCGCGAACTCGACCATCTTGGCGTAGTTGTAGCCACCCGGCGCCTTGACCTGGGAACCGCTCACCCGGCTCTCGCTCGCGGCCTTCCGCTTCTCCGCCGTGCTCCGCAGACCGGCTTCGAGCTTCTCGCTGATCCCCACCGCAGCCCGCATCTGGGCGGCGGACAGCTTCTTGGGTGTGCTCATCCCCGTCGGATCGTTCGTGACCAGGCCCGAGATCCGCCACTGGCCGTCGGAACGCTTGAACGTCAGGTCGTGACGGGCGCGATAGCTGTACGGCTCCGCTCCGCCACCGGCGTAGGTGTACGCGGTCCGCTCCTCGACGCCCAGCCGGGCCGTGCCCGATTCGGGGCGTTGTACGTCCCCGAGCGGGACGACCTGCGTCGAGACCGAGGAGAAGTGCACACCGGTCCGTGCGGCGAGCTGTCTCTGCTGCTCACGGGCGGTCATGCGGTCGTCGCGTACCTTCGCGAAGGCATCGGTCACGCGGAGCGCGCCCGCTGTGCCGGCGGCCTTGGCGGCGTCGCGCGATGAGGCGTCGACGCGCAGTGCGTTCTCCCCCGCGAAGTAGGTCTGGGCCAACTCCACCAGTGCGGACGTGTCGGCCGGAGTGGCCTGCGCGGGCGCGGTGGCCAGAATCCCGCCGACGATCCCGGTGGTGGCGGCAACGGCCAAGAGCCGTCGACAGTACCTGCTCTTTGTCGCCATACTTCCCCCTGCTGGCGAGCTCCCCCCGTACCTGTTCACACCCGTGGGGAGCGGAACGGCAGTTGTTGTGTGATGCGGCACGAACGTAACAAGAGCACCGACGGACCGTCATGCACACGGCAACAATGGCCGAAAGGCTTCGCCGCCGCTGTGGCCCTGTGCCACACCCGAGCCGGGCGTCGGCGTCCTGGTCAGCGGGGTTCGGTGCCGCTGTGCGGTTCGGTGAGGTCGGCGCAGGTGGTGGCCGGGCTCTTGTCCTTGGCGAGGAAGATGGTCTGCGCCATCATCCGGTACCCCGACATGCCCTCGCGCAGCGTCTCGATGGATTCCTCCGGGTGCACCGAGTCGATCACCGCGTTCGGCCCCACCGCGTTGAACTGGTGTGACACCCCGCGCGGGATCTGCATGTCCACCCAGGAGTTCGGCGGCACGATCACGTTGTGCCGGTCCCGGTGCACGCCGGTGGGCGTACCGGGGAGCACGTCGGTGAACGTGCTCAGCGGGCCGGTCCAGCCCGCCGCCGCGGGGCGCACCGTGATCGGGGAGAGGCTGGAGACCCGGATCGTGGTCTCCGGGCCCGTCATCATCCGGACGAACCGCAGCCCGGTGTGCAGGTGCATGCGTGAACAGATGTCGCGTTCGGTGGTGTCGTAGAAGTCCATCAGATAACGGTCGGCGAAGAAGCCCTCGAAGGGGGGCTCCAGCATGAAGACGTCGCCTTCCTCGAACTCCTGGGCCTGTGTGAGCGCACCGGCCGGGGTCGGGCTCGCCTCCTCCCGGCGGTGCGCCGTCCGGACCAGGCCGGCGAGGGCGTCGACCACGGCCAGGGCGACGTCCGGGGGCAGCCGCACCACCGGAGTCAGCCGGTTCCTGCCGGGATCCTGGTGCGATCGGACGTCGAGGACCTCGTCCTCGTGGTCGGGGGACTGCTTCATGCGTCCGGTCGTTTCGGGGCCGTGTGTCATCCAGTCGCTCCAGCGTGCTCGTTCGGTCCGGAATCCGGCTGTCGTGCCCACAGCACGCCGCCCAGATCGGCTCGCCCGGCGCGCAGGACCGAGCAGCCCGTGGTCGGGGATCCCTGGTCGCGCAGCCGGGCCAGCCACGTCCAGCGATCCGTCCCGTCACCCCCGGTGGAACCGTCCAGGAAGGTCAGGAGCGGACCCAGCGGCCACAGGGGCCCCTCGGCCGCGGGGCCGTGCGGGAGTACGAGGAGCGCGCCGCCGCCGAAGCGGGCTTCGGTGCCGAAGGGCACCGGGGGGCACTCGTACCCATGGCGGGCCGCCACGTCCGCGGCGAGTTCCGCGTGCACCGACAGGGGCCACCCGGTGAGCAGCGTGCCGCGCCAGCGGGCCTTGGCCGGGGACAGTCGCGCATCGTCCGCGTCGTGCCAGTGCTCCCGCAGGAAGTCCAGGGCGCCGAAGACGGCTTCGCCGCCCGGCCGGGGGCGGCGGTCCCCCGTCCACGCGGCCATCGCGCGCAGGCCGGGGTGCTCGGCCCCCGAGCGCAGCAGGTCGTGCGCGGTGGCCGCGGCGTAGGCCAGCAGCCGTTCGTACCGCGCGGGAGCCAGCCGGCGTGCGGTGAGGACCCGGCTCATCGCCTTGCGCTGGGGCTTGCCGGTGGACGTCGCCAGGAACCCGCCGAACTGGACCGCCGACGGCCGCAGCGGCGCCCGTTCGCAGAGTTCGCGTACGGCGGAGACCGGCTGTTCCGTGGCGACCAGACCGACGTCCTGGCCGAGGGAGGGCTCGTCCACCGAGACCGCTGCGAACCGGCCGGAGAGGCCGGCCCCGCGCCAGCTACGTTCGATGTCGAGCGGGTAGTGCTTCTCCCCGCCCCGGTTGATGCGTTCGCCGGCGCGGCCACGAAGGACCAGCAGTCCGTCCCGCAGTTCGCCCAGATCACCGGTGCGCAGCCAGCCGTCCTTGGTGACCGTGGCCGCGGTGGTGCGGTGGTCCTGCCAGTATCCGGTCATCAGGTCCGGCGTTCTGATCCACACCTCACCGGATTCCAGCCGCAGTTCGGTGTCCGGCAGCGGTGTGCCGACCGGCGGCGTGTGCTCCAGGTACTGCTCGCGGAAGTCGGCGTCGTCGAGGCGGGGCATGGTGAAGCTGAAGTTGACCGCCTCGGTCAGGCCGTAGCCCTGCCGCAGGCGCGGGCCGTAGCGGCGGTGGAAGCGGCGGGCGAGGTCGCTGGTCAGCGGGGCGGCCGCGGTGATCAGGTACTCCAGGCCGTCCGGCCAGTCCGGGCCGACGTCCAGCAGATCCGCCAGCAGGGCGGGCACGAGGGACGCGGTCCTGGCACCGCCGGCGCCCAGGGCGGCGAAGTAGCCCGCCGGGTCGAAGGCGGCCTGCTGGATCAGCGGTGTGCCGGTGATGTGGCTGCCGATCAGGGACATGACCAGGGCGTTGCAGTGGTACAGCGGGAGGCAGGTTCCGTGTGGGCGGTCCGGCGCCAGTCCGTGCAGTGCCGCGGTCTTGGCCGCGTTGCCCAGGACCGCTCGTCGGCTGAGCATGACCCCTTTCTGCGGGCCGGTGGAGCCCGAGGTGAACATGATGAAGGCCAGGTCGTGCGGGGCCGTGTGGACGTCGGGCAGGCCGGTGCGGTGCAGCCCGTGCACGTCCACCAGGGCCGCCGCGCTGACCCGCTCGGCGATGCCCGCGACCGCCCGGTCGGTGGCGCGGGGGTGCAGGGGGACCGCGACGAGGCGCAGGTCGAAGCAGGCGAGCAGCACGTCCGCCAGTTCGCGTCCGTTGGGCAGCCGGATCACCACCCGCGCACCCGCGGGCAGTTCGGCCAGGGCGCCGGAATCGGTGCGGATCAACGGTGCCTCCTCAGCAGATCGCGGAGGTGGGCCCCGACTTCGTGCACGTGCTGCGGTTGCATCGCCCGGTGGTGACGTGCCGCGACGTGACATACCGTCAGTTCACCACCGATACGGGGCCGCCACAGTTCGTGGTTGGCGATGAGGCGTGGCTCGCCACCCGTCGCTTCGATATAGGTGGCGTCGCCGGGGTAGCACGGTGGCCGGTAGGCCCGTCCGAGCCTGTCGTGGTGGCGCGACACCGCGATGACGCGGGCGATGTCGTCCTCGGTGAACCGGGCGAACAGGCTTCCTTCCCGGCGCAGCAGTGCCGAGACGGTGGCGAAGTCGAGGACCGTCGCGGAGTGGCGTTCGTCGTCCAGGCCGGCGGCCGTCAGCAGCACCCGGTAGACGCGCTGGTCGTCGATGGGCTCTTCCGGCGCGGCCGCGGCGTCGGGGGCCGTGTCCACCAGGCACAGCGATCCGGCCGGCTCGCCGAGCTCGTGCAGCCGGACCGCCATCGCGTGGGCCACCAGCCCACCGAAGGACCAGCCGACGAGGTGGTACGGGCCGCTGGGGCGGACCGAACGCATCAGGGCCACATAGCGTTCGGCCATCGCTTCGATGCTGTCGGGCAGATCGCTCACCCCGCCGGGTCCCTCGGCCTGGATGCCGTACACCGGGTGGTCCCGGTCGATGTGCCGCAGCAGCCCCGCGTACAGCCAGCTGATCCCACTGAGCGGGGGCGCGCAGAACACCGGTGCCGCCGGCCCGCCCGGGCGGAACGGCACGAGGTGCGTCGCCTCTTCCCCCAGCTCTCGGCTTCGCCCGGGCAGGGCGGTGCCCCCATCGGGCGACGCCCTGTTCAGGAGGCGGCTCAGCGCGGCGGGGGTGGCCGCCTCGAAGACGTTCCGGATCGTCGGCTCCAGGCCGAGCACCGTCCGTATCCGGTCGGTCAGCCGCGCCGCCAGGAGCGAGTGCCCGCCCAGTTCGAAGAAGTTGTCTCCGGGACCGACCCGGGGCAGATCCAGCACGTCGGCGAACAGCCCGCACATGTAGTGCTCGTTGAGGTTCTCCGGGGGCGGCGAGTCGCCTGCGGAGGCCCAGTCCGGTTCGGGCAGGCGGTCGCGCAGCAGCTTTCCGTTGGCGCTGAGCGGGAGCTCGTCCAGCCCGAGCAGGCGGGCGGGCAGCATGTAGTCCGGCAGGTGCGCGGCCAGGTGCGCGCGCACCGAGCGCAGGTCGGCGCCGGCGGGGACGACATAGCCGACCAGGCGGCGGTCGTCGGCCTTCCGGTCGTGTACGGCCACCGCGGCCGCGTCGACGTCCTCGTGGCGGGCGAGCACGGCCTCGATCTCACCGAGCTCGACGCGATGTCCGCGGATCTTCACCTGGTCGTCGGTCCGGCCGTGGAAGCGCAGTACCCCGTCGGCGGACCACGACGCGAGATCGCCGGTGCGGTACATCCGGTGGCCCTCCGGTCCGAAGGGGTCGGGGACGAAACGGGTCGCGGTCAGCCCCGGCCGGTGGAGGTACCCCGTCGCCACGCCTGCCCCGGCCAGGTACAGCTCGCCGGTCACGCCCGGGGGCACCGGCCGCAACCGCGCGTCGAGGACGTAGCACCGGGTGTTCCACAGGGGACGCCCGAGCGGCACCGTGGCGCCCGCCACGCGGCCGACGGGGTAGGTGGTCGACCAGACCGTGGTCTCCGTCGGGCCGTAACAGGCCAGCAGCGACGCCGTGAGGCCGGACAGCGTCCCGGCCAGCTCCGCGGGTACCGCTTCGCCACCGATGACCGCGCGGATGTGGCCCAGCCGGTTCGGCCGCCGGGCCACGAGCGCCTGCCACAGCGACGGCGTCGCCTGCATCACGGTGACCCCGTGCCGGTCGAGCAGTGCGGACAGCTCGTCGGGCTCGCGCAGCGCGCCCTGGTCGGCGAGCACCATCACGGCGCCGGTGACCAGGGGCAGCCACAGCTCGGGCTGGGACATGTCGAAGCCCGCGGGCGCGGCGGCCAGCACCCGGTCGGCCGCACCGACCGTCAGCTGCTCGCGCAGTGCGAGCACCAGGTTCGTCAGCGCGCTGTGGGGCACGACGACGCCCTTCGGCCGCCCGGTGGAGCCCGAGGTGTACGTCACGTACGCCGTGTTCTCCGGCACGACCGCCGGTTCCCGGGCGCCGGCGGTGACGGTGAGCCCGTCCTCGTGGCGCACCACCAGCAGGGGGCGGGCGTCCGCCAGCAGTGCCGCGATCCGCCGCGGCGGCAGCGTGGGGTCGACGGGCAGCCAGGCGGCGCCGACCGATTGGACCGCGAGCATCGCGGCGGGCAGGTCGGCGTCACGCCCCAGCTCCAGTGCGATCAGAGCGCCCGGGCCGGCCCCGCGGGCACTCAGCCGTGCCGCGATGCGGGCCGCCCGCTCGGACAGCTCCCGGTAGGTGAGCTCGGTGTCCCCGTGCCGTACGGCCGGTGCGTCGGGAACGCGCAGCACCTGGGCCGCGAACAGTTCGGCCACGGTGGTGGCGGGCACGTCGTGGGCGGTGGAATTCCAGCGGCCGGTCATCTGCTCGTGCTCGCCGGCGACGAGGACCGGGAGGTCGGCGATCCGCCGGTGCGGCTGCGCCGCCACCGCCCGCAGCAGCCGGTCCAGCCGTGCCAGCAGCAGACGGGCGGAGGCGGGGGTGAACAGTTCGGTGTCGTACTCCAGCTCGCCTTCGACGCCGGCTTCCGCACCGTGGTCGCCGTGGTGCGGGCGCAGACTCCACAGGAGGTCCATGCGGGAGGCGCCGCCGTGCGTGGCGACCGGCTCGACGCGCAGCCCCGGCAGGTCGAACACGGCGGGCGGCGTGTCCTGGAAGGCCAGCATCACCTGGAAGACGGGATGGGCGGCCAGCGAGCGCGGTGGGTTGACCGCCTCGACCACCTGCTCGAAGGGCACTTCCTGATGGGCGAAGGCGTCGAGATCGGTGGCCCGGACCCGCTCCAGCAGTTCGGTGAACGTCGGCGTTCCGCTGAGGTCGGTGCGCAGCACCACCGTGTTGACGAAGCAGCCGACGGTCTCGTGCAGCGCCTCGTCGTGCCGCCCGGCCACCGGTGTGCCGATGGGGATGTCCACACCGGCGCCGAGCCGTGACAGCAGCACGGCGATCGCGGCGTGCGTCACCATGAACAAGCTGGTGCCGGTGGACCGGGCGAGCTGGTTCAGCCGCGCGTGCAGGTCGGCGTCCAGGGTGAAGCCGACGGTCTCCCCGCGGTGCGCGGACGCCTGGGGCCTGGCGTGGTCGAACGGCAGCGGCAGGGTCTCCGGGGCGCCGCGCAGCGTCCGCGTCCAGTACGCGATTCCGGCGCCGAGGTCGGTGCCGTGCTGCCAGAGGGTGTAGTCCGCGTACTGCACCAGGTGGCCGTCCCACCGCGGGACCTCGCCCGCGACGCGTGCCCGGTAGGCGGTGGACAGGTCGCGGGCCAGCGGAGCCAGTGACCAGCCGTCGGCGGCGATGTGGTGCAGGAGGATCAGCAGGACGTGCTGCTCGGGCGCGGTCTCGAAGAGCGTGGCCCGGACGGGGAGTTCGCCGCCGAGGCCGAAGACGTGCGTGGCCGCCTCGGCGAGCAGACCGGGCAGCTCGGCCTCCGACGTGGTCACCACCTCGAACGGCAGCTCCTCCGCGCTGCCGACGCGCTGGTGCGGCTCGCCGTCGATCTCGATGACGGTGGTGCGCAGGCTCTCGTGGCGGACGAGTACGTCGCGCAGGGCCGCGCACAGGTGCCCGGCCGCCAGGGGGCCGCTCAGCCGGACCGCGAAGGACATGTTGTAGACGGAGTTGGGGCCGGCGAACCGGCTGAAGAACCACATGCGGCGCTGCGCGGGGGAGAGCGGGATGCGCTCCGGCCGCGCGGCCGTGCCAAGCCGGGTACGCGGTGCGCCGGCCGTCCCCGGCAGGCACCGGGCCAGGTCGGCGACGACGGGGGCGTCGAACAGGGTGCGGATGCTCAGCTCGCAGCCGGTCTCCGCGCGCACCCGGTTGATCAGGCGGGTGGCCAGCAGCGAATGCCCGCCCAGATCGAAGAAGCTGTCCTCCGCGCCGACCTCGGGGACCCCCAGCGTCTCGGCGAACAGCGCGCACAGGAGCCGTTCCCGCTCGGTCGCCGGCGGGCGGCTCACCGGCAGCGCGGACTCCGGTCGCGGCAGGGCCCGGCGGTCCAGCTTGCCGTTGCCGGTCAGCGGGATCTCGTCGACCGGCAGGATGAACGCGGGCAGCATGTGCGCGGGCAGGACCGTCCGGGCGTACTCGCGCAGCTCGGCGGGTGCCGGATCCCCCTTCGTCACGGCGTAGCAGAGCAGTCGGCCGCCGTCGGCGTCCGCGTCCGCGAGCACCACGGCGCGGTCCACGGCGGGGTGCCGTTCGAGGACCCGCTCGACCTCCCCGGGCTCGATCCGGTAACCGCGGATCTTCACCTGGTGATCCGTCCGGCCCAGATACTCCAGCGTGCCGTCGGCCCGGCGCCGCGCGAGGTCCCCGGAACGGTACATGCGGATTCCGGGCGCGCCGAAGGGGTCGGCGACGAAACGGCTCGCGGTGAGCCCGGGGCGTCCCAGGTACCCGCGCGTCACCCCGGGACCGGCCACGTAGATCTCACCGGGGCAGCCCGGCGGGACCGGCCGCAGCGCGTGGTCCAGCAGGTGCAGCCGCGTGTCGGGCAGTGCGGTGCCGATGACGCCGGCGCTCTCGTCGGGGTCGGTCAGCTCGGCGTGGGTCGTGTGCACGGTGGTCTCGGTGATCCCGTACATGTTGACGAGCTTCGGCCGGCCGGGGCCGTGCCAGGAGCGGATGCGGGTGAGTTCCAGCGCCTCACCGGCGAACACGACGACCCGCAGCGCGGGCAGCGCGCCCGGCCCCGCTTCCGCTTCGGCCCGCATGAGCGGGTAGAACGCCGAGGGAGTCTGGCTCAGGGCGGTGACCTGCTCCCGGGCGAGCAGCTCAAGGAGTTCCCGTGGCGACTTGGCGACGTCGTCCGGCACCACCACCAGGCGGCCGCCGCGGCCCAGCGCCGTCCACAGCTCCCACACCGAGACGTCGAAGGCGTAGGAGTGGAACAGCGTGTGCACGTCCTCGTCACCGAAACCGAACAGGGCGTCGGTCGTCGCGAGCAGCCGCCCGACGTTGTGGTGCGACACCACGACGCCCTTGGGCGCTCCGGTGGAGCCCGAGGTGTAGATCACGTAGGCGACGCTGCCGGGACGCACGGCCTGGCCGAGGTCGTCCGCCGGGTAGGAGGCGGCCGGGTCGGTGCCGTCGAGCACGATCAGTGGATGGGGCACGTCGAGGGGCTCGCCGGTCACGACGAGCACGGGAGCGGCGTCGGCCAGCACCTGCCGCAGTCGCTCCTTGGGGTGGGCCGGGTCCAGGGGCAGGTAGCCGGCTCCCGATTTCAGCACGGCCAGCACCGCGACCACGAGGTCCGACGTCCGGGGCAGCACCAGGGCCACCAGCCGTTCCGGCCCGGCCCCGCGCGCGACGAGGAGCCGCGCGAGACGGTTCGCCCGCGCGTTGAGCTCCCCGTACGACCAGGTGGTGTCCCCGCAGGTGAGGGCGGGGGCCGCCGGGCGCCGGCGCACCTGCTCCTCGAACAGCGTGGGCAGGGCGGCCGGGGCGGGGCTTGCCGCGGTGTCCGCCGGCCTCTCCCGTTCGTCCGGCAGCAGCAGGTCGAGCTGTCCCAGCCGCGCCTTCGGACGCGCGGTGATCCCGCCGAGCAGTGCGCCGAGCCGGTCGAGCAGCCGGCGGGCTCCCTCCTCGTCGAACAGGTCGGTGCTGTGGTCGAGGCGCAGCCGCAGGCGGCCGCGGTCCTGCATGGCGATCAGCGTCAGGGGGTAGTGCGTGCCGTCCCGGCCCTCGACGTCCCGCAGTTCCAGACCGGGTACGAGATCGCGCAGTGCGTCCTGGTCGAGCGGGTAGTTCTCGAAGACCACGACGGTGTCGAAGAGTTCGGCATGCCCGGCGATCGACTGCAGCCGCGTCAGGTCCGCGTGCTGGTGGTCCAGCATGGACAGCTGCTGGGCGCGCAGCTCGGCCAGGCACTCGCTGACTGACCGGCGCGGATCGAGGCGCACCCGCACCGGAACGGTGTTGATCAGCAGGCCGACGATATTTTCCGAACCGGGCAGTTCCGCCGGTCTGCCGGAGACCGTCGCACCGAACACCACATCGTCCCGGCCGGTCAGGGCGCCCAGCAGGACCGCCCACGCCAGCTGCACGACGACGTTGACGGTCAGCCCGTGCTGCCGTGCCACGGCGTCGACGCGCGCGCTCGTGGTGCCGTCCAGGTCCACCGTCATCCGGTGCCGGGACGCGGCCGAACCCCGCCGTCCCGCGCCACCGACCAGCGTCGGACCGTCCACGGAGGACAGCAGGGCGCGCCAGGCGGCCTCGTCCGCGCGGGAGTCCCTCGT
The DNA here is from genome assembly GCF_040646235.1 of Streptomyces sp. NPDC046261. Classification (NCBI taxonomy): domain Bacteria; kingdom Bacillati; phylum Actinomycetota; class Actinomycetes; order Kitasatosporales; family Streptomycetaceae; genus Streptomyces; species Streptomyces sp. NPDC046261. Next base: position 143,305 of record NZ_JBEYZU010000010.1, on the reverse strand, counting down.
CGACAGCCAGTCGAGGAAGTCGCGGTACGGCGTCGCGGGCGGGAGCGCGTGGCCGGCGTAGAGCGAGAACAGCTCCTTGACCAGGATCGGCATGGACCAGCCGTCCAGCAGGAGGTGGTGCGTGGTCAGGACGAAGGTGTGCCGGCCGTCGGCACTCTGCCGCAGGGCCGCGCGGACCAGCGGGGGACTCGCGAGGTCGAACCGTCGCCTGCGGTCGGCGTCGAGGAAACGCTCCAGGTCCTCGTGCGCGGGTATCTCCTGCCACTCCACGGTGAAGTCCGGGACGACCACCTGGACCGGACGCCCCGACGGACCGTGCCGCACGCCGGCGGAGAGCTGGGGATGGCGCAGCAGCAGGCGGTGCAGCGCGTCGCGCAGCGCGGCGGGGTCCAGCGCTCCGCCGAGCTCGAAGACGAACTGGACGAGGTAGGGGTCGGCGCCGTCGTGGTCGTAGAGCGAGTGGAACAGCAGCCCCTGCGCCAACGGCGGCAGGGGCAGCTCACCCGTCGCCCTGGCGCGACCCCGCCGCGCCAGGGCTTCGAGCACCTCGAACCACCGGTCCGCGAGCTCGCGGACCCGCTCTTCGGTGAGCAGTTCACCGGGCCAGGACCAGTGCGCCACGAGCCGGGGGCCGTCCGGCTGATCGCTGATCAACGCGTCGAGTTCCACCGGGTGGCCCATCGCGAGCTTGCCGCCGGTGGCCGGGCCGAGCACCGAGGAGCCGGCCGGCACCGCCCAGTCGCCGTCACCGCCGACGTCGAACCGGCCCAGGTAGTTGAACGCGAACTGCGGCGACGGCCGGGCGGCCAGCGCCGGAGAGGTCTGCGGGTTGAGGTAGCGCAGCAGACCGTAGGTCAGACCGGCGCGCGCCGCGTCCCGTACGCAGGACCGCACCATCGCCACCGCGCCGTCCAGCGCGGCCGGATCGGTGCGGACGTCCGCCCAGGAGCAGCCGGGATCGAGCACCACGGGGCACAGGGTGGTGAACCAGCCGATCGTGCGGGACAGGTCCAGGTTGGCGGCGAACTCCTCGCGCCCGTGGCCTTCGAGGTCCACCAGCAGCGCGTCCGGTCCCTCCCGCCAGTCGGCGGCGGCCAGCGCGAACGCGGTCAGCAGCAGTTCGTGCACCGAGCAGTCGAAGGCCGCGGTCGCGTCGTTCACCAACCGCGCCGTGAGCGGCCCCGGCAGGGTGACGGAGTGCCGGCGCCGGGTCTCCTCGCTGTCCACCTCCCCGTCCAGCGCACGGCCGGCGACGGGGGGATCCTCGGCTACCGCCTGCCACCGGGAGAAATCCCCGAGCACGGACGGGTGGTGCGCGTACTGGACCAGTGCCCTCGCCCACTGGGGGAAGGAGGTCCCCGTCGGTTGAAGCCGCGGTGCGCGCCCGTGCCGGACGTCCTCCCACGCGGAGCGGAGGTCTTCGTGCAGGATGCGCCAGGAGACGCCGTCGACGGCGAGATGATGCACGGTGAGGGTCAGTTCGCCCGGCTTCGCCGCTCCGGCATCCCGCCAGCTCGCGCGGACCACTTGCCCGCGTCCGGGATCGAGCGTGGTGCCCGGCCGGTTCAACTCGACGGTGGCGCGCGGCAGCACTTCCAGACCCCACAGCCCGTCCACCTCTCTCAGCGAGAGCCGCAGCATGGCGTGGTGATCGACCAGTGCCTGCACCACCGCGCGCACCTGCGCTTCGGTCATGCCCGCCGGGGTACGCACGGTCAGGGACTGAACGAAGCCGTCGATCGGGCCGCCGCGCTCGCGCAGCCAGTGCATGACGGGCGTCAGCGGGACCGTGGGGTCGTCCGCGTCACCCAGCGCGACCCGGTGCCCCGGCTCCGGCCCCGTCGCGAGACCGCCGGCCAGACCTGAGACGGTGGGTGTGCGGAACACGTCCGAGGTACCGAGGGCCAGGCCGGCCCGCTGCGCCGCGCCGGCGAGCTGGATCGCCTTGATGCTGTCGCCGCCGAGCTGGAAGAAGTCCTGGTCGATCGGGACTTCGGGCAGGCCGAGGACGTCCGCGAACAGCTCGGCCAGCAGACGCTCGGCGGACGTGCGGGGAGCCCTGGCCGTCCGGGTGCTCCCGGCGTCGCTCCCGGCGTCCGGAGCGGGCAGCGCGGCCCGGTCGAGCTTGCCGTTGCGGGTCAGCGGCAGCCGGTCCACCCGCACCACGGCCGACGGCACCATGTACGGCGGCAGCCGGTCCGCCACCCCCTTGAGCAGCGCTGTCGTGTCGCCGGAGGCCGCCACGTAGGAGACGAGCCGGCGCACTCCGGGCCGGTCCTCACGCAGGACCGTCGCGGCCTGCCGCACCCCGGGCTCGGCCAGCAGCGCGGCGTCGATCTCCCCCGTTTCGATCCGGTAGCCGCGGAGCTTGACCTGTCCGTCGGCCCGCCCGGCGAACTCCAGTTGCCCGTCGCGGTTCCAGCGGGCCAGATCGCCCGTGCGGTAGACGCGGGCGCCGGGCGGGCCCGACGGGTCCGCCACGAAACGCTCGGCGGTCGCGGCGGCCCGCCCGAGGTAGCCGCGCGCGACCCCCACGCCTCCGAGGTACACCTCGCCCACCACACCTGGGGGTACCGGACGCAGCGCGTCATCGAGCAGCAGCACCCGCTTGCCGTCCAGCGGCGTACCGATGGGAACCGAGCCGGCGTCCTCCGGCAATGCCCCGACGGTGAACCTGGTGCCGAACACCGTGGTCTCGGTGGGCCCGTAACCGTTGACGACGGTCAGTTCCGGCAGCGCGGACCGCACGGCGCGCACCGCCGCCGGGGACACCACGTCACCGCCGGTCCACACCTGGCGCAGCCCGGCCAGAGAGGCCGGGTCCTCGGTGGCGATCGCGTTGAACAGCCCGGCGGTCAGCCACAGTCCGGTGATACCGGTGGCGGCCGTGATCCGGGACAGTCCGGCCGGGTCCAGCCTCCCCGGCGGGGCGACGACCACCTCGCCACCGGTCAGCAACGCCACCCACAGTTCCAGATTGAACGCGTCGAAGGCGTGCGGCGAGTGCAGCAGCACCCGGTCCGCGCCGCCCTCGGACCACCACCGGTCGGCGGCGAGCCCGGCCAGGTTGCCCTGGGTGATGGCGACGCCCTTGGGACGCCCTGTGGAGCCGGAGGTGAACATCACGCACGCCAGGGCATCCGGCCTCACCCGGGGCTCCCCGCCCGCGGTTCCCCGCTCCCGCACGTCCAGTTGCCGCACACCACGGTCACGTGCCAGCGCGACGATGCGGTCCTCTCGGGTGTCCCGGTCGGTGAGCAGCAGCCGCGCTCCCGCGTCGGACAGCACCGCTTCCTGCCGGGAGACCGCGTCGTCCCGTTGCAGGGGCACATAGGCCGCGCCCGCCTTCACCACCGCGAGTGCCGCGACGACCAGGTCCACCGAACGTTCGAGAAGCAGCGCGACGGTCCGCTCCGGGCCCCCGCCGGCCGCAGTGATCGCGGCGGCCAGCGCCGAACTCCGCGCGTCCAGCTCCCGGTAGGTCAGCCGCTCTCCGGTCCCGGCCGAGCGGACGGCGACAGCGTCGGGCGTGCGGGACACCTGTTCGGCGAACCGGCCGACGGCCGTGCAGCCGGGCGCGGCCGATACGCGCTCGCCTGTGCCCCAGGCGGCGCACTGCCGGCGCTCCCTCGCGGTGGACGCCGCCATCCGCGCGGTCGGTGTCTCCCGGTCGGCCTCCGCCACCTGCCGCAGCACGTGCAGGAAGCGGTCGGCGACGTCCCGCAGCAACTCCTCGCCGTGGTTGGCGGGATTGGCGTCGAAGTCGAGGCGCAGCACACCCTCGCCACGGTCGTAGGCGACGATCGACAGGTCCTCCGACGGCGGCGCCTGCAGGTTGTGGACGGTCGCGGTCGTCGGACCGAAACGCAGCGGCCGGTCGAAACGCTGAATGTTGAGCACCGGGCCGAAGAACTTCCGGCCGTCCTCGGGATAGCCCAGCTCACGCCGCAGGTGCTCACCCCGGTAACGCTGGTGCCGGCGCACCAGCCGCAGCTCGTCGGCGACCCGGTCGGTCAGAGTACCGAGGGGGGCCGCCGGATCGACGTGCAACCGCAGGGGAAGGACGTTGGCCGACATCGCGGGCACCGTCCGCGCGAGTCCTGCCGGACGGCCGGCGACCGGCAGGCTCAGTACGACATCACGGCTACCGGTCACCGCGTGCAGGTAGACCGCGGTCGCCGCGGTGAGCAGCCGGGTCCAGCGGTGCCCGAGCCGCCCCGCACCGTCCCGCAGACCGGCGAACTCCTCCGCCGGCAGCACCCTGCTCAGCCGCAACGACCGGTCCGTGGCCGCGGCCGCATGGGTGCCGAGGCTCAGAAAATCCGGCCGCCCGGCAAGTCGCTCCAGCCACCAGTCCCGGTCCGCGGTGCGTTCGGCTGCCTCCCGGTAGGCGGCCTCGGCGCGTACCAGGGGACGGAGCCCGGCCCAGCCGCTCTCCGGAACGGCACGCCCGTCGTACAGACAGCTGTAGATGTCGGCGACGCGTTCGGCGAACAGGGCCATGCCCGCCCCGTCCAGAGCGATGTGGTGAACCCGGTGGAACACCAGAGTGCGGTCGTCGGTGACACGCAACACGGCCCCCAGGAACAACGGCCCGGCGTCGCTGCCCCCGGCGCTGCCCCCGGCCTTGGCCATATCGGCCCGCATCCACTCCAGTGCGGCGGCGTCCGGGGCGGACGCCTCCCGGAGGTCGACCACTTGGACGGTGTGTTCCGGGTTCGGAAGAAGCCGTTGGACCGGTAAGGAATCCGTCGTTTCGATGATGCGGACGTTGACCGCCTCGCAGTCGGCAGCCGCTCTGGCGACCGCGGCGGCCAGGAGGCCGGCGTCGACATCGCCGTCCAGAACGAGGTATTCCGCCCATTGATAGGCGCCGGGACGGCTGTGCCCGGCACGTTCCGCCAGCCAGACCCCGAGTTGAGCCTCGGAAAGGTGTAGTTCAGGGCAGCTTTCGGACATGAGTCTCGGCATCCCCATCGGTCTTGTCGGCATGACGCCGACGACTGCCGTCGGATGTGGGCGGGTTTCATCTCAACGTGGCCCGCCTCATCGAACACAGTCGGCAATGGGAGAGTAAAGACGCAGCAATATGCTCTATCTCACGTTTACTTGAGACCTCCTTGAGGTGCTGATGGGAGAGTGCTGCGCCCGGTCGGCGCCACAAGGTTGTCCGGATTATGCCGCCGGCGAGGGATGGTGGGCATGGCCGAATTGACTTGCCGGGTGGCTGATTCATGCCGCTTGGCGCGGAGTGACCCCGGTGCCCCACGCCCCGCCCCCGGACGCCGGGCTCGCCCGAGTGGTTGTCAGCCGTCCTGGGGTTGGCCGTCTTCCGGATCCACCGGGTGCTCGGAGCAGTCCGGGTTGCGGCAAGGGCCGGGGGCCCACACGGGCACGAAGATTCCGAACGTCTTGCGCCGCCCCTTTATGGTCATGATCAGAGGCTGCTTGCAGACCGGGCAGAGAAGCTCTCCCTGAGGCCCGGTCTCATGCTGTTTCTTGCTCATTCTTTACCCCTGTCTCATCGGCCGGGGAGGCCGCCGCCTCCGTGTTCGTCGGGGCGGAAGCGGTGTGAGGTGGTGCCGGTCGGCGCAGGCTGAGAACTACGGATCCGGCCAGGACTATCACGATGACCGCGAGACTGACGGGTGAGGGGATTTCCGGGATGCCGGGACTGATCGTCTTGTGGGACGCCTGGAGAATGAGCTTCACGCCGATGAAGGCGAGGATGATCGCCAGGCCCGTGTTCAGATAATGGAAGCGGTCCAGGAGGCCGGCGAGCATGAAGTACAGGGCGCGCAGGCCGAGGATGGCGAAGGCGTTGCTGGTGTAGACGATGAAGGCGTCGTCGCTGACGGCGAGGACGGCGGGGACGCTGTCGACGGCGAAGATCAGGTCGGCCGCCTCGATCGCGGCGACCACCGCGAGCAGCGGGGTGGCCGCACGCTTGCCGGCTTCCTTGACGAAGAACTTCGTCCCGGCGTACTCGTCCCTCACCGGCATGACCTTGCGGAGCAGTCGGACGGCGAAGCTCCTGCCCGGCTCGAAGCTCTCCTCCTCGTCCTTGAGGAGTTTGTAGGTGCTGTAGAAGAGGACGGCGGCGAAGGCGAACAGTACGGCGGTGAAGCGGCTGACCACGGCGACGCCGAGGGAAAGGAAAACGCCACGGAAGACCAGGGCGCCGATGACGCCGAAGAAAAGCACGCGGTGCTGGTAGGTGCGCGGCACCTTGAAGTAGGCGAAGATCACGGCGAAGACGAACAGGTTGTCGACCGAAAGGCTCTTCTCCAGCAGCCACGCGGTGGTGTACTCCGTCCCGGCCGTCGTACCGAGCACGAGGAAGACGACTCCGCCGAAGACCAGGGCGAGGCCCACCCACAGGCCGCTCCAGGCCGCGGCCTCCTTGAAGCCGATGACGTGCGCCGAACGGTGGGCCAGCAGGTCCACGGTCAGCGAGATCACCACCGTCGCGCCGAACGCCCCCCACAGCCAGAACGGAACCTCAAGCACACAGGTCACTTCCCTCATGGCCCGCACTCACGTGCGGATCAGAACGCCTGCCATTGCCTCTTTTGCTCAGATATTACCTTGAGGTCAAAGCCCATAAGATAGTCAAGTAATCGTCTAGGAAGGGTAATTGGCGCGAGATGCTCGACGCGCGCCCCCCCGGGTGCGAGCCTCGTGAGACGCGAGGTCGGAATGCACCCTCCAGTGGCCTGGCGCTCCGCGCCCGGGAGGCGAGGTGAGACCCACGGGTTGCCGCGTCGCACGGAGGCGTACAGTGCGCCCGCGCCCACCGCCACGTTGCACACGCGCTGCACGAACAGGGCGAGGAAGAGCCCGGTGAGGTTGTGCGAGGCTTCGGCGATCAGGGCCATCGCGGAACCGAAGCCGAACGCGGCGACGGGCGTGAGGACCAGCGTCTGGCGCTGCACGGTCGCCCCGCCCGGGCCCGGGCCGCTGGCGAGGACGACGCCGGCGACGGCCACAGCTACGCCCGCGAACTGCAGGATGCCGGGGCGCTCGCCCAGCACCAGGCCCACGCCCAGCGGCAACGCGACGCCCAGCGGGGAGATGACGCCCATGGGGCCGAGGGCCAGGGCCTTGTAGAAGGCGAGCATCGCCGCCGGGCCCAGGACGCCGGCGGCCACCGCGAACCACAGCTGGGGTCCGGTCTCGGACCAGCCGCCGGTGGTGATCACGATGGCGCCCAGTGCGCCCGGAGCGGGCGGCTGCTTGAAGACCGAGCCCCGCCCACGCGCGCCGGCGGGCGAACGTAGGGCGGGGCAGTGGTGGCGGTGTCAGTTCAGATCGATGTACTTGGTGCAGTCATTGGTTGTCTTGTGAAAGACGATCTTGACGTAAGGCTTGCGGTTCTTCGCGATCGCGACGTCCTTGGTCTGGCTGTCGGACCACTTGTGGGTGCGCTCGCTCAGACGCTTCTTTTGGATGGTGGTCTTCCCGTCGTCGGCCCGCCAGTAGATGTGCGCCGAGTCCTGCCTGTCAGCGCCGGTCTGGAAATAGGCCTCGCGAAGCATGGTGCGGTTGTTGTCGTAGTCGCGGTACCAGATCTCTACCTTCGGCCCCTTACCTAAACCACACTTGACCGACTTGTGTTTGTCCACGGCTCCCAGAGCAGCCCTCGGAACCGAGGAATCGTGGGGCGAGGCGACGGCACTGACTGAGGGCGCGAGGGCCAGGCCGGTGCTCAGAATGGCCGTGCTGGTGACGATTGCCAGATTCTTGCGGGCAAGCATGTGCAGACCTTTCCTTTCGGGTGGGGAAGCGAGCATTCTGTCGACGCGTTGCACCGGGAATTGCCCTGCCGGTGGGCTGTTGCAGCCCGGACTCTGGCGGTGCCTCGTGGTCGGTGCGGGGTCAACGATGTCGGGACAGCCCGGGGCAGGCCATCGAGGCCGCCCGATCTGGGACAGCGCGGGACGACACCTGCGGTGACCTGCGTGTCTCCGGGCCGGGATGTGACGGCCTTGGGACGGTGGGACGGGTGGCGCGCGCCCTTGGACGAGGTGTGCGACGCCCTCGTGGCGGAACCACGGGCGCCACCGGCTGCGCCTGGTACGAGTCCGTACGGACGTCACTCCTGAAGAAGCGGGACTCCCCGCCGGAGGCGCAACCAGCGCGGGGCGGAGGGAGGCGGTCTCCGGCGAGGGGACGGAACCGCCCCGACCAGTGGTGACGCACGTGCCGTTGACATAATCCGGGGATGTCGAGCCGAGAGACGATCCAGTACGCCTCCGACGTGGACCTGCTCATGATTCCGGGCGACCCGTCGAAGGACTTCGCCCCGGCGTTCGCGGTCTTCGACGACTCTGTCCCCGCCCTGCGCGCGTTCGTCCTGGACCGGCTGCGGAAGGAGGACGTCAGGCCCGCGCCGCCCAAGGCGAGGTGCGAGGCTGTCATACCCGTGCGCGTGAGTCTCGTCCCCCGGCCCGACAACGACTACGACACGCGCGCCATCTCGGTCGCCGCTCCGCCCGGCCACGGCGGGTCCGTTCTCGACCGGCACATGGGCTACCTCTACAGCAGTGCGCTGCACGTCACGAGCGAGAGTATCCGCAGGCTCACCGAGGAGACCGGGATGGCCGTCGGCTGTCACGGGTGGATAGAGCTCGACGACCTCGAGAGCAGCAGCCGCTTCTACGACGACGAGGAAAGCGGGGGCCACGCCGACCCGAGCTGGGAGCCGAACCGGGACGAGCAGGTGTCGTGGGCGGAGCAGAGGGCCTTCGGGCACGTGGTCGGTTACGTACGGGTCCTGCTGCCCGAGCGCCAGACCGTGCGCGCCCTCGTGGACGCGTACCTCGCAGAGCATCAGCAGGAGGCCGGGGCCGAGGAGAACACGGCGGAGGAGACGGCTCCGACCGGTGTCGAGCTCGGCCTGCGCCGGGCGCTCGCCGAGCGGTTCGCCATCCACCTACGGGCCGGCCTGAGCCACCGCGCCGCCGGCGGGGCCTGGGGCCGGGAGACCGAGCGGGACCGCGCGCGGCAGCGCCGGGACGCCGAGGCGCTGCCGCTCCTGCGCGCCTGGGAGACGTACCGGAGCACAGGACACGGTTTCCGGAACCTGCGTGCCGTCACCCGGTCCGTCTACCACCACACCCGGATCCTCGTCCTGGACGAATCCGGCGTCGAGGTCGGGCACTATCACCAGCCGGACGGTCCGCTCACCCTCGTCGACGAGCGGGTACGCGCCGAGGCGCTCGACGCTCTGCGCACACACGGCGTGGACGTGGACGCACCGGAGCATCTGTCGGCCCTCGACGGCTACCCGGACGCGGTGGTCGTCGTGGACGGGGACACATGGTCGATCCGGCTCTCCAAGCCGGGAGTGCCACGGGACCAGCTCGCCGAAGCCGGCCGGTTCGACCCGGACTCGGGCACGCTCACCGTCTACGCCAGGCCGTTCACCGAGCCATTGACGGTGCTGCTGCGCCGGCACGGAGTGCGGCCGCTGCTTGTCACGTGGGGCGCCCCGCGCGAGGAGGTGGAGCGGCACAACCTCCGGGCCGCGGTCGCCCCGTCCCGGATCAGCCCGGTCAGCCGCTCCAGCCGGGTGAACGCCGCCGCGCAGCGGCTGATCCCCGAGCCCCACCGCGACTGGCTCTACGCGAAGCCCGACAACGAGGCGACACGTGCCGCGGAGGCCGGAAGCCTGCTGCCGCCGCTCGTCGACGACGCGGCGGAGAACCCCTACTACCGAAGAGCCCTGGAATCGCTCTTCGGGTCTCCTGTGGACATGGCCGAGCGCGGGCCGTGCCGGCTCTGCGGCCGCTCCGCCCAGGCGGCGCGCCCCGGGCTCTTCTACTGCCACGCCTGCTGCACCCTCGCGCGGAACGGGGTACTGCGGGACACCGGCGCGGACGGCCCGTGGACGGAGGCGATCGTGTACGCGGTGCGCAGACTCGCGGAGATCGAGTTCTCCGGGCCGCCCTCGCTCACCCAACTCGAGCGCGTCTTCGTCCCGTACGGGGACCACGGCCTGGTCGACGAGGCGATGCTCTGCCGTTTCCTCGTACCGCGCCCCGGCTCCGCGCTGCTGAGCGCGCGGCCGGCACGCCCGGCCCGAACCTGGACCGAGTGGCTGGGGTACGCGGGGCTGCTCACAGGCGGGGTGCGCACGTCGATGGGCACGGCGACCACGGCCACGGACGGGCACCTGTGCCGCTCCTTGTTCGAGCGGCACGTGGACGACTTCTTCCATCACTGGGGCGTGGCCCACGAGCCGGAGCCCGCCTACCCGCGCCACCCGGAGCTCAACACGACGGGTCTGCGGGCGGACTGGCGCCTGGCGGACGGCACGTTCGTCGAGGCCCTGGGCCTGATGACGAAGGAGGCGTACGCGGCAAAGGTCACGCGCAAGCGGGAGCTGGCCCGCCACCACGGCCTGCGCCTCGTCACGGTCATGGCCGAGGACCTGGACCGCCTCCCGGAGCTCTTCGGGGAATGGCTCCCGAAGCGCGCGGCCGACTGAGCCCAGGCTGCGATGTCGGCCCCAACCCCGGCTGGCCGGCGGACGGCCTCCTAGCCCTGCGCGAGGCGATGACCTCGATCACGGAAGGGGGCGCGGTCATGCAGCGTGCGCCACGTCTACTACCTGGGCATCGGGCGCCTGTGGGACAAGGACACCGGCACCTCGCGCCGAAACTACTCGGTCGGTTGTCGGGGCACACGCCCTGCCTTTGGGAGCCCGACATTGTCCGGTGTTTGCTTCTCAGCCCCCCCTCCCGGGGCCCGCTGCTTACTCCTACGCTCTTTGAAGGCTGCTGGGTCTTGTCGGGGCGGCCCATGTGAGTGAGGGGTCAGCGAGCCGGCGGGCCAGCCGGGAACGGCCTAGGGCGTGTCCGATGGATCAGTACGGGCCCTGCGACGCCTGGCAGGGCACCTCGCCGCGTTGTCGCATCACCCGAGTACGCCCAGTACGCGGATGATGCTCCGCCTTGCGATGCACCGCACCAGACGCCGCAGGACCCGCACCGACCCATCGGACACGCCCTAGGGGCTCCCGCCCCGGACCCTTGGGGAAGCCAGCCGTAGAGCCGGACGGCCGCGGAGGCGGCGGCCGTCCGGCTTTTCCGGACCCCCTCACAGGTCGAGGTCGGCGAACAGGGCCGCGTGGTCGGAGGCCTGGTCGTGCGGTCCGTGCACGCTGTCGAACGGGTCGCCGAACTCGAAGATCCCGCGCGTCTCCAGCTTCACCTCGCTCACCTTGCCGAACAGCTCCGGCGAGAACATCAGGTAGTCGATCTTGTCGGCCGCCTTGCACTTGCCGTGGGTGCCCTTCGGCCCCTCGTAGCTGCCGTGGCTCATCGCGTCCTGCAGGCCGGCGTTCAGGAGGAAGCCGAGCGGCGGGCTGGCCGGGGTGTCGTTGAGGTCCCCGGCGACCACGACGTGGTCCGAGCGTTCGAGGGCGTCCCGGTAGATCTGGGCGCAGCGCTCACCCTGGAGCTTGCGCTTGTCCGCCCCACCCCCGCCGCGCTTGCTCTTGAAGTGGTTCCCCAGCAGCCACAGCGGCCGGCCGTCGATGTCGATCTCGAATTCCGGGCAGTCCCTGCTGAAGATGCCGAAGCGGTCCCGGGGATTCTTCTTGTCGAAGATGTGCGAGCGTACGGAGGTGATCGGACGCCGGCTGAACAGCCCCACGTCGATGCCGCGTTCATCGTTCCCGTCGATCAGCAGGTTGAACGGATAACGCTCCCCGTCCAGCCGGCCGGCCAGAACCTGTCGGTTGAAGCGGTCCAGGGTGAGCCGGTCCTCGACCTCGACCGTGAGCAGGATGTCGGCGTTCACCTCGGCGATCACCCTGGCGGTGTTCCCGATGGCGTCCAGGGAGAGGTCCCTGCGGACCAGCTCGGCCCAGCCGACCCAGGCATCCCGCCCCGTCGCCTCGTCCCTGACCTGGACGCCGCTGCCCTCCCCTGTGAGCAGCCGGGCCCTGCCCTTGGGCTCGTTCACCAGGATCGTCTTGGTGGAGAGCTCCGGGCGGACGTCGATGCTGTGCGCCAGGAGGATCTCGATGATCTCCGCCTTGTCGTCGGCCGTGTACGCGTCCTTGTCGAGGATCTCGACGAGCCGTTTGAAGTCCTTGAGTACCTTGTTGCGCTGTTCCTCGTCGTCGATGCCGAAGGCGACCGGCCGCTGGAAGAGGTTCTCGGCGTTGAAGGTGCCGATGCGGATGCTCATGGCGCACCTCCTCACACTTTCGATTCTGGGAGTGCGCCGGGGAGCTGTCCAACGGAGCGGGCCGCTCCTAGGGCGTGTCTCCTTGACGGAGAACCCTCCTCGCCGAGCGGAAAATCTGGCGACCCGAGGGGACCGCTCGACTACGGTCGCCGGGGAGGTAGACGCGTGTCCTGGCCATCTGTGATCATCCTTGTCCCCGCGGAGCGACGCCCGTCGCTTGAAGGGCGAATCCGTTCCCTTGAGCTCGTGCCGGATCCCGTGACGGGCGACGAGAGGCTGCACCAGCACGGGTACTCGTACTACATCGACCTCTCGGGCGGGATCCTGGCGGACTACGAGCCGGAGGAGCTCGAGCAGGTGAGGACCCGGATCGGCGAACCGTACGCGGTCTATGTGTCGTGCCAGTCCATGGACGCGGCCCGGGCCTTCCTCCGTGACGTCCTGCCTGGCGTGGACGGTCTTGTCGACACCAACCACCACGAGATCCTGCAGGTGAGTGAGTTCCTCACGCTGGTGGACCGTTACCCCGGATGGGACTGGCGTCGCCAACCGAGCGCAGACCTCCAGTAGACCGGCTCACATCGGCGTCCTGTCACCTGCGGGTCCAGATGAGGATGGCGGCCAGGTGCAGTGCGGCTCGGTAGGCGACAGCAAGCTTGTCCGTCCGCATTGCAAGGCCCCGCCACTGCTTGATCCGAGCGATGCACCGCTCGACGGCATTGCGCTCTTTGTATGTCTCAGCGTCGAAGCCGGGCGGGCGGCCTCCGGCGCGGCCTCGCCGCAGGCGATGGCCGATCTGGTCGATGGGCTGCGGGATAACGGCACGGATACCGCGTCGACGGAGGCGCCCACGGATCGAGCGGGAAGAGTAAGCGCGATCCGCAAGGACGACCGCAGGGCGGGTTCTTGGCATGCCGAGTCCGCCTCGCGGGATCCGGATTCCGGCCATGACTGCCTCGAAGGCCGGCGCGTCACCGGCCTGGCCCGCGGTGACGTGGATGGACAGAGGCCGTGCCCGGCTGTCACTGGCCAAGTGGACCTTCGTGCTCAACCCACCGCGGGAGCGTCCGAGCGCGTGATCCTCTGGCTCGGCCCGGCAGGGCGCCCTCCTTCTCCTGGCTCCGGCCGAATGCTGGTGAGCCCGGCAGACGGTGGAGTCCACCGAGACAGTCCAGCCCACGTCGTCGCCAGCATCCGCCACTGCAAGGACAGCCGCGAGGATCCGTTCCCATGTGCCGTCCATGGCCCACCTGATGAGGTGTTTGTAGGCGGTCTGAAAGGGCCCGAGCTTCTCTGGCGGATCGCGCCAGGGCGAGCAGGTGCGGTACTCCACGCGATGGCTTCCAGGGGCCGGCGATGGTCGGCCCACCGTCGTCCACGGACCGGATCGGGCGGCATCAGCGGCTCGATCCGGTCCCACATCGCATCAGTGATCACTAACCGAACAGACACATCCGATCAACTGACTCACTCATTCAAGGAGACACCCCCTAGCGCCGTTTATATGCGCTTCAGGTTTCTGTCCAGAACAACCCGAAACCGGTCAACGTCCGCAGGGTCCTGGGCCCCTCGCTTGGGCACCACCGAGACTCCGGCCGCGCGCTCACCGCCCAGCAGCACGAAGAGCCCGGGGGTCTCCAGGTACTCCCGGAACACCGTCCAGTCGTGGGTAAAGGACACTCGCTCGCCGGTACTGGCCATGCCACGGTCATCGGCGGCCACACGGCACTGCCCGTACGGCTCCACGATGCTGAACATCCTGCGGGCCGTGGTGCGCAGCCCACGTACAGTGCCCCAGGACGCGGCTGCGACGGAGAGCACCAGCGCAGTGATCAACACGGGCAATGCGATATCACGGAGCACGGCGAAGGCGGCCACGCCGGCCGCAGCCATCAACGGTCCCAGCAGCGCCTGCGTCCGGCCTGCTGCTGTCCGGCGGGCTCGCGCACGCAGCGCCTCTTCGAAATCCGCGGCCGCCGGCCGGAAGACGAACTCCACGGCCTTGCCGCGGCCTGTGTCCTGAGGCAGGAAAGCCGTTGTCGCTCTGGCCAGCTCCGTGTCGTACTGGTCGGCCTCGAACCGGTACTCAGGGGGCAGTTTCCCGCCGTCCCCGCTGTTCTCCCAATCCGTCCAGAGCACATAGGAGCCCTCGCGGCGGATGGTCACCCAGACGGAGCCGCAGCAAGTAGTGCTGCACTCCGCCGCCGCCAGCATCACCTTGCGACCGGCCTCCGTCGCAGCCAGTGGAATGCCCTGCCACCACGAGGTGACGCCCTCGGGACAGGCGTCCTCGATGACGTCCTGCCCGTTGATCAGCGGGCGGATCTGACCGTGCAGCTCCGGGTGGACGTTGTCCTCGGGACCTTGTTGGCGAAGGGCGAAAATACTTATCTCATGTGACACCAGATGATTATGCGCCACACCCTTCTGTGCTAGCCCATCCTTTCTCTGTCAGGCTAGACATACCGATTGCCTGCCCTGCCTCCGTTCCGCACGGCAACGAGTGCTGGGGCCGCTCGCAGATCAGTATGGCCGCCCTGCACCGGCTGGTGCACCAGTACATCGCGGAGACCTTCCCTGCGTTTCCCGCCGCGTCTGTGCCGAGCTGGCGGACGCTGAGCCGAGTCTGGCAGGAGTGGTTCGGCCCGGGCCGGGCCAGGGGCCGCTATCAGCGGTCAGCCGCCGCGGCCGAGGAGGCGGGGGTGGGCCGGCGCCTGGTGGTCCACCGGCAGGGCAGGGTCCCGGGGCTGGGCTCGACGCCGCTGCCCCTGCGCGAGGGATGGGGTGAGGACATGAAGTGGCCCTATCCGGGCGTCCCTGGCGAGAACCCTGGGCAGTGCGTTGTCGCCGGTGCCGTTGAGCGGTGATTGCGGCGGCTGGGAGTCGAGGGGAGTGGGCGGCTTGTCGGAGGCTACGGAGCCTTGGCCGTCTGAATCCACTCTGTGATGAGTCGTGCCTGAAATCTCATTCAGCAGGCGCTCGCGAATCACTTGGAACCCACCAGCACGGGCGTGCTGCAGGGATATCAAGGGGCATCAAGGAGTATCAGCTGTTAATAAGTCATCCGTTCACAGGTTCATGCGAAAGCAGTTATATCTGTTTTGCTTACGGCGTCGGTGGTCAGTGATATCGGCATCCGCATCCGCACCCGTGTGACCCATGGCTCTCGCCGCACGAAAGGGCTGATGTCCCATGTCCGTTGACGGACCCGGCACCGTTCCGTGCGACCGGCTGATCGCGGTGGTGGGGACCGCCTGCCGACTGCCCGGAGGCATCACCAACCTCGACGAGCTGTGGCAGGCGCTGCACGAGGGTCGCGACCTGGTCACCACCGTTCCCAGGGACCGCTTCGACACCGTGCGCTTCGTGGATCCGGACATGCCGCGCCCGGGAAAGAGCTACACGGACGCGGGCGGTTTCCTGGACGACATCGCCGGTTTTGACGCGGACTACTTCGGCATCTCCCCGAAGGAAGCCGCCCAGATGGACCCCCAGCACCGCTTGCTGCTGGAACTGGCGGCCGAGGCGTGCGACGACGCCGGTATCTGCCCGCAGTCGCTGGCGGGATCCGACACGGCCGTCCTCGTGGGCATATCCGACCACTCCTACGGCGCGTTGCAGTTGTTCCAGACCGAGAGCGTCAACGCGTACACCATGTCCGGTGCCGCCTCGTCGATCGCCGCGAATCGCCTCTCCCACTTCTTCGACCTGCGCGGCACGAGCGTGGCCGTCGACACCGCCTGTTCCTCCTCGCTCGTGGCACTGGTACAGGCATGCCAGAGCCTGCTCGCCGGAGCCTGCCGCACCGCGCTGGTCGGCGGGGTGAACCTGCTGTTGAGCCCCTACCACTACGTCGGGTTCTCGCAGGCGTCGATGCTTTCCCCGAGCGGCCGGTGCCGGTCGTTCTCGGCCCGCGCCGACGGGTACGTGCGGGCCGAGGGCGGCGGGGTGGTCCTGCTGAAACGGCTCGCCGAGGCGCTGGCCGATGGCGATCGGGTCCGCGGCGTCATCGTGGACAGCGGCTCCAACAGCGACGGACGGACACCCGGGCTGGCCCTGCCCCGGATGGAGAGCCAGGAGAGCCTGCTGCGGCAGTTGTACGACCGGGCCGGGATCGCCCCCGACGACGTCGCCTACGTGGAGGCGCACGGCACGGGGACCCCCGCCGGGGATCCCATCGAGTGCGAGGCCATCGGCCGTGCCCTGGGCGCCCGACGCACCCGCGGAGAACTGCCGATCGGCTCGGTCAAGTCCAACCTCGGACACCTGGAGCCCGCCTCCGGTGTTGCCGGGCTGCTGAAGGCGCTGCTCGTCCTGCGTCATGGGGTCATCCCACCGACCCTGTACGCCACTCCACCCAACCCGCACGTCGACTTCCGCGCCCTGCGCCTGTCGCCGGTGCTCGAGCGCCGCGACGCGGAGATCGGCCAACGGAGTGTGGTGGGGGTCAACTCCTTCGGCTTCGGCGGCGCCAACGCGCATGCGATCGTCGCCGCGCCGCCGGCCCCCGCCCGTCGCGTGGTGCCGCCGGCCGGCGTGGCCCTGCCGGTGCTGGTCTCGGCGCGCACCCGGGACGCGCTCGCCGAGGCGGCCCGCCGGACGGCCGACCGGATGGCGCGAGCGGAACCGGAGGAGTTGTACGACCTCGCGTACACCACCTGCCTGCGGCGCGGCGCGCACCCGCACCGTGCCGTCGTGCTCGCCACCAGCCCCGCACAGGTCGCCGAGCACCTCACACAGCTTGCCGGACGGCTGACGAAGCCCAAAGAAGCCGGCGCCGCTCAAGAGACGGACACGGCTCGAGAAGCTGACACCGCTGACGCGCCTCACGAGGCCAGTGCCGTTCGGGAAGCCGGTGCACTTCAAGAGCCCCATGTGGTGGAACAGGCCGACGTGATTCACCAGACGGAGGCGGTTCTAGCGACACGGGGCACCCCGCAGACGGACGCAGCTCACGAGCCGGGGACGGCCGGCCACGCAGCCGTCGCAGAGGCCGTCGCCCGCGGCCGCGTCGTCTTCGCGTTCTGCGGCAACGGCGCCCAGTGGGCCGGCATGGGTGCGGACCTGCTCGCCGGGGACCCCGTCTTCCGGGAAACCATCGAGGCGGTCGACGCCCAGTTGTCCCCCTGGACAGGCTGGTCGGTGGCCCGGGCCCTGGCCGACCCCGCCGTCGACGTCCGCACGGCCGCCACGGACGTCACCCAGCCGCTGCTGTTCGCCGTGCAGGTCGCGATCGTGGAGGTCCTCAAACGCCAGGGCATCGAACCGGCAGCGGTGGTGGGGCACAGCGTCGGCGAGGTGGCCGCGGCGTACGTGGCGGGTGCCCTCACCCTGGCGGACGCGGCCCGCGTGATCGCGGCCCGGGGCCGCGCCCAGGCGGCAACCGCCGGTACGGGAGGCATGGCCGCCGTCTGCCTGCCGCGGGAGCGTGCCGAGGCTGCTGTCGCCGCCCACCCCGCCCTCGGCGTCGCCTGCGTGAACACCGACCGCGACGTCACCGTCTCCGGCCCCGTCGGCCAACTCGGCGCCCTCACCGCAGACCTGGCCAAACAGGGTGTCACCTGCACTCTTCTCGACGTCGATCACGCCTTCCACAGCCCGGCCATGGACCCCGTCGAGCAGCCGCTGAAGGCCGCACTCGAAGGATTGCGGCCCCTCCCTGCCCGCATCCCCATGGTCTCCACCGTCACCGCCGCCGTCGTCGAGGGCACCGAGCTGGACGCTGCCTACTGGTGGCGCAACGTACGCGAACCCGTGTTGTTCGCCCAGGCGGTGCAGCATCTCCTGGGGCTGGGGCACGACGTGTTCGTCGACATCGGCCCGCACCCGATCCTGCGGCCCTACCTGCGCAGGCTGACGCACAAGCGCACCTCGCCCGTAGCCGTCGTGCCCACGCTCGTCAAGGAAAGCGAGGGACCGGCGGCCCTGGCCACCGCTGTGGCCGCACTCATCGCGGCCGGCTCCAGCCTCGACTGGAGCGTCCACTTCCCTGCCCCCGGGCGCGTCACCGACCTGCCCGCCTACCCGTGGCAGAGGCAACGGCACTGGAACGGCTCGCCCGGTGCCTGGTCGGGCACTTTCCGGGACGACGGCGTCGACCACCCGCTCCTCGGCGACCGGCTTCCGCTGTACGAACCGACGTGGCGCGGCCCCGTCGAACCCGTTCTGGTGCCCTGGCTGGGCGATCACCGGCTCGGCGGGACGGCAGTGCTGCCCGCGACGGGCTACGCGGAGATGGCCCTGGCCGCGGGGCGGAAGGTGCTGGGTGGCCGGGCGGAGCTCGAGCACCTGGAGATCACCAGGATGCTGCCCGTCCCCTGGCAGAACCCGAGCAGCATCAGCCTTTTCCTCAACCTTTCCCCCGACGACGGCGCGGTCACCGTCACCAGCGTCACCGGACGCGCGGGAGAACCGGTGCATCACGCCCGCGGCCGTGTGCGCCGGCTGCTGCGACCGCGGCCCGCCCCGGTCGACGTCGCCGCGGTACGCGCACGATGCGGCGGGCGGGTGGACCCGGAGGAGCTCTACGCGACCGTCGCGATCGCCGGGCTCGAGTACGGACCGAACTTCCGGATCCTGCGCGGCCTCCTGCATGTCGGGGACGGTGAAGCCCTCGCGGCCTACCGGCACGGCGCCCCGTGCGACGACTACGAGATTCACCCGGTCCTTCTCGACGGAGCCCTGCAGAGCGGGCTGCCGTTCCTGACCGGCGACCTTCGGCGTCGACGCGCCTGCCTGCCCGGCGCGATCGACGCGGTCCGCGTCTGGCAGACACCACCCCCACAAGGACTGTTCCACGTGCGCGAGCGCTCCCGCACGGCGACGGAGATCTGCTGGGACATCACCGTCACCGGCGAGGACGGCACCGTCATGGCCGAGGTGGAAGGCTGCCGCCTGCGACGATTCGACAGCTTGAGGACGACCCCGCTGACCCGCTACGCGACGGTCATGCGGGCCCGACCGCACCCGCACCTGCCCGCCCCTCCCTCCCCCCTGCCCCCGCCGTCACAGATCCTGACCGCCGCACAGCCGCGCATCGACGAACTGCGCGCCGACTGGCGCACGCTCCGCTACCACCAGGGACGGCTGCGCCACAAGCACGTCGTGGCGCTCGGCCTCGCCGAGGGCATCGCCGAAGTGCTGCCCGACCCCTCCGCGTCCTTCACCCCGGACGAAGTCCTGGGCCCGGACGTCGCCCGGCACCTCCACCGGCTGGGGGCGTACCTGCTGAGCCTCCTCGAACGGCGGGGTCTCGCCGGACGCGAGGAGGACGGCAGGTGGCGACTGACCGTCCACGAGTCCACGGCGTGGCAGGCCGCACAGCGGCTGGTACGCGACTTCCCCGCCTACCCGGCCGAGATCGCCCTGTCGATGAGCCATGCGCGGAGCTTGGGCGGGGTGATGCGCGGCACGAAGGACCCGCTGGAGTTCCTCACCGAGGGCGGCGCGGAACTGGTTGAGCAGTTGTTCGACATCGCTCCCTGGTACCGCTTCCACAACCGCCTGGCACAGGCCCTCCTGACGCCGATGATCCGCCACTGGCCCGCAGACCGGCCGCTGCGTGTGCTGGAGGTCGGCGCCGGCACCGGTGGCACCACGGCCGCCCTGCTGCCACTGCTGCCACCGGACCGAACCCGCTACGTCTTCACCGACGTCTCGGCGATCCTGCTCAGCAGGGCCGAGAGGCGGTTCAGCGCCCACGACTTCGTCGACTACCGCACCTACGACCTGGACGCCGACCCCGCGGACCAGGGTCTCACCGATGGCGGCTTCGACCTGGTCGTCGCCTCGAACGCCCTCCACACGGCCAAGGACCTCCGCCGTTCCCTCACCTGGGTCAAGCGCCTACTGGCCCCCGGCGGACACCTTCTGGTGATCGAGCAGCACGACGCCGAGGACATCGCACTGTTCTTCGGCGCCCTGGAGAGCTTCTGGAGTCACACGGACCGCGACCTGCGGCCCGAGGTCCTGCTGCTGCCGGCCGCGCGGTGGCCGCGGCTGTTGCGCGAATGCGGTTTCACCGACGTCATCCGCACCGGCGACGGACGCGGCATCCGCGACGCCCACGGGTCCGTCCTGCTGGCCGCAGCCCCGCGCACCTCCGCCGCCCCTGATCCTCTGCCCACCACGGACGACACGACCGTGTGGATCGTCGCCGCGGAGCGAGCCGGCGAGCCGGAAGAAGAGCCGGGCCTACCGGACGCGGTGGCCCGGGCGCTGGTGGGCGCCGGCGGACGCGTGGTGCGCCCCCCGGCCGCCACCGACGCCTGCCAGGAGTGGGTACGGCTCGTCCCGGCGGACACCGACGCGGTGTCCTTCGTCCTCCTCCTCGACGGTGACGAGGGCCACGAGGGGTCCCCCCAGGACCTGCTCGACTTCTCCACCCGCCGCGCGGCCGTGCTGCGATCGCTCGCCGCCGCATGCGACGAGCTGCCGGAAGGAGTCCGGCCGGCCCTGTGGCTGGTGACCCGCCCCAGCGGAGCCCTGCCCGCTCCCGAACGCGCCCTGGCCCCCGCCGACGCGGTCGCCTGGGGCGTCGCCCGTACCCTGGCCAACGAGCACCCCCGCATGATGGTGCGCCGCATCTCCCTGGACCGCACCCCCGACGACCCGGCCCGGGACGGCCGCCGCCTCGCCCGGGAACTGCTCACCCCTTCCGACGAGGACGAGATCGCCCTCACCACCCAGGGACGCTTCGTTCCCCGGATGGTCGACGTGAGCGACAACCCCCAGGGCACCACCGAAGGGCACCGCGTGCCCGCCTTCGCCCTGGAGGTGCGCGAGCCGGGCCTGACTTACCGGCTCGTCTGGAAGGAAACCGGCCCCCCGGCCGAGCCGGGGCCCGGGCGCGTCGTCATCGCCGTGCGCGCGGCGGCCCTGAACTACCGGGACCTGATGCACTCCCTCGGCGTGCTGCCGCCCGTCGAGTGGGCGCAGCGGCTGGACCGGGAGCCCGGCCCCGGCCTCGAATGCGCCGGTGTCGTCGAGGCCGTCGGGCCGGGCGTCACCTCGGTGGCCGTCGGCGACCGGGTCTTCGGCCTCGGACCGGACACCTTCGCCTCGCACGTCGCCACCACCGCGGACGCCGTCGGCCGGATGCCGGCCGGAATGACCTTCACCGAGGCCGCCACCCTCCCCGTCGCCTTCCTCACCGTCCACCACGCGCTCGGATACCTGGCCAGGCTCAGGCAGGGCGAGACCGTGCTGGTACACGGCGCGGCGGGCGGCGTCGGGCTCGCCGCGCTCCAGTTCGCCCGCCGCCGCGGCGCGCACGTCATCGCTACGGTCGGCAGCCCGGTCAAGCGCGAGCTCCTGCACGCCATGGGAGTCGAGCACGTCCTCGACTCGCGCTCCGTACGCTTCGCCGAGGACATCCGCGAGATCACCGGCGGCCGCGGGGTCGACGTCGTCCTGAACTCCCTGGCAGGCGAGGCCATCTCCCGCGGCCTCGAAGCCCTCCGGCCCGGCGGCCGCTTCGTCGAACTGGGCAAACGGGACATCTTTGAGGACAAGCCGCTGCGGCTGCGCCCGTTCGCCAAGAGCATCGCGTTCTTCGCCGTCGACCTCGCCCAGCTCCTCGACGAACCCGAGCTGGCCAAGCAGCAGTTCGCCGAGGTCGTCTCGCTCGTCCGGTGCGGCCGCTACCGGCCGCTGCTGCACAGTGTGTATCCCGCCGCGCGGATCGCCGAGGCGTTCCGGACGATGCAGCACTCGCGCCACATCGGCAAGATCGTGGTGGGCTTCGACCCGCTCGACGAGCCGCCGGCGGTCGAACGCGCCGTACGGCCCCCACGCTTCACCCCCCACGGCACCTACCTGGTGACGGGTGGCCTCAGCGGCTTCGGTGCGGCGACCGCCCGCTGGCTCGCGGAGCGCGGCGCCCGCCACCTCGCCCTGACCGGCCGCCGGGGCGCCGAGTCGCCCGAGGCCCCCGGGCTGCTGGCGGACCTGGCGGCTCAGGGGGTGCGGGCAAGGGCGTATGCCGCGGATGTGTGCGACACCGACACGATGCGGCGCGTGATCGCGGAAGCGGAGGCCGACGGACAGCCGTTGCGCGGCGTCGTCCACTCGGCCATGCACCTGGACGACGCCTTCCTGGCCACGCTCTCCGACGAGCGGTTCAGGGCCGGCCTCGCGCCCAAGGTGGCCGGCGGAACGGTGCTCGACGCCCTGACCCGTGACCGGCCCCTCGACCTGTTCCTGGCCTACTCCTCCGCCGTCGCCGCCATCGGACACATCACCCAGTCCAGTTACGTGGCAGGCAACCTCTACCTGGAAGCGCTGGCCCGCCGACGCCGCCAGGAAGGGCTGCCCGCCACGGCCGTCGCCCTGGGAGCGGTCGGCGAGACCGGCTACGTCGCCCGCAACAACCTGCAGGACACCATGGCCCAGGTGGGCATCGAGCCGGTACTGCCCCACGAGGTGTTCGAGGTCATGGAAGAGTTCCTCACCGGGCAGCGGGACGTGGCCGGCACCGGCCGCTACAACTGGGCGGTTCTGCGGGGGCTTCTGCGGAGCGTGGGGGTGCCGCGTTTCGCCGTCCTGGTGCCCGTGCGGGGATCCGAGCAGGTTCCGAGCCGGGGCGAGATTCTCGGCCGGCTGTCCAGGATGACGCCCGAGGAGTCCGAGAAGTACATCGCCGATTCGCTCGCCAAAGTGCTCGCCGACGTCGTTCAACTGCCGGTGGAACAGATCGACCACCACCGCAGGATCGACACGTACGGCATCGACTCCCTGATGGCCACGGAGGTCCTGACCTCGCTTCGCCAGCAGTACGACGTCGACATCCCTCCCCTGGAACTGCTGCGCAGCGACGGCACCATCGCCGATGTCGCCCGCATCATCCACCTCAGGCTCGGCCTCGCCACCGGCAGGGACGACACCGGGCCGGCGACACCCCGCCTACCCGCCCCGAGCGACCCGCCCGAGCAGCCACAGCTCCCGGCCCTGGCGGCGGGGGAGCAGCGCGACGACGCCGGCCCGGGGGAGTGAACGGGTCGTCGAGCGTCAGTTCCGAGTCCTGGGTGGTCGGCAGCGCCACCGGCCGGCCTGTGGGGGTTCGGTTCAGCGAGGCCGGCGGCGCATGAGCTCAGAACGTCTGGGTGGTGTACCAGGTGGCCTGGCTGGTGGGATGGGCCACGTCGGTCGTCACCCCGCTGAGGCGGCGGTCGGTCCCGAGGGAGCCGATGCAGCGGCCCCTGGTGCCGTCGGTCCAGGGGATGACGAAGTAGATGTAGTTGCCGTCCACAAAACCCTGCTCGATGGTGCCCGTCACGGATCCCGTCGTGGATCCCTTCCTGGCGGTGCCGGTGAGGTTCCCCTGAGCGTCCTGGGTCACGGTGAGCGTGGCGTTGATCAGGTTGCTCTGGTACATGGTCCAGGTCCCGCTGGCGTTGAAGCCGGGGGCCTTCACGACACGCGCGACGGACGCCGGTGCGGAGTGCGGGTGAGCGGTGGCTGCGGCGGGAGCCAGGGTGCCGCCGAGTCCGACGGTGAGGGCGAGGAGGACAGTGGCGAATCTTGTGCGCATGCGAAATCCCCTTGCAGTAGGGTGACTTGTCCGGCATGTGTTGCGCTGGGGATGAGCATGACGGTCTCGACGACCCCACACCAGAGGTCACCTGACCGGGTGAAATATGCGCCTACGTTGACGCTCGGGTCGCAATCCAGCCGCCAGGGCTGCCACTGGTGGCACGTTCTCTCTGAGGGCGGCGCCACGCCGCGCAGCATCACATCCGGCCACTGCCTGAACCGCGCCGCGGGGCGGTGGCCGGCCTGCTCGCCCTATCGGCGAGCGCGCGCCGAGTTGCCGTCCGATGCGTCCGGGGTCGGGTGCCGCAGGCGGTCGAGGTTGCCGAGAAGACGGCCCAGAGTCGCGCCCAGAGCGGCGCGCTCCGCGGCCGAGAGACCGTCCAGGAGTGATTCCTCGACCCCGGCCAGTGTGTGCCGCATGTCCTCCAGCATGCGCCGGCCCTCCTCGGTGACGTGGAGCTCGGCGGTCCGGCCGCGCCCGGTCGGCGTCGTCCGGGCGACGGCACCCGCCTGCTCGAGGCGGAGCACGGTGGCCTGCATGCTCTGGGCCGTGACGCCGGCGCGGCGACCCAGCTCGCTGTAGGACAGACCGGGTTCGTGCGCCAGATGCCCCAGGGCCCCCATGAGTCGCAGCGAGTGGCCCTGGTCCTCGAGGCGGTGGTTCACCTCCTCCTGGACCATGCGCCCCGCGCCGACGAGCAGCAGTGCGAAGGGCAACGAGGGAGGCGCGGCGGGCTGCCGGGAACGTTCGCGGGAGGCGTCTGCGGGGTCGTCTGCCGCCAAGGCCGTGCCACCTGCTCCTGCTTCTCGTGTGTCCGGCGTTCTGGTGTGTCCCGTACCGGTGGGGCTCGCCGTTCCCCTGGCACAGAGGGATGGTAACGTCCGACGAGTTTAAGTCAGACTGAAACTCGAAGGGTCGCGGTCCCATGACAAAGCTCCTGCTCAGCCTGCACGTCCTGGCCGCCGTACTGCTGATAGGCCCGGCCACCGTCGCCGCCAGCCTCTTCCCCCGCTACGCCGGGGAGGCCCTGGCCCCCGCCGAGGGCCAGGCCGGCCCGCGCCCGGCCCTGCCCGCCGTCCGGCTGCTCCACCGCGTCACCCGCGTCTATGCCGTCCTCGGCGTCAGCGTCCCGGTCTTCGGCATGGCCACCGCCAAGCAGATGGGCGTGCTCGGCGACGCCTGGCTCGTGGCATCGATGGCCCTGACCGCTGTGGCCGCCGTGCTGCTGGGCATCGCCGTGTACACCCAAGGGGCCGTCATGGCCGTGCTGGACGAGCCCTGGAGCGAGGAAGCGGCGCGCTCGGCCGCCGCGCGGCTGCCCCGGCTGTCGATGGTCACCGGGCTGTTCGCCCTCTCCTGGGCAGTTGTCACCGTGCTGATGATCGTCCGTCCAGGGTCCACCACTGGGGCCTGACGGCCACGGAGCGGTCGGTCGGCACCAGCCGGGACGCGTCGGGGCGACGACACCCACTGCGCCCGGCCGGGTGCCGCGGCCAGCGCGGGCACACGGTGGTGGCCTGTGCCCGAGCTGCGGGGCTGTGATGCCACCGGGGGCGGGGCGGAGTGGAGCGGTGGCGAGGATGTGCAGGAGCTGGTCGGCAGCGGTGAGGCGACCAGGTGCGTCAGCCGTGAAACCGACACGCCCTCACGTACTGTGAACGCGCTTCGTGCTCCGGCCACGGTGACCGCCTCCGCTGCCCTGGGGGCCGATGCCCGTGGGCGGGCCGGTCCTTCGGCGGTTGGTGCCGTATATGCCGCCGTTGGCTGTGACGGGGGGATGAACCCGCTGGCGCGCCCCGACGTCCGCCGGGGGGGCACGGCGGACGTCGGCGTCCTGCCGGGCCAGGTCCTCACGCTCTCCCCGCATGGCATCACCGTCGCAGTGCCGCCGCACGGCACCACCGCGTTCGGTGCCTGGTCGCCGGTTAGGGGGGACAGCAGGACGTCCTGGAGCGGGAGTTGCGCGATATCCACCGCGTGATGGTGACCTCTGAGCTGACATGCTCGCTACCCACCTGAAGCTGCACGGCACACCCGTACTGGTCCCCGTCCCGGGCGCGGGCGGTACCGGTGTCGGCCGGCAGGCCCACCTGACCTACGGGGGCTGACCCCGCCCCCCTCATTTCACGACGTCTTCGCCTCTCTGGCAGCTCGCAAAATCAGCTGCAAGCGGCAGCCACCCCGTGGCCCGGCCGCCCGCACCACCGCACCAGCCGCTGAGCCTGGCCGTGGCCCCGGTTCCGGCAGCTCGGTGCTGGTTGCGGGGCCGCAGCGGTGGGTGGTGGTTGCTGGTGTTGCCGCTATCCGAACATCACGTGTGTCGGGTAGGGCGCGGTGTACTCCCCTGACTGCTGGCGGGAGCCGAGGAACCTGCTGGTCGAGGTGCAGGTGCTGTTGGTGTACAGGCGGGCATCGGTGTCGGTGTCGTTGTGGGCCATGCTTGCGCCGCCGGGGATCGCAAGGCATTGGCCGTTGGGCGTGGAGCCGAGGAAGGTCTCGCGCCCGGTGTCGGCGCGTGTGTAGAAGAAGGTGCCTTCGGCGGCCTGTGTGGGGGTGGCCATGGCGGCCACCGTCATCAGCACCGCTGCTGTGGCTGTCACGACAGTCCTGATCACGTTCCTCGGTGCGTGCATGACGAGGTTTCCTTCCCTCAGGAGGGGAGCCGTGGAGGTGCATTGTTCATGACAGCAGGGGAATTAGAGTTATAGGGCCGCTTTTCGCACGATCCACCCGTTAGGGTGATGCTGTCATCTTTTGACAGGGACTGCCGCAGGGGCTGCCGCAGGGGCGGTGCTCGGATGCGCCGATCCGTGGATCTTCAACCTGGGTGTCCCGGGGCTTGGGTGGTGACGGTGGAAGGCGGTGCCCGTCCGTCGCCGGGTGCCCTTGGCCGGCGCGGGTGCCCGTATCCCCAGCGGCTCGTCAACGCATAGGCCCGGCGAGCGTGCGCGAGATCAGGTGAATACCGTAAAGGCGGCGCACCGTATTTAACCCGCCTCAACCCGTCACTTTTCACACGGTCGACAGTTCACTCGACGTGAAAGTACGCCGGTCATACGCGCACCGGCGCCGATGGGGAGGAAGACTGTGAGCATCGTTCAGAGGGTCGCTGCCGCCGCCATGTTGACCGTTACCACTCTCGGGGTCGGATGCGGGACCGCCTCGGCCGCGGGCCAGGGCGAGGGATACGCGCCCATCTACTGCAACAACCCGTACAACGCCACTCTGGTCGACGCCTCCGGCGGAACCGCGGTGGTGCGTCAGGCCCAGGATCTCCTGGGTGTCGGCGTGGGCGGTGACGGCGCAGGCGGGGCCGGCACCGGTGGCAACGGGGCTGGTGGCAATGCCACCAGCGGTAACGCCGGGGGCGGTTCCGGGGCGGCCGACAACGGCGGCGGCTTCGGCAACATCGGTGGTCCGGTCTTCGGCGACGAGGGCAGCTCGGCCCCGGGCGGTTCTGGTACGAGCGGTCCCGCCGCCGGCGGCCCCGGCAGGGGCGGCGTCGGCACCGGAGGCCCGGGCAGCGGCGGCTCCGGCGCGAGCAGCGGCGCGCAGCACCAGGGGGCCACGGCCAACGGCGGCAAGGGCGGCAGCGCGGACCTGTCCAACGTCCAGCAGGCCAACCACAACCACTGCGGGCAGAGCACTGAGGCCGAGCTCAGCAACACGGTCGACAAGAGCACCGCAATCGACAACAGCACCTCTGTCGACAAGTCGGTCCGGACCAGCAAGCTGCGCATCGACCGCGGCGGCCGTCCGCAGCGGCACTGAACACGACTGACGGTCCAATAGCGAACCAGTGGTGGCGCCTTCCGCCGAAAGCGGTGGAAGGCGCCCACGGGCCGGGGCTATGACGTGGTCCGCAATCAGGGGGAGGCGCCATGCGAACGGCGTCGGCCCGTGCCCATAGGGTTGCTGCTCCTGGAGGGCGGCACCGATGGCGCAGGTCCTCGCCCAGTGCTTCGGTGCTCACCGACGATCGCGGGATGCGCTCGGACGGATCTCGCTGAAGGTCCGGATTTGAACGCTGGGCGCCCTCCGGGGCGCCCGTGCATGCGCCGCCGGCCGGGCGCGACTGGCGGCAGGGGGCGAGGCTGAAGCCGCCGACTGGCTCACCGCCGCAGCAATTGGGAGAGATCTGACCCCGAGTCAGGCAGAGCGCGGTCCCCAGGCGATTAGCCGGCGTCCTGGGGACCCGACTATGGAGTCGCGCCGTCCTCAGCGAAGCCGCGGCCGCTACGTCACGCGGGAGCGGGCTGCGGCACGTCGAGGACGTCGGCCACCTTTCGCGCCGTCGCCGGCACGTGGGGCGGGAGGTAGGTGTCCAGCAAGGGGTCAAAAGCGGCGCGACAAGCCGCCTGTTCCGCCACATTGGTCAGGCGAGTTCGGCAGGATGGCTGGGAGAGGAGTTCGGCGATGGATCCCAGGGTTGGGGGCTACCGGGTGCCGGCCCGGCCCCCCGGCCGTCGCGGCCGGGGTCAGAGGAGGCGGACCGGGTGCTGGCCGGCGGGCCGCCGAGACCCGAGTACGTACGGAAGCTCGTGTTCACCCAGCAGGTGATGGCCGAGGTAATGCGGCTGTACTCGATGGCCTGGGCCGTTACCCGAGTGGCCCGGGAGGGCGACGTGGTAGGCCGTGTGCCCGTGCCGGCCGGCACCACGCTGTGGCCTATCCGCCCTTCGGGGACGGCGCCCACCAGCGCGTGGGGCAGGCGTTCTTCGTCATGGAGTCGGTGCTCGTCCTGGCCACGGTACTGAGCCGCTACGACGTGAACGTGACTGGGGATCCCCGCCCCGCCTGGCCATCGCTCTGCCGCCCCGCGGGCGCGTCGGGCTGACGCTCACGCCTCGCAGCCGTTGAAGTCCGCCGCCGAACGCGACCTGCCCGTCGCGCCCGGGCGGCTTCCCCTGCTGGGCCACGCCATCCCCCTGGTCAACCGGCCCTTCGCCTTCCTGGAGGCCGTCCGCGAACTCGGCGAGATCGTACGCATCCAGATCGGCACCACCCCGATGTACATCCTCAACGAGCCCCGGTACCTGCACGCCGTTCTCGTCACGGACGCCGACAGGACCGCCCGCGGAATCCTCTTCGAGCGGGGCCGGAAACTGGTCGGCAAGGGGCTGCTGGGGTCCGAAGGGGACCTCCACCGCCGACAGCGCCGGCTGATGCAGCCGGCGCTGCGACGCAGCGGCATCGCCGCCCACAGCGCCGTGATGCGACGCAACGTCGCCCGCCTGAGCGCCTCCTGGCGAACGGGACAGGTGGTCGATGTGCGGCAGGCCATGACCGACTTGGTCGTCCGCAACACCACCGACGCCCTGTTCGGGTGCAGCGCCGACGAGGGCACCGTTCGCGCCATGTGTCGCGCCGTGCCGGTCCTGTTGGACAACCTGATGCGCCAGTACCAAAGCCCCGCCTTCCTCGAGCGCTTCCCCCTGCCCTGCAACCGGCGTGTGACGGCCACCAGCCGCGCCGTCCACCGGGCGATCGACGAGATCATCACCCGCCGACTCGCCGACCCCGGCGGCGAGGACGTGATCAGCCGTCTGCTGTCGGCCCGTGCCCCGGTGAGCGACGAACCGATGTTCCCCCGGCAGGTGCACGACGAAGCCTTCAGCATCTTCATCGCCGGGGTGGGCACCACCGCGGCCGGCCTCGCCTGGTTCTTCCACGACCTGGCCCGTCACCCACAGGTCGAGCGACAGGTGGTGACCGAGACCAGTGCCCCGCTGCCGCAAGACTGGAGAGACGGCCTGGATACACCTGGCGAGCGGTACAGGAGACGCTGCGCATGCACAGTGTGCTGCTGGTCATGCGGCGTACCGTCGCGCCCCTGCGGCTCGGCGCGGTTGAACTGCCGCCGGGAACCGAGATCGGCTACAGCCCGCACACCATCCAGCGCGATCCCCGCCTCTACCCGGA
This sequence comes from Streptomyces sp. NPDC046261, assembly GCF_040646235.1. Lineage (NCBI taxonomy): Bacteria > Bacillati > Actinomycetota > Actinomycetes > Kitasatosporales > Streptomycetaceae > Streptomyces > Streptomyces sp. NPDC046261. The sequence goes on along the minus strand of NZ_JBEYZU010000010.1, from coordinate 113,649 downwards.
TCCGCTGCGCCTGGATCCGGACCGGTGGCTGCCGGGGGCCGCCAAGCCGCTGCCGGCCGGCGCCTTCACTCCCTTCGGCGCGGGACGCCACCGGTGCATCGGCGAACACTTCGCCTGGGCGCAGATGCTGACCACGATCACTACCCTGCTGCCCCGCTGGAAGCTACGCCTGGCCCCCGGCGAAACCGTCCGCGAAATCAACGGCGTCCATCCACGGCCCAGTACCCTGCGCATGACGGTGACAGCCCGTTGATCAACGACCGCCCACGGACCGACGGCCGCGTGCCGCGCCCTGCGCTGGACGGTGTCCACTCTCAGACGGTCCTGCGGACGAGCCGGGCGCCCACTCTTGACCGGTCGGGCTCTGGTGCCGTCAACTCGCCTCGTTCCCGGTGTCAGTCCGCGCAGATACGCTGCCGGTTTTGGGTGGTCTTGATGACGAGGTACGAGCAGCGCGCTCCGGGCTGATGCCTTCGCGAGCGCGGCCCGGCAGCGGGTGGAGCGCGAACGCGAGCAGGAGGCAGGGATTCGGCAGCTCTTGGCTGAGGCCGTGGAGCGGCTGAGGCCTTTCGGGAGGGAGGTCTTGGTCCGGGTGCGGCCCGCGACGTTCCGCGGGCAGTACACCAAGGGCCAGCAGCGCTTCCGCCTGATCTCTCAGCAGCGGTGCTGGAAGATCACCGATACCTCCGGCCGCTGGGAGATCGACAGTCGGCTGGAGGACGAATGGAATGGACTCGCCCGTTCTGGTGCTGGACGACGGCACGGACGGCCGCTTCTGGCTCGACAACGGGCTGGTCCCGCAGCGCGACGGGGTGTACGTGTCCTCCTACCACCCCGCCGCGCTCTCCGATCGTGTTTTCACCTCCAGCCCGCGCACTGACCTGCCGACGGCCTGCCTCGGCCGTCAGCCGATCCGCCGGGCGAGCACCTGTCCCGGCCATGCCTCGGACAGAAAACGGTCGGTGGGGGTGAAACCGTTGCGCTCGTAGAACGCGACCAGTTCGCCCCCTCCGCCCGCCCAGCAGTCGACCCGCAGCAGCGCCACGCCGGCCCGTCGGGTCTCCTCGGCGGCATGGGCCAGCAGCGCCGCCCCGATGCCCAGACCGACGTGCCGTCGGTCGGAGACCAGCAGCCGGGTGTACCGCTCGGGTTCCTCGGCCGGCGCGATCGGCATCTGCGGGCTGGGCCCACAGCCCAACACCAGGGCTCCGACGGCTACTCCGGCCAACTCCGCGATATATGGGGCGTTCTCGGTCGTGTACCGCTCCACCCGCTCCACCGCGCCGGGCTTCTGCGAATACGGTGTCGTGCCCCACTGCTCGGTGTTGCCGCGATCGTTCATCCAGGCCACCGCGGAGTCGAGCATGTCCAGAATGGCCGGTGCGTCGGCCAGGCTGCCTGGTCTGATCCGTATGCCATGTGCGATGTCGTTCACGGCGGAAGCCTAGGTCCTGCCCTACAGGTCACGAGCGGAGCCATAGTCGGATCGCTGCTGCCACTACGAGCGCGCCGGAACTGAGCCGGCCATGCTTGTTCCACTTGTGGAGACCGGCGGCGCAACGGCGTCTCTGGCTGCCGGGCGGTTGGGAGTAACCCACGCTCGGCTTCCGGGCATGTCCAGCTCCTGCTCCGTCGGCTGGCCTGTCGGCCTGTGTTCGGGCGGGCGCGCCGACCGCGGGCCGGCGGTGCCCGGTCATTCCGCCGGACTATCGTGACCGGGTTGCCGCGCCGTGGCGGTGGGCTCCTCTCCCGCCAGGTCGGCGGGCGACCGCATCATCCCCCCGGTGCAGAAGACGCAGCCCTCCCAGTACGGCAGGGCGTCCAGGACCCGGTGGCGGACGCACGAGGCCGTGACGGCCATGTCCGGGCCCGGGAAGACCTCCTCGTCGGCGGGGTGCGCTGGCGGGGTGAAGGCATCGACCACGGCCCGGTACCGCTGCAGGTAGCCGGACACGTACGGCGGCTCGTAGCTCAGCTCGTCCCAGCGGTGCCGTTCCAGTGCGAGGTCGATCACCCGTAGCACGAAGTCCTTGGCTCGCGCCCGCTCGGTCGGGGTGCCGCCCCAGTCGATGTCCTTCAGGTCGAATCCGACGACCCCGCGCCCCATGACGGTCTGGTCCTGCAGGGCCAGGAGCGCGGCGAACCGGAAGTCCCACGGTCGGCGGGCGAGGTCCGAGACGGCCAGCCACAGCACGTCGAGGAAGGCGGCCGTCCCGCCGTTGGACAGGTACAGGTCGTCACCCGTGCCGCCGCTGCCGAAGACGTTGCCCATCGCGCCAGCCTAGGGACCTCCACACGGCGGTCGTGATCCGCCCTCTTAACTTGGTACGCAATGGAGCCACGAAACGCTGGTGCGCTGGTCCCGAAGACGTGCGTCCAAACAGTCCAGGACCTCCTTCGTGCACCAGGTGACGCCCCGAGACCAGTGATCGGCGGCCAGGGCGCGGGTGATGGCGCGGGCCACGGCGACCACGGCGGATATGTGGCACGCAGCACGCGGCGGCGGTCCTCCTGCCGAGTACAACCAGGCCCGGAGCATCCTGGCGAAGGCCGGCAGCATGTACGCGGCCAAGTCGCACGTCGTCCACGGCAAGAGCAGCGTGCCGGCCAGGTACGGCGCCCAGCTGCTGGCCTGCGTGCGGGACGAGTTCCGGCACGATGACAAGAACCTTCCGCTGAAACAGTCGGGCATGTCGCCCTACCGGCGGGCTGCGGTCGCGCGGTTCATGGTGGCCCGGCTGACGCCGGCCTCCTGCCGGTTCGGTGCGTTCAACGGCGCCCGTCGTGGGGTCGCCTCGGCGGGTCTGGTGGTCTGGCTCACGTCCGGCGGGTGGTGGTGGTCTGCTCACGCAGGATGTCGCTGTGGCCGGCGTGGCGGGAGAATTCCTGGATCATGAGCAGGTAGATCCATCGCAGGCTGACGCTGCCGAAGGTGGGGTGTCCTCGGGTGGCGTCGAGGTCGATGTCGGCAGCGATCGTACGTGCGCGGTTGCCGGCGCGCTCGAATTCGGCGATCACGTCGGCGACCGTTTCGTGGTCGCTGACCACGAAACTGGCCTCGCCCACCATCGCACCGTCGCATTCGGATTCCGGCAAACCTCCCAAGATGTGCTGGAACCACTTCCTTTCCGCGAACGCGGCGTGTTTGACCAGTCCGATCGACGTCATCATGGACGGAACGAGACGGCGGCGGGCCTCTGTTTCCGACAGGCCGCGCACGGTATCGATCAGCTCGGCCCGGGCATGGTCGAGCATGTATTCGAGCAGCTGACGCTCGGGGCCGCCGGTGACACGAGTCGGGTCGTTCATGGCGCGTGTGTCCTTACGTAGACAGCGTGGGAGTTCACGGTTCCGGTTCGCTGTGTCGAGGCGATGTTGCACAGATTCGGCATGGCGGGCGCTGGCGCCGGATCCGGCGAGCCAACCAGTAGGCGGCGATGATCTCGCTTGCTCGCGGGCTGGTGGTGCCGAGTCGATCGGTTCGGTGCCGAACACGAATCGGATGCCGACCGGGATTCCTGGCCGGGAGAGGTGTCGTCGACGACCAGCATCCGGGCCACCGAGACGACGAGACCGGCTTCTCTCCGAACGTTACGTCCGGGCTGGCTGCCGCAGAGATCCCGCCGAACTCAAGTCTGCCTCGCCAGACGGCACGAGTCCATACCGGTGGCCCGACCCCGTCCACGGTCGATAGCGCCAACGAGCGAGCCCGATCGGATCACCCTGCCCACACCACATACCGCTGACGCCCCCTCACCTGCCGGGAGTCGATCACGGGACAGGCCGCTGTGCGCCCCGGCGCGTACAGAAGGCGGGGACGCGGGCCCGTAGAGAAACCGGCTGAAGTTGGCCGGAGCCGGACTTACCGCTCCTGGCCGAAGCCGTGTGCGGCGGCACCCGGCCAAGGTCACTGAGAAGTGCCGCGCGCCCTTCGCCGGGCTGTTGAGGGGCCGTGCGTCAGCCCGTCGCCAGGAGGACCGTGCCGACGAGTGCCAGGCCCGCGCCCGCGGCCTGGATGGTCTGGAGTTTCTCGCGCAGGACGCCGCGGGCGGCGAGTGCGGTGACCACCGGGTACAGCGAGGCGAGGACGGCCGCCACCGTCACGGGGCCGTTGTTCGCGGCGATGGAGTACGTGCCGTTGGCGGCCACGTCGGCCAGCCCGACGAAGGCGAGGGCGGGCAGCGCCGAGCGGATGCCGCTCCAGCCCTCCTCCGGCAGCCATGGGTTGCCGCGTCGCACAGAGGCGTACAGCGCGCCCGCGCCCACCGCCACATTGCACACGCGCTGCACGAACAGCGCCAGGAACAGCCCGGTGAGGTTGTGCGAGGCCTCGGCGATCAGGGCCATTACGGAGCCGAAGCCGAACGCCGCGATCATCGTCAGCATCAGGGTCTGGCGCTGCACGGGGGCGCCGCCCCTGCTCGGGCCGCTGGCCAGCACCACGCCCGCCACCGCCACCGCTATGCCCGCGAACTGCAGGATCCCCGGGCGTTCGCCCAGCACCAGGCCCACGCCCAGCGGCACCGCCACCCCGCCCAGCGCGCCCAGCGGGGAGACGACGCCCATGGGGCCGAGGGCCAGGGCCTTGTAGAAGGCGAGCATCGCCGCCGGGCCCACGACGCCGGCGGCCACCGCGAACCACAGCTGGGGTCCGATCTCGGACCAGCCGCCGGTGGCGATCACGATGGCGCCCAGCGCGCCCACGGCCAGCAGCTGGGAGAGCAGGACCACGGTCAGGGCGGGCATGCGCCGGGTGAGCAGCCCGCCGCCGAAGTCGGCCAGCCCCCACATGAGGCTGGTGGCCAGGGCGAAGACCGGTGTCATGGGGGAGACCTCGCAGTACAGTGTGGTGAATGGTGGCGTCCATGACACCGTAGTGCATGCTGCTGAACTTCATTCATTAATATATTTGACTGGACGGACTGTGACGGACCTCGAGCAGCTCACGCAGTCGCTCGCCCGCAACCTCAAGCGCTGGCGCGGCGAGCGCAACTTCACCCTTGACGCCCTCGCGGCACGCTCGGGCGTCAGCCGGGGCATGATCATCCAGATCGAGCAGGCCCGTACGAACCCCAGCGTCGGCACCACGGTCAAGCTCGCCGACGCCCTCGGCGTCAGCATCACCACCCTCCTCGACTACGAGCAGGGCGACCGCGTCCGGCTCGTACCCCCGGAACAGGTGGTGCGGATGTGGTCCACCGAGGCCGGCAGCCACACCTCGCTGCTGGTGGGGACCGAGGCGCGCGGGCCGCTGGAACTGTGGGAGTGGCGGATCGTGCCCGGTGACAGCAGCGTCTCGGACGCGCACCCGCCCGGCACCATCGAGCTGCTGCGGGTGACGGCCGGCGAGCTCACGCTCGTCGTCGACGGCGAGGAGCACACCGTCCCCGCCGGCACCTCGGCGACCTTCGAGGCGAACGTGCCGCACACCTACCGCAACGACGGCTCCGAGCCCGTCGAGATGACCATGGTGGTGGCGGTACCGCCCGCCCGCTGAGCCGCGCCGCCGGCACGGGCCACGGCTGTTAGCTTGGCGGGCATGAACAGCTCGCCGACCCCGACGCCGATGGACGCCTTCGACGAGGTCCGGCCCGCCGTGGAGTGCCTGGGCCTGCTGGTCCCGCCCGTGGCCGCCGCCGTGCGCGGCTGGGGCGGTTCCGTGCCCGTGACCGAGCTGCGCTACGTGGACACCGACCCGGAACGGGCCGACACCGCCGTCCTGGCGGAGAGCTACGGCCCCTGGCTGCTGGAGCAGTCCGCCAACTGCGTCGTCGTCGCCGCCCGGCGCGGGGGCACCACCACCCTCGCCGCCTGCCTCGTCCTCGGTCACACCCGCGCCGACGTCAACGGCGTCGTACGCCGTCACCTCGGTGCCCGCAAGGCGTCGTTCGCGCCCATGGACACCGCGCTCGCCGCGACCGGCATGGAGTACGGCGGCATCACCCCGATCGGGCTGCCCGCCGGCTGGCCCGTCCTCGTCGACGCCGCCGTCGCCGACAGCCCCCACCTGATCGTCGGCAGCGGCAGCCGGCGCGGCAAGCTCATCGTCCCAGGCAAGGCACTCGCCGAACTGCCCGGCGCCGTGGTGCTTCCGGGGCTGGGGAGCTGACCCACCCAACCCCCCCACCACGGCACCGCCGCGGACTCCGGTTTTCTGAAAGCGGACTGAAACCGTAGTGAAAGTGGGCGCCCCTACTGTCGTTCTCACCGGGAGCCGACTGGATGGGGACGGGCCATGAAAAGCGCCAAGGAACCGACGATCTACCAGGACGTGGATATCATCCGCCGCATCCAGGAGCTCATGGTTCTGTGCTCCTTGCTGCCGCCCGACGGCAAGCTGCGTGAAGCGCTGGAGCTCGCTCTCGCGCTCCACGAGGAGCCGGCTCTGGCCCGGATCACTCCCCTCACCAATCTCCATCCCTTCGCGACGAAAGCCTGGCTCGAAGCCCTGTGGCTCGGGGAGGGCGTCTCCAGCGAGGAGAAGGAACTGGTCGCCTGGCAGAACAAGAGCGAAAACATGGGCCCGGCCATTCGTGAACTCCGGAACGCCGAGCAGCAGTCCGGTATCACGTTGGTCGCCCGGCTGACGTCCTGACATCGCCAGGTGTCGGGATTCACCTCAACATCGGAGGTAAGTCATGACCGCTTCGATTCTTCAGCAGTCCGTCGTGGACGCCGACTTCCGCGCCGCGCTGATCGAGAACCCGGCCGCGTTCGGTGCCTCGACCGCGGTCCTGCCCACGCCCGTGGAGCAGCAGGACCAGGCGTCCCTCGACTTCTGGACCAAGGACATCGCCGCTACGGAAGCCTTCGCCTGCAAGCAGAGCTGCAGCTTCGGCCCGTTCACCTTCGTGTGTGACGGCAACACCAAGTAAGCGGCCGTTGCCCTTGGGCGGTAACGCCCGCCCGGTGTGATGACGCGGTGGGTCGGCCCTCGCCGGCCCACCGCGTCGCGCCGCGCGGCGGAGCCCCGGCCACGAGCGCTCCCGACCTCGACCGCAGGAGAGTTTCGCACATGGCAAACGCGTATCCGCTGGACATCGCAGCGCGGGCGGCCAATCTGACCGAGCGATCGCGCGTCGTCGCCGCGTCGGGCGGCGCCGCGGCGGCCGGAGGGGGCGGCACCGCGGTCGAGCTCGACGCGTTCGACCGCTGGAAGATCGACACACTGGCCGGGAAGCTGGCCGACAAGTTCCACCAGGAGTCCCTCCACCGGTCCAGGCCGCCCCAGTACACCAAGGACGAGCTCGTCGGCGTGCTGTCCGCGTACCGCCGCATCGAACTGGGCCTGGGCGAGGCGGACGAGGAGACGCGCGAGCTCCTGAGCACCCTGCACGGCGCCTGGCTGCCCACCTACCGGACGGCCCTGGGCGCCTTCGGCCGGGAGCGGACCGGTCCCGGGGCGGCCGAAGAGCCCGCCTGGCGCGCGTTCGACGTGTATTACGGGCGGCTGGCCAAGGCATGCGAGCCGTTCCTGTGCGAATTGGGGCGTGCCCTGCGTGCCGTACGCGGCGCGGCGGAGAACGGCAGCGCCCTGCTGAGCCCCAAGCTGGTCGAGGACATGCAGCTCCACCTGCTCGACCGCTTCGAGTTGAGCATGGCCTGGGCCGTGGAAGCCGACGCCAACGTGCACTGCGCACAGACCGGAATCGACAAGTCGAAGGCCGGTCGCGACGAGTATCTGGCCTATCTCGACGCCACGTTCGCCGACAGCGCGGCCTATCACCGCTTCTATCTGAAATTCCCCGTGCTCGGCCGCTGGCTCGCGCACACCACCGCCCTGCTCACCTCCTTCGGCCGGGACATCCTCGAAAGCCTGGCGGCCGACGCGGAGGCCATCGGAAAGGAATTCTTCGGTCAGCGGATCGCCGAATTCCGGTCCCTTCGGCTGGGCGACTCCGATCCGCACGCGGGCGCGCGTACCGTCGCCCGCGTCGACGTCGTGCTCGCCGACGGAAGCACGGCCGAATTCTTCTACAAGCCGCGCAGCGTCCGCTCCGAGGCGGCCCTGCAGGACCTGCTCGCCCGGCTGGCGGACGACAAAGTCGTCGACTTCGCGACCCGCCCCGTCCTGCCGCGGGACGGCTACGGCTACGAAGCCCTGATACCCGCCGGGCGCAATCGCGTCGAGACGCACCGGGAAGTCCAGCGGATCTACGAGGAGCTGGGCGGCTACCTGGCGATCTTCTACGTGCTGGGCGGCAGCGACCTGCACTTCGAGAACATCCTCGTCGCCGACGGGCACGCCTTCGTGTGCGACGCCGAGACCGTCCTCGGCGTTCACCCGCGGGGCCGCTCGCAGTCCGAAGGCACCCTCCTGGACTCCGTGTTCAAGACGGGACTGCTCGAGTGGCCGCGTTCCGCGCGGCCGGGCGAGGAGGCCGCCGCCGAGATGCGGATCAGCGGCTACGCGGGCGGCGAGGGATACGAGGTCCCCGTCCCGGTGGCCCGCCGGAACGGCGAGGGGCTGAGCTTCGAGGCGTCCGTGGTGCACCGCACCGGCGTCCACGTCGAGACCAGCGCCTCCAACCGCGTCTTCCTCGGCGAGGAGCTCGTCCGCCCCGAGGACCACGCAGAATCGATCATGGAGGGCTTCGACCGGGTCTACGCCTGGTTCGCCAAGGAACCCGACGCGGCCGTCGACTTCGTGATGGAGACGTTCAGCTGGGTCACGGCCCGCTTCATCAACTGGGGCACCCAGATCTACGCCCAGCTGCTGAGCGCCGCCCGCCACCCGCGGTGCCTGACCGAGCCCCTCGAAGTCGACCTGCTCGCCAACACCGTGCGCACCTTCCCCCGCACCTGGGACGCCGAAGGCATCCTCGCCGCGCGCGAAGTGAACGCCATGTGGCAGCTGGACGTGCCGCTGTTCACCGCCGCCGCACACGCCCGGCAGCTGGTGCACGCGCACAGCGAACCGCTGCCCTCGCCCCTGGACATCTCGCCGATCGACCACGCCGCCGCCCGCATCAGGCGGCTGTCGGAGGAGAACCGCGAGCAGCAGAGCCAGTACATCGCCGCCAGCCTCTCCACGGGCGAGATCAGCAGCCCCTCCTTCGTCGCCACCTCACTGGACTACGCCGTCAGGATCGGCAACCGGCTGTGCGGCGAACTCAGGTCGCCCGACGCCCCCGCGCCCTGGACCTCGTACCAGCTGGCGGGCGGCCGGCTCGCCCAGGTGGACATCGAGGCCGACCTCTACCAAGGCTCCGCGGGCGTCGTGCTGTTCCTCGCCTACCTCGACCATCTCGTACCCCGCCCGGAGTTCCGGCAGGCCGCCCGGCAGGGCCTCGACCACGTCCTCGCCCAATGGGACCGCGGCCGGCTGGGCGCGTTCGCGGGGCTCGGCGGCGTCCTCTACCTCCTCACCCACCTGCACCGGCTCTGGGGCGAGAAGGAGCTGCTCGACCTGGCCGTCAAGCTGAGCGACGAGCTTCCCGACCGCATCGAGGAGGACCGGCACTTCGACGTCCTGCACGGGGCGGCGGGCCTCATCCCCGTCCTGCTCGGCCTCGCCGGGGAAAGCGGCGGGCACGGCCTCGACCACGCCCACCGGTGCGCCGAGCACCTGCTGCGGCACGCCGAGGACGACGGCGAGACCCTCAGCTGGCCCCCCTCCGCCCCCGACGAGACATACGGCAACCTCACCGGCTTCTCCCACGGCTCCGGCGGCATCGGCTGGGCCCTGATCCAGCTCGGCCGGCACACCGGCCGGCCCGACTACATCGAGGCCGGGCGCAAGGCCTTCGCCTACGAGGACCGGTACCTCGACGACAAGGAGAAGGACTGGTACGACCTGCGGATCAACAACGGATCCACGGTCAAGGGCGCCCGGCACTTCTCCAACGCCTGGTGCAACGGGGCGGCGGGCATCGGGCTCGCCCGCATCACCAGCTGGGACGCGCTCGGCCGCACCGACGAACAACTGCTGCGCGAGGCCCAGCAGGCCCTCTCGGCGACCATGCGCAACTTCCCCCGCCTGAAGAACCACACCCTGTGCCACGGCACGTCCGGCAACGCCGAGCTCTTCCTGCGCTTCGCCCGGCTGAACGACGAACCGGCCTTCCAACTGGAGGCGAACGTCCAGGTCCAGGCGCTGTGGCGGAGCTTCGACGAGGCGGGCGACAGCGCGGCGGAGGGCAGCGCCGACTTCTTCCCGGGACTGATGATCGGCATCTCCGGATTCGGCATGCACTTCCTGCGGCTGGCGGACCCGGACCGCGTCCCGTCCGTGCTGCTCCTCGACCCGCCGTCGCACCACGAACAGTAAGGAGTCGCTCCACCATGGCCCTGAAGACCTGCGAGGAATTCCTGCGCGACGCCCTCGACCCCGACCGCTTCGGCCGGGAGATGAAGGCGGTCACCGAGATACCGGAGATCGTCAAGCTCGGTCACCGCCACGGATACGGCTTCACCGCCGAGGAGTTCCTGACGAAGGCCATGACCTTCGGCACCCCCGAAGCCGGTGCCCCGGAGGCCACGACCACGCCGGGGCAGAACGGCACCTCGACCGGCAAGGCCACCGAGGCCGCCACGCCCCGCCCGGAATCCGGCGCCACCAGCTTCGCCCACTACGAGTACCGGCTCGACGAGCTCCCCGAATTCGCCCCGGTCGTCGCGGAACTGCCCCGGCTCAAGGTGATGCCGCCCTCCGCCGACCTGGACCGTTTCACCTCCCGCTACCGCGACGAGGACATGCGGACGATCTCCATGTCCCCCGCCGACCCCGCCTACCAGAGCTGGCACCAGGAGCTCGCCGGGCGGGGCTGGCGGGACACCGAGGCCGCCGCGCCGGACGCGCCCCGGCGGGACTTCCACCTCGTCAACCTCGACGAACACGTCGAATACCCCGGCTACGAGGAGTACTTCGCGGCGAAGACCCGCGTCGTGGCGGCCCTGGAGAACCTCTTCGGCGGCGACGTGCGCTGCTCGGGCTCCATGTGGTACCCGCCGTCCAGCTACCGGTTGTGGCACACCAACGCCGACCAGCCGGGGTGGCGCATGTACCTCGTGGACGTGGACCGGCCCTTCGCCGACCCCGGCCAGACCTCCTTCTTCCGCTACCTCCACCCGCGCACCCGGGAGATCGTCACGCTGCGCGAGAGCCCGCGCATCGTGCGGTTCTTCAAGGTCGAGCAGGACCCGGAGAAGCTGTTCTGGCACTGCATCGCCAACCCCACGGACCGGCACCGCTGGAGCTTCGGCTATGTCGTGCCGGAGAACTGGATGGACGCCCTCCGCCACCACGGCTGACCCGCCACCCGTCGCCCGCGCACACCGCGTGGCACCAAGGAGGAGCGATGTTCGGAGCAGGACCGCGGACCGCGCGCAAGCCGGCGGCGGACGCGGACGGCGATGCCGCGCGCGAGGCCGACGGGCCGGTGCCGGCCCCCGGGACCCCGGCCGGGCCCCGGGCCCCACGGCCCGGTCCGCCGGCCATCCTGGCGAGGGGGCTGGGCAAGTCGTACGCGGGCGTGGAAGCGGTGCGCGGCATCGATCTGACCGTCGCCCAGGGGGAGACCTTCGGCTTCCTCGGCCCCAACGGGGCGGGCAAGACCACGACCATCTCCATGCTGACCACGCTGGCCACGCCCACCTCGGGCCGGATCGAGATCGCCGGCCACGACACCCGCACCGCCCCCCAGCAGGTGCGCCGCAACCTCGGCCTGGTCTTCCAGGAGACCACGCTCGACCCGGAGCTGACGGCCGTGGAGAACCTGCGCTTCCACGCCGACCTCTACGCCCTGCCGAGGGCCGGGCTCAGCGAGCGCATCACCGCCATGCTCGAGCTCGTAGGGCTCGCCGCCCGCGGCGGTAGCCTCGTGCGCACCTACTCCGGCGGCATGCAGCGCCGGCTGGAGATCGCCCGCGGTCTGCTGCACCGGCCCCGCCTGCTCTTCCTGGACGAGCCGACCATCGGCCTCGACCCGCAGACCCGGGCGCAGGTGTGGACGCACCTGGCCGAGATCCGCGAACGCGAGGCCACGACCATCTTCCTCACCACGCACTACCTCGACGAGGCCGAGCAGTGCGACCGCATCGCCATCATCGACGACGGCCGGATCGTCGCCCAGGGCAGCCCGGCCGAGCTGAAGTCGGTCATCGGCGCCGACCGCGTGGACCTGCGCACGGGCGACGACGCCGTGGCGGCCACGCTGCTGCGGACCCGCTTCGGCCTCGACCCCGTCCAGGGCCCGGCCGGCCTCAGCGTCAAGGTCGCGGAGGGCGCCAGGCTCGTCCCGGCGCTGTGCGCGGCCCTCGACGTGGCCGTCTACGAGGTGACCGTCACCCGCCCCAGCCTCGACGACGTCTTCCTGCACCACACGGGGCGCGGAATCCGCGACGACTCAGGAGCCGGCGCATGACGCACGCCACGGCCGCACTGCCGGCGGCCGCCCCCCGCGAAACCGGCCGGATCGCCGCCGAATGGCGCGCGGGCAGCATGGTCTGGCGCCGCGAGATGATCCACTTCCTGCGCTCGCGGGCCGGGATCGCCGTGTCCCTGCTGCAGCCGCTGCTGTTCCTCTACGTCCTGGGCATCGGCCTGTCCCGGATGTTCAGCGGCGCCGGCTCCTCCGACGACTACATGGTGTTCCTCTTCCCCGGCGTGCTGGTGATGGCGGCCCAGGCCCCGGCCATCTCGGTGGGGGCCTCCATCGTCTGGGACCGGCAGAGCGGGTTCCTGCGCGAGATGCTGGTGGCGCCCGTCCACCGCAGCACCCTGCTGATCGGCAAGTGCCTCGGCGGCGCGACCGTCGCGGCCTGCCAGGGCGCCGTCGTCCTGGCCAGCGCCGGGCTGGTGGGCGTGCCCTACCGGATCGACCTCTTCGCCGCCCTGCTGGCCGAACTGCTGCTGGCCTCCCTCGCGATGACCGTCATGGGCGCCGTGATCGCGGTCAGGATCCAGCGCATCCAGACCTTCCATACGGCGCTGACGGTCCTGACGGCCCCCATGGTCTTCCTGTCGGGGCTGATGTTCCCCGTCAGCGCCATGCCGGCCTGGATGGCCTCGCTCACCCTGGTCAACCCGCTGACGTACGCCGTGGACGCCATGCGCCAGACCATCACCGCCTTCCACCCGGCCCCGGCGGCCGGGGCCTCGGGCGCGCCCTTCTTCGACCCGGTCTCCTGGGGCGGCTGGGACGTCCCGCCGGGACTGTCGGTGGCCCTGGTGGCCGCGTTCTCCGTCGCGGCCCTGGCGGTGGCCGCCCGCCGTTTCTCACGGACCGACTGAATTCCCGCAGACCGACTGAAAACGCCGTCGTCCCGGGCGACCCAACGGTGGATCATCACTCACGACCGTAGCGCCGAACCCGATCAGAGGAGACTGCACCATGCGCACCACCAGACGCCTCACGCTGCGCCGCCGCACCGCTCTGCTCATGGGCACCGCCTCCCTGGCGGCCCCGATGCTGCTCACGGTCCAGGCCGGCGAGGCGCAGGCGTTCGGCACGATCAACTCGCTCGGGCAGCGGGCCGAGCACGAGCGCATCACCAGGGCGGCGCTGGCCTGCGCCCCCGGCCAGGCATCCGACGGGACGTGTTTCGAGCCGCGGTCGATCGACCAAGTGGCGGGTCACACCGGCACGTTCGGCGCCGTGGGCTCGCCGGACTCCGACGAGATCTTCACCCCCGAGGCGCACTGCGACGACGCCGACTTCCTCACCGCCTCCGGTTACCCCCGCACGCGTCAGCAGGCCAGTGAGCAGCTCATCGCCTGCATATCGAAGCTGCAGGGACGTTTCGGCCAGGGTGTCTCCGCGGGGTCCGCCACCCTGAACGGCGACGGCACCGTCTCGCCGGGCAACAGCGACCTGTCCGTGGACTGCACGTTCACGGGCGGCGTTCCCGGGCGCGGCAAGTGCAACGCCATCGAGGGTTTCGGTCGCGCGCTGCACGGCGTGCAGGACTTCTACTCGCACAGCAACTGGGCCGACAAGGCGGACCCCAACCAGGGGATCGGCGTCGCCAACCCGCCCGGCCTGAACATGACCGGCCCGTCCCCGCTGCTCGCCCTCAAGAGCGGCAAGCCGCCGGCGCCCTCCGCCGTGCCGGCGCAGCTGTCCACCGGCTGCTTCTCCCTCAACCCCTTCGGCTGCTCGAACCGGGTCACGCACTCCACCCTCAACAAGGACACCGGCCTGATCGATCCGGCCACCGGCGCCACCAGTGACCCGACCACCAACCGCGGCCGGATCACCGGCAACTTCGACCGCGCCGTCAAGGGCGCGATCGCCGACACCCGCCGTCAGTGGGCCGACTTCCGTGCCGCGCTGACCGAGCGCTACGGCCAGGAGCGCGGCCAGCGCATCGGCTGCGTCCTGACGCACGACAACCCCGTGCGCGACTGCCGCTGACCCCGGCTCCACCACGGACGACCTGCCGGCCCGGCCACCTAGGGCCGGCAGGCACGTACGCACGTACCCCGGGCACCCCTGTCAGGCGTCGCCGTACGCCTCGCCGCCGAGCTCCAGGACCGCCGAGCCGGCCGTGGTGTCCGCCAGCCAGGCCCTGAACCCCGCCACGTCCGCCTCGGGCAGCCCGATCTCGATCCGCACGCCCGCCCCGTAGGTCACCTCGCGCACATCCCGCCCGGTGGCCCGCAATTCGTTCTCCAGCTTGCCGGCCCGCTGGTGGTCGACCGTGACCGTCGCCAGCCGGAAGCGCCGGCGGGTCACCGTGCCCAGGGTGTCGAGCGCCTCCCCGACCACCCCGCCGTAGGCCCGGATCAGGCCACCGGCGCCGAGCTTGACGCCGCCGAAGTAGCGGGTGACCACGGCGACGACGTACCGCATGTCGCGCCGCACGAGCATCTGCAGCATGGGCACGCCCGCCGTCCCCCCGGGCTCGCCGTCGTCGCTCGCCTTCTGGACCGAGCCGTCGGCACCGATGACGTACGCCCAGCAGTGGTGCCGGGCGGCCGGGTGCTCCTTGCGGATACGCGCGACGAACGCCTGCGCCTCCTCCTCGGTGGCGGCGGGCGCGAGCGCGCAGATGAAGCGAGACCTGCTGATCTCGATCTCGTGCTCGCCCTCGAGCGCTACGGTGCGGTACTCGTCCTGCATCCCGTAAGCCTAATCCCGCCGCGACATCCTCCCGCTCCCGGGAATGCTCCGGTGACCTCGCTCGTTGAGCCGGCATGTACGCAGAACCGGGGATCATCCGGAAGATCATCGAGGGGACCGGCGACACCTGGGCGGTGGTCGGTCTGTCGGCCAACGAGCAGCGCGCCGCCTACCGCGTCGCGGAGGTGCTCCAGGGCCACGGCAAGCGCATCGTGCCCGTCCACCCCAGGGCCGAGACGGTCCACGGCGAGCGGGGATACGCCACCCTCGCCGACATACCCTTCCCCGTCGACGTGGTCGACGTCTTCGTCAGGTCCGAGCTCGCGGGGGCCGTCGCCGACGAGGCCGTCGCCATCGGTGCGAAGGCGGTCTGGTTCCAGCTGGGCGTCATCGACGAGGACGCCTACGACCGCACGCGGGACGCGGGCCTGCTGATGATCATGGACCGCTGTCCGGCGATCGAGATACCCCGGCTGGGCTGACCGACGCGGGCGGGGGCGGACAGCCCGCCCCCGCCCGCCCCACCTCACACCGCCAGCCCCGCGTCCCTGGCGCACAGGGCCGCCTGCACCCGGTTGCCGACCTCCAGCGCGGCCAGGATGCGGCTGACGTGGGCCTTGACCGTGCTCTCCCGCATGCCCAGACCGTCGGCTATCTCGGCGTTGGAGGCGCCTGCCGCCAGGAGCCCGAGGACATCGGCCTCACGGGGGGTCAGCCGGGCGACGCGGAGCTGGGCGGCGGCGGAGTCACGGGAGGCCGTGCGGTGATAGCGGTCCACCAGGCGGCGCGCGGCGGCCGGATGCAGCATGGCCTGCCCCGCGGCGACGACCTCTATCGCGCGGATGATCTCGGCCGGGTCGGTGTCCTTGAGCAGGAACCCCGAGGCGCCGGCGGCCAGGGCGTCGTACACGTACTGGTCCAGGTCGAAGGTCGTCAGCATGACGACCTCCGGCGGACAGGGCAGGGCGCGCAGCCGCTCGGTGGCGGCTATGCCGTCCATGCGCGGCATCCGGACGTCCATCAGGGCCACGTCCACCCGCAGGGAACCGGCCCGTTCGACGGCCTCCAGGCCGTCGCCCGCCTGGGCCACCACCTCGATGCCGGGGACGTCGTCGAGGATGTCGGCGAGGGCCAGCCGGACCAGGCTGTCGTCGTCGACGATCAATGTACGGATCATGCCGCTCCCGGCGCGAGGTGGTCTTCGAGGGGAATGTCCGCGGCGATGCTCCAGCCGCCGCCCCCGGCCGGCCCGTAGTCCAGCCGGCCGCCCAGGGCGGTGACCCGTTCGGCCAGCCCGACCAGGCCGTAGCCGCTGCCGACCGGCGCCTCCTCGGGCGAGGGCTCGCCGGCCTGGTTGCGTACCTCGACGGTGGATGCCGGCGGCCCGTAGCGCACCGTGACGTGGACCGGCGCGCCCGGGGCGTGCTTGCGGGCGTTGGTCAGCGCCTCCTGCACCAGGCGGTGGACGGCGAGCCGGTGGCTGGCCGGCAGGGGCGCGGCCGAGCCCTCCACGACGGCCTCGATGTCCTGGCCCGCCGCGCGCGCCTCGTCGAACAGCGCGGGCAGCTCCCGCAGCCCCGGGACGCGTTGCCCCTGCAGCTCGGGGTGGTCGGGGTCGCGCAGCACGCCCAGGACGTCGCGCAGGTCGCCCAGCGCCTCGGTCGATGTCGTGCGCAGCAGCGCGAGCCGGTCGGCGACGGGCTCGGGAAGGGAGGCGGCCCGCCGCTGCAGGGCGCCCGCGTGCAGGGCGAGCAGGCTCAGCCGGTGGGCGAGCACGTCGTGCATCTCGGCGGCGATGCGGGCGCGCTCGTTCAACCGGGCCTGCTTCGCGCGCAGTTCCCGCTCGACGCGCAGATGATCGACCTGCGCGGTCAGGCTCGCGACCAGCCGCCTACGGCTGTCGACCCACAATCCCAGCACCATCACCAGGGCGAACGGCAGGACCGGACCGTAAGCCCGGGTGGTCCACAGCAACTGCTCGGGCTGCGCGAACCAGTTCCCCGCCAGCGCCACCGCCGCGCACGCGCAGCCCAGCGCGCGCCAGCCGCGCGAAGCGAGGTAGAAGAGCATCACCAGCAGCGGCAGCAGCGCCCCGACGGCGATCGCCGCGCCGACCGTCACCACGACTGTGACCACCGGGACGCGATAGCGCACCGCCAGCGACAGGCTGCCCAGCGCGGCGACGGCCGTGTGCGGGCCGAACAGCGTGGCGCCGGCGCCCACATAGGCGTTCTGCACCGACAGCACACCAACGGCCGCGATCAGCAGCGCCTCCGCCCATCCCGGCCACCTCCGGTCGTCCGCACTCAGCACGGGTAAATCGTAGTCAGCCAACGTTTCCGGTCCCTCCGCCAGTCGGCCTACGCTACCCCCTACTTTCGTACTGATCGAGCGTCGCACAACGGCCGATGGTGCGGCCCGCGCGGGCCCCTAGTTTCATGGTCATGGATCTGACGCAAGCCAACTCCACGCCCGCACAGCCGCGTTCGGCTGCCGGGCTGGCCTTCCTCCGTGAGGCGACCCGCACCTTCCGTACCACCGGCGCCATCGCGCCCAGCAGCAGGCAGCTCGCGGAGCGGCTGGCCGCGCCGCTGGCCCCCGCGAGCAGACTGCGCCGCCCCACCGCGGTGCTGGAGGTCGGGGCCGGCACGGGCCCGGTGACGCGGGTGCTGGCCGGGTCCGTCGGGCCCGCCGACCGGCTGGACGTCGTCGAGATCAACCCCCGCTTCGTCGATATTCTGCACGGCGCGCTGCGCACCGATCCCGCCATGTCGGCCGCTTCCGACCGCATCCGGATCATCCCCGAGTCCATCACCGAGATGCGTATCGACCACAGCTACGACGTCATCGTCTCCTGCCTGCCCTTCACCAACTTCGAGCCGGACACCGTCAAGGCGATCCTGGACCGCTACCTGTCCGTGCTCGTCCCCGGCGGCCATCTGACCTTCTTCGGCTACCTCGGCACCCATGCCACCCGCTCCCTGCTGAGCAGCCGCAAGGAGTCCGTGCGCCACCGTGAAGTGACCGACCTGCTGCACGAGTTCACGCGCCGCTACGCCAGCCGGCACAGCGTCGTGTGGCGCAACCTTCCGCCCGCCCGGGTGTGGCACGTGCGCGCCCCCGAGCACGCCACCCGGGCGGCGGACGCGGCCTGATGCCGACCGCGGACGAGCTGCTGCAAGGGGTGCCGCCGACGGCCGCGTACGGTGTCGTGCTCGGCCTGGTGCTCCTGGAATCGGTGCTGCTGCTCGGTTCGTTCGTGCCGACGCTGAGCCTGATGCTGTGCGCCGGGGTCCTCGCCCAGGAAGGCACGCTGCGGCTGCCGCTGGTCGTGCTCTGCGCCACGGCCGGGGTGGTGACCGGTGATCTGCTCGCGCAGCGCACCGGGCGCCGCCTCGGCCCCGGGCTGCGGCGCAGCCGGCTGGGGCGGCGGCTGCCCGACGCGGCCTGGGAGCGGGCCTGGTCGGTGCTCAAGCGGCGCGGTGGACCGGCGCTGCTGGTCTGCCGCTTCGTGCCGGTCGTACGGACCTTCGCGCCGCACCTGGCCGGGGCGGCCGGCATGCCGTACCGGCGCCTGGCCCCGTACAGCCTGCTGGCGGGGCTGCTCTGGGCGAGCGCGGAGGCCGGGGCGGGGTATGTGCTGGGCGCGTCCTACGAACGGCTGACCGCCGTGCGTGGTGGCGTGCCGGCGCTTGTCGCGGCCGGCTGTGTCCTGCTGGCCGTGCTCGTGGGGCTGCTCGTGCACCGCCGCCGCTCGCGCGGGGCGGTACGGGCCTCAGGCCGAGCGCGCCAGCGACAGGCTGACGTCGGTGCGCAGGATCGCGACGTGCAGGTGGCGCAGTTCGCGCCCGGGGTCCACCCCGAGCTCGTCCCGGAAGAAGCCGCTCACCTCGGCGTACGCGGCCAGGGCCTCGCCCCTGCGGCCGCAGCGGTAGAGGGCGAGCATCAGCCGCTGCCACAGGCTCTCGCGCAGCGGGTACTTGGCGGTGAGCGTCCGCAGGTCGCCGACGATCTCGTCGTGGCGCCCCAGGGCGAGGCACACGTCGTGGTACCGCTCGATGGCCCGGATCCACTCCTCCATCAGGCCCGGCACCACGTCCCGGTGGAGCGCGTCCGAACGCACGCCCCCCAGCGGCTGGCCGCGCCACAGGGCCAGCGCCTCGGTGAGGGCGGTGTACTCCAGCGCCCGGTCGCCGAGTTCGGCGGCGAGCCGGGCGCGGGTGGCGGATTCGCGGAAAAGAGTGAGATCGAGACAGCCGGTGGGGACCTCGATCAGGTACCCGCTGGGCGAGGTGCGCAGGAGCCCGGACAGCCCCGCGCCACCCGCGTCCAGGCTCTGCCGTAATCGGGTGAGGAGGGTGTGGAGGGCGGGGCGCGGGCTGTGCGGCAGCTCGTCGCCCCACACCAGGTCGACGAGCTTCTCGACCGGGACGATCTCGCCCGGGTGCACGAGCAGGGCCGCGAGGAGGGATCGTTGCCTGCCACTGGGTAGCGAAACGTTTTTTCGGCCCACTGCGACGCTCAGCGGTCCGAGAACTCGGAAGGATGTTTCCCGGCTCATGAACTCTCCCCTTCGCTCATCGAGCCGCACCGTGAAGGCGGCTGGGGACTGCCGTGCCCGCTGTCAACTCAAGCGGATGTCTCGGTCGGCAAGCGTACGTTGCGTACAGAGTCGCTTGTCAACTATGGCGTATGAATGTCAGGCTTGTCTGGCGTTATCCATACGCTCAAGCGGACAGAAAAAGTCGACCGGGCAACTCCTACGAGAGGGACGGGGCATGAGCGGCAGTCAGCAGGCACCGGACCACAACGACCGTCCCCTCCTGCGGAAGTTCGACCAGCGGCTCAGTGAACTGATCGCCGCCACCGCCCGCCCCGACGGGTGCAGGCGCCCCGGATACGCGCGCCTGGCCAAGGAGATCCGCGACACCACCGGCAGGACCATCTCCGGCACCTACCTCTGGGAGCTGGCCACCGGCAAGAAGCGCAACGTCACCCTCGAACAGCTCGACGTCCTCGCCGAGTACTTCGGCGTGCCGCCCGAGTACTTCCTCGACGACGACGAGGCCGGCCGGCGCATCGACGACCGGCGCAGACTCGCCGTCGCCCTGCGCGACGCCAAGGTCCGCAACCTCGCCCTGCGCGCGGACGGACTCTCGCCCGCCTGTCTGGACGCACTGATCGCCATGGTGGACGAGGCACGCAAGACCCAGAACCTGTCGTCCATCGACGATGACGACGACACCACCACCCGTACTTCTTCAGGGTAGTCAACGACCCGACGCCGGTCCCGTGGGCCTGGAGGACCGATGCCACGCCGTACGTACGTCGCCTACCGCCGCTGCCTGAGAAAGGGTCAACGGGAACCCGAGATGCCGTACACGAGCGACGCCGCCCTCCGCCGACGCTGCCGGGCCCTGCTGGCCCGCATCAGCCTGCCCCGGCCCTTCTCCGTCGAGGCCCTGTGCCGGCACCTCGGCGAGCAGCGCGGCCGGCCGATCCACCTGCACCCGCTGCCGGAACAGGCCGCCATGGCGGGAGCCTGCGGGCTGTGGCTGGCCACCGCCACCGACGACCACATCTTCCACGAGCGCCACACCGTCCGCCCGCACCAGGAGCACATCGTCCTGCACGAGATCGGGCACATGCTCTTCGACCACCACTCCCTCTCCCCGGCCGGCGGCCACACCGGCGCCCTCCTGGCCGACCTCGACCCCCGGCTCATCCGCCGCATCCTCGCGCGCACCAACTACTCCACGCGCCAGGAACAGGAGGCGGAGATGCTTGCCAGCCTGATGCGCACCAGCGCACGCGCCTGCGCCGAGGAACGGCCGCCGGGCGCGCTCGGCAGGCTGCAGGCGGCGCTCGGCGTGGTCGGCTCCCATGACCACTGACGCCCCCGTCCACGTCCTGGAGAGCACCGGCGCGATCTGCCTGTGGATCGCGGTGATCGTGCGATGTCCCTACGCCGTGCGCCACCCCCCACAGCGAGGGCTGTGGCTGGCGGTGGCCACGGCGGCCCTCGCGATGACCCTGCCCCTCCTCTCCGGCCTCCCCGGCACCCCGGCCCCCGCCCTGCTGCTCGCCCGCAGCCTGGCCGGCATGGTGTCCGCCGGCGCCGTCCTCTGCTTCGTCGTCACGATCATGGGTGGCCGGCGGATCCGCGCCTGGGCCTGCGGCGCCGTCGCCGCGGTGGCCCTGGCCCTGGCGCTCCTCGGCCTCACCACCGCAGCCCACCGCTCCTACGGCACCGTGGCCACGATGCCACCCGCCGCCACCGCCTACTGGCTGCTCCTGATCTGCACCCACCTGACCGTCAACGCGGCCTGCGTCGCCGTGTGCTGGCGGTACGCGACCGGCCACCGCAGCGGCTCCGCGCTCGCCCTCGGCCTGCGGCTCTTCGGCATCGGCACGGCCCTCGCCGGGCTGTACTGGCTCCGCCTCTTCGCCGGCCTGTTCACCGCCTCGGACGCGCTCCTGGGCTACCAGCCCCTCCTGATGGCCCTGCACGGCATCCTGCGGGCCGCGGCCGTGCTCGTACCGACAGCCGTCGCGCTGCGCCAGGCGGCCCGCGACATCAGGACCGTCTGGCGGCTGTGGCCACTGTGGCGCGAGCTGGTGGACGCCGTCCCGCACGTCGCCCTGGCCCGCGCCCGGCCCCGGCTCACCGAGATCCTCTGGCCCCGGGCCTCCTGGAAGCTGCTGGCCTACCGCAAGGTCGTCGAGACCCGCGACGCCATCCTCGTCCTGCGCGACTACACCGAACCCCGCGTCACCCGCGCCGCCCGCGCCACCGTGGCCGCCGCACCCGTGCGAGGCCCCGCCGCGGCGGAGGCCGCCGTGCTCGCCTGCGTCCTGCGCGAAGCCCGGCACGCCAAACTCACCGGTCTCCCACGCACCGCCGCCCACCCGCCCGAACCCCTCGGCCTCGGTCTCGGCAACGGCGGCCTCGACGACGAACGGATCTTCCTCCTGCGCCT
The DNA here is from genome assembly GCF_040646235.1 of Streptomyces sp. NPDC046261. Taxonomy (NCBI): domain Bacteria; kingdom Bacillati; phylum Actinomycetota; class Actinomycetes; order Kitasatosporales; family Streptomycetaceae; genus Streptomyces; species Streptomyces sp. NPDC046261. The sequence goes on along the minus strand of NZ_JBEYZU010000010.1, from coordinate 91,604 downwards.
CGCCGAGGCCTACGCCTCCCCACCCGCCCTCACCTTCGCACCCCACCGCGCCCTGCCCCGCGACGACCACAGGGCGTGCGCCTGACCACAGCGACCGGCCGGGCCGGCGGCAAGGCATTCGGGCAACCGTGTCCTTCGCCCCCGGCCCGGATGCGAAACTGTGAACAGTGATGGACAGCGTGCCGCCCGGAGCGGGCGAGGCCGGCGAGGCCACAGGGGTCACGAAGGCCCTGCACCGCCCGACGGGGGAGAACCAGTGAAGGGGACGGAGAACATGCTGGTCGGAGCCGTCCTGTGAGACTGCTGCACACCTCGGACTGGCACCTGGGGCGGTCCTTCCACCGCGTGAACCTCCTGGCGGCCCAGCGCGACTTCCTCGGCCACCTCGTGCGGACCGTCCGCGAACGCGACGTCGACGCCGTCCTCGTCGCCGGCGACATCTACGACCGCGCCGTACCGCCGCTCGCCGCCGTCGAGCTCTTCGACGAGGCACTGCACCGCCTCGCCGCCCTCGGCGTGCCCACGATCATGATCTCCGGCAACCACGACTCGCCCCGCCGGCTCGGCGTCGGCGCCGGCCTCATCGACCGGGCCGGGATACACCTGCGCACCGACCCCGCCGGCTGCGCCACCCCCGTCCTCCTCTCCGACGGCCACGGCGACGTCGCCTTCTACGGCCTGCCCTACCTGGAGCCCGCCCTGGTGCGCGAGCAGCTCGGCGCCGCCCGGGCCGGCCACGCCGCCGTGCTGGACGCCGCCATGGAGCGGGTACGCGCCGACCTCGCATCCCGGCCCGCCGGGACCCGCTCCGTCGTCCTCGCCCACGCCTTCGTCGCCGGCGGCACGACCAGCGACAGCGAACGCGACATCACCGTCGGCGGCGTCGCCTCCGTACCCGCCGAGGTCTTCCGCGGCATCGACTACACCGCCCTCGGCCACCTCCACGGCAGCCAGACCATCACCGACCGCGTCCGCTACTCCGGCTCCCCCCTCGCCTACTCCTTCTCCGAGGCCACCCACCGCAAGACCATGTGGCTCGTCGACCTCGCCGCCGACGGCGACGTCAGCGCCGAACGGATCGACTGCCCCGTGCCGCGCCCGCTCGCCCGCATCCACGGCCGCCTCGAGGACCTCCTGGCCGACCCGCACCTCGAGCGCCACGAACAGGCATGGATCGAGGCCACCCTCACCGACCCGGTGCGCCCCCAGGAACCCATGGCCCGGCTCACCCGCCGCTTCCCGCACACCGTGAGCCTGGTCTTCGCACCCGAGAGGGCCCCCGAGGACCCCCTCGCCTCCTACGCCCAGCGGCTGCGCGGCCGCACCGACCAGCAGATCGCCGAGGACTTCGTGGCGCACGTACGCGGCGGGCAGGGCCCCGACGAGGCCGAGCGCGCGGTACTGACCGCCGCCCTGGACTCCGTACGGCTGGACGACACCCTCGACGAGGTCGCCCGATGAGGCTCCACCGGCTCACGATCACCGCCTTCGGGCCCTTCGGCGCCACCCAGCACATCGACTTCGACGAGCTGTCGGCCGCCGGCCTCTTCCTGCTGCACGGCCCCACCGGCGCGGGCAAGACCTCCGTCCTCGACGCCGTCTGCTACGCCCTCTACAACGGCGTCCCCGGCTCCCGCCAGGGCAGCGGCCTCACGCTGCGCAGCGACCACGCCGACCCCGCCACCCCCACCGAGGTGGTGCTCGACCTCACCGTCGGCGGCCGCCGGCTGGAGATCACCCGGCGCCCCGAGCAGCCCCGGCCCAAGAAACGGGGCACCGGCGTCACCAAGGAGAAGGCCTACAGCGCCCTGCGCGAGAAGCCCGCGGGCGGCGGCGAATGGAAGGCCCTCAGCCGCTCCCACCAGGAGATCGGCACCGAGATCGAGCAGCTGCTCGGCATGAGCCGGGAACAGTTCTGCCAGGTCGTCCTCCTGCCCCAGGGCGAGTTCGCCCGCTTCCTGCGCGCCGAGGACGCCGCCCGCGCCAAGCTGCTGGGCCGGCTCTTCGACACCGGCCGCTTCGCCGCCGTCGAGGACCGCCTCGCCGAACTGCGCCGCGCCGCGGAGGCACAGGTGCGCACCGGCGACGAACGGCTGCTCGCCCTCGGCCACCGCATGCGGCAGGCCGCCGCCGACCCCTCCCTGCCCGAGGTGGGCACCCCGGCACCGGCCACGGCAGCGGACGGGGCCACCGCGGCCCCGCCGCGCCGCGCCCGCGCGTCGGTCCCGGCGCCCCGGCGCGGCGAGCAGCCCCTCGCCCCCGGCGAGGCCGGGCTGGCCGAGGCCGTGCTGGAGTGGGCGGCCCTCGCCCGCACCGACGCCCGCGAGCGGTACGCGATCGCCGTGGCCGCCGTCCACGCCGCCGAGCACCACCACCGCTCCGCGCAGCGGCACGCCGACTCCGTACGCGAACTGGCCCGGCTGCAGGGCGCCCACGCCGAGGCGACGCGCCGCGCCGCCGCGTTCGCGCAGCGGCGCGCCGAGCGGGAGCTGCTGAGCCGGCGGCTGGAGCGGGCCCGGGCCGCCGAGGCCGTCGCCCCCGCGCTGGAGCTGCGCGACAAGGCCGAGGCCGAGCACCTCGCGGCGGCCGCCGCCGAACGGCAGGCCCGTGCCGCGCTGCCCCGGGAACAGGGGGACGCCGGCGCCGGAGAACTGGCCGCCGCCGAGCGCGCGCTGCGCGAGGAGCTCGGCGCGCTCTCCGCCGCCCGCCGCGCCGAGGCCCGGGCGGCCGCGATCGCCGGCGACCTCACCGCGATGGACCGCGCCGCCGGCGCCGACGAGGAGATGCTCGCCGAGGCCGACGAGTGGCTCGCCTCCTGGCCGGCCGTGCGCGCCGCCCACCAGCAGCGCGTCGACGACGCCCAGGAGGCCGTCGGGCGCGCCGAGCGGCTCGGGGGGCAGCTCGAGACCGCCCGCCGTACGCTCCTGGCCGCCCGCCGCCGCGATGCCCTCACCGGCGAGTCCGTCGCCGCCGAGGCCCGCCTGCTGGCCGCCCGCGAGGAGGCCGCCGCCGCGCGCGAGCACTGGCTCGGCCTCAAGGACCGGCGGCTGCGGGGCATGGCCGCCGAGCTGGCGGCCGCGCTGGCCGCCGGGGACCGGTGCGTCGTGTGCGGTTCCCGCGACCACCCCGAACCGGCCCGCCTGGACGCGGGCCATGTGGACCGGGCGGCCGAGGAGGCCGCCCTGGCCGCGTACCAGCGCGCCGACGCCGTCCGCGAGCAGGCCGCCGCGCACCTGACCTCGCTCGGCCGGGACCTCGCCGCCGCGACGGCCGACGCGGGAGCGGCGCCCGTGACCGAACTGGCCCATGCCCTCGACGCACTGGAACGCTCCCTGGCCGCGGCCCGGGCCGACTCCACCGGCCTGCACGCCGCCCGGGAGACGCTGGCCGCCGCCGAGCGCGAGTGCGAGCGCCGCCGCACCGCCCAGGAACAGGCACGGCTGCGCATCGCCGCCCGTACCTCGCGCCGTGAGCACCTCGAGCGCGAACTGAGCGCGCTCGAGGAGGAACTGGCCGCCGCCCGCGGCGGCGAGGAGAGCGTCTCCCGCCGTGCCGAGCGGCTCGAGGACCGGCTCACCCGCGTCGCCGGAGCCGCCGAGGCCGTACGGGAGGCCGAACGCACCGCCCGTCGCCTGAAGGAGGCCGACGACCGGCTCACCGACGCCGCCCGCCGCGCGGGCTTCGACGACGCGCCCGCGGCGGCCGGGGCCCTGCTGGGCCCCGGGGAGCAGCGGGAGCTGGAGGAACGGCGGGAGCGGTGGCGGAGCGAGGAGGCGACGATCGCCGCCGCGCTGGAGGACCCCGCCGTGGCGGCCGCCGCCGCCCTGCCGCCGGCCGATCCGCAGGCCGCCGTGGCGGCGGCCGAGGCCGCGACGCGGCTTCTGCGGGGGGCGTCCGCCGAAGAGGCGGCCGCGCGCGCCCGCTGCGCGGATTTGGACCGGCTCTCCGCCCAGGCCGTCGCCGACGCCCGCCGGCTCGCCCCGCTGCGCGAGGAGTACCACCGGGTGGCCGAGCTCGCCTCGCTGGCGGCCGGCACCTCCGCCCGCAACGAGCGCAAGATGCGCCTGGAGTCGTACGTCCTGGCCGCACGGCTCGAACAGGTCGCCGCCGCCGCGACCGCCCGCCTGCAGCGCATGTCGGCCGGGCGCTACACCCTCGTCCACTCCGACGCCAGGACCGCCGGGCGCGCCCGCTCGGGCCTGGGCCTGCACGTCATCGACGCCTGGACGGGCAGTGAGCGCGACACCGCGACCCTCTCCGGCGGGGAGACGTTCTTCGCGTCGCTGTCCCTGGCCCTCGGCCTGGCCGACGTGGTCACCGAGGAGGCGGGCGGCGTGCGGCTGGACACCCTCTTCATCGACGAGGGCTTCGGCAGCCTCGACGAGCAGACCCTGGACGAGGTCCTCGACGTGCTGGACTCGCTGCGCGAACGCGACCGCACCGTCGGCATCGTCAGCCACGTCGCCGACCTGCGGCAGCGCGTCCCGGCCCAGCTGCAGGTGGTCAAGGAGCGGTCGGGTTCGGCTGTCCGGCACCGGACGGCGGGGTACGCCGGCTGAGGGCGCGGCGGGGGAGCGGCGAGGAGTAGACCACGCTCGTGGTCACCGAGCCGAGCGCGCCGATCCGGCCCGCGACCTCCTCCAGGTGGCGCATGGACCGGGCCGCGACCTTGATCACGAAGCAGTCGTCGCCGGTGACGTGGTGGGCCTCCAGGATCTCCGGGGTCGCGGCCAGCAGGTCGTGGAACGGTTTGTAATTGCCGTTGGGGTACCTCAGCCGTACGAACGCCAGGACCGGCATGCCCAGCCGCTCGGGATCCACGACCGCGGTGTAGCCGCCGATGATCCCGGCCTCCTCCAGCCGACGGACGCGCTCGGTGACGGCGCTGGAGGACATGTTCACGGTACGCGCCAACTCCGCGTAGCCCGCACGCCCGTTGCTCTGCAGGGCGTCGAGAATGCGCCAGTCGGTGGCGTCAGGGGAATAGCCGGTCATGTGCGATGTCTAGCAGTGGAATCCCCTGTTCATCAAGAGTTTTCCCGAGGATCACGGGTTCCCGTGCGTGATCAAGGACCGTAGATTTTCGGGCATGACAGCAACCGCCGCCCCGCAGGCCACCAGCTCCGTCCTCGCCGTTCCCCCGGCCGCCCCCGGCGACGCCGCGGCCTACTTCGCCGCCCGTCTCGCCTTCCACACCGACGTCGCCGACGTCCACGCCGCCCTGGCCGCCGGCCACGCCGACTTCGCGGTGGTCGACTCCCGCTCCACCCAGTCCTGGGACCAGGGCCACGTGCCGGGCGCCGTGCACCTGCCGACCGCGCAGATCCCCGCTCTCGCCGCCGAGTTCCTCGACCCGGCCGTCCCGGTGGTCGTCTACTGCTGGGGGCCGGGCTGCGACGGCGCCACCCGCGCGGCCCTGGCCCTGGCCCGCCTGGGCTACCGCGTCAAGGAGATGCTCGGCGGCATCGAGTACTGGATCCGCGAGGGCTACGCCGTCGAGACCTGGGAGGGCACCCGTCAGCTCCCGGCCGATCCGCTGACCGCACCGCTCGACGGGGAATGCGGCTGCTGACGCGCGGCCGCCGGCCGCGGGCGGGCGCCGGCCAGCGCCCGCAGCAGCGGCCGCGGGTCCGTGTCCCGGGGCAGGTCGCTGACCTGGCCGTCCCCGACCTCCACCACGCGCCACACCCCGTCCTCGCGCAGCGCGAGATCGGTGGTCACGAACCGGCACCCGAGCGCCGCCACACAAGGGGCCACCGCCTCGGTCGCCGGGTCCGGCCGCAGGCCGGGGCTGTCCGGGTGGGCGGTGGTCAGCACCGGGACGCCGTCCACCCACCACACGCGGGCCTCGCCCGCCGCCGAGAAGCGCTCGAAGGCCCGCACCACGACGCCGCCGGCGAGAAAGGCGCCCTGGAGCTCGACGAGACGGGCGACCACGGCCGCCGTCCGGGCCGTGTCGGCCAGGTCCGGGACGTAGCACGCCTCGTGCCACTCGTGCTTGCGCGACTTCACATAGTCCTTGACCACCGCCGGCCCGCCGCCCAGCGGCGCGGTGGCGGCCGCCAGCTCCGCCGCCGAGGGAGCGCGGCCCGGCTCGGCCGGGAGCCAGACGCCCCGCGGGGTGAGGGCGCTGAACGTGCCGTACCAGCCGGGCAGTTCATGGGCGCGCCGATAGTCCTCCGCCCCCGTCAGCAGCGTGACCCCGCGGTCCGCGAGGGCGCCCGCCAGCCGCGCGTACCGTCCGGAGGGCACCATCCAGCCGCGGTACCACGCCGCCCCGGCCCCGCGTGGCACACCGGCGACCGCTGCCGCGGCGTCCCCGGCGAGCAGGGCGTCGTGGTCGAGCAGGGCGACCCGCAGCCCGAGCTCGCGGGCGGCCCGCACCTCGCCGGTGAAGTGCGGGTCCGCCCGCCGGGGACCGAGCGGGTCGCCACAGAAAATGATCAAAGGTGCCATCGCGGCACCCTAGTCGATGCCCCTCACAGCGCCGACAGCTCCGCGACCAGGTCGTCCAGGCCCAGCGAACCCTGGGACAGCGCCGCCATGTGCCAGGCCTTGGCGTCGAAGGCGTCGCCGTGGGCCTTGCGGGCGGCCTCGCGGCCGGTGAGCCACGCGCGCTCGCCGAGCTTGTAGCCGATCGCCTGGGCCGGCATGCCCAGGTAGCGCACCAGCTCGCTGTCGACGAAGTCCGCCGGGCGGCCGCTGTGCATGCCGAAGAACTCCCGCGCCAGCTCCGGCGTCCAGCGCTCGCCCGGGTGGAAGGGCGAGTGGCCGGGGATCTCCAGCTCCAGGTGCATGCCGATGTCGATGATCACCCGGGCGGCGCGCATCATCTGGGCGTCCAGATACCCCAGCCGGCGCTCGGGATCGGTGAGGAAGCCCAGCTCGTCCATGAGCCGCTCCGCGTACAGCGCCCAGCCCTCGCAGTTGGCGCTGACCAGGCCGACGGTGGCCTGGTAGCGCGAGAGGCGGTCCGCCACGTGCACCCACTGCGCGAGCTGCAGGTGATGGCCGGGAACACCCTCGTGGTACCAGGTCGACACCAGGTCGTACACGGGGAAGCGGGTCTCGCCCATCGTGGGCAGCCAGGTGCGGCCGGGGCGGGAGAAGTCCTCCGACGGCTGGCTGTAGTACGGGGCCGCGGCGCCGCCGGGCGGGGCGATGCGGGACTCGACGCGCTTGACGCGCTCGGCCAGCTCGAAGTGGGTGCCGTCCAGCGCCTCGATGGCCTCGTCCATCAGCTCCTGCAGCCAGACGCGGGTCTCCTCCACTCCCTCGATGTGGGTGCCGTGCGCGTCGAGGTGGGCCAGGGCCTCCCAGGGCGTCTTCGCGCCCGGCAGGATCTTCTCGGCCTCGACGCGCATCTCGCCGAGGATGCGGTGGAATTCGGACCAGCCGTAGGCGTACGCCTCGTCCAGGTCGAGGTCGGTGCCGTTCCAGTAGCGCGACCAGCGCGCGTACCGCTCGCGCCCCACCACGTCCGGGGCACCCTCGACGGCCGGGGCGTAGACGTCGCGCAGCCAGTCGCGCAGTGCGGCCAGGCCGCCCGTCGCGACGCCGGCCGCCTCGTCCAGCTCGTCGCGCAGCTCCTTGGGCCCGGCGGCCGTGAAGTCGCCGAACCAGCCGGTGCCGGTGCCGATCCACTGGTCCAGCTGGCCGATGACGGTGCTCACCTGGCGCGGACCGCCCGGCAGCCCGCGCTCGACACCCTCGGCGAGCGAGGCGCGGTAGCCCTCGAGCGCCGCGGGGACCGCCCGCAGCCGCTCGGCGACCGCCGACCAGTCCTCCTCGGTCTCCGTCGGCATCAGGGTGAAGACCTCGCGCACCGCGTGCAGCGGCGAGTGGATGTTGCTGACCGTGCGCAGCGGCTCCCCCGCCTCGTGCACGGCGAGTTCGGCGGTCAGCCGCTCGCGCAGCAGCCGGGCGCAGCGCCGTTCGCTGTCGCTGTCCGCGCCCGGCCGCGCCTCGGCCTCCTCCAGCGCCCGCAGCGTCGTCCGGGCCAGGTCGGCCAGGGCCTCCTGCCCCGCCGGAGAGAAGTCCGGCAGTCGTCGCGCGGACTCCGCGATGCCCAGGAAGGTACCGGTGATGGGGTCGAGTTCGGTGAACGCCTCTACGTAGGAGTCGGCGACCTGACGGGGCAGCGGAGTGTTCGTGGAGTTCGGCATGTGCCCATCCTCGTATGCCCGGGGTGGCCGCGTCAGGGGTATTTTTCCGTTAGTTGTCCGAAACCCGGCGCACCGTCGCGGACGTGGGGCGGGCCGCCGCGGGGACGGCGGCGAGCCGGGCGGTGATCACCAAGGTGCCCTCCTCTATCTGGTAGTCCAGCGGCAGGCCCAGGGCGCGCATGGCCCCCACCATGCCGGTGTTGGAGGCCGTGGTGACCGCGTACACGCTCTCGCAGCCCGCCTCGCCGGCCATGGCGATCAGCCGGCGCAGCAGCTCGCCGCCGACCCCGCGCCGCTGCCAGTCGTCCTCGACGAGCAGCGCGACCTCGGTCTCGTTGCCGTCCCACAGCAGATGGCCGAGGGCGACGAGCCGGCCGGAGGCGGTGTACGCGGCCAGGGTGCGGCCGAAGCGCGGGCTGAGCAGGTGGCGCAGGTAGCGGTCGGCGTCGGTGACGGGACCGTGGTAGCGCCGGTTGAGCGTCGCGTTGGAGCAGCGGTCGTGCATGGCGCGGGCGGGCCCGAGGTCGGCGGCGTCGGCCCGGCGGACGGTGATCTCGTTGCCCTCGGGCAGTGTCAGCACGTCGCGGCGCGGCGGTACGCGCGGGCCCAGCCGGGCGTCGAGCTCGACCAGCGCCCGGGCACGGGCGAACTCGGTGGGGGTGAAGGGCAGATACGGGCGTTCGATGGTGATCGACCCGCCGGAGGGGTCGCGCAGCCGCAGTACCGTCTCCTCCCACACCCCCTCCTCCGGCACGGCTTCGGCCAGGGCCCCGGTGTGGGGGGAGCGGGCCGGTATCGAGTGGATGGTGCAGCGTCCGAGCAACTGCCGGAGGGCGAGAGGGAGTTCGGCGGCGTCCAGGGCGGTGCGGGTGGCGAGGCCCAGGATCCGGGTCGGGGCGTCCACGAGGTCGTGGGCGTCGGCCCGCTCCAGCCAGGTCTCGCGGCCGCCGCCGCGCGCGGCGGCCCGGGTCAGCTCGGCCGGCGCGAGGGCCGCGGGGGCGCGCAGCAACAGCTCGTCGACGGTGCCGTCGGCCAGGGGATGGGTCTGCAGGGCGAGTATGTCGACGCGGCACTCGGCCAGGGCCAGGCACAGCGCGGCCAGGCTGCCCACCTCGTCGCGCACGGTGGTACGCATCCGCCACAGCGTGGTGTCGCCGTCCGAGGGAGCGGCGTCGGTGGTGCGGGCCGGCGCCGCGCCGGCATCGGCGGCTTCCGCGGCGGGCGGCGGGGGAGTGTGGCCCCGGCGCCGGGACCACCACGTGTGGAAGCCGGCCGTGGCCAGCAGGGCGGCGGCCGAGCTGACCAGCAGGGCGGGCCCGTCGGGGCCGTGCGCGACCGTGTTGGCGACGGCGTCGGCAGCGGCGACCGCCGTGAACAGGGCGGCCAGTTCCACCAGGTCCCGGCGCCAGTGGTGGTGGCCGTGGTGCCGGGGGGAGCTCTTCGCGAAGGTCTCGTCGGTCATGCCCCCACCCTTGCCGAGCGGTGTTGCGTGATCACGAACGTCCTGTGTCCGACGGGTAAAGGACACATCTGTCCGGGTCCGGACGATCCGGGCGCGCCCCGGCCGCCCGGGCGGCGCTCAGCCGCGCAACTCCCGCAGCGCGTCCTCCACCCCGCGGTGGAAGGTCGGGTACGCGTAGATCATGTGCCGGAGCGCCTCGACCGGCACCGTGGCCTGGACCGCCACCGCCAGCCCGTACATCACCTCGCCGCCCATCGGCCCCGCCGCGGTCGCGCCCACCAGCACGCCCCGGTCCGCGTCCTCGACGAGCTTGACCAGTCCCTCGTTGCCCGCCTTGTGGATCCAGCCGCGGGCCGAGGACGGCACCCGGGCCACGCCCGTGCGCACCCGCAGCCCCTTCTCGCGGGCCTGCTTCTCGGTCAGGCCCACCGCCCCCACCTCGGGGTCGGTGAAGGTCACCCGGGGCAGGGCGCGGTAGTCGGCGTCCGGGCCGGGCTCGCCCAGCACGGCCCGGATCACGATCTCCGCCTGGTACATCGCCAGATGGGTGAACGCCCCGTGCCCGGTCACATCGCCCACGCCCCACAGCGCCGGCGCGGCGAGCATCTGCCCGTCGGTGCGCAGGGCCCGCGCGGCGGGGTCCAGCCCCACGGTGTCCAGGCCGAGGGCGGAGAGGTCCGCCCGGCGGCCGGTGGCCACCAGCAGCTGATCTCCCGTCAGCTCGGCGCCGTCCTCGAGGGTCAGCGTGAACGCGTCGCCGCTGTGCCGGACCCGGCCGACCCGCGCGCCCGTCCGCACCGTCAGCCCCTCGCCGCGCAGCACCCCGGTCAGCAGCTCGCCGGCCTCCGGCTCCTCGGCCGGGAGCAGCCGGTCGAGCGCCTCCACCACCGTGACGTGGGTGCCGAAACGGGCGTAGACCTGGGCCAGCTCCAGCCCGACCGCGCCCCCGCCCAGCACCAGCAGCGTGCCCGGCGGCTCCTTCGCGGCGATCGCGTCGCGGTTGGTCCAGTACGGCACGGCGTCGAGCCCCGGCACCGGCGGGATCTGCGGCCGGCTGCCCGTGGCGAGGACGATGCCGCGCCGCGCCTCGAACACCTCGCCGCCGGCCTCCACCCGCCCCGGGCCGGCCAGCCTGCCGTGGCCGCGCACCAGGCGGCCGCCCTTGCCGGTGAAGCGGTCGGCGGCCACCTGGTCGTTCCAGTCGTCGGTGGCCTCGTCGCGGACGCGGTCGGCCACCGGCGCCCAGTCGGCCGAGACGCGGGCGGTGCCCGCCATGCCGGGCACCCGCCGCGCCTCCGCCAGCAGATTCCCGGCGCGGATCATCATCTTGCTGGGCACGCATCCCCAGTACGGGCACTCGCCGCCCACCAGCTCCGCCTCGACGCCCACCACGCTCAGCCCGGCCTCGGCGAGCCGCCCGGCCACGTGCTCGCCGCCCGGACCCATGCCGATGACGACGACATCCACCTGTTCGGCCACAGCACCGCACCTTCCTCGCGCCGGCTTCGGGTGCCCACCACCTTCCCACCGCGCCGCGAAGGCGTCACTGTCCGACGCGCGCCCCTCGCGTCGCCGCCCGGGTCAGCGCGAGCCGTCGAGGATGACGCGGGCGACCAGCGCCGGGTCGTCGTTCATCGGGACATGACCACAGCCCGGCAGCCGTACGAGCCGGGCGCCCGGGATCGCCTTCTTGGCCCGCACGCCCTGGCCGCGGAGGAGCACCCGGTCGTTGGTGCCCCAGGCGATGGTGACCGGCACCTCCGCCACGTCGTGGGTGAAGCGGACCGAGCGGCCCGCCGTGAGCACGGCCTCGAAGCCGGACGCCTCGCGCAGCGCCCGCGTCTCGGCGACCACGGCGTCGGGCGAACGGCGGCCGGGCCGGGCGTAGATGGGGCTGACCAGCGCCGCCCGGCCCACGGCCGTACGGGCCAGCCGGGCCACCGTCTGCTCCGGCAGCCGCAGCGCGCCCTGGCGCATGGCCATCAGCACCCCGAAGGCGTAGCGGCGCTCGGCCTCGGTCCAGAATCCGCCGGGGGACAGCGCGGTGACGGAGCGTACGAGCTTGTCGTGACCGAGCTGCAGGGCGAGCAGCCCGCCCAGGGAGTTGCCCGCGACATGCGGTCGCCCGAGGTTCAGCGCGTCGAAGAAGGCGCCCAGCACGGGGACCACGCCGCTCAGGTCGTAGGGGATCCCGTCGGGCAGCGCGGGGGAGCGGCCGAAGCCCGGCAGGTCCACGGCGACGACGTCGCGCTCGGCGGCGAGGATGCCCACCACCGGGTCCCATGCCTGCAGGTGGTGGCCGATGCCGTGCAGCAGCACCAGCGGCTCGCCGCCGCCGAGCCGCTCGTACGCCACCCCGACCGTGCGCTGCCCGGCCGGGGTGTCGATGGTGAAGGAGATCGTCTCGGTCATGGCTCGGCTCCTCGTCATCCGTGGGGCGACGTACCGAGACAGGATGTCAGCAGCGGTTACCACTGGGTAGACCCCGGGCGGCACGGCGGCCGCTCCGCCCCGGTGAGACCCGGTTCACGTGGACAATCCCCGGCCACCTCGGGTGGGATGGGCCGGGTGAGCGCACCTGACGCCGGGCTCGAGGCCTTCGAGGAACACCGCACCACGCTGACCGGCGTGGCCTACCGCATGCTCGGCCGGTTCGCCGACGCGGAGGACGTCGTCCAGGAGGCATGGCTGCGCTGGTCCACCGCGGACCGCGGGGCCGTGCGGGACGCGCGCGGCTATCTCGTGCGCGTCACCACCCGGCTCGCCATCGACCGGCTGCGTCAGGCGCAGGCGCGCCGCGAGGCGTATGTGGGGCCCTGGCTGCCGGAGCCCGTCATCACCGACTTCGGCGCGACAGTGCCCGACACGGCCGAGCGCGCGGTGCTCGCCGACTCCGTCTCCCTCGCCGTGCTCGTCGTCCTCGAATCCCTCTCGCCGCTGGAGCGCGCGGTCTTCGTCCTCCGCGAGGCGTTCGGCTTCCCCTACCAGGAGATCGCGGAGACGCTCGACCGCTCGGAGGCGGCCGTGCGCCAGCTCGCCGGGCGGGCACGCCGTCATGTGGAGGAACGCAAGCCGCGCTTCGACGTCGACCCGGCCCGCCGGCGCGACCTCACCGAGCGCTTCCTCGCCGCCGCCACCGGCGGCAGCATCGACGACATGCTCGACCTGCTCGCCCCCGACGTCCGGCTCGTCAGCGACGGCGGCGGCAAGGCGAAGGCCGCGCTGCGCGTCATCGAGAGCGCCGGGAAGGTCGGGCGCTTCCTGCTGGCCGTCGCCGGCAAGGAGACCCCCCGCCCGGAGGTCCGCCTCGCGGAGGTCAACGGGGCCCCGGCCGTGCTGGTGCTCGCCGGCGGACGCACCGATTCCGTCCTCAGCGTCGAGGTCGCCGACGGCCGGATCGCCGAGGTCTACATCATCCGCAACCCCGACAAGCTGACGGCCTTGCAGCCCTGACCACGCCCGGCCGGGGCCGGTCAGAGCCCTCCGGCCACCCGCAGCACCGCGCCGGTGGTGTACGACGCCTCCGGCGACAGCAGCCAGGCCACCGCTCCCGCGACCTCCTCCGGCTCGCCGGGGCGGCCCATGGGGATGCGGTCGGCCGCGCGCCAGGGCCGGTCCGGGTCGCCCATCGCCGCGTGAATGCCGGTCACGATCGCCCCGGGCTGCACCGCGTTGACCCGTATGCCCTCCGGGGCCAGCTCCTTGGCCAGCCCCACGGTCATCGCGTCCACCGCGGCCTTGCTCGCGGCGTAGTGCACGTACTCGCCGGGGCTGCCCAGCGTCGCGGCGGTCGAGGAGATGTTCACGATCGCACCGCCGCGGCCGCCGTGGCGCGTGGACATCTCCAGCGCCGCCCGGCGGGCACAGATCAGCGTGCCCAGCACGTTGACATCGACGACCCGGCGCATCCGTTCCACGGGAGTCTCGGTGAACCGGCCCAACAAGCCCGTGATCCCGGCGTTGTTCACCAGACCCGTGACCGGCCCCAGTTCCTCCTTCACTATCGCGAAGAAGTCGTCGACCTGTCGCTCGTCGCCGGTGTCGACCCGGACCGCCGCACAGGCCACGCCCTCGGCGCGCACGGCGTCCGCCGTCCTCTCCGCCGCCTCCCGCGCCCGTTCGTAGCCGATGGCCACGCGGTGCCCGGCGCGACCCAGCCGCACCGCCACCGCCGCACCGATGCCCCTGCCCCCTCCGGTCACCACCGTGACCTGGTCCGACGCCCGCTCCATCGCTCCTGCCCCCCGTCACGCGACCGAATGATTACCGACGGTACCTCAGCCCTCTGACAGCGGCCGGAGCGGGATGCCATTGGTCTTGACCAAGTACGCACACCGTCCTATGGTCGCAGGCATACTGCAACAACCTTTAATAAAGAAGCGCGCGAAAAGCCTTTGCGGAGGATCAGGGTGGGGACCACGCAGCTGGAAACGGTGCCGGAACCGAAGTACTGGCACCTGAAGACCGTCCTCAGCGACGCACTCGACTCGGAGTTCGCCGTGGGCGAGATCCTGCCGAACGAGCGCGAGCTCGCGGCCCGCTTCGGCGTGGCCCGCGCCACGCTCCGTCAGGCGCTCGAACAGCTCGAGCTGGAGGGCCGCCTCCAGCGCCGCCGGGGCGTCGGCACCACCGTCGCCCCGCCCCGCGTGGGCGTCGCCGTCGCCGACGCCGCCCACGCCTGGCCCGGCACGGCGGCCGACGCCTGGCAGCCCGTCGACAGCACCGAGGCCGTACCCCCCGCCACGGTCGCCCGACTCCTGGCCACCGGCCCCGGCCAGGACGTGCACATCGTGCGCCGCACCCGCAAGACGCGCGGTCAGCCCGTCGCCGCCGAGCTGCTGTACGTCCCCGCGAGCAGCGTCCCCGGCCTCGCCGCCATCGACGCGCCCACCGGGACGGCCCGCGCCCGCGCCGTGCTGCGCGAGCTGCAGCGCCTGCAACTGGAGGGCCAGGACCAGGCGGTGGAGCTCGGCTCCGCCCGCGCCGACGACGCCAAGCAGCTCGACCGGCTCCCCGGCGCACCCGTGCTCGTCGTCACCACCCGCTACGTCTCCGGCGGCCGCACCGCGGCCGTCGCCGTCGCCACCTACCGTGCCGACACCTGCCGGCTCACCTTCGGGGACGCCGGCGGCGCGGAGGTGCAGCTCCTCGCGGGCTGACGGCCGCTCAGCGGCGCGCCGTGACCGTGCTCTCGACCGCGAAGAGCTGCTTCTCCACGTGGTCGAGGGCCAGCCGCAGCGCACCCGTGGCCACCGCGGCCTCGCCGAGCAGCGACTGCGCCACCTGCGGCGGCCGCAGGCAGTAGCGGGCCAGCTCGGCCCGCAGCGGCTCCAGGACCCCGTTCAGGTGGGCGGCCCAGCCGCCCACCACGACCAGCTCCGGGTCGAGCGCCAGCACCAGCGCCGCCACGTCGTGCACCAGGCGACGCAGATACCGCTCCACCGCCGCCCGGGCCCGCTCGTCACCCTGCTCCGCGCGGGCGAACACCCGCGCCACCTGCGCCTCGTCGAGCGGGTGCAGCGGCTCCCCGGTGGTGGACAGCACCTCCTCGGGAGTGGCCTCCCGGCCCAGCAGGTGCAGGGCGCCGATCTCCCCGGCCGCGCCCCCGAAGCCCCGGTGCAGCCGTCCGCCGATCAGCGACCCGGCCCCCGGGCTCAGCCCCGCCAGTACGAAGACCACGTCGTCGGAGGCGGTCGCCGCGCCCTTCCAGTGCTCGGCGACGGCGGCGGCGTTGGCGTCGTTCTCCACCAGCACCGGGCAGCGGAACGAGCGCCGCAGCCGCTCCCCGAGCGGCAGCCCCGTCCACTGCGGCAGCGCCGTCCCCAGCCGTACGGTCCCGTCCGCCTCCACGATGCCGGGGGTGGCCACGCCCACCGCCCGCAGCGAACCACGCGGCACCCCGGCGCGCCGGAGCAGGTCGGCGACGGCCACCCGGACCTGCTCCAGGCGCTCGTCCGCCGGAGCCGTCGCGGAGACCTCCACGTGGGCCGAGCCCATCACCCGTCCGCCGAGGTCCGCCAGCAGCGCGGCGATGCGGTGCGGCCCGATCTCGATGCCCAGCAGATGGCCGGCCTCCACCCGGAACCGGAAGCGTCGCGCCGGGCGGCCCTGACGGCGCGCCGCGTTCTCGTCGGCGGGCGCCTCCACCACCAGGCCGGAGCCGATCAGGCCCTCGACGACGCCCTCCACGGTCGGCCGCGACAGTCCGGTGACGTTGACCAGGTCGGTGAGGGTGGGCGCCTGGGCGGCGCGCAGGGCGTGCAGCACCACGGCCGAATTGATCCGCCGCAACAGAGACGGGTCCCCGCCGGTGAGCCGCCCCAACGTGCCGCCTCCTCGCTTTGCGCGCCCTTTGCCCGCACGGATCGTATCCGGTCAACCGGAACCCGGCGAGCCTCGGGAGCCCCGCCGGTGGTGACGGCGGGGCGGGCGATCAGCCGGTGCCGTCGGCGGCGGCGCGCAGCCGCGCGAACTCCTCCGCCATCTTCGGCAGCGGCCAATGGGCGTTGAGCCCGCTGGGATTGGGCAGCGCCCAGACACGGGTGGTGCCGATGGTGCGTTCCTGAGGGCCGATCTTCGCGTGCCGGTCGCCGAAGGCGACGCGATAGGCGGTGACCCCGACGACCGCCAGCCAGCGGGGCCGCAGCAGCTCCACCTTCTCGGTGAGGACGCGGCCCCCTTCGCGGAACTCGGCGTCGCTGATCTCGTCGGCGCGCGCCGAGGCCCGGGCGACGACGTTGGTGATGCCGAGCCCGTACTCCAGGAGCTCCCGCTCCTCGGCGGGGAGCAGCCGGCGCGGCGTGAAGCCCGAGGCGTGCAGCACGGGCCAGAAGCGGTTGCCCGGCCGGGCGAAGTGGTGGCCGGTGGCGGCCGACATCAGGCCCGGGTTGATGCCACAGAACAAGACACGGAGGCCGTCCGCGACCACGTCCGGAACGAGACGGTCGCGGGCGGCCTCCAGCTCCTGGGGTGTCAGAGGATCGCCCCCGGCGCGTACGCGGCGGCCTCCGGGTGCCGCTTGGCGATCTCCTCGACGCGGGCGACCACCGAGGCCACCTGGTCGCTCGCGGCACCGGTGAACGACAGCTTGTCGGCCATCAGCGCGTCCAGGGCGGCGCGGTCCAGCGGGATGCGCGCGTCGGCGGCGAGCTTGTCGAGCAGCTCGTTGCGCTCGGCGCCCTGCTCGCGCATCGCGAGCGCCGAGGCCACCGCGTGCTCCTTGATGACCTCGTGCGCGACCTCGCGGCCGACGCCGGCGCGCACCGCGCCCATCAGCACCTTGGTGGTGGCGAGGAACGGCAGGTAACGGTCCAGCTCGCGAGCCACGACGGCCGGGAAGGCACCGAACTCGTCGAGGACGGTCAGGAACGTCTCGAGCAGGCCGTCCAGCGCGAAGAACGCGTCCGGCAGCGCGACGCGGCGCACCACCGAGCAGGAGACGTCGCCCTCGTTCCACTGGTCGCCCGCCAGCTCGCCGGTCATCGAGGCGTAGCCGCGCAGGATGACCATCAGGCCGTTGACGCGCTCGCAGGAGCGGGTGTTCATCTTGTGCGGCATCGCGGACGAGCCGACCTGGCCCGGCTTGAAGCCCTCGGTCACCAGCTCGTGGCCGGCCATGAGCCGGATCGTCTTGGCGAGCGAGGAGGGCGCGGCGGCCAGCTGCACCAGCGCGGTGACCACGTCGTAGTCCAGGGAGCGCGGGTAGACCTGGCCGACGGAGGTGAAGGCGTGCGCGAACCCGAGGTGGGCGGCGATGCGCTGCTCCAGCTCGGCCAGCTTCGCGGCGTCGCCGCCGAGCAGGTCGAGCATGTCCTGGGCGGTGCCGACGGGGCCCTTGATGCCGCGCAGCGGGTAGCGGGCCAGCAGCTCCTCGGTGCGGCCGAAGGCGACGAGCAGCTCGTCGGCGGTGGTCGCGAAGCGCTTGCCGAGGGTGGTGGCCTGGGCGGCGACGTTGTGCGAACGGCCCGCCACGACCAGCTCGGCGTGGTCGGCGGCGAGCTTGCCGAGCCGGGTCAGGACGGCGACGACGCGGTCGCGCACCAGCTCGAGCGAGAGCCGGATCTGCAGCTGCTCGACGTTCTCCGTCAGGTCGCGGGAGGTCATGCCCTTGTGGACGTGCTCATGGCCGGCGAGGGCGTTGAACTCCTCGATGCGGGCCTTCACGTCGTGCCGGGTGACCTTCTCGCGCTCGGCGATCGAGGCCAGGTCGACCTGGTCCAGGACGCGCTCGTAGTCGGCGAGGGCGGCGTCCGGCACCTCGATCCCCAGGTCCTTCTGCGCACGGAGCACGGCGAGCCACAGCCGCCGCTCCAGCGTCACCTTGTACTCGGGGGACCACAGCACGGCGAGCTCCGCGGAGGCGTAGCGGCCGGCCAGGACATTGGGGATGCGGGGCTTTGCAGTCACGTGACGGAAGTCTACTGGCGATTCGCGCAGGCCAGCGCCCCGGTCCGGTTTGTGGGTTGCTACGAGAGCGCTTGGGCGAGTGGCTAGGGCAGCGGCTCGTACGGCAGCAGCTCGGCGCGCTTGGGCGGGCGGCCGTCCCCCGAGGAGCGTCCGGTGAGCCGGCGGCCGATCCAGGGGACCAGGTGTTCGCGGGCGAAGCGCACGTCGGAGGCGCGCCGGGTGGACCAGGCGGGGCGCAGGGCCGGCGGCAGCGGCTCGCGCCAGTCGGACTCCGGCGGGTGACCGAGCGCCTGCCACACGGCCTCGGCCACCCGCCGGTGGCCCTCGGCGTTCAGGTGCAGCCGGTCCTCGGCCCACAGCCGGGAATCGCCCAGCACCTCCGCGGAGAAGAGGTCGACGACCAGGGCGCCGTGCCGCTCGGCCAGCGTGTCGATGAAGTCGAAGAGCTGTTCCATGCAGGGCCGGAAGCGCTCCAGGACCGGCCCGCGCCGGCCGGGGCTGCGCATGAGCACCAGCTGCCGGCACCCCGGGGCCAGCCGGTCGGCGGCCTCCGCGAGGCGGGCGCACACCAGGTCCACGTCGCACTGCGGGCGCAGCACGTCGTTGAGGCCGCCCACCAGCGTCACCAGGTCCGCGCCCATGGCGGCCGCCACCGGCGCCTGCTCGTCCGCGATCTGGCCGATCAGCTTGCCGCGCACGGCGAGGTTGGCGTACCGGAAGCCGGGCGTGCGCGCCGCGAGGCGGGCGGCGAGCAGGTCGGCCCAGCCGCGGTAGGAGCCGTCCGGCAGGGCGTCGGACATGCCCTCGGTGAAGGAGTCGCCCACGGCGACGAAACTGGTGTGCGTGTATGCGGCATTCATCGGCATGGCGCCGTGATCCTATCGCCGCGCGGGGCGGCCGCGGCGCCCGGCCCCGGACGGGGCGGACGCCGCGGCCGTGCTCACTGCCGCGGGGCGACCAGCTGGCGCAGCACGTCCTCGAGGGTGACCAGGCCGGTCAGCCGGTTGTCCTCGCCGATGACCGCCGCGAGGTGGGCGCCCGTGCGGCTCATCGCCGGGATCACGTCGTCCAGCGGGGTGTCCGCCCGTACCCGGGCGATGGGGCGCATCCGGCGCAGCGGGAAGGGCATGTCGCGGGGCTTGGCGTCCAGGGCGTCCTTGACGTGCAGATAGCCCAGGATGCGCCCGGCGTCGTCGACGACGGGGAAGCGGGAGAAGCCGGAGGAGGCGGCGAGCCGCTCCAGTTCCTCGGGCGTGACCCCGAAGCGGGTGGAGACCACGCGCTCGATGGGCAGCACGACGTCCCCCACGGGGCGCTTGCCCAGCCCCAGGGCGTCCCGCAGGCGCCTGGTGGCGCGCTGGTCCAGCAGCCCGGCCTCGCTGGAGTCGGCGACCATGCGGGCGAGCTGGTCGTCCGAGAAGACGGCCGACACCTCGTTCTTCGGTTCGACGCGCAGCAGCTTCAGGAGCCCGTTCGCCAGCCCGTTGATCGCGAAGACGAACGGGCGCAGCGCCCGCGCCAGCGTCACCAGCGGCGGGCCGAGCAGCAGCGCGGTGCGCACCGGCTCGGCCAGCGCGATGTTCTTGGGCACCATCTCGCCGAAGAGCATGTGCAGGTACGTCGCCACGGCCAGCGCGATCACGAACGACACCGGGTGGACGAGCCCGTGCGGCAGCCCCACCACGTGGAAGAGCGGCTCCAGCAGGTGGGCGATGGCCGGTTCGGCGACGATGCCCAGCACCAGCGTGCACAGGGTGATGCCGAGCTGTGCGGCCGCCATCAGCGCCGAGACGTTCCGCAGGCCCCACAGCACGCTGCGGGCCCGCCGGTCGCCGCGTTCGGCGTACGGCTCGATCTGGCTGCGGCGCACGGAGATCATGCCGAACTCCGCGCCGACGAAGAAGGCGTTGGCGACCAGCGTCGCCAGCCCGATCAGCAGTTGGATCACGGTCATCGGCCGGCTCCGTCACCAGGGGCGGCGTCGGCGCCGGGCGGCAGCGGGGCGGTCAGCCGCACGCGGGCGGCGCGCCGCCCGGACGCGTCGGTCACCTCGATCCGCCAGCCGGCGACCTCCACCGTGTCGCCCTCGGCCGGGATGCGGCCGAGCACGGTGGCGACGAGGCCGGCCAGGGTCTCGTACGGGCCGTCCGGTGCCCGCAGCCCGATGTGCTCGAGCTGGTCGGTGCGGGTGGCGCCGTCGGCGTCGTAGAGCGTGCGGCCCCCGCCGTCCTCGCCGGCCGGGGCCAGGTCGGGCAGCTCGTGCGGGTCGTGCTCGTCGCGGACCTCGCCGACGACCTCCTCGATGATGTCCTCCAGGGTGACCACGCCGGCCGTGCCGCCGTACTCGTCGATGACCACGGCCATGCTGCGCTTGGCGGAGAGCCGGTCCAGCAGCCGGTCCACGGTCAGCGACTCCGGGACCAGCAGCGGTTGCCGCAGGAACGTGGTGACGGGACGGTGGTGGCGCTGCTCGGCCGGTATGGCGAGCACGTCCTTGATGTGGGCGATGCCGACGACCGCGTCGAGGCTGCCCCGGTAGACGGGGAAGCGCGACAGGCCGGTGGCCCGGGTGGCGTCGGCGACGTCCTCGGCGGTGGCCCGGGCGTCGAGGGCGGTGACCTGGACGCGCGGGGTCATGACGTTCTCGGCCGTGAGGTCGGCGAGGTTGAGGGTGCGGACGAACAGCTCGGCGGTGTCCGCCTCCAGCGCCCCCTCCTTGGCGGAGTGCCGGGCCAGGGCGGCGAGCTCCCGGGGGCCGCGCGCGGTGGCGAGCTCCTCGGCGGGCTCCAGGCCCATGCGGCGCACGACGTGGTTGGCGCTGTTGTTCAGGTGCCGGATCAGCGGGCGGAAGGCGGCGCTGAAGGCGCGCTGCGGGCCCGCGACCCGCTTCGCCACCGGCAGCGGCCGGGAGATCGCCCAGTTCTTGGGGACGAGCTCCCCGACGACCATCAGCACCACCGTGGAGATCACGGTGCCCAGGATCAGGGCCGCCGAGGACGCCGCCGAGGCGGGCAGGCCGAGCGCCTCGACGGGGCCCGTGAGCAGCGCCGCGATCGACGGCTTGGAGATCATGCCGATGATCAGGCCCGTGACGGTGATGCCGAGCTGGGCGCCGGAGAGCTGGAAGGTGAGACCGCGGACGGCCTTGAGGGCGCCTTCGGCGCCGCGCTCACCGCGCTCGGCCGCCCGCTCCAGCTCGGCGCGCTCGACGGTGGTGAGCGAGAACTCCGCCGCCACGAAGACGGCGCAGGCGAGCGTCAGGAGCAGGGCGAGCACCAGGAGGAGGACTTCGGTCATCGGTTCACCTCCGTCCCATGATCGGGCAGGGGAGGAGGGACCGCGCGATGTCGGCTCCGGGGACTACTGGGGGGCTCGCCCATGGGCGGACGCTCACACCTTTCGCTGGGAGGTCACCGGTGGACCCGGTGGCTGACCCTCAAGGGTAAAGGACCGGCAAAGCCGCGGGCGAGTCAGCCCCGGAGCTCCTCGATCACGGGGGCGAACGCCTCCATGTACGGCTCCAGCACCGTGAAGTAGCTGAAGCCGAAGCGCTCGCGGTGGCCCCGGACGCGCTCGGCGATCTCCTTCACCGAGCCGGCCAGCAGGGCGGGGTGCTCCAGGACCTCGTCCTCGGACATGTCCCCCACATGGCCCATCAGGTCGCGGATCTTGGCGCGTGGGTCACCGCCGGCCACCACGATCTGCACCAGGTAGTTGAGCTCGGCGGGCTCGGCCCGGTCGCCCTCGAAGCCGCGGTAGGCCGCCACGCGCTCCTCCAGCTCGGTGGGGCTGATCAGCCGCAGCGCCCCGTCCGGCCCGGTCGCCCCGCCGGTGAAGGCCGCGATGTCCGCGTGCCGGGCCGTCAGCCGCAGCACGCGGTTGCCGTTGCCGCCGAGCAGCAGCGGGGGGCGCGGCGACTGTGCCGTCGCCGGCCGGTGCTCCGGGTCGGCGAGCAGCCGGTTCAGCTCGGTGACCGTGCGCTCCAGGTGGTCGACCCGCTCGCGCGGCGAGCCGAACGGCAGTCCGGCACTGTCGTGTTCGGCCTGGACGTAACCGGTGCCCAGCCCCAACTCCAGTCTGCCGCCCGTGAGCTGATCGGTGGAGGCCACCTCCCGCGCCAGCAGCGCGGGGTTGTAGAAGCCCGCGTTGAGGACGAACGTGCCCACGCGCGGGCGCTCGGTGGCCTCGGCGGCGGCCACGAGCGAGGGGAACGGCGCGGGCATGCCGAGGTGGTCGGGCACGAGGATGACGTCATAGCCCATCGCCTCGGCCCGACGGCACTTCGCACGCCATTCGGCGGAGGTACCGCTGTCGAGCATGTTGACGGCGAAGCGGAACGGACGTGACATGAGAAACCCCCTGGATGTCGTTGGGAAGCAACGTACCGGAGGATGGCTCCGTTTGTCCGGTGGGGGCCCTCCTTCGTGAGCCGGCTCACTCGGCGGGCACTCAGGGCCCCGGCTCGGCCGGGCGCCGGGCCACCCCCAGCACGCACGAGGAAGCCGGCATCGGCACTCTGCTCCGCGGCACCCGCAGCCGTCGGTAGTCGCCCATGTCGAACCCCGCCGCCTCGATCGACGCCAGCGGATCACGGGCGGTGTGACAGCCGCCGAACAGCAGCGGCCACACCGTGCGGTCCAAGGCCCGCTGCACATCCGCCAGCACCCGCCCCCGCGCGATGCCGTGTTCGAAGAACCGCAGCTCGCCGCCCGGCTTCAGCACACGCCGCAGCTCCGCCAGCGAGCGCCGCACGTCCCGCACCGAGCACAGCACCAAGGACACCACGGCCGCGTCGAACGCCTCGCTCTTGACCGGCAGCGCCTCCGCCACGCCCGGCACCACGTCCACCGGCACGCCCGCCCGGACCGCCGCGTCCACCGCCAGCCGGCGCAGCCGCCGCTCCGGCTCGATCGCCACCACCTCCGAGACGGTGCCGGGGTAGTGGGCGAAGTTCAGACCGTTGCCGGCGCCGATCTCGATGACCCTCCCGGAGAGCCCCGCCAGCAGGTCCCTGCGGTGCGCGCCCACATTGGCCCGCTCGTCGATGACCGGGCTCCACTTGGCGTAGACGCGGGCGAAGACCGGATGGTGCACGGCGTCGTGCGGTGTTCTGGTGCTGCGGAGCGGCATGGGGCACCCCTTTCCGGGGATACGACGGCTACCGCGATTGTTCCCCGGCCAGGGGATTTATCCCCTCCCCGCCGCTTCGCCGTTTCCGCCCCGCGCCCTAGCGCTGCTCCTGCGCGAAGCGTTCCGCGTCCCAGACGCCGGACAGCCGCGGTGCCAGCCAGCTCGTCGCCATCGCGCGGAAGTCGCCGGGGGGCAGCGTGCCCGCGCCCTCCGGGACGGCCCCCAGCAAGGGCGCCCGGGCCGCCTCGGGCAGGTCGGCGAGGTTGCAGCGGGCGGCGAGGTCGGGCGTGGCCGGCCAACTGCCGATCACCACGCCCGCACAGCGCAGGCCGCGCGAGCGCAGGGCCTCGGCGGTCAGCGCCGTGGCGTTGAGCGTGCCCAGCCCCGCCTGCGCGACGATCAGTACCGGCACGTCCAGCAGCCGGGCCGCGTCCGCGAGCGTCGAGCCGGCCTCGTCCAGCCGTACGAGCAGCCCGCCCGCGCCCTCGACGAGGACCAGGTCGTGGGAGGCGGCCAGCTCGCCCGCCGCGCGCACGATCTCCCGCGGAGGCACCGGCGCCAGGCCGGCCCGGCGGGCGGCGGTGGCGGGCGCCAACGGCTCCGGGAAGCGCGCCAGTTCGACACCGGTGACCGGCCCGGCGAGCCGCAGCACCTCCGCGACGTCCCCCGGCTCGTCCGGCGCGACCCCGGTCTGGGCGGGCTTGAGCACCGCCACCGAGTGGCCGGCCGCCAGGGCCGCCGCCGCGACGGCGGCCGTCACCACGGTCTTGCCGACCTCCGTGCCCGTTCCCGTGACGACCATGACCGTCATGCTGTGCGCTCCGTTCTCTCGCGTTCCGTTCCCATGGCGCTTGCCGCCGTCCCGGTCAGCCCTGACGGGCGGCGGCGCGCACCCCGGCGCAGATCCTCGCCAGGTCCTCGTCGGAGGTGATGAACGGCGGCATGGTGTAGATCAGGTCCCCGAACGGCCGCAGCCACACGCCCTTCGCGACCGCCGCCCGCGTCGCCGCCGCCATGTCCACGGGATGGTCGAGCTGGACGACGCCGATCGCGCCGAGGACGCGTACGTCCCGTACGCCCGGCACCTCGGCCGCGGCGGCCAGCCCGTCGCGCAGCCCGGCCTCGATCCGCTTGACCTCCAACTGCCAGTCCTGCGAGAGCAGCAGCTCGAGCGAGGCGTTCGCGACCGCGCAGGCCAGCGGATTGCCCATGAACGTCGGACCGTGCGCCAGCACCGGCACCTCGCCCCGCGAGATGCCCTGTGCCACCCGCGTCGTGCACAGCGTCGCGGCCAACGACAGATAACCGCCGGTCAGCGCCTTGCCCACGCACATCACATCGGGGGAGACGCCCGCGTGCTCCGCCGCGAACAGCACGCCCGTGCGGCCGAAGCCCGTCGCGATCTCGTCGAAGATCAGCAGCACGTCGTGCTCGTCGCACGCCTCGCGCAGCATCGTGAGGTAGGCGGGGGAGTGGAAGCGCATGCCGCCCGCGTTCTGCACCACCGGCTCGACGATCACCGCGGCGAGCTCCTCGGCGTGCCGCCCGATCAGCTCCCGCACATGAGCGGCGTACGCCGGATCCGGCGCGGCGTCGAAGCCGGTGGGGGGCGCGTCCGCGAAAACCTGTCGGGGCAGGGCCCCGGACCACAGCGCGTGCATCCCGCCGTCCGGGTCGCACACCGACATCGGCTGCCAGGTGTCGCCGTGGTAGCCGCCCCGCCAGGTCAGCAGCCGTTGCTTGCGCGGCTGTCCCACCGACCGCCAGTACTGCAGGCACATCTTCACGGCGACCTCGACCGACACCGAGCCGGAGTCGGAGAGGAAGACGTGCTCGAGCTGGTCGGGCGTGATGTCCACCAGCCGCTTGGCGAGCCGCACGGCGGGCTCGTGCGTGAGCCCGCCGAACATCACATGGCTCACGCGTTCGAGCTGGTCCCGCGCCGCCTCGTTGAGCCGCGGGTGGTTGTAACCGTGGAGGGCGGACCACCACGAGGACATCCCGTCGACCAGCTCGCGCACCCCGGCGACCGGTTCGGCGAGCCGGAGCCGTACCCCGGACGCGGACTCCACGACCAGCGGGTCGACCCGCCCCGGCATCGGACCGTAGGGGTGCCAGACGTGCTGCTTGTCCAGGGCGAGCAACTCGCCCGCGGTGAGCGGCTCAGGCATTGGGCGGCAGGTCCGTCCCCGCGCCCCGGCGGCGCACGGCCACCAGGTCCGTACGGGCCTCGTCGGCCCCGGCCGCCGCCGGCTCCCCGGCCGCGCCCCCGTCGCCGCACGGCCCGCAGCCGCCGGCGCCGTGCGAGCCGCAACCGCCGGCCGCGCTCTCCCCGGCGCCGTGCGAGCCGCAGCCGCTCGCGCCGCGCGAGCCGCAGCCCGCGCCCGCGAGGGCGTCCGCGCGGTGCCCGGGCAGCGTCGTGGTGCCCGTGCCCTCCACCTCGAAGCCCGCGTCCGCGATCATCGCCAGGTCGGCCTTGCCCTCCTGGCCCTCGCTCGTCAGGTAGTCGCCGAGGAAGATCGAATTGGCCAGGTGCAGCGCCAGCGGCTGCATCGAGCGCAGGTGCACCTCACGGCCGCCCGCCAGCCGCACCTCCACGTCCGGGCAGACGAACCGCACCATCGCCAGGATGCGCAGAGCGCGCTGCGGGGTGAGGTTCCACTCCTTGGCCAGCGGCGTCCCCTCGAAGGGGATGAGGAAGTTGACCGGCACCGAGTCCGGGTCCAGCTCCCGCAGCGAGAACACCACGTCCACCAGGTCCGCGTCGCTCTCGCCCATGCCCGCGATCAGCCCCGAGCAGGCGGACATGCCCGCCGCCTGGGCCTGCTGCACCGTCTGTACCCGGTCGGCGTAGGTGTGGGTGGTGGTGATGCCGGCGTACGTCGCCTCGGACGTGTTGAGGTTGTGGTTGTAGGCGTCCGCACCCGCGGCGCGCAGTCGCTCCGCCTGGCCGTCGGAGAGCAGCCCGAGACACGCGCACACCTCGACGTCCGCGTTCTCCTCCTTGATCGCCTCGATGGTCTTCGAGACCCGGTCGACGTCGCGGTCGGTGGGCCCGCGGCCACTGGCCACCAGGCAGACCCGCTTGGCGCCGCCGGCGACCCCGGCGGCCGCCGCCTTCGACGCCTCGTCCGGCTTGAGCCAGGTGTACTTGAGGATCTCGGCCTTCGAGCCGAGCCGCTGAGAGCAGTACGAGCAGTCCTCGGGGCAGAGCCCGGACTTGAGGTTGACCAGATAGTTGAGCTTCACCCGCCGCCCGAACCACTTGCGGCGTACCTTCCCCGCCGCGGCCACCACGTCGAGCAGCTCGTCGTCGGAGGTCGCCAGCACGGCGAGCGCCTCTTCGCGGGTCGGCAGCTCCCGCCGCAACCCCTTGTCCACCAGCGTGTTCAGCAGGTCCATGGCGCAGATCCTCGCCTACGCCACCATCCCCGGCCAAGGAGAGATCGCACAACAGAGTCCGTTTGAGGTGTGTGTATCGCCACATCCTGCCCCGGCCCGGCGACGGCTAGGTTTTATGCAAACCCACCAAACGACGAGGGACGGCCGATGCCCCAGGACCCGTTCGACTGGATCGACGCGGAGCACGAGCGGCTGCGGGCCGCGGGTCTGGTGCGCACCCTCCGCCCCCGGGCGGCCGATTCCGCCCTCCTCGACCTGGCCGGCAACGACTACCTGGGCCTGACCCACCACCCCGAGGTCACCGAGGCCGCGGCGGATGCGGCGCGCCGCTGGGGCGCGGGCGCCACCGGTTCCCGCCTGGTCACCGGCAGCACCGCCCTGCACGCCCGGCTGGAGGCGGAGCTCGCCGCGTTCTGCGGCTTCGAAGCGGCCCTGGTCTTCTCCTCCGGCTACGCCGCGAACCTCGCCGCCGTCACCGCCCTGTCCGGGTCCGTGGGCTCGGGCACCCTCCTGGTCTGCGACGAGGGCAACCACGCCTCGCTCATCGACGGCTGCCGCCTGGCGCGCGCCGAGCGGACCGTCGTGCCGCACGCCGACCCGGAGGCCGTCCGCAAGAGCCTGGCCGCGCACCGGGGCCGGGCGATCGCCGTCACCGACTCGGTCTTCTCCGTCGACGGCGACGCCGCCCCCCTGCCCGCCCTCGCCGCGGCATGCCGGTCGGGCGGCGCGGCGCTGCTCGTGGACGACGCCCACGGGCTGGGGGTCCTCGGCGCGGGCGGCCGGGGCGCCGTGCACGCCGCGGGCCTGGCCGGCGACGGGGACGTCGTGGCCACGGTGACGCTCTCCAAGTCCCTCGGCAGCCAGGGCGGTGCGGTGCTCGGCCCCGCCCGGGTCATCGACCACCTCGTCAGCACCGCCCGCACCTTCATCTTCGACACCGGCCTCGCCCCGGCGGCGGCCGGCGCGGCGCTGGCGAGCCTTGAGGTGCTGCGCCGCGAGCCCGGCCGGGCCGGCAGGGTGCGGGCCGTGGCCACCGCACTGCACGGGCGGTTGACGGCGGCGGGGCTGACGGCGGTGCGCCCCGACGCGGCGGTGGTCTCCGTCCGGGCGCCCTCGCCCGCGGCGGCGGTGCGCTGGGCGGCCGACTGCCGTGCGGCCGGGCTGGCCGTCGGCTGCTTCCGGCCGCCGTCCGTGCCGGACGGCGTCTCGCGGCTGCGGCTGACCGCGCGGGCGGATCTGTCGGACGCCCAGGTCATGGCGGCGGCCGACGCGATCGTACGGACCGCGCCGGCCGCCTGAACGCTCAACTCCGTACGGCGGTACCTCCGTCGCCGGCCCGGCGGGCGCGGCCCAGGTCCATGAGGAACGCGGACCAGGTGGCGGGCGAGAACCGCAGAACCGGCCCGGCCGTGCGCTTGGAGTCGCGCACGGCGAGCTGCCGCGGTCCCAGGCTTGCCGTTTCGACGCAGTTGTTCATGCCGGTGCTGTAGCTGCTGCGGTGCCACGCGGCGTCGCAGCGGCCGGCGTGAGCCGATGGAGAGGGTACGTACCGAGGCATTGCGGACATGTTGCCTCCTTACGCGCCGTCGCTGATCCCGGCGATGTAATCCAACGAGTTCTCGTGCGAGAGGGCGTGCGCCTGGAGCGTGGTGAACGCCGAGCCGTACGCCCGGAGGTCCTCTTTGCGCTCCAGATAGAGGCTACTCGTCAAATGGTCGAGAACAACCACGTCCAGATCGGCGATGCGCGGAAAGGAGAAGATAACGAAAGGGCCGGTGATGCCGATATGGTTTCCACTGGTGAACGGCAGCACGTGCAGCCGCACATGCGGCAGCGAACCCATGGCCAACAGATGGCGCAACTGTCCCGCTATGACCTCCGGGCCACCGACCTCGTGCCGCAGCACCGCCTCGTCGAGCACCGCGCGGAGCTGCAACGGACGCTCCCCTTCCAGCACCGACTGCCGGGCCATGCGCACCCGGACGAGCTCCTCGACCTGTTCCGCCGGCGGGTCGCACAGCGCGGCCCGGGTCACGGCCCTGGCGTACTCCCGCGTCTGCAACAGGCCGGGCACCACCGTGGTCTCCAGCGTCCGGGCGTGGGACGCCTCCGACTCCAGGCTGATGAAGTCGAGATACGCCGAAGGCAGCAGATCGCGGTAGGCGTACCACCACCCGCGCCGGGACCCCTCCGCGTCCTTGGACCCCGCCCCGCACAGCGCTCCCAGCAGCGCCCTCAGTTCCGGGTCCGAGACGCGGTACACATCCAGCAGCCGGGCCACGTCCGCGGGTTTCACGCCGCTGATGCCCGTCTCGATCCGGCTCACCTTCGACTGGTGCCAGCCGACCGCCCCCGCCGCCTCCCGGCTCGTCATCCCGGTCAGCTCCCGCTGCCGGCGCAGCTCCGCGCCGAGTTTGCGACGGCGCACCGCGGGTCCGTTCCGCATCAGCTCTCCTCCCCGCCGCTCAAATCCACTCGTCAGAGTCAATAGACCAGTCTGCCGTCCAAATCCGGTCTCTCGTAGCAGAGTTCACCGCTTCGAGCGACAGATATATCCACAATCCGGTGGATCGCGCCCATCGCACCCGTGAACAGTGGCACGCTGTCGCGAAGAGCCGTCCGGAGCCGCTTTCCGACTTCACCGCACGCCGCGCGTCGGAGTCCGGCACCGGTGGGAAAGGGACAGCGCCATGGCAGATCACCAGGAAGCAGCCGTCACTCTGCCGAGCAGCCCCGCCTCGGTCTCCGCGGCCCGGCGCTATGTCATGGACGTGCTCATGGAATGGGGCCTGCCCGCCGGTACGGACGCCGCCGACGCGGTCCGGCTGATCGTCTCCGAACTGGCCACCAACGCCGTGCAGCACACCCACGGCCGGTCGCCCACCTTTACGGTGGACGTCCGCCTCGAGCGGGGCGAGGAGCTGCGGATCGGGGTCACGGACAGCCATCCCTGTCACCCCAGGCGGCTGCCGGCCGCCGTCCAGCAGGACAACGGACGCGGTCTGGTGATCATCCGCTCTCTCACCGCCGAGCATGGCGGCGCTCTCCGCGTCACGCCGACCGCCGACGGAGGCAAGACCGTGTGGATCCGTATGCCGTGGAGGGTGCCGCCGGTGCCGGTCCGCTGAACCGGCAGCGCGTGGAGGGCCGGGCGGTGGTCCGCCCGGCCCGGCGCTCTCGTGGAGCGCGCTCCTGAACCGGTGGGTTCGCGGGTGTCGCGGGTGCCGGTGGGGCACCGGGAAGGCAGCCGGGTCCGCTGCCACGGAAGATGCGCTCGGCGCGTCGGGTGCGGCGTGGTCGAGGTCCGGCGCGATGGGTGGGTGACACCGGGCGCCGGGGCCCCGCTCGGCGGGTCAGCCGTTCACGCGGCCGTAGGAGACGCTACGGGTCCAGATGCGCTCGAGGCGGACGACCGATCCGGTCTTGGGGGCGTGCCAGATCCTGTTGTTCCCGGCGTATATCCCCACGTGGTAGACGCCACCGCGGCCGTGGAAGAACACCAGGTCGCCCCGGGTGCGGGAGAGACCGGGGATGTGCCGGACGCGGTTGTACTGGTCCTGTGCGGTGCGGGGCAGCTGCTTGCCGGCCCGCTTGAAGGAGTACTGGGTCAGCCCGGAGCAGTCGAAGCGGAAGGGACCCGTCGCGCCCCACTGATAGGGGGAGCCCGCCTTCGAGGCCGCGATCTGCAGGGCCGTGTTGGAGATGGTCGCGGCTTCCGCGTCGTTGGTGGCGCCCGGTGCCAGCACCGTGGCACCGACGGCCGCGAGAGTCAGGGCGGATTTCACGGACAGGGGCAGAGCCCCCGTCCTGGACAGCATTGAGGGACGTTTGTGCGCGCCCATGCCAAACCCTTCGTCAGCCGCCTGTGAAGGATGACCTGTCGGGTTCGGGCAGGCGAAGAATGCCCGGCCGCGTGAGCGGCTTCACCCCAAGGGACGTACGGCAGTTGTCGCTCTCCCGCCGTCCCGTCGTGCTCGGGTCCTCCATCCCTGCCGGTGCACTTATGTCGACCAGTCGCCCCGGCGGCGGCAGGGTTCGGCGTCCGCCCGGACCGCCCCGCCGCGGTGGCGGGGTCTTGTCGTCGGACGGATCTTGGCGCAGTCCCGGCGCCCAAGCCGAGCGGATCCCACCATATGTGACCCTCGTCACCTCTGGGCAATTCGGGTGGACACGGGGCGATTTGGTGGTGGTGACCCTTCCCTGCTGAGTTCGTCACCTGCGGCGAAGCGATCTCTTCGAGCGTCGAGTACGCGCACCGCCCGAAGTGATCACTGCGGGTCGTCTACGATCGCATCCGTTGTCTGGAGGAGATCGGGGGAAGAATGTTTCCGCTCCTCAGTTCGGCGGCTCCGGCGGCAACATCACCCGCCGGGCCCGGCGTTCGCCGTCCAGGACCCGCATCGCTCGCGCCAGCGTTCCCCCGTATATCTCGCGTTCGTCGCGTTCGTGCATGACCGTCAGCGCGTCGCGCAGCCCGGCGGCCGCGAGCGCGAGCGTCTGCGCGGCTCGTAGCGCACTGTACGTGCCCTGCGTGCGAGCCGGGTTGATCCGGCCGAGGAGATCCAGTACTTCCAGATAGCGGTCGACCACTTCGCCCTCGGCGCGGGTCAGGGCGGGCAGCGGCGTCAGCTCCGGGGGCCACTTCTCCGACGGCATCCGCCTCACCTCGCCCCGGCCGGCGCGCCGAGCGGCCGGCGGTCGGTGATGATCCGGTCGGCCAGGCCGTAGGCCACCGCCGCCTCGGCGTCGAGGAAGGTGTCGCGCTCGAGGTCCCGCCGCACGCGCTCCGCGTCCTGCCCGGTGTGCAGCGCCAGCATCTCCACCAGGCCGTCGCGGACCCGCAGCAGCTCCGCGGCCTGGATCGCCAGGTCCGAGGGCTGCCCCTGGACGGGTTCGGCGAGGGACGGCTGGTGGATGAGCAACCGGGCGTGCGGGAGCAGCAGGCGCTTGCCCGGGGTGCCGGCCGCCAGCAGGACGGCGGCGGCCGAGGCGGCCTGGCCCAGGCAGATGGTCTCGATGTCACAGCTGATGAAGCGCATCGTGTCGTGGACGGCGCACATGGCCCCGAAGGAGCCGCCGGGGGAATTGATGTAGAGGGAGATGTCCCGCTCGGGCGCCGCGTATTCGAGGTGCATCAGCTGCGCGATCACATCGTTGGCGGCCGTGTCGTCGAGGGGTGTCCCGAGCATGACGATGCGCTCGGAGAACAGCTTGGCGTACGGGTCCAGGGTGTGCGTGCCCAGCGCGGTGCGCTCGGTGAACTCGGGCAGGACATAGCGGGCGGCGGGTCGGTCCATGGCTGAGCCTCTCCTCGGTCGTCTGTAAAAAATGTACAGGATGTACACCTCGTTAGAATGGGGAGCATGGCCTACGAAATTCCTGTGACGCAAGCCCGAGCCGAGCTGGCGGAGCTGATCAATCGCGTTGTCTACGGCGGCGAGCGGGTCGTCGTGACGCGCCACGGGAAGCCGCTGGTCGCCCTGGTGTCCGCCGCTGACCTGCGACGACTGGAGGAGATCGACGCGGGCGGGAGTGCTGCGGACGAGCCCGTGATCAGCACGGTCACCTCGGTCCGCCCCTCGGCCCCGTCCGCTCCCGGCGAACGCCACCGCTTCGGCATCGCCGCCGAGCACCGCGACCCCGGCGACGCCCCGCGGCACTGAGGGGGGCCTGAGGGGCCCTGAGGGACGGAAGGCACCGCGTGCCACTCAGCGTCATGGCCATGTAAAGAATGAGTCAGTCCAGTTAACGCGTTGGAAAAGGTTGCGCCCTAATCTGCGACCAGTGGCCACGGGCACAAGAACCCCAGGTCAACACTGTGTTGAGGTGGGACGTATGCAACTATCCCCGCACGAGCAGGAACGACTGCTCATTCATGTGGCCGCCGACGTCGCGGAGCGGCGCAGGGCACGCGGGCTGCGCCTCAACCACCCCGAAGCGGTGGCCCTGATCACCGCGCACATCCTCGAGGGCGCCCGGGACGGACGCGGTGTGGCGGAGCTGATGTCCTCCGGGCGCAAGGTGCTCACCCGCGACGAGGTCATGGAGGGCATCCCCGAGATGCTCCACGACGTGCAGGTCGAGGCCACCTTCCCGGACGGGACGAAGCTCGT
Source organism: Streptomyces sp. NPDC046261 (assembly GCF_040646235.1). Taxonomy (NCBI): domain Bacteria; kingdom Bacillati; phylum Actinomycetota; class Actinomycetes; order Kitasatosporales; family Streptomycetaceae; genus Streptomyces; species Streptomyces sp. NPDC046261. Next base: position 58,926 of record NZ_JBEYZU010000010.1, on the reverse strand, counting down.
CACCGTCCACGAGCCCATCGCGTGACGGGGGAGCGACGCGGATGATTCCCGGACAGGTACTGCACGCCACCGAGCCCGTACGGCTCAACGAGGGGCTGCACCGCACCCGGCTCGTCGTGCTCAACGCCGCCGACCGGCCCGTACAGGTCGGCTCCCACTACCACTTCGCCGAGGCCAACCCCGGCCTGCGCTTCGACCGGGCGGCCGCGCGCGGCAAGCGGCTGGACATCGCCGCCGGCACCGCCGTGCGCTTCGAGCCGGGCATCCCCGTCGAGGTCGACCTGGTCCCCATCGGCGGCAAGCGCGTCGTCGAGGGCCTGCGCGGCGAGTGCGGGGGACCGCTCGATGCCTGAGCTCGCCCGTGCCGACTACGCCGACCTGTACGGGCCGACCGCCGGCGACCGCGTCCGGCTCGCCGACACCGACCTGTTGATCGAGATCGAGGAGGACCGCTGCGGCGGCCCCGGCCGCGCCGGGGACGAGGCGGTCTTCGGCGGCGGCAAGGTCATCCGCGAGTCCATGGGACAGTCCCGCGCGACGCGTGCCGAGGGCGCCCCCGACACCGTCATCACCGGGGCCGTCGTCCTGGACCACTGGGGCGTGGTCAAGGCCGACGTCGGCCTGCGCGACGGCCGGATCACCGGCGTCGGCAAGGCCGGCAACCCCGACACCATGGACGGCGTCCACCCCGACCTCGTCATCGGCCCCGAGACCGAGATCATCGCCGGCAACGGCCGGATCCTCACCGCCGGCGCCATCGACGCCCATGTCCACTTCATCTGCCCCCAACTGGCCGACGAGGCCCTCGCCTCCGGCATCACCACCCTCGTCGGCGGCGGCACCGGGCCCGCCGAGGGCAGCAAGGCCACGACCATCACCCCCGGCTCCTGGCACCTCGCCCGGATGTTCGAAGCCCTGGAGGGGTACCCGCTCAACATCGGCCTCCTCGGCAAGGGCAACACCGTCTCCTACGACTCGATGCGCGCCCAACTGCGCGCGGGGGCCGTCGGATTCAAGATCCACGAGGACTGGGGCGCCACACCGGCCGTCATCGACGCCTGCCTGAGCGTGTGCGAGGAGAGCGGCGCCCAGCTCGCCATCCACACCGACACCCTCAACGAGGCCGGATTCGTCGGCGACACCCTCGCCGCCATCGCCGGCCGCACCCTGCACGCCTACCACACCGAGGGCGCGGGCGGCGGGCACGCGCCCGACATCATCACCGTGGTCTCCGAGCCCAACGTCCTGCCCAGCTCCACCAACCCCACCCGGCCGCACACCGTCAACACCGTCGACGAACACCTCGACATGCTGATGGTCTGCCACCACCTCAACCCGGCCGTCCCCGAAGACCTCGCCTTCGCCGAGTCCCGCATCAGGCCCGGCACGATCGCCGCCGAGGACGTCCTGCACGACCTCGGCGCGATCTCCATCATCTCCTCCGACTCCCAGGCCATGGGCCGCATCGGCGAGGTCGTCCTGCGCACCTGGCAGACCGCGCACGTGATGAAGAAGCGGCGCGGCGCCCTGCCCGGCGACGGCCCCGCCGACAACGCCCGGGCCCGGCGCTACGTCGCCAAATACACCATCAACCCGGCCGTCGCCCAGGGCCTGGACCACGAGATCGGCTCCGTCGAGCCGGGCAAGCTCGCCGACCTGGTGCTGTGGGACCCGGCGTTCTTCGGCGTCCGGCCGCAGCTCGTCATCAAGGGCGGCCAGATCGCCTACGCGCAGATGGGCGACGCCAACGCCTCCATCCCCACCCCCCAGCCCGTCCTGGCGCGCCCCATGTTCGGCGCGCTGGGCCGCGCCCCCGCCGCCAACTCCCTCAACTTCGTCACCCAGTGGGCCATGGACGACGGCCTCCCCGAGCGGCTCGGCCTCGGCAAGCGCTTCACCCCCATCCGCTCCACGCGCGGCGTCACCAAGGCGGACATGCGCAACAACGACGCCCGGCCCCGCGTCGAGGTCGACCCCGACACCTTCACCGTCACCGTCGACGGAGAGGCCGTCGAGCCGCGGCCGGCGGTGGAACTGCCGATGGCCCAGCGGTACTTCCTCTTCTGACGCGGGGTGTCGACATGACCGTTCACCGGGCCCGCCCGCTCACCACCCCGCCCGACGGCACCGGCCCCACGGGCGCACCGGCCGCCACGGGTGGGCTCGGCGCCCTGCTCGTGCTCGCGGACGGGCGCTTCCCCGCCGGCGGCCACGCGCACTCGGCAGGCGCCGAAGCCGCCGTGAAGGCCGGGAGGGTGACGGACGCCGCGACCATGGCGGAGTTCTGCCGGGGGCGGCTGCACACCGCCGGGCTGGCCGCGGCCGGACTCGCCGCCGCGGCCGCGGCCGGGCTCGACCCGCTGCTGCTCGACGAGGCCGCCGACGCCCGCACCCCCTCCCAGGCCCTGCGCACCGCCGGCCGGCGGCTCGGCCGCCAGATGATGCGCGCCGCACGCGCCGCGTGGCCGTCCCCCGCCCTCGACGCCCTCGCCGCCGGCCGGCCGCGCGGCGCCCACCAGCCGGTCGTGCTCGGCCTCGCCGCGCGCGCCGCCGGACTGCGCCCGCCGGCCGCCGCCTACGCCGCCGCGTACGAGTCGGTGAGCGGACCCGCCACCGCGGTCGTCCGGCTGCTGAGCCTCGATCCGTTCGCCGCGACCGCCGTGCTGGCCCACCTGGCGCCGGAGCTCGACCGGGTCGCCGAACGCGCCGCCGAGGCGGCGCGGCGGGCCCGGTACGAGGGCCTCGACGCCCTGCCCTCGCCTTCCGCGCCGTTGCTCGACATCACCGCCGAACAGCACGCGGCGTGGCCCGTACGGCTCTTCGCCTCGTAAGCCGTCGGGCTTCCCCGCTCCCCTTGCTCCCCTTTGACTCCCGGAGGAACCGTGCACCTCGACCACCCCGACGCCTTCCCCCACCGGCACACCTACAGCGCCGCCTCCCCCCTGCGCCCCGACGGGAACCGGCGTGCGCTGCGCGTCGGGCTCGGCGGGCCCGTCGGGTCGGGGAAGACCGCGACCGTCGCCGCGCTGTGCCGGGCCCTGCGGGACGAGCTGTCCATCGCCGTCGTCACCAACGACATCTACACCCGCGAGGACGCCGAGTTCCTGCTGCGCAACGCCGTGCTGCCGCCCGAGCGCATCACCGCCGTGGAGACCGGGGCCTGCCCGCACACCGCCATCCGCGACGACATCTCCGCCAACCTCGAGGCCGTGGAGGACCTCGAGGACGCCGTCGGCCCGCTCGACCTCGTCCTCGTCGAATCCGGCGGCGACAACCTCACCGCCACCTTCTCCAAGGGCCTGGTCGACGCGCAGATCTTCGTCATCGACGTCGCCGGCGGCGACGACATCCCCCGCAAGGGCGGCCCCGGCGTCACCACCGCCGACCTCCTCGTGATCAACAAGACCGACCTCGCCCCCTACGTCGGCGCCGACCTCGAAGGCATGGCCCGCGACGCCAAGGCCCAGCGCGGTGAACTGCCCGTCGCCTTCACCTCCCTGGCCACGGAAGGCGGAGTGGCGCCCGTGCGCGACTGGGTGCGCGCTCAGCTGGCCGCGTGGACCGCGCCCACGCCGTGAGGGCCGCCACCCTTCCGGCGTCCGGCCACGGGCTACGCGCCGCCGCCCGCGTCGTCGCCGCGCCCGACGGCAGGGGCGGCACCGCGCTGCCCGTGCTCGAGGGCGGCGGCCCCTTCGCGCTGCGCCGGCTGCGCCCCTGCGGGCCCGAGGCCCGGGTGGCGCTCGTCGGGGCCATGAGCGCGCCGCTCGGCGGGGACCTGCTCGGGCTCACCGTGGAGATCGGCGCGGGCGCGGCGCTGCGCTTCACCACCACCGCCGCCACGATCGCCCTGCCGGGCCGTACGGGGGCGCCCGCCGCCTACGACACGCTCATCGGCGTGGGTGAGGGCGCGCGCCTGTGCTGGCTGCCCGAACCGCTGATCTCGGCCCGGGGCAGCGACCTGCGGACGACGACCCGCGTCGACCTCGCCGCCACCGCCCGCCTCGTGCTGCGCGAGGAGCAGGTCCTGGGCCGGGCGGGGGAGCGGCCGGGGCGGCTGGCCGCCCGGCTGACCGTGCGCCGTGCCGGGCGCCCGCTGTTCGACCAGGAGCTGTGCTACGGGCCCGGGGCGCCCGGCTGGGACGGCGGCGCGGTGCTCGGCGGGCACCGCGCCGTGGGCCAACTCCTCGTCGTCGACCCCGGCTTCGGCACGCACCCGGTGGCGCCCCGGCCGCTCGGCGGGACGGCCGCCCTCACCCCACTCGCCGGCCCGGCCGTGGTGGTGAGCGCGGTGGCACCGGACGCGCTGGCCCTACGCAAAATGCTTGATTCCGCGCTATCCGAGCTGAATGCCATAACTCGGATGTTTTAAAGGGAGTTGGGGCGAAGGGCGCCTCATGTGCCGCTCCGTGTTTCGTCGTGTTTACGTGTTGGTAAAGAACGCCCTTCCGCCCTGTCCTTTGTGGCATGGGAGGCGAAAGGATTCCCCCTTGCAGACCGCGTGATCACAGCCGCCTCGGGCGGCACTCAGCAGGGGGATTCCTACGTGAGACCAAACGCGATATCCATCGCGGCCGGCACCGTCGTGGCCGGTACGCTCGTCGCCGGGTTCCTGACCGCCCCGGCGGCCGGCGCGGCGCAGGCGGTGCCGGGCGGCGCCGCCGAGGCCAAGGGCGTGAAGATAGCCGCCGAGCGGGCGGAGAAGGCCGGTGTCGACTGGCAGGACTGCCCGGCCGACTGGGGCCTGGAGAAGCCCATCCAGTGCGGCTTCGTGACCGTCCCGGTCGACTACGCGAAGCCCGACGGCCGCACCATCAAGATCGCCGTGGACCGTGCCCGTTCCACCGGCACCGCCGAGGAGCGCCAGGGCTCGCTCGTGTACAACCCCGGTGGCCCCGGCGGTTCCGGGCTGAAGTTCCCGCGCAAGGTGACGACCAAGAACCCGCTGTACGCCAAGACCTCGAAGGCATACGACTTCGTCGGCTTCGACCCGCGCGGTGTGGGCCGCTCCGCCCCCATCTCCTGTGTCGACCCCCAGGAGTTCGTCAAGGCCCCCAAGGCCGACCCGGTGCCCGACAGCGAGGCCGACAAGCGCGCCCAGCGCAAGCTGGCCAAGGAGTACGCCGAGGGCTGCGCCGAGCGCAGCGGCGACCTCCTGCCGTACCTCACCACGCCGAACACCGCCCGGGACCTGGACGTCATCCGCGCCGCCCTCGGCGACAAGAAGCTCAACTACCTCGGCGTCTCCTACGGCACCTACCTCGGCGCCGTCTACGGCACGCTCTTCCCGTCCCACGTCCGCCGCATGGTCGTCGACAGCGTCGTCAACCCGGCCCGGGACAACATCTGGTACAAGGCCAACCTCGAGCAGGACATCGCCTTCGAGGGCCGCTTCAAGGACTGGGAGAGCTGGGTCGCCAAGTACGACTCCGTCTTCCACATCGGCGACACCCGCGACAAGGTCCAGCAGGAGTGGGAGAAGCTCCGCGCCGCCGCCAAGAAGCAGCCCATCGGCGGCGTCGTCGGCCCCGCCGAGCTGATCAGCTTCTTCCAGAGCGCCGCCTACTACGACTCCTCCTGGATCTCGGTCGCCGACACCTGGAAGAAGTACCGTGCCGGTGACGAGAAGGCGCTCGTCCAGGCGGCGGGCCCGGACATGGGCGACACCGCGGGCAACATCGCCTCGGAGAACGGCAACGCCGTCTACACCGCGGTCGAGTGCGCCGACGCCAAGTGGCCCACCAGCTGGCGCAAGTGGGACCGCGACAACACCCGCATCCACCGCCAGGCCCCCTTCATGACCTGGTCCAACGCCTGGATGAACCTCCCCTGCGCGACCTGGAAGGGCCCGCAGTACAACCCCGTCGAGGTCACCACCCACAAGGGCCTGCCGGCGACCCTCATCGTCCAGGCCGACCGTGACGCCGCCACCCCGTACGAGGGCGCGCTCGAGCTGCACAAGCGCTTCCGCGGCTCCCAGCTGATCGTGGAGAAGGGCGCCGGCTCCCACGGCGTCACGGGCCTGAAGAACCCGTGCGTCAACGACCGCGTCGACGCCTACCTCCTCACCGGCAAGACCGACGGCAAGGACGTGACGTGCACCCCGCACGCCACCCCCGAGCCGCCCAAGGCCGCCGCCAAGTAACGCGGAAGCCGCTTCACCGCACGGTGACGCCGCGCCCCGGTCCGACATGGGCCGGGGCGCAGCACTATGGCACGCCCGGCCGCCCCGGGTACCCGGTTCGGCGGTTTTTGGCCATACCCGCCCCCACTGCTGGCAGGTTACGGGGGAACGGCCCGGGGAACGCGGTCCGCGCGGGGGCCAGGGGAGGGGTGGCAGGTGGGGGTGTGGGCGGCATGCCTGTGGGGGCTCGCGGGTGCGGCTCTCTCGGAGGGAGTCGGGCTGCGGACGGCGATGCGGAGCGCGCGCGGCTTTCCGTGGACGTGCGACGGCCGGGCCGAGTCGGCGCCGTACGCCGCGGCGGTGCTCATCCGCTGCGGGCTGGGAGCCGGCCTGGCCCTGGCGTGCGCCGCCTCGCACCAGCTCGTGGGGCCCTTCGGCGCCGCACTCGTGGGGATGACCGCGCCCCGGCTGCTGATCCAGCTCGCCCAGTCGGCGTCCCTGCCCGGACGCACGGACGACCGGGCCTCGCGGGGGAGGTGCGAGTGATGCCCGCCGACTCGTTCCTGAGGCGGGTCCTGGACCGCCTCGTCGCCGCGGCGCCCCGGCCGGCCGCCGCCGTGGCCCTGCACGGCCGGTTCGCCTGGCTGCGTGCCGCGCTCGCCTTCCGCCCCGTCCTCGACATCCGCCCCGGGGCCCCTCTCTCAGGTCTCTCGGGCGCCGACCTGCGGGGCATGGACCTCCGCGGTACGAGCCTGGCCCGGGCCTGCCTCGCCGGGGCCGCCCTGGAGGGCGCCGACCTGTCCGGCGTCGACGTGAGCGGCGCCGAACTGCGCGGCGCCGGCCTGCGGTACGCGCTGCTGGCCGGAACCACCCTGGACGGTGCGCGCTGCCACGCCGCCGACCTCACGGCCGCCGACCTCAGCGGGGCCCGGCTGCGCGGCGCCCTCCTGACCGGTTCCGCCCTGACCGGCGCCCGCCTCAGGGCCGCCGACCTCACCGGCGCCGACCTGAGCGGGGCCCGGCTGCAGGACGCGGACCTGACCGACGCCGACCTGACCGGCACCCGCGTGGACGGGGTCTGGTGGTCCCTGCACACCGTGTGGCCGGCGGACAGGTGCGCCGCGATCTGGCTGCGGTCGGACGAGGTGGGGCCCGGCCTCTTCAGGATCAGGCCGGACGGAGCCCGGGAGGAGCTGCCCGCGCCGGACCCCGCCCTGGTGTGAGCCCTCAGCGCCCGTGCGGTGTGAACGCCGAGGCGAACGCCGCCCGGACCGGGGAGTCGGCGCGGCGGTCCAGGACCGCGAAGACCACGCGCTCGAAGCGGTCCGCGAACCGCCCCTCTCCCCTGAGATGGCCGGCGAAGGCCGCCGCGACCTGGTGCGGGTCGTTCTGGAAGACCCCGCATCCCCAGGCGCCGAGCACCAGTTGACGGTAGCCGTGTACGGCCGCGACCTCCAGGACGCGGCCGGCGCGCTCCGCCAGCACCGCCGGGATGCGGCCGCTCTCGCCCGGGGTGCGCCGGGCGATCACACCGGCGTTGGGCGCCGGCGAGGTCAGGAAGCCCGCCACGTAAGGGGTTTCGAGGAGGGCGTTGCGGTCGTCGCGGAAGACGGGGACGCCGGGGGAGTGGATGACGCGGTGGCTGTAGAACGGGCTCGGGTCGGCGCGGTGCGCAGCGTAGTACTCCGGGGCCTCACGCAGGCACGTGTACAGCGCCGAGCCGCGGCACAGCGCCTCCTCCTGGGCCTGGGCGCCGTTGAGGTAGCCGCCCCCGGGGTTGCGGGCGGAGGCGAAGTTGAGGACCGCCACCGTGCCGTCCGCCGCCAGCCGGCGCGAGGCGTCCAGGCTGCCCTCACCGGTGACTTCGAACGCCGTCGCCGCCACGGGACGGGCGGCCTCCGGCACGGTCAGCGGGGCGGGCCCGTACAGCAGGGTCCCGCGCCTCGCCCGCCCGACCTCGGCGGCGATGTCCACCGTCCGGCCGCCGGGCGTGGTGTAGCGGCCGGAGCCGACGATCACCTCCGTCAGCCGCGCGACCTCGCGCAGTCGCGCACTCATGCGTCGTCCCTCGTCAGAAGCTGTGTCACAAGCGCCGAGCGTAGGGCCGCCGGCACCCGGGCCGCGAGGGGTTTTCCGCAGGTCACCCCCCACGGCCGACCGAGTGGCCCGGGACCCCCACACGGGTGACGGCCCGGTGCGGCCGCTTGCCGCGCGAGCGCGTGCGCGGTGGCCTGGCGCGGGTACCCGCGCGCCCCTGGAGGCACCACCCATGTCCGTACGTACCACCGCGGCCCTCGCGGCGACCGCCACCGCCCTGCTCACCCTGCCCCAGGCCCCGGCGGGGGCCGACGACATGGACGGGGGCCGGGTGCTGCTCACCGTCTCCGGTGCCCAGAGCACCTGGATCCGCGGCGTCCAGCTCGTCTGCCCCGGGCCGGGCGGCCACCACCCCCGCGCGCCCGAGGCCTGCGAGAGCCTGCGCCGGGCGGGCGGCAAGCCGGACGCGCTCACCGGGGACAGCCATGCGGTGTGCGGCAAGGAGGAGGACCCGGTCACCGCGACCGCCGACGGCGAATGGCGCGGCGTCGCGGTCGCCTGGCGCAAGACCTTCCCCAACCTCTGCGCGCTGGAGTCGGCCACCGGCCCCGTCTTCCGCTTCTGACGGGCCGGGCAGCCGGCCGCGGGCGTGGGCGTGGGAGGCCGGACCCCGGCCTCCCGGAGGTCCACCTCGCGCGCCCCGTCACGTACCGCGGGCCGCCAGCGTCCCTATGGTCGCCAGTCCCAGGACCACCCACGTGAACCACAGCCACCCGTTGCTGCCGAGCGTCACGGTGTAGGCGGTCACCAGAACCAGCGCGCCGACGGTCAGCGTCGCCATCGTTCTCGCAGATCCGGGCATCCCCGCACCTTCCTCACGGCGGCCCCGCCGGAGAAATACGCGAGGGCCGCGGCCAGGAGACCATGGTCTCCCCGCCGCGGCCCGTACCGCCATACCTGTGACCTGCCCGGTTCACTGCCCCCGCGTGTTGAGCGAGGCCAGATAGGCGTTGTAGGCCGCCAGCTCCTTGTCGCCGTCCCGGTCCGCGGCCCGGTCGCTGCGCTTGGCTTGCCGCTGCTCCGAGCGGTACCACTGGTAGACGAGCGCGAGCAGCACCAGCACCGAGGGGATCTCGCTGAACGCCCAGGCGATGCCGCCGCCCGCCTTCTGGTCGTCCAGGGCGTCGATGCCGAGCGAGGCCGGCGGGTGCATGTACGTGCCGATCATCGGCTCCGAGGCCATCATCAGCGCGATGCCGAAGAACGCGTGGAAGGGCATGCCGGCGAACAGCTCCAGCATCCGCATCACATACCCCGGCCGGTGCGGGCCCGGGTCCACGCCCATGATCGGCCAGAAGAAGACCAGGCCGACGGCGAGGAAGTGGACCATCATCGCGATGTGCCCCGTCTTGGACCCCATGAGGAAGTCGAAGAGGGGCGTGAAGTACAGGGCGTACAGGCTCGCGATGAACAGCGGGATGGTGAACGCCGGGTGCGTGATGACGCGCATGTAGCGGCTGTGCAGCAGGGCCACCAGCCACTCGCGCGGGCCCCTGCGCCCGCGCCCGGCCGCCGGCAGGGACCGCAGCGTCAGCGTCACGGGCGCGCCGAGCAGCAGCAGGATGGGGGAGAGCATGCTGATGACCATGTGCTGCACCATGTGCACGCTGAACATGACCATGCCGTAGTCGTTGAGCTTGGTGCACATCACCAGCGCCACGCTCAGCACGCCCAGGACGAACGCCACCACCCGGCCCCACGGCCACGCGTCCCCGCGCCGCCGCAGCCGCACCACGCCCCAGCCGTACAGGCCCAGCCCCAGCAGGCAGCCGATCATGAAGAACGGTTCGCCACTGAACTGCAGACCCCGCTCCAGCGTGAACGGCGGCATGTCCATATGCATCATGCCGTGCCCGCTGTGATCCATCCGCTCTCTCCCATTTCGTACCGATGCGCCGGGACCAGAGTAGAGGCGCCGCCCGCCGGGCCCGAGGCCGGGGCGGCTTGCCGCGGCGGGCGTCGATCAGCTCACAGCACGCACTCGACTTCGGTGTACCGCTCGGCCGGCACGGTCTTGAGCCGCTCGACGGCCGTCGCCAGCGGCACGAGAGTGATGTCCGTGCCGTGCAGGGCCGTCATCATCCCGAACGCGCCCTGGTGCACCGCCTCCACCGCGTGCCAGCCGAAGCGGGTCGCCAGCACCCGGTCGTACGCGGTGGGCGTGCCGCCGCGCTGCACATGGCCGAGGATCACGGGCCGGGCCTCCTTGCCCAGCCGCCGTTCCAGCTCGCCCGCCAGCTGGCCGGCGACGCCGGCGAACCGTTCGTGTCCGTAGACGTCCGTGGCGCCGACCTGGAACTCCATGGAGCCCGGGCGCGGCTTGGCGCCCTCGGCGACCACCACGATCGCGAACCGCTTGCCCGCCTCGAAGCGCTTGCCGACCACCGCGGTCAGCTCGTCGATGTCGAAGGGGCGCTCCGGCACGACGATGGCGTGCGCGCCGGCCGCCATGCCCGAGTGCAGGGCGATCCAGCCGGTGTGACGGCCCATCACCTCGACGATGAGCACCCGCTGGTGCGACTCGGCCGTCGTCTTCAGCCGGTCCAGGGCGTCGGTCGCCACCCCCACCGCCGTGTCGAAACCGAAGGTGACATCGGTCGACGCGATGTCGTTGTCGATGGTCTTGGGTACGCCCACGATGGGCAGCCCGGCGTCCGACAGCAGGCGCGCGGCCTTGAGGGTGCCCTCGCCGCCGATGGGGACCACGGCGTCCAGGCCCAGGTCGGCGACGTGGCCCCGGGCCCGCTCGACGCCCTCGCGCAGCAGGTCCGGGCGGACCCGGGAGGAGCCGAGGATGGTGCCGCCGGTGGCCAGGATGCCGCCCACGGCCTCCAGGTCCAGCTCGCGGAAGTCCGCCTCCAGCAGGCCGCGCCAGCCGTCGTGGAAGCCGATGACCTCGTCGCCGTGGTCGACGACCGCGCGGTGCACGACGGACCGGATGACGGCGTTGAGTCCGGGGCAGTCGCCGCCGGAGGTGAGAACACCGATGCGCATGACAGGGAACCTCGCAACAGGGCGGCACCGGGGCCGCGTCGGGGCCGGGGACCGGACCCCGTCGTCCGGTGCGATCCCCGCCACCCTAGCCGGGCAGGGCGGCGGGGACCGGAACCGTCCGCTATGCGGGCTGTGTCGCCGCCGCGATCCGCTCGGCGCGCAGCGCCTCGTACCAGCGGTCGTCGACCGGCGGCAGGGCGTTGACGTCCAGCGCCAGCTTGATCAGCATGTCCGAGATATGCGGGTTACGGGCCATGACCGGGCCGTGCATGTACGTACCGAAGACGGTCTCGTTGTACGCGCCCTCGGTGCCGTCGCCGGTGCCGTTGCCCTTGCCGTAGCGGACCCGGGCGAACGGGCGGGCCGTCGGGCCCAGGTGCGTGATGCCCTGGTGGTTCTCGAAACCGGTCAGCGGGGGCAGGCCCAGCGGCTGGTCGATGTCGGCCAGCACGTCGCCCACGCAGCGCTCGGACTCGCCCCGGGTGCTGACGACGTCCAGCAGCCCCAGGCCCTGCTCGCGCTGGCCCAGGTCGTTGATGAACTCGTGGCCCAGGATCTGGTAGCCGGCGCAGACCGAGAAGACGATCGCGCCGTTGGCGACGGCCCGGTTCAGACCGCCGTCCCGGCGCAGCCGCTCAGCCGCCAGCCGCTGCGGACGGTCCTCACCGCCGCCGATGAGGTAGATGTCCCCGGAGGTGGGGATCTGCTGGTCGGAGCGGACGTCCACCCGCTGGACGTCCAGGCGGCGCTGCTGGGCGCGCCGCTCCAGGACCAGGACGTTGCCCTGGTCGCCGTAGGTGCTGAGCAGGTCGGGGTAGACCCACACCACACGCAGACTGTTCTGGCTCATGCTCACAATCCTTCAGTGCCGTCGGTGGGTCTTCTAGTTGCCGACGCGGCGGCGGATGTCCTGGAACGCCGTGTAGTTGGCGATGACCTCGATCTTGCCGGGCGGACAGCCCTGCACGGCCTCGTCGACGTTCTCGCAGACCCGGAAGTCCACGCCCGCGACCTCCAGGCGCACCGCCAGGTCCAGCTTGCGGTCGCCGATGACCATGATCGGGTGTCCGGCGAGACGGGTGTAGTCCACGTCCCACAGCCACGAGGTGTCGGTGCCGTCGGCGCCGCGGGCGTTCACCGACAGGATCACCGGCGCCGGCGGCCCGTCGATCAGCGAGAACGTCTCCAGCCAGCCGGCCGGGTTCTTCGCCAGCAGCAGCCGCACCTCACGGCCCAGGAAGCTCACCACGTCGTACCGGCCGGCCACCGCCTGCACCTGGTACATCCGCTCCAGCGCCACCTGCGGGGGCACCCCGAAGGTCGCGGCCACGGCGGCCGAGCTGGTGGCGTTGGCCTTGTTGGCCCGGCCCGGCAGCTGCAGGTGGATCGGCCACGCGGAGCCGTGCGGGTCGAGGACGTAGTCGCCCGACAGCGCCCAGCTCGGCGTGGGCCGCCTGAAGCCGCACTCGCCGCAGAACCAGTCGTCGCCCGGGCGCTGCATCACGCCACCGCAGGAGGGGCACGACCAGGCGTCGTCCTTCCATTCCTGGCCGGCCGCGACCCACACCACGTTCGACGACGAGGAAGCGGCCCACACGATCAGCGGGTCGTCCGCGTTGGCGATCACCACGGCCTTGGAGCCGGCCAGACCCTCACGCCACTTCTCGGCGAGCATGCGCGTCTCCGCGGCCCGGTCGAGCTGGTCGCGCGAGAGGTTCAGCAGCGCTATGGCCTTCGGCGAGGTGTCGCGGGCGACGCCCGCCAGGTACTTCTCGTCCACCTCGATCACGGCGTAGCGCGCGTCCGAGCCGCCCGCCAGGGCCGAGGTGATGCCCGCGGGCATGTTCGCGCCCAGCGCGTTGGACACCACCGGTCCGCTGGCCCGCAGCGCCTCGGCGATCAGCCGGGTCGTGGTCGTCTTGCCGTTGGTGGCCGACACCAGGACCACGTCCAGGTGGGTTGCCAGCCGGGCCAGCAGGTCGGGGTCGAGCTTGAGCGCGACCTTGCCGCCGATCACCGACCCGCTGCCGCGGCCCGCGGCCCGCGACACCGCCGCAGCCGCCTTGCCCGCCGTCACGGCCAGCTTGGCCCGCGGCGACAGTGGCCCCGAGTTGCCTGCCATCGTCCTAGATCCTCCTTGTTCCGGCGCCGCGCCTGTCCCTGGTCCGCCGGTGGAACGCCCCCTCCGCGCCGAATCGTCAGCCAGGAGGCTTCGGTCGGGGATCAGCCTATCGAGATCCGGGCGCGGGCCCGAACCCGCCGTCCATGGAACGTACTCTTGAGCCCATGCGAAGAGGCACGATTCCCGGCAGTTCAGGACGAGTGCGGCCCATGAGGCTGCTCGGAGACCCGGGTCTCGTGGCACCCTGCGAGGAGGTCACGGACTTCGGCGCGGACCTCTCCGCACTGATCGAGGACATGTTCGCCACCATGTACGCGGCGGGCGGGGTGGGGCTGGCCGCCAACCAGATAGGTGTCCCGCTGAGGGTCTTCGTCTACGACTGCCCGGACGACGAGGACCGCCGGCACGTGGGCCACCTGGTCAATCCGCGGCTCGTGGCCGCCGAGGGCATCACGGTCCGCGGCCCCGAGGGCTGCCTGTCCGTGCCGGGCGTCGAGGCGGGCACGCCCCGCTTCGACGAGGCCGTCGTCGAGGGCTTCACCGCGGACGGCGCGCGCGCACACGTGCGCGGCACCGGGTTCTTCGCCCGCTGCCTGCAGCACGAGTGCGATCACCTCGAGGGCGGCCTGTACCTCGACCATGTGACGGGCCTGCGCCGGCGCCGCGCGCTACGGGCCGTGCGGCGGGCGCCGTGGGCCGCGGCCGGCCTGTCCGGCGGCTGAGGGGCGGAGCCCCGGCCCGGTCAGAAGCCCGGCCCGTCCGGCCGCTCGCCCGAGACGGCCAGCCGGCCCCACAGCAGGTCCGCGAGGTGGCGCACCAGCGCCCCGCGCGAACAGGGCCGCTCCCGCAGCCACCAGTCGCCGGCGGCGTGCATCATGCCGACGATCCCGTGCCCCCACGCGCGGGCCAGCTCCTCGCCCTCCGGTCCGAGGTCCACCCGCTCGGCTATGACCTGGGCCAGTTCCTCGCCCATCCGCCGCAGCAGGGGAGCGGAGTGCCGGCCCACGTCGAAGCCCTGCTCGGCGGGCTTGCCCTCGTCGGCCGGGTGCATCAGGAAGCGGTAGACCTGCGGCCGGGCCTCTATCGCCGCGAGGTAGTTGTCGAGGGTCGCCTCGACCCTCTCGCGCCGCCCCGCCGGGGCGTCGAGCGACGCGCGCAGCCCCGACAGCAGGGCGTCGGTGTGGCGCACGGCCAGCGCCCGGTACAGGCCGCCCTTGTCGCCGAAGTGCCGGTAGAGGATCGGCTTGGTGATCCCCGCCTCGGCCGCGATGGCGTTCATCGAGGCCCCCGGTCCGTCCCTCAGCACCACGCGGTCGGCGGCCTCCAGCAATTCCCTGCGCCGCTGCTCCGCCGCCCGCTGCTGTTCGTCCCGCTGACTGGTCTCCATATGACGTGCCTCCCCGCCCAGTGATTCACAAACGCCTGCGCAACGTAACACCCGCTCCACGGAGCGGATTCGAGGGGCAGGGACGTTGACACATTCTACCGGTGGGTAACAGACTCGCGTTACCGCAAGTAAGTCGTGCTGGGAGGGGACATGGGGGACTTCGCGCTGGAGCTCGACGAGGACCAGAAGGCCATCCGGGACTGGATCCACGGCTTCGCCGCCGACGTCATGCGCCCCGCCGCGGCCGAGTGGGACGAACGGGAGGAGTTCCCCTGGCCGGTCGTCCGCGAGGCCGCCAGGATCGGGCTGTACTCGCTGGACTTCTACGCCCAGCAGTTCTTCGACCCCACCGGCCTGGGCGTCCCCCTCACCCTGGAGGAGCTCTTCTGGGGCGACGCGGGTCTGGGCCTGGCGATCGCCGGCACCGGGCTCGCCGCCATCAGCGTCTTCACCAACGGCACCCACGAGCAGATCGGCACCTGGGTGCCGCAGATGTACGGTGACGCGAACGACGTGAAGATCGCCGCCTTCTGCTCCTCCGAGCCCGACGCCGGCTCGGACGTCGCCGCCATGCGCACCCGGGCCGTCTACGACCGGGCCAAGGACGAATGGGTCCTCAACGGCACCAAGACCTGGGCCACCAACGGCGGCATCGCCGACGTCCACGTCGTCGTCGCCGTGGTCGACCCCGAGCTCGGCTCCCGCGGTCACGCCCCCTTCGTCGTGCCGCCAGGCACCCCCGGCCTCTCGCAGGGGCAGAAGTTCAAGAAGCACGGCATCCGCGCCTCCCACACCGCCGAGGTAGTCCTCCAGGACGTCCGGGTACCCGGCCACTGCCTGCTGGGCGGCAAGGACAAGCTCGACGAGCGCCTGGCCCGCGCCCGCGAGCGGGCCGGCACCGCCGGCGGCGAGCGGGCCGGGAACGCGGCGATGGCCACCTTCGAGGCGTCCCGCCCGGCCGTGGGCGCCCAGGCCGTCGGCATCGCCCGCGCGGCGTACGAGGTCGCCCTGGAGTACGCCAAGACCCGCGTCCAGTTCGGCCGGCCGATCATCGACAACCAGGGCGTGGCCTTCCAGCTCGCCGACATGCGCACCCGCATCGACGCCGCCCGCCTGCTGGTCTGGCGCGCTTCCTGGATGGCCACCGCGGGCCGGCCCTTCACCGCCGCCGAGGGCTCGATGTCCAAGCTCTTCGCGGGGGAGACGGCCAAGAAGGTCACCGCCCAGGCCATGCAGATCCTCGGCGGCAACGGCTACACCAGGGAGTACCCCGTGGAGCGCATGCACCGCGATGCGGCGATCTACACCGTCTTCGAGGGCACCAGCGAGATCCAGCGCCTGGTGATCGCACGGGCCCTGTCGGGGATGCCGATCCGGTAAGGCGTGATGCGTCCGGGTGCGGGGGAGGCGCTGCCACGGTTTGATCACTCGACTGTCACAGGAGCCCCACAGGGCGCTCGTGGGCGGAATCCGGCTCCGGTGTGCGGGTAAGAATGTGCACGTCAAGCACGGAACCACCACGGGGATTCACTCATGCGTCGTCAGCTCAGCACCGCCGCGATCGTCATCGCGCTCGCGGCCACCGCCACCGCCTGCAACAGCGACGGTGTCGACGCCAAGCCGGACGCCGGCGCGAGCGCCGCGCCGAGCCGGGCGCCCAAGGACCCGGCTCCCGCGCCGGACAAGCCCGGCGCCGGCCAGGGCGGCGACCTGGCCGTCGGCGGTACCGCCACCCTCAAGGCCAAGAACGGCGCCCAGGTCGCGGTCACCCTGAAGAACTGGGTCGACCCCGCCACGAGCGACAACAAGTACATGCAGCCGTCCGCGGGCAAGCGCTGGGTCGCCGCCCAGTTCGAGATCGCCAACACCCGGACGGTCGGCTACGACGACGCCCCCTCCAACGGCGTGAAGGTCATCGACGAGCAGGGGCAGACCTTCACCCGTTCCATGGGCCGGACCACCTCGGGCCCCAACCTGCCGGCCACGGTCAAGCTCAAGACGGGCGAGAAGGCCCTCGGTTACGTGGTGGTGTCGGTGCCCGAGGGCTCCAAGCCCAAGGCCGTCACCTTCACGCCGGACTCCGGATTCGCCAAGGACAGTGGCCGGTGGGTCGTCGCCAAGTGACGGCACGCCCGGCCCGTGGGGCGTGCCGTCACGTGCCCGGGGCTCAGGCGGTGAGCCCCTCCGGGGTCAACCGCCTCACGTCGTAGCGGCTGTTGAGCTCGCCGCGGACCGCCGCCGCGCCGTGCCCCGCGCCGACCGGCACGTCGACGATCGTCCATCCCGCGGGCCATGCCGGCGTGCCGGGGCCGCCGTTGCCCAGGTAGTCGAGGTCGGGGGAGCGGCCCAGGCCGGTGCCGAGACCCTTGAGGTAGGCCTCCTTGCGGACCCACAGCCGGGTGAAGACCGCCGCCCGCCGCTCCGGCGCCGCCGCCATGATCTCGCGGCGCTCGTCGGGGTGGAGCGCCTCGGCGACGTCGCTGACGGTGTGCGCGGCGGGCAGTTGCTCGGTGTCCACGCCGACGGGCGCCCCGGCGACGCCGAGCAGGACGAGCTCGCCGCCGTGCGACAGGGAGAAGTGGGGGGCGCCGGGCATGTCGACGGCGGGCCGGCCGTGCGGCTCGCCGCAGCAGGGGCACGTCTCGCGGGCGAAGCGCACCTCGGGGGCCGGGACGTCCAGGTAGGCGCCGAGGATCCGGCGCAGCATGAGATGGGCGGCGGTGTACGTGGCGCGGTCGGCGGGGCGGACGAAGGAGGCGGCCCGCTCGCGCTCCCGCTCGTCGAGCGGCGCCGGGTCGAGGGGGTTGGCGGCGAGCCAGGCGGCGGGTGCGTGCAGCAGCCAGAGGTCGAGCGTCCCCTCGGCGGGTACGTCCAGGGTCCGCGGCCAGGGGGTGTCGTGGCCGGTGTCCGGGCGGAGGGTGCCGGCGGGGTCCACGTGTAGCTGCACAGGTCGCTCCGGTCTGTTCGGTGGCGGCCGGGCGGTGGCGGCCGCGACGGATACCCGGCCGGGGTAGCGGTCGGCGGGGACGTACCCGGCCGGACGGGCAGAACGCCGCAGCGTACATCAGTCATATGTCTGTCGGATATCAGCCTCACGGAAGGCGTGCATTTTCGGGCTCTGTCTATCAAGAAGGGTAATTGCGTTGACAAAGGCAGTCGCCGGGGTACGTCCTCTGGGCGGGCGGTTACCCGGCGTTCCCCCTTGGCCGACGGTGCTTGTCATTCTGGCTCAAACGTGATGGGTCCCCATTAGGGGTACTGTTACCGTCGTTTCCGATCTTGATCGTGCAAGTCGGCCTCCCCAGGGCCGTTGTCCGGCACGTCGGTCACCAGAGGTCCAGTGTGGCTTCACGAAAGAGGAACGCCATGGCGGTCACCTTCGATGCAGGTCAGGGCGGTCCCCGACGCCCGGCCGGCCGTTCCGTCGAGCTGAGCGGCCTGATACGGCTCGCCGTGCGGGCCCGCGAGGGAAGCGCCCGGGCCGTCCTCGTACGAGGCCCCGCGGGCATCGGCAGGACGACCCTCCTGGGCGCCGTGACGGACCGCCTGCGCCCCGCCGGGTTCACTGTCCGTCACCACACCGGCCGCCCCGGTGGCACGGGCCTTCGCGACCGCCGAGGAGTGAACGCCCTCTTCGGCCCGTACCAACCGGCCGCCCCCGCCGCCCCGGACGGCCCGGCCGCCGCAGGCCCTGGCGACACCTACGCCGCCCACCGCCGGGTCTACGGACAGGCCGTGGACCTCATGGCCGAAAATCCCCTGGCGCTCGTGCTCGATGACGTCCAATGGTGCGACGAAGCCTCCCTGAGATGCCTCGACTTCCTCCTGCGCAGAGCCGCCGCCCGGCCCCTGTTCGTACTCCTTTCCCAGCGCACCGACTGCGACGGTCCCGGCACGGGCGTGCTCGCCGAGATGCTCGCCCAGGACCGTCTGGACCTCGTCGAACTCGGCCCGCTCGGTCTCGGCGCCACCGCCCAGCTCGTCGCCCGCGCCCTGGGCGCCGGCCCCGACGAGCGCTTCGTCGCCCGCTGCGCCGACGTCACCGGCGGCAACCCCCAGCTGCTGCACCGCCTCCTGGCCCGGCTGCGCGAGGCCGGCGTCCGCCCCGACGCCTCCGGAGCGCACCGGATCGCGGCCGCCGGCGCGGGCGTCGTCGCCTCCGCGGTCCCCGAGTGCCTGGCCGGCCAGCCCCGCCCCGTACGCCGCCTCGCCCGCGCCCTCGCCGTCCTCGGCCACGCCGACACCGACCTGCTCACCGCCCTCTCCGGAGTGAGCGGAACACGGATGGCCGCCGCCATGGACGCCCTGCGGCGCCACGAGTTCATCGCCCCCGCCGACCCCGGCACACCCCACACCATGTGCGACCCCGTGCGCACGGCGGTCCTCGCCGACCTGCCCGCGCCGGAGCTGGAGGAACTGCGCGCCCGCGCCGCCCGCGTCCTCAACGACACCGGCCGCCCCGCCGCCGACGTGGCCGACCAACTGGTGCTGCTGGCCGAACTCGACGAGCCCTGGATGCTCGACGTCCTGCGCGACGCCGCCGCCGAGGCCCCGGGCCGCGCCGCCGCCGAAGCCGCCGTCCGCTATCTGCAACGCGCCCTGGCCGCCGCCCGCACCGAGGCCCAGCGCAAGGACATCCGCGTCGAACTGGCCAGAGCCTGCGCACGCGTCGCCCCCGCCATGGCGCTGTGGCACCTGCGCGGGGCCCTCGACGCCGCCACCGGCCCCCTCGACCAGGCACCCATCGCCGTCGAGTACGGCCTGGCCGCCCTCAACACCAGCAGGGCCCCCGAGGCCGTCCGCATCCTGGGGCGCGTCCTGGACGGCCTGCACACCGCCCTGGGCACCGAACCCGCCGCCGCCGTACGGGAGCTGCGCACCTCCGTCGAATCCGCTCTCCTGGTCACCGCCGTCAACGAGAAGGCGGCCATGACCGTGGTCCGCGAACGGGCCCGCACCTGGCCCGTACCCGAAGGGGACAGCCCCGCCGAACGCCGGCTGCTGTCCGCCATGAGCACCTACGCCGCCCTGGACGGCGGGAGTGCCCACGAGGCCGCCTCGCTCGCCCGGCGCTCCCTGCGCGTCGAGGAGACCGCGCCCTCCGGATGGTGGGTGCTCGGCTCCTCCCTGGTCCTCGGCCTCGCCGACGAGGTGGACGAGGCGCTGAGCGGCCTGGAGCGGGCCCTGGCCGGCAGCCGCACCCGCTACGAGCCGCGCATGCACGTCGCCGCACTCGCCGGCCGGTCCCTCACCCTGCACGGCGTGGGCGACGTCACCGGCGCCGCCCGGGACGCCCGGGCCGCCGTCGACATCTGCGCACACGGCGAGCGCACCGCCGGCTCCCCGCTGCCCCACATCGCCCTGAGCACCGCCCTGCTCTCCCAGGGCAAGGCCCGCGAGGCCGCCGCCCTCCTCGAGCCCCTGGGCCGCGCCGGCACCGACCGCACCATCTGGGAGTGGCACCACTACCTCTACACCCAGGCCCGGGTGCTGCGGGAACTGGGCGACCTCGAGGGCGCGCTGGAGCTGTGGCTGCGGTGCGGGCGCAGCCTGGACGAGGCCGGCGTCACCAACCCCGTCCTCGCCCCCTGGTGGCTGCCGGCCACCACCACCCTCGTCCGCCTGGGCCGCGCCACGGAGGCCGCCGGCGTCGTCGAGCGGGCCGAGGAGCACATACGGCGCTGGGGAACCCCGCGCGCCCACGGCATCGGCCTGATCGCCGCCGCCGTGGTCGCCGACGGCCGGACCCGGGTGGACCGGCTCGCCGAGGCCGTGGACGTCCTCGCCGATTCCCCCGCCCGCATGGAGCACGCCAAGGCCGCCTACCAGCTCGGCCACGAGCTGCTCGCCCGCGACGACGCCCCGGGCGCCCGCCGCAACCTGCGGCAGTCCATCGAACTGGCCACCCGCTGCGGCTACCACGCGCTCAGCGCCGTCGCCCGCACCCTGCTCGTCACCGCCGGCGGCCGGATGCCCCAGATCGCCGCCAGCCCGCTCGACTCGCTCACCGACAGCGAACGCCGGATCGCCTCCCTCGCCCAGGGCGGCATCAGCAACAGAGAGATCGCCGAAGCGTTGTTCATCACCCCCCGCACGGTCGAGATGCACCTGACCAACGTCTACCGCAAGCTCGACGTCCGCGGCCGCGCCGACCTGCCCGGCGGACTACGCGCCTCCGGCCCGCCCGACACCCGCCGCCGCGGCCCGGCCCCCGGCGTCCCCGCAGCCAGCCACTAGCATCCAAGCCACGAGGAGAGACGGGTGAAGCCGCAGGTGACAGACGAGCGCCCGCCCAGACGCCCCCCGGCCGGCGGCCCCCGCACCACCCCCGAACTCATCGAACGCGACCGCGAACAGCGGCTGTTCGGCGAGCTGACCGCCGCCCTGCGCGCCGGCCGTTCCGCACTGATCGACGTCCACGGCGCCCCCGGCACGGGCCGCAGCGCCCTGCTGGAGCACGCCGCCGCCCGCGCCCGCGCGGCCGGCGTCCGCGTCGCCGCGGCCCAGGCATGCTGGGAGGAGACGGACCTGCGCCACGGCGTCGTCGCCCAACTGGCCGCCGCGCTCGCGCCGGCCCCGCCTGGCCTGCCGGGCCTGCCTGCCCTGCCGCACGCCCACGACCCACGGCCCCGCCCCGGCCTCACCGCCGAGCTGTGCCACGCCTTCCTCGCCGCCGCCCGCACCCACCCCCTGATGATCGTCGTCGACGACGTCCAATGGGCCGACACACCCTCACTGCGCTGCCTCCAGGCCCTGGCCCACCGGCTGTCCACCGCCCCGCTGCTGCTGGTGACCGCCCGCAGCGCCCTCACCCCGGCCGGCCCGGACGACCGCATCGAACCACGCACCCTCGACCGCGGCCGGGCCGTCGCCCGGCACACCCTCGCCCTGGCCCCCCTGTCGGCCGACGGCGTGGGCCGGATGCTGGCCGAGGCGTTCCCCGAGCCCGTCGAGCCCGCCTTCCGGCAAGCGGCGGCCCGCGTCACCGACGGCAACCCCGCCGTCGTGCGCGCGGTGAGCGCACGGTTCGCCCGCCACGGCTGGAAACCACGCGTGGACCACCTCCCGCACCTCACCGACAGCGCGGCCGAGGCCATCAGGGACCGCGCCGCCAGGACCCTCACCGCCCTCCCCGGCGAACTGCTCGACGTCCTGCGCGCCGTCGCCGCGTGCGGACCCGCCGCCACCGTCGACACCGTCGCGGCCGTCGCGGCACCCCGCACCATCAGCACCCGCCGCGCCCTGGAACTCCTGCGCGGCACCGGCCTGCTGACCGACGCCGACCGCCCGGCCTTCCGCGAACCCAAGGCGGCCGACGTCGTCCTCGCCCGCATGAGCGCCGAACACCGCGAGGAGCTGTACGCCCGCGCCGCCGAACACGCCCAGCGCGTCGCCGTCCCCGACAGCGCGCTGGCCCGCATGCTGCTCGGCGCCCGCGTACTCGGCGCCGCCTGGGCGGTCGACGTCCTGCGCAGGGAAGCCGCCCGCCACCGCGCCGCCCGCAGACCCGCCGAAGCCGCCCGCCTGCTGCAGCGCGCCCTGCGCGAACCCATGCCCCCGCACCTGAGAGTGCGCACCCTCGCCGAACTCGCCGCCGCCGTCCTGCCCTCCGCGCCCGAGGCCGCCGACCGGCACCTGCGCCAGGCCCTGCTCACCCCCGCCGACGCCGCCGCCGGCCCCGCCTGGGTACGCGCCGCCGACCTGCTCGTCGCCCGCGGCGACGTCGGCGCCGCCCAGCCCCTCATCGCCCAGGTCATCGCCCGCCCCCAGCTGCGCGCCCCCGAACAGGCGGCGCTGCGCGCCCTGTACTGGCTCGGCGAGAACGGCCAGTCCGACACCGCCCACGCCCTCGACCGGCCCCCCGTGCCCCCGCTCGCCGACCACCCCGACCACCCCGCGGAAGCCGCCGTCGCCGCCTGGCGCGCCGCACTCCAGGGCCGGGACATCACCCGCACCCGGCGACTCGCCCGCACCGCCCTGGCCCCGGCCGCCGCCGAGGCCACCCCGCTCGCCGCCCAGGTCGCCGCGTGCTACGCCCTCGTCCTCGCCGACGACTTCACCGAGGCACACGCCGGACTCGACACCGTCCTGCTGCGCGCCGAACACGCCGACGCCCGCGCCGTGGCCGGCGCCACCCTGGTCATCCGGGCCCTCGCCCGGCTGTACGAAGGACGGCCCGACGAGGCGTCCGCCGCCCTGGACCGCGCCCAGGAACTGATGCCCCCGCACTGCTGGCACCCCCGCATGACCTGCCTCCTCGTCGCCCTGAAGACGCTGATCTACCTGCGGAACGGCAACATCCCCGGTGCCGAGCGGTCCATCGCCCTCGCCCGCACCGGCTGCGCCGAGGGCATCGGCGGGGCCTTCCTGCTCTACGCGCGTGGCCGCACCCGGCTGGCCGCCGGACACCGCGACCAGGCCCTGGCGGACCTGCTGGAGTGCGGCCGCCTCCTGCTCGCCCGCCAGGCGCCCAACCCCGCCCTGCTGCCCTGGCGTTCGGCCGCCGCCACCGCCCGCGGCCCCGCCCCCCACGACGGCCCCACCGCCGCCCTGCTGGCCGAGGAACGCCGGCTCGCCCTGGCCTGGGGCGCACCCGGAGCCGTCGCCAGGTCCCTGTTCGCCACCGGCGAGATGAGCGGCCCCGACCTCCTGCGCCCTGAAGCCGCGACACCGGCCGGCCCGCAGTACCGGCAGGCCCTCGTCGCCCTGGCCACGACCCCCATTTCCGGCCTCTCCTGCCTCCCCGGAGCAGCAGACACCATCGCACCCCTGCTCAGCGGCCGGGCCCCGGCCGGCGAAGCGGCCCCCGGCCCCGAGCGGCCCCCGGCCGAGGACACCGCCGCGGCCCCGCCCGCCCGCACCCCCGCACCACGCGGCGCCCTGACCGGCGCCGAACTGCGCGTCGCCACCCTGGCCGTCCAGGGCCTCGCCAACCGGGCCATCGCCACCGAACTCGCGGTGACGGCGCGCACCGTCGAACTCCACCTGACGAAGGTGTACCGCAAATTGGGCATCCAAGGACGCCCGGAGCTGGCCGACGCGCTGGGGCGCGTACCGAGGGAGAACTCATGACACCCCTGCTCGACCGGCGGCGCGAGCTGGACCTGATCAACGCGGCCCTGGAGGCCGCCGAAGCCGGCCGCGGCGGCTCGCTGCTGGCCGTGACCGGCGGCATGGGCATCGGCAAGAGCGCCCTGCTGCGCGCCCTGCCCGCCGTCGCCGAACGACGCGGTACCCAGGCGCTGACCGCGAGCGGCGCGGCACTCGAGCGCGACTTCGCCTTCGGCGTGGCCGCCCAGCTCCTGGAGCCCCTGCGGCCCGACGCCGTCCTCGACCCGCCCGGCGACGACCCGCACGGCGAGCTCCTCGCGCTCGTCGCCGACCGCGGCGCCCACAGGCCGCTGCTGCTGCTCGTCGACGACCTCCAATGGGCCGACCCGCCCTCCCTGCGCTGGCTCGGCCACCTCGCCAAACGGCTGCCGAACCTGCGCGTCACCGTCGTCGTCGCCGTCCGCGAGGGCGACCCCGGCGCCGAGGAACCCCGCATCCACGACATCACCGACCGCGCCGCCCACATCCTGCGCCCCAGCCCCCTGACCCCCGCCGGCACCGCCGCGCTCGCCGCCGACCGCTTCGGCCGCCCCGCCGACCCCGAGTACGCCGCCGCCCTCCACGAGGCCACCGGCGGCCATCCGATGCTGCTGAGCGCCACCCTGACCGCCCTCACCCCCACCGGCGAACCCGTCGCGGCCCAGGCCCACACCGTCCGCGCACCGCGCCTTCCCGGCCTGCGTGACCGCCTCGCCGTGGCGCTGCGCTCCCAGCCCGGCCCCGTACAGGAGCTGGCCAAGGCCCTGGCCGTCCTGGACGAGGGCACCGAACCCGAACTCGTCAGCCGCCTCGCGGGACTGGACGACACGGGCCGTGAGGAGGCCGCGCGCGGCCTGCACCGGCTGGGACTGCTCGCCGACGGGCCCGGGCTCGCCTTCGTCCACCCGGCCGTGCGCGACGCCGTCGAAGAGCTGATGACGCCCGCCGAACAGGAGGACATCCACGTCTACGCCGCCCTCCTCCTGCACAGTGGCGGGCACCCCGCCGAACGGGCCGCCGCCCAGCTCCTCGCGGCCACCTCCTGCCAGGACGCCTGGGCCGTCCAGGTCCTGCGGGCCGCCGCGAGCACCGCACTGCGGCGCGGGGCGCCCGAAGAGGCCGCCCGCTACCTGCGCCGCGCCCTGCTGGGCAGCGCGCCCGCCGGCGGCGAGCGGGCCGCCCTCCTCGTCGACCTGGCCACCATCGAGCGGTCCTTCGACCCGCCCGCCGCGGTCCGCCACATCTCCCAGGCCCTGCTGCTGCTCCCCTCCGCCGCGCAGCGGGCCAAGGCCACCGTCCGCATCCCGCCGTCCCTGCTCGGCGGCTGCCCACGTCCCACCGTCGAAGCGGTCGCCGAACTCGCCGCCGAACTGGGCGACCCCGCACAGCTCACCGGCGACGACCGCGAGCTGGCCCTGCGCCTGGAAGCGCGGCTGCGCCACGTCGCCGTCGCCGGACCGGGCCAACTGCCGCTGTCCGCCGACCGCCTGCGCGCCCTGGGCCCCAACCCGCCACTGTGCACCGCCGCCGAACGCGAGCTGGTCACCGTGCTGCTGCACGGCACCACCATGTCGCAGGGCATGTCCGCCGCCGAGGTGGCGCCGCTGGCCAACCGCGTCCTGCAGTACGAGCCGGCCTCCCCCGAACACGCCCACACCGCCCTGCCGCTGCTGACCCACACCCTCATCGCCGCCGACTCCCTCGACGCCATCGGCCCCTGGCTCGAGACCGCCCGCGAACGGGCCCGCAGGGACAACGCCACCGTCCCGCAGGCCGTGACGGCCATCGAACTCACCCACGTGATGCTCGCCCAGGGCCGCCTCACCGAGGCCCGGGCCTGCGCGGACGAGGCGCTCGCACTGGGCGTGGCCGACTGGGCGACCCTGCAGGGCATGACCGCCGTGGTCATGCTCGCCATCGAGAGCCGCGACAGCGAACTGGCCCGCCGCCTGCTGGCCTTCCGCCGCGAGGGCGCCGACCACGGCTACCGCCCCTCCTCCCTCCAGCTCATCCGCGGCTCGTCCGCCGCCCAGCGCGGCGACCTGCCCACCGCCCTGGAGTACTTCCTGGACTGGGGCCGCTCGGCCGAACGCGCCGACTGGCGCAACCCCGCCGTCTTCCCCTGGCGGGCATGGGCGGCGGGGCTGCACTACCGCATGGGCGACGCCCACCGGGCCCACGACCTCATCGAGGAGGAGTACGCCCGGGCCATGGCCTGGGGCACCCCCGTCGCCATCGGCCGCGCCCAGCGCGTCAAGGGCGCCCTCACCACGGGGGAACCCGGCATCGCGCTGCTGCGCGAGTCCGCGGCGACCCTGGCGACGTCGGTCAACGGCATGGAGCGGGCCCGTACCTCCCTGCTGCTCGGCCGGCGGCTGCTGCGCGCCGCCCTGCCCGAGGCCGAGACCCAGCTGCGCCTGGCCCGCGACCAGGCGCTCGCCTGCGGTGCGTCCTGGCTCGCCGAGGGGGCCGAGCGGGAACTGCAGAACGTCGCCAGCTCCACGGACTCGGTCGCCGTGGCCGCGCTGACCCGCACCGAACGCCGGGTCGCCGGGTACGCCGCGCACGGGGCGTCCAACAAGGAGATAGCCGAGTGGCTGGAGGTCAGTTCGCGGGCGGTGGAGAAACACCTCACCCACGCCTACCGGAAGCTGAACGTGGCCGGCCGCGCCCAGCTCGCCGGCATGGCCCACCTGCTGCCCAGCGGATCCACAGCCTCCGGGCGCCCGTGACCCCCTGGTGGCGGCCCCCGCACCCTCCTGAGCGGCGGACCGTACCGAACCGAACCGAAGTCCCGGCCGGTCCGTGGGAACCGAACCCCCGGGCCGGTCCCGCAGGGTTAACGCCCCCCGCATTCGATTTCGTTGACAGCCGTCCCGGGGCCTCCATACGGTCGATTCGGCGGCTGACAGCGTTGTCCGGCGCGCCGTGAACGACTCGTGCGTATGCGTAATGCCGTCGGCGGGACCGAAAAGAACGAAGAGTCCGGACGGCGTGATTCCCCGAAAGGCGGGACATGACCCAGGGCGTGCCGGTGGCTTTCTCCACTGCCCGCGGGAACGCTTTCGACCCGCCCGCCACGATCCGGGACATCCACGCGAACGAGCCGCTCACCCGGCTGCGTTTCACCGACGGCCGCCTCGGCTGGCTCGTCACCGGATATTCCACCGCCCGGACCGTCTTAACCGACCCCCGGTTCGGCGCCCGGGGGGAGAACGAGCATCCGGCCGTGCCGCGCGCCGTCACACTCGCCGAATATCCGGCCGTCCCGCCGGGAATGCCGGTCCGGCCGGAGAACCTCGAGCACCAGCGCTACCGCACCCTGCTCGCGGGCCAGTTCACCGCCGACCGTATTCACCGGCTCACCGGATGGACCGAAAAGGCCACGGGTGAACTGCTGGACGCCATGGAGCGCACGGGCTCACCGGCCGACCTCATCGCGCACTACGCCCTGCCGCTGCCCGCCCTGCTGATCGGCGAACTGCTCGGTGTACCGCACGCCGACCGGGAGCGCTTCGGGCACGACGCCGCCGTCTGGAGCGGCCACGGCACCTCCGCCGAAGAGATCACCGCCGCCTTCGCCTCGCTCGTCGCCTTCCTCCACCGGCTCGTCGCCCTCAAGCGCGCCCGGCCCGGCGACGACATCCTCAGCGGTCTGATGCGCGCCGACCCCGCCCTGACCGACGAGGAACTGGCCGCGCTGGCCTTCCTGCTGCTGATCGCCGGCCACGAGGCCACCGCCCACCAGCTCGGCCTCGCCGTGTTCGCCCTCCTCGGCGACCCGGCCCAGCTCGCCGCGCTCCGCGCCGACCGCTCGCTGACCGACGGCGCCGTCGAGGAACTGCTGCGCTACCTGAGCGTCGTCCACCACGGCCCCACCAGGGCGGCCCGGCAGGACGTCGACCTCGGCGGCACCACCGTGCGGGCCGGCGAGGTCGTCGTGGTCAGCCTCGCCGCCGCCAACCGCGACCCCCGGCGATTCACCGACCCCGAACGCCTCGACGTCACCCGCGACGCCGCCGGCCACCTCGCCTTCGGCCACGGCATCCACCGGTGCCTGGGCGGGCAGCTCGCCCGCATCGCGCTGCGCGCCGGCCTCACCGCCCTCCTCGACCGCTTCCCGGACCTGCGCCTGGCCGTCCCGGCCGCCGAGGTCCCCCTCCGGCACGACGCCCAGGTCCACGGCGTCCTGCGGCTCCCGGTCGCCTGGTAGCGGCGGCCCGGCCCGCGCGGCCCCCGCAGACCACCACGGTTCACCAAGGCCGCACCCCCGGCGGCCCGTCAGCAGTATCCGAAAGGTCAGGTATCCCACGTGGTTATGAACCAGCACCTGTCGCGCCGCCGCCTGCTCGGCATGGCGGCCCTGGGCGCCGCCGCCGTCAGCGGAGCGACGACGATCAGCACCGCCCCGCGCGCGTACGCCGACACCAAGGGCGACAACGGCTCCTTCGTGCCCGCCGTGGTCATCGGCACCGGCTACGGCGCGGCCGTCTCCGCGCTGCGCCTGGGCGAGGCCGGCGTCGAGACGCTGATGCTCGAGATGGGGCAGCAGTGGGACAAGCCGGGGGCCGACGGCAACACCTTCTGCAACATGCTCAAGCCCGACGAGCGCTCCAGCTGGTTCAAGAGCCGCACCGAGGCCCCGCTCGGCTCGTTCCTGTGGTTCGACATCGTCAACAAGAACATCACCCCGTACGCCGGTGTCCTGGACCGGGTCAACTTCGACCAGATGTCCGTGTACGTCGGGCGCGGCGTCGGCGGTGGTTCGCTGGTCAACGGCGGCATGGCCGTGGTGCCCAAGCGCTCGTACTTCGAGGAGGTCCTGCCTCGGGTCGACGCCGCGGAGATGTACGACCGGTACTTCCCGCGCGCCAACGCAACGCTCCGGGTCAACCACATCGACAAGCGCTGGTTCGAGGACACGGAGTGGTACAAGTTCGCCCGCGTCTCCCGGGAGCAGGCCGGCAAGGCGGGCCTGGGCACCACCTTCGTCCCCAACGTCTACGACTTCGACTACATGCGGCGCGAAGCGGCCGGTGAGGTACCGAAGTCGGCGCTGGCCACCGAGGTCATCTACGGCAACAACCACGGCAAGCTCAGCCTGGACAAGACCTACCTCGCCTCGGCCCTGGGCACCGGCAAGGTGACCATCCGCACGATGCACACGGTCAAGACCATCGGCCGCCAGCGCGACGGCCAGTACGTGCTGACGGTCGAGGAGAAGGACGCCTACGGCAAGCGGCTCGCCACCAAGCAGATCACCTGCACCTACCTCTTCCTCGGCGCCGGCAGCCTCGGCTCCACGGAACTGCTGCTGCGCGCCCGCGAGACCGGCGCGCTGCCCGACCTCAGCGCCGAGGTCGGCGCGGGCTGGGGCCCGAACGGCAACATCATGACGGCCCGCGCCAACCACATGTGGAACCCCACCGGCGCCAAGCAGTCCTCGATACCGGCCCTGGGCATCGACGACTGGAACAACGCCGCCGCCCCCGTCTTCGCCGAGATCGCCCCCATGCCGGCCGGCCTGGAGACCTGGGTCAGCCTCTACCTGGCGATCACCAAGAACCCCGAGCGCGGCACCTTCGTGTACGACAGCGCCACCGACCGGGCGAACCTGCGGTGGACCCGCGACCAGAACACCCCCGCGGTCAACGCCGCCAAGTCGCTCTTCGACCGGATCAACAAGGCCAACACGACGATGTACCGGTACGACCTCTTCGGCAGCAAGCTCAAGAATTTCGCCGACGACTTCTGTTACCACCCGCTCGGCGGCTGCGTCCTGGGCAAGGCCACGGACCTCTACGGCCGGGTCTCCGGATACCGGAACCTCTATGTGACGGACGGTTCCCTCATCCCGGGTTCCATCGGGGTGAACCCCTTCGTGACCATTACGGCGCTGGCGGAGCGGAACATCGAACGCATCATCCAGCAGGACGTTTCCGCGTCCTGACGACCGCCCCTCCGTAAAGCGGCGATGAGGCCCGGGCGGTATGCCGGGGCCTCATCGGCGGATTCGTCGCCGCATGTGCCGGCGGGTTTGTCGGCGCATGCCGGCCGCTGACGTCCTTACGACGTCTGCAGATCGCTGTTGACGCTGCCGTCGTGCGCGATCCAGTCCGTGAAGGCCGCAGCCCCCGTGCCCCGGGCGCTGCTGAGCCGGCCGTCCATGCCGAGCACGACCACGACCGGGCGCCCCTTGGCGTCCTGGACGATCGCGGCCGTCCCGCGGTGCGGCACGCCCCCGTCCTGCCAGGGGCCCGGACGGCCCGCGCCGGCGGACAGCCGCACCATGCCCTTGCCGTCGCGGGCGGCGACGACCGTGGCGGAGCCCACCTGGGCCAGCGCGACCCGGCCGTAACCACCGATGCGCTCGACCTGGGAGGTCACCCGCCAGCCGCCGTCGGCCTGCCGGTCGGCGATGACCACGCGGGCGGTGGCCGGCTGGCGCACGGCCAGGCGCACGCCCCCGGCGGAGAGCGGGGCCAGGGTCAGCGGACCGGTGGCGGCGGGCAGCCGGGTCGGGCCGGCCGGCTCCAGAGGTTCGCCCGGCCCGGCGGACATCCAGTGGTGGACGGTCTTGGTGTCGGCGGCGACCACGTGGAGCCGGCCCTTGGCGTCGAGGACGGCGTCCAGGCCGTCCTCGACCCTCACCGGCCGACCGGAGTCCGTGGCCAGTTCCTCCCATTCCGTCCAGTCCCGGCCGCCCGCGCCGGAGCGGAAACTCACCCCTCCGTCCCAGTTCTTGACGAAGACGTGGACGGTGCCGTCCTGGTCCACCACCGCGACGGGGTAGCCCACCTCCATCGACCGCTGGGGCTCCTCCTCGGGCGAACCGAGGGAATCCCAGGGGCCGAAGGCCGGTGCGCCGCCCGGCGTCATGCCGGTCTGCGCCGCGGTCACGATCTCGCGCCGGTGTGCCGAGCCCGGCGCCGGCAGGACCGTCCGCACGGAGAACAGCCGCAGCGTGCCGTCGCCGTGGCGCACGACCTGTACCTGGCCCTCGAGCATGGAGCCTCCGGCCGGTACGGCCTTGGACCAGATGCCGCTGCCGGCCTTGGCCTCGGTCCAGCACTGAGCCCGGCCGTCGAGGATCGCGAAGGCCGCGAGCCGGCCGTCCGGGAGCGGCTGGACCCAACGCTGGGTTCCGGTGGCCCGGTGGCGGAGGTTGTCGGACCAGCGGGTGTCCTTCGAGCGGTTGCCCACCTTGCGGTCGCCGCAGCCGGCCGGATCGCCGCAGTCCCGGCCGTCGGCCCAGCCGTAGATGTCGAGTATCTCGATCTTGTGGGCGGTGGTGGCCGCGTCGAGGCTGTTGGGCAGCGTCGCCACCTCGTAGCCGACGTAGCTGTCGACGGCCGTGGGCCGCGTGTGCTTGCGCCCCCAGTACTGGGCGAGGGCGGCCTGCGCGAAGTGGGCGGAGGCCGTGTGGTCCTGGTGGTCGTGGCTGGATATGCCCCGCAGGACGGGCGGGGTGTCGGCGTAGTGCGGCTGCTTCGGCAGGTGCGTGGGGTTCGGGTCGAGGGTCCGTACGACCGTGGGCTGGTAGCGCTCCAGCACGGCGGTGAGGGAGTCGACCACCTGCTGGCGGCTGTACTGGAAGGTGCGCTCGACGGGGCTCGCGGCGGGCACGAGCGTGGTGAGGCCCGGGGTGGCCCCGAGCCACAGTCCGCGCAGGCTGTCCTTGCGCGGCGCCCGCATCACGCGCGCCTCGACGAGCTCCATGAAGATCAGCTGCACCTGCGGGGCGGCCTTGAGCGTCTGCAGCTCGACCTCGAAGCCGGGCAGCAGCGTCGTCTTCTCCACCGTCCACGGGCTCAGCCAGTCGCCGGTGGCCATGTGGGCGGTCGCCTCACGGAGGCCGTTGATCCGCGCGCGGACGAACTCGGCGCGCTTCTCGGGCAGCTTGGCGTAACCGGGGCTGCGGCTGAGGGCGTTGCGGCCGTCCGACTCGCCACCGGTCATGCAGACGGTCACGCAGGGGGCACCGCTGCGGATGGACTGCTCCAGCTCCGGGTTCATGAAGTACAGGGAGTCATCGGCGTGCGCCATGATGTGGACGAACGACTCGGAGACCGCTGCCTTCGCCGGCCGCGCCGTGAACTCCCCGGACCGTCCGCCCTCCTGCGCGTCGGGGGCCAGCCACTGCCAGGCACCCACCGCGCCCGTTCCGACGACGAGGCCGCCACCGGCCACTTGGAGCATGCGCCGACGCGGTATTCGCCCTGGCACAGGCGTGTCTCCCATCCCCTGCGCCAAGTGAGCGCGGTAGTACGCGGAAACGGGCGATTAGCACTAATCGCCCGCTGATCAAGAGTTCGATCCTATGATCCGCAACCCCCTGTTTCCCTGCGGTCGTGTAACAGCCGTGCCACGGCGAGGCATAGATTCCCAGGCGATCAGGCAACGTGATGCCCAATGCCGTGGGGTGGCTACCGTGGGTTACGACGGTCCCGCTGGTGGGGGGCGCGTGCGGTGCCGGACGGCTCAGTCCTCGTCGCCGTCCAGTTCCCCCGCGTCATGGACGAGCAGGGCGATCTGCACGCGGTTGTTCAGACCGAGCTTGGTCAGGATGCGGGAGACATGCGCCTTGACGGTCGCCACGCTCATGTACAGCGAGGCCGCGATGTCGGCGTTGGCCTGCCCGCGCCCCACGGCCACCGCGACCTCCCGCTCCCGCTCGCCCAGCTCCGCCAGCCGGGCCCGCGCCCGGTCGGCGCGGGTGTCCTGCCCCCGCTCGGTGACCTGGGCGATGAGCCGGCGGGTGACGGTGGGGGAGAGGACGGGGGCGCCGGCCGCCACACGGCGCACCGCCTCGACGATCTCGGCCGGCGGGGTGTCCTTGAGCACATAGCCGGCCGCTCCGGCGCGCAGGGCCCTCAGCACATGCTCGTCGGCGTGGAAGGTGGTCAGGACGATCACCTCCGGGGCCCGCTCGCGAGCGCGCAGCAGCTCGGTGGCGGCCAGCCCGTCCACCGACGGCATGCGGATGTCCATCAGCACCACATCGGGCTCGAGCCCCTCGACGAGCGCGGCGACCTCCGAGCCGTCCGCGGCCTCGCCCACGATCCGGATGTCCGGGAGCCCGCCCATCATGAACGACAGCCCGGCCCGCACCAGCGGATCGTCGTCGACCAGGAGCACACGGATCGGCGGGGACTGCTGCTCGTGCGGGGCGACGGGCCCTTGGGGGGACTGCGGTGGCGGGGACGCGTTCATGGCCGCCACGGTATCCAGCCACGGAGCCGGAAGCCGCCCCCGGGGCAGGGGCCGTGCTCCAGCCGCCCACCCGCCAGCGCGGCACGTTCGGCGAGCCCGATCAGGCCCTGTCCGGAACCGGGGACGGCCGGCGCCCCGTCCGGCGCCGCCACGCTTGCGGGGTTGCTCACCTCGACCGTGAGCCCTCTTTCCGGGGAACCTTCGACGACAACCGTGACCTCGCAACCCGGGGCGTGCTTACGGGCGTTGGTCAGGCCCTCCTGCACGATCCGGTAGACGGTGCGGCCCGCGGCGGCCGGCACGGACACCGGATCGGCGACCCGCTGCTCGAAGGCGACCGCCGTCCCCGCCTGCCGGGACTCCTCGACCAGCTCCTCCAGCGCCGCGAGCGTGGGCTGCGGGCGCCCCGGGTCACCGGCGTCGGCACCGGTGGGCGCGCGCAGGACACCGATCACCTCCCGCAACTCCTGCAGCGCCTGATGCGCGCTGGAGCGGATCACCCCGGCGGCCCGGGCCACCTCGACCGGGCTGGCGTCCGCCCGGAACTCCAGTGCCCCGGCGTGCACGCACAGCAGCGACAGCCGGTGCGCCAGCACATCGTGCATCTCCCGTGCGATGCGCTCCCGCGCCTGCCGCTGCGCCCGCTCGGCGCGCAGCCCCGCCTCCTCCTCGGCCCGCAGGGCCCGCTCGCGCAGCGACAGCAGTAGCTGCCGCCGGGACCGCACGAACATGCCCCAGCCGATCGGGGTCAGCACCATCAGCGTTCCGATGACCGCCGACGCCGTGAACGACAGATCGCGGTCGGGGCGCACGGCGGCCGAGACCAGGGTGCTCACGAGCGCGAGCCCGCCCACCCACGCGGTCACCTTGAAGGGCCGGTGGACGGCCACCGTGAACACCGCCACCAGCATCGCGCCGGACGAGGGCGGCGAGAGGGCGCTCACCGCCGTCAGCACCAGGGCCAGCCCCACCGGCCAGCGGCGCCGCGTCCACAGCGCCGTGATCGCGAGGGCGCCGACGATCTGGTCGGCGAGGAACAACGGGGCGGAGGTGTGCGGATCCGTGCGCAGCGGCTCGGCGGCCAGCAGCCCGACCAGCGCGGCCCCGGCGATGCCGAGGATGTCGACCGCCCAGTCGCGCACGGTGCGCCGGGAGCGGCCCGCGCCCGCGGTGCTCCCGGCGGGGTCCGTGACGGCGGACGGCAACAGCCACCTGTACTCCTGGCCCGCCGCGCGGCCCGCCTCCCCGGTCTCTCTGCTGCTCATGCCACAAATCTACGGACCGGACCGGCCCCGGTGGCCGGTCGCGCGGCGACCGTCGACCAAAGTCGCGGAGGTCGAGACTTTGGCATGCGGCCACCCGGCTGCCCGGCTACCTCCGTCACCGCTGTGCAGCCGTCCGGCCGACGACCGGCGCCGGGTGGCCGGACGACGATGGCGGCATGAAGAAATTTCTCGAGGGACTCGGCGTCCTCCTCGTGCTGCAGGGCCTCGCCGGCATCGTCCACGGCACCACCGGCTGGTTCCGGACCTTCGGCCTCATACGTCGCCTGGGCTTCCTCCACGGCTATGAGATATACGCCGGCGGGGTGCTCGCGGTGCTGGGCGTGGCGCTCGTCCTCGTCGCGGACGCCGCCGGCCGGGCCGAAGCCGGCAAGGGCCGCTGACGCGCCGGTACGGCCGGTATCGCGCCGGCTCATTCCGCTCCGGCCTGTGCGGGGGTCAGGCCGGGGCGCGGTCGTTGAGAATCCGGTGGAAGAGGAGGTGGTCCCGCCACTGCCCGTCGATGTGCAGGTAGTTCCGCGCGGTACCGATCAGTTCGAAGCCGCACTTGGCCAGCACCCGCTGGGACGCGGAGTTGCTGACCACCGTCCCGGCCTCGATCCGGTGCAGTCCCAGTCGCTCGTCGGCATCCCGGCACACGGCCGTCACGGCGGCGGTGGCCAGGCCCTTGCCCGTATGGCCGGCGGCGATCCAGTAGCCGAGGTTGGTGCTGCGGAAGGGCCCCTGCACGATGTTGGACAGGTTCACCACGCCCACGACCTCGTCGCCGTCACCGGTCATCAGCACCCAGGGCATCGCCCGCCCGGCCCGCCGCAGCCCGGCCAGGTCGCGCAGCCGCTCCGCCTGCCCCTCGGTGGTGAAGAACGCCTCGCCGCGGCGCGGCTCCCAGGGCCGCAGATGCGCGCGATTGAGGCGGTACGCCCGGGCGAGGCCCGCCGCGTCGTGCGGGGTCGCCGGGCGCAGCAGGATGCCGGGAGCGATGGTGTGCGAGCGGTCGTCAGTGATCATTCCCCTACGGTAGAACCCTCCCCGCCGGGAAGGGGGAGGGTGGATTCCGGCCACATCGGGGTGGCTTGCCGACCCCCGAAGCGGATTGCGCCGCTTGACGTGAACGCGCCCGTGTGAGCTGTGCCGGAGCGGCGATGATCAAGGCTGATGGCGCGGTGTTCCCCTCCTCGCGGAATGGTGCGAAAAGTAGCCCGAGGGCCTCCGCCGACCAGGCCGAATCGTTTTCTCCGATGGCTGGCTCGTTCGTCACTCAGGGGCCTCGACGCGATAACTGAGCCCCCTTTAGCGTGCTGGTGCCGTGCACACGGACGATGCCCTCCGCCACGTACGTCATCGGCCGTGCAGCGGCGCAACGCAAGAAATCCAGCAGGCGCAGGACAAAGGGGGAACATGCGTAAGCCACACGCGCGTCGGGGTGCGATCGTCGTCACTCTGGCCGCAACAGCCGGACTGCTCACGGCCGTACCGGCCACGGCGGCCGCGGACGGAAGTCCGTCCGGCCGGGACTCGCGGGGAGACATCGACTTCTCCGTATTCGACACCGGAGCGGGAATTCCCAGGGATTCGTCGTTCAAGCTCGCCGACCTCAGCCGCTACGGCGTGGCCCGGTCCGCCGTCGACGAGCTGGGGGCCGGGAAATTACCGGCCGCCGGGGCGAGCGGCGAGAAGACCCTGGCCGGCCCCGACGACGTGGTCGGTGAATGGAAGGAACGGGACGGCTGGGACACCGTGATGCGCCGGGGCTACTACGACCCGGTCCTCGACCGCGGATTCGGCTTGACCAAGGTCGAGCAGAAACACAACCTCACCCTCAAGGCGGTCAGGGCCACCACGAAGTACCCTCGTCCCGGCGCCACGGGCAAGGAACCCCTCAGCGGTTCCTCGACCACCTACAACTACCGGACCGAGGTGCTGCACGTCCGGTGCAGCGGCTGGTGGATCTTCAGGACCTGCCGGGTCGTCGACGTGAAGACCATCCGCGCGGGAGTGGACTTCCGCGTCCCGCCCGGCGGTGACGGAAAGTCCAAGGGCGTCATCACGGCCTTCTGCGAGGGCGTCCCGGGACGGTGCCCCGACTGGGTCAAGAATTCCATCAACATCTAGCCGGTACCCTCCGCGGCCCGGCCCACTCGTGCCGCCCGCCGTCACAGCGGCGGGCGGCACGACACGTTCTTCTTTCCGAAAGGTACGCACGATGAGCTCTCATCCACGCCGGCCGGCCCGCCACCTGCCCGCGGCCGAGTGGTGGGCACCGCTGCTCGTCGACGTGGCCGCGATCCAGCGCGGCAGTGCCCCGGCGGGCCTGTGCGTGCGGGACATCGATCTCTCGTCGGGTACCGCGGAACTGACCGTCCAGTGGCCCGGCAGGGCAGACGCCACTCTGCTGCCCGATCCGGAGGCCGGCCGCGCGGCGCTGCTGCGCCTCATGGCCGCGGCGGGCCCCGTCGAGCCCGCGCCCGAGGACCACGACAGCGAATTCTGGGTGGCCGACACCCCGCTGCTGAGCCACGCCTGGCTGCTGGACGAGCTGGGCCGCAGAAGCGACGCGTGGTACGCGTACCTGCCGCAGCCAGTGGAACTGCTGGGCGTCGCCACCGACGGCCGCGACACGGCGACGGTCTCCGTCGCCCGCCTGTCCCGCGACGACGTGGTGCGGGTGCGGGTCGCGTTGGAGGGGCTGGGCAGCGACGGCACGGACGCCGGCCTGGCGTACACGATCGTCGAACACGCCCACGCGGCCGACCCCGCCACCCTGCCGACGGCAGGTGTCCAGGGCGGCCGGCCCGTGTACGTATCCACCCTGCCCTAGCCCGGCGACCAGGCCGTTCTCATACTCCGGTAGCACCCACGGATTGGCCCCGTGGTGTGACGTCGCGCCACCCACCCCCTTCCTACGTTTCCCCTCGTCACCGCAGCAGACGAGGGGAATTCACGCATGCGCCGCTTCAAGCGCACACTGGTCGCCGCAGCACTCACGACGACCGTGATGGCGGGCACGGCCGGCTGGGCCGTCGGCGGCGAGCAGACCGCCGTGACCGGCCCCCCGGCCGGCGCCGCCGCGTGGCGCGCGGACCACTTCCTGCACCGCCCGCTGCCGGATCCGGCCACCGCCGCCCCGCACGACGTGGCGCGCTTCTTCGCCTCCCTCGACGACACGCGCCGGCACGACCTGGCGACCCGTCACCCGCTGGTCGTCGGCAACCTCGACGGCGCCCCCATACCCCTGCGGTACGAGGCCAACAGGCTGGCTCTCACCGCCGAGCGCGACCGCGAGCAGGCCCGGGAGGCCGACCGCACGCTCCCCGCCCACGAGCGCGAGCGGGCCGGCGCCCGCGCCGACCGGTACGAGCGGCTGCTGGCACCGGGCCGGCAGATCCTCGCCTTCGACCCGCGGGGACGCGGACAGCTCGCCGAGGTGTACGGCGACTGGGCGGCGGCCCGGCGCACCGCGGTCGTCGTCCCCGGCTCGGACATCGACCTGGCCTCCTTCGACCGCACGAAGGACCACGTCGGCACCCCCGCCGGAATGGCCCGTTCACTGCTGGCGGAGATGGCCCGGCAGGCGCCGGACACCCCGTCCGCCGTGATCGCGTGGGCCGGTTACACCACACCCGTCGGCGTCGGCCTCGACGCCGCCACCGGCCGCCTCGCCGAAGCGGGCGCCGCACGCCTGGACCGCTTCCTCGCCGGCCTCTCCGCCCTCGCCCCCGCCGCCCCGCCCGCCGTCTTCTGCCACAGCTACGGCTCGGTCGTCTGCGGGCTGGCGGCCCGGGGACTGGACGGAACCGAGGTCGCCGACGTCGTCGCCCTCGGCAGCCCCGGCATGCGCGCCGACTCGGCCGCCGCCCTGCACACCGGCGCCCGGGTGTGGGCCACGCGCCGCAACGGCGCCGACTGGATCGGCAGGGTGCCCCACGTCCGTCTCTTCGGCCTCGGCCACGGCACCGACCCGACGTCCGCGGAGTTCGGCGCCCGCCTCGTCCCGTCCGACGGAGCCCACGGCCACAGTGACTACTTCGCCCCCGGCACCCGGTCGCTGCGCCACTTCGCGGGCATCGCGCTGGGCGCCCACGCGGCCGTCCGCTAGCCCGCGCTCCCGGCGATCGCACGGAAAACCGCGCGTCCGCGGTCACGTGCCCCGTTTACTGTCAAGAGCATGGCAGACCACAACGGGCCGGGCGACCGACCCCATCCTCCTCACGACACGGGCCGCATAGCCGACGTACCCCCACCCGGCCGGCGCCGCCTCCGTCCGCTGGCGGGCGTCCTGGCCGCCACGGCCGTATCCGTGACCGGCACGCGCGTCTCGGCGATCGCCCTGCCGTGGTTCGTCCTCGTCACCACCGGCAGTGCCACCCTCACGGGACTGGTCGCCTTCTGCGAGATGGCCCCCTACGTCCTGGTCAAGGCCCTCACGGGCCCGCTCGTCGACCGCGTCGGCCCCCGGGTCGTGTCCTGGAGCACCGACCTGGTCAGCGCGGCGGCCGTCCTGCTCATCCCGCTGACGCACAGTCTGCACCTGCTGCCCTTCTGGCTGCTGCTGACGCTCGTCGCGGTGGTCGGGGCGGTGCGCGGCCCCGGCGACCTGGCCAAGGAGATCATGGTCCCGGAGGCGGCCGACCGCAGCCGGGTGCCGCTGGAGAGAGCCACCGGCCTGTCGGGCGTCACCGAGCGCCTCGCCTCCACGGTGGGCCCGGCGGCCGGCGGCGCGCTGGTGGCCCTCATCGGCCCCCTGACCGGCCTGATCGTCAACGCGGTGTCCTTCGCCCTCGGCTCCGTGATCATCGCGCTGGTCCTGCCGCGCGGCATGGGCCGGCCCGTCGGCGACGAGGACACGCCCCACAGCGGCGAGGACCGCGCCGGCTACTGGCAGCGCCTCGGCGAGGGCTTCGCGTTCCTGCGCGGCGAACCCCTGTTGCTCAGCATCATCGTCATGGTGGCCATCACCAACCTGCTGGACGCGGCGTTCAACGCCGTGCTGGTGCCGGTCTGGGCCCGGGAGAGCGGCGGCGGGCCGGCGGTGATCGGCCTGACCGCGGCCACGGCCGGCATCGCGGCGGTCTGCGGCAGCCTCATCGCCGCCGCCGTGGCCCACCGGTTGCCGCGCCGGGTCGTGTTCTTCGCCGGCTTCCTGCTGGCCGGCGCGCCGCGCTGGCTGATCCTCGTCTCGGGGGCCCCGGTGTGGGCGGTGGCGGGGGTCTTCGCGCTCTCCGGCTTCGGCGCCGGCTTTCTCAACCCGATCCTGGGCGCGATCTCCTTCGAACGCGTGCCGCGTCAACTCCTCGGCCGGGTAAGGGCGCTGGGCGATTCATGCGCCTGGGCCGGCATTCCCCTGGGCGGATTGCTGGCGGGCACCGCGGTGGCGTCCCTCGGACTGACGCCGGTGCTCCTGGCCGGGGCCGCGGCGTATTTCTGCACGACCAATCTGGCCGCCCTGCGACCGGAATGGAGGGAAATGGACCGAGGTCGGCGACCGCGCACCACGTCGTCACCCGCCGGCCATCCGCATAACCTCCCCCAAAGGGCATCGGTGCGGAAATGAATACCTGACGCACAATCAGTAGCGGCCCTTCCGCCGGATCGCCGGACCGTTTCGGATAACCGTTTGCGATCGATCTCCGCGCGGAACCCGTATCGATTTGTACGATCGCCCGCTTCTCCTATTGGATCAGTTGTGTGAGTCATTACCAGCAGCAGCCCGGCGTCCAGAACCCCTACGGTTACAACGCCCCGCCGCCCCAGTACTACCCGCCGTCCATGCCGCCGATGGGCCCCAGCGGCCCGCCCGAGCAGGCCCTCGCCAACCAGGGCGCCCGCCTCGGAGCCCGCATCCTCGACACCATCTTCATGATCGTGCCCATCGTGGTCATGATGCTGATCACCATGGCGATCGGGCGGGCCAGCGGGGGTGCCACCCCCGTCGTCGCCCTGCTCAACCTCCTCGGTTTCGCGGCTGTGCTCGTGTTCTACGAGCCCTTCATGACCGCGAAGTACGGCGCCACCTTCGGAAAGCGCATCTGCGGCCTGCGCGTCGCCCGCCTCTCCGACGGCCAGAACCTCTCCTTCGGTGCCGCGTTCGGCCGCTGGGCCGTCTACATGCTGATCGGTTTCATCCCTCTCGG
Organism: Streptomyces sp. NPDC046261; assembly: GCF_040646235.1. Taxonomy (NCBI): domain Bacteria; kingdom Bacillati; phylum Actinomycetota; class Actinomycetes; order Kitasatosporales; family Streptomycetaceae; genus Streptomyces; species Streptomyces sp. NPDC046261. The sequence continues at coordinate 18,488 of NZ_JBEYZU010000010.1, read as the reverse complement.
TGGCCTGATCAACGTGCTGTCCTGCTGCTGGGACAAGCCCTATCGGCAGTGCTTCCACGACAAGGCCGCGAGCAGCGTCGTCGTGAACCGCACCGCCTGATACCGCCGCCGGCAGGCCCCGCCGTCACAGCCGCCGCTCCAGCAGGAACGCGGTGAGCGCGAGAAGTTCGTCCGTCGCACGCGGTGCCAGCGGCACCCCGTGCAGGCACTCGCGCGCGGCGGCCGCGTGGCGGCGGGCCTGTGCCAGGGCGACATCCCGGCCCCCGGCCTCCTCGACGAGCCCGGCCGCGTGGCGGGCGCCCGCGGCGTCCAGCGGGGCGGCCGGGCCCAGCAGGGCGGCGAGCCGGCGGCCGGCCGGGCGGTCGGCGGCCAGGGCCGCGAGCACCGGCAGGGTCTTCTTCCCGCGGAGCAGGTCGCCGTGGACCGGCTTCCCCGTGGCGCCCGGGTCGCCCCAGATCCCCAACAGGTCGTCCACCGCCTGGAACGCCACCCCCAGATGCCGGCCGGCCCGCGCGAGCGCGTCCACCACGAGCGGCGGGGCCCCGCCCAGCACCGGGCCCAGCGCCAGCGCGCAGCCCAGCAGGGACCCGGTCTTGCCGGCCGCCATGGCCTCGTACTCCGCCATGCCCACGGCGCCCGGACCCGTCCACGGCCGGTCCTCGAAGAGGAGGTCGTCGGACTGGCCCGCCACCAGCTCCCGCAGCGCGCCCGCCAGATGCCGCACGGCCGCCGCGCTCCGCCCGCCGCCCGCCCCCGCCAGCGTCTCGACGGCGAGCGCGAACAACGCGTCCCCGGCCAGCACCGCGGGCCCGGTGCCGAACGCCTTCCACGCGCTGGCGCCGTGCCGCCGCCGTTCGTCACCGTCCATGATGTCGTCGTGCACCAGCGAGAAGGCGTGCACCAACTCCACCGCGACCGCCCCCGCGACACCCGCCCCGACGGGCGCGCCCACGGCCTCGGCCCCCACGACGGCCAGCGCCTGCCGCACCCCCTTGCCGCCGCCGGACGCGCCCGGCGTCCCCTCGGCGTCGCACCAGCCGAGCGCGAACGAGCCCATCAGCCGTGGCCAGGGGTGCAGGCTCTGCACGGCTTCTTTGAGGGCCGGTTCGACCAGCTCCCGGCAGCGCGCGAGCACGTGGTGCGGGGATATCGGGGGCACCTGCAGGGCGGTCTGTGACGTCATGGCGGGCTTCTCTCGTCCGGTGGGATGCGGGGCGGCCGGTACGGCCGTGAAGGCGGCGGCCATCTCAGGACGCCGGGGCCGCCGGCACGGTCGTGATCCCGAGCTCGGCCCGCGCCCGGTCGACCATCTCCCGGGCGTGCAGCAGGCCCAGCCTGCCGAGCGTGCCGTGCAGCGCCTCGAGGTCGGCGGCGGTCGCCGCCAGGTCACGCCCCAGCCGGGCCCGGGCCTTGACCAGGCCGAGTGTGGCGAGCGCCGTGCCCCGCGGCTCGCCCATCGCCCGGAACTCCTCCAGGGCGCCGCTGTAGGTCGCCCGCGCCTCCTCGTACCGGCCGGCGCGGAAGAGCACGTTGCCGCGCATCTTGTGGTTGTAGGCCAGGGCGCTGACGAGCCGCATCTCGCGGCACGCGTGCTCGGCCTCGGTCAGCAGCTCCAGGGCCCGGCCGGTCTCCCCGCGCAGGGACAGCACGTCGGCTATGCCGCGCAGCGCCCACGCCCGGCCGCGGGCGTCGTCGGCCCGTGCCGCTATCAGGGCCGCCTCCTCGAACATGGCCAGGGCCTTGTCGTACGAGCCGGTGTTGCGGTGCATCTGCGCGATGCCTTCCAGGGCCCACACCGTGTGCCGGGCCTCACCCCGCCGTCTGGCCTCGGCCAGCAGCTGCTCGTGCAGTTCGCCGACGGCCGTGTAGTCGCCCTGGATGCGGCCCGTCTCGGCGAGCCCGGCCAGCGAGTAGCCGCGGGCCACGACGTCGCCGCCGCGCTCGGCCAGGTCGGCGGCGACGGCCAGCCACCGCCGGGCCAGGGCGAGGTCGCCGCGCTGCCGGGCCAGGGTGCCGCCACTCCACACCGCCCACGCCATGGCGCCCTCGTCGCCGGCCTGCCGGGCCGCCCGGTAGCTGGCCTTCCATGCCTGTTCGGCCTCGGCGACCCGGCCCAGGCGGCGGCTGGCCTCGGCGACGGCCAGCGACGCGTGCGCCGACTCCAGGGCGGTGCCGCCCCGTTCGGCCCGGCGCCGCTGTTCCACCGCCTTGGCCAGTACCTCCTCCAGAGAGGAGTTGACCGACAGCTCGCCCAGCGCGCCGCGGTACTCGGGGGCGAAAGCCTTGCCGTACATGTCTGCCTCCGTCGTGACGTCCGGTCTTCCTGACGGATGTGATCAAGAAGCTCGGTCACGAAGCTATGGGCGTGAGGCAGTGCGAGAAATCCATCCATCAGGCGGTCTGTCGTACATCTGCGGACTGGTGGCGGAGTGGCGGGTCATCCGCGAGACGTACGGGACGGCGTGGGAGGCGGGCCGTCCCGCCGGGAGGCCGCTGACCTGAACCCGCCGGTGGGGCCCCGACATGTGCTGTTCAACTGTTCGACAGCTGATAACTTCTCCGCGTTGATCTTCCGTTCGCGGAATCCTTCCTTCGTTTAAGGACGCACCATTGCTCCGCCACCGGCTCCGCCGTTTACGCCGTCTCACCCGCAGTGTGACGATCTCGGCCGTCGTCCTCGCCGCGCTCCCCGCGACCCCCGCCTTCGCCGGCTCCTCACCCACCCCGCACCTCGACGCCGTCGAGAAGACGCTGCGTCAGGTCTCGCCCGGCCTCGAGGGTGACATCTGGCAGCGCACCGCCGGCAACAAGCTGGACGCCTCCGCCGCGGACCCCACCGACTGGCTCCTGCAGACCCCCGGCTGCTGGGGCGACGACAAGTGCGCCGACCGGCCCGGCACCAAGCGGCTGCTCGCGAAGATGACGGAGAACATCTCCAAGGCGAAGCGCACGGTCGACATATCCACCCTCGCGCCCTTTCCCGACGGCGCGTTCCAGGACGCGATCGCCGCCGGCCTCAAGGCTTCGGCGGAGTCGGGGAACAAGCTGCGCGTACGCGTCCTGGTCGGCGCCGCGCCGGTCTACCACATGAACGTGCTGCCCTCGAAGTACCGGGACGACCTCAAGGCCCGGCTCGGCAAGGCCGCCGACTCCATCACGCTGAACGTCGCGTCGATGACCACGTCGAAGACCAGCTTCTCCTGGAACCACTCCAAGCTCCTCGTCGTGGACGGCGAGTCGGCCATCACCGGCGGCATCAACAGCTGGAAGGGCGACTACCTCGACACCTCCCACCCGGTGACGGACGTCGACATGGCCCTCACCGGCCCCGCCGCGAGCACCGCGGGACGCTACCTGGACACGCTCTGGACGTGGACGTGCCAGAACAAGAGCAACATCGCCAGCGTCTGGTTCGCCGCCTCGGGCGGGGAGTGCATGCCCACCATGGAGAAGGACGCCAACCCCACCCCCGCCGCCCCGACGGGCGACGTCCCCGTGATCGCCGTCGGCGGCCTCGGCGTGGGCATCAAGGACTCCGACCCCACGTCGAAGTTCACGCCACAGTTGCCGACCGCCCCCGACACCAAGTGCGTCGTCGGCCTGCCCGACAAGACCAACGCCGGCCGTGACTACGACACGGTCAACCCCGAGGAGAGCGCCCTGCGCGCCCTGGTGGCCAGCGCGGACCGCCAGATCGTGATCTCCCAGCAGGACCTCAACGCCACCTGCCCGCCCATCGCCCGCTACGACATCCGCCTCTACGACGCCCTCGCCGCGAAGATGGCGGCCGGCGTGAAGGTCCGCATCGTCGTCAGCGACCCCGCCAACCGCGGCGCGGTCGGCAGCGGCGGCTACTCGCAGATCAAGTCCCTGGCCGAGATCAGCGACACCCTCCGGGGCCGCCTCGCCCTGATCACCGGCGGCCAGCAGAAGGCCAAGGCGGCGATGTGCTCCACGCTGCAGCTCGCCACCTTCCGTAGCTCTCCGAGCGCCACCTGGGCCGACGGCAAGCCGTACGCGCTGCACCACAAGATGGTGTCCGTGGACAGCTCCGCGTTCTACATCGGCTCCAAGAACCTCTACCCCTCGTGGCTGCAGGACTTCGGCTACATCGTGGAGAGCCCCGAGGCCGCCAAGCAGCTGGAGGCCAAGCTGCTCGACCCCGCGTGGACGTACTCGCAGGCGGGCGCCACGTTCGACCACGCCCGCGGCGTCTGCTCCGCCTGAGCCCGGCGCCCGCGGTTTCCGCGGGACGGAAACGGGGGAGTGCCCGTACCACACAGGTACGGGCACTCCCCATTTCGTTCATATAAATGCGTTCGAATATCGGGGAATTATCCGACTGTCTTCACTCATTAGTGAAGGGATTTCATCTCGCGCGGCATCGGGTGCGACCATTCGCTCGCCCAAACCCGATCAGCGAGGAAATCTGGAGAATCCATGCAGCGATGTGGGGGAAGTGCCGACGTGCGGCTCCGCCGGGGGGTGGTCCGCCGCTGGGGAACGGCGCTGACCGCGTCCACTGCGGCCGTGGCGGTCGCCCTCCCGACGGCCACCGCCGAAGCCGCGGCCGGCCCCGGGGGGATCGCCGCCAAGGGCGCGTACCTCGACAGCGGCCCCGACGGCAAGCCGTGGGGCAAGGCGGCGGACACCAAGCGGCCCATGGCCAGCACCACGAAGATCATGACCGCCGTCGTGGTCCTCGACGACCACGCCGGCGAGCTCGACCGGCAGGTCGCCGTCAAGCAGTCCTACCGCGACTGGGTGGCACGCAAGCAGGCCAGCACGGCCGACCTGCGCACCGGCGACAAACTGACCGTCCGGCAGCTGCTCTACGCCCTGATGCTGCCCTCCGGATGCGACGCGGCCTACGCGCTCGCCGACACCTTCGGCAGCGGCGGCACCGAGGCGGCACGCACCGGCTCTTTCGTCGCCACAATGAACAAGAAGGCCCGCGAACTGGGGCTGCGCAACACCCACTACGACTCGTTCGACGGCATCTCCGCCCAGGGCGGCAATTACAGCACCCCCCGCGACCTCGCGAAGCTCGCCCGGCACGCCCTGCGCAGCGACACGCTGACCACGGTGATGAAGGCGACGAGCACCCAGCAGAAGGCGAAGAACGTCAACCGCCTCTACACCTGGTACAACACCAACAAGCTGCTCGGCTCGTACCAGGGCGTCATCGGGCTCAAGACCGGCTCGACCCAGGCCGCCGGGCCGTGCCTGGTCTTCGCCGCCCAGCGCGGCTCCCGCAAGGTCGTCGGCGTCATCCTCAACGACCCCGCCGGCCGCTACCCGGACGCCGCGAAGATGCTGGACTACGCCTTCCGCACCCACACCGCCATGAAACTGCGCCGCCTGCCCTCCGGCGCGCACGAGGACTGATCCGCCCCGCCGTCCGGCCCCCGAAAGGGGCCGGACCCCTCAGCGATCGGCCGCCGGGCGGGGCGAGGGGAGCGCGTTCCGCATCTGGTGCCGGATGCGCTCAACGGGATGGCAGTAGTCGAGACCGGTGAGGGAATCCCCGGAGAAGAAGCGGATCAGCAGATCCACCACCTCGGCCGGGCATTCCAGGTGCAGCAGATGGTCCGCGTTCCGGAACGCGACGAACCGGGCGTCCGTGCACTGCGCGGCGGCCTCCCGGCTCAGCGCCGGTGTACTCAGCGGGTCGTGCTCACCGGTCGCCACCAGCACCGGAACCCGCACGGGCGGCCCGGCGGGCAGCCGCGCGTTCGCCAGCAACCGCAAGGAGTTGTCGCGGTACTTGACGAGATCGTCGGCGGTCATCTCGCGCAGGGCACGGGTCAGACATCTGGCCACCGTGGCCCTGCGGGCGACCGTGACACCGGGCGAGGTGCACATCATGCTCTCCAGCACGCACTCCACGAACTCCGCGTGCCGGTCCTGCTCCGCCAGGTCCAGCGTGAGCTGCACCCGGGCCCGGGCGGAGGCCGTCAGGTGGGACATCGTGCCGAAGAGGGCGACACGCTCGACCCGTTCGGGGTGGTCACGCGCCCACTGGTACGCCACCGCGCTGCCGTAGGAGGCGCCGAAGACGTTCACCGGGCTCGGCGCGACCTTGGCGAGCAGCTGGTCCAGCGCCTCGGTGAGGAAGTCGAGGCCGTAGCGGGCGGGCAGGCGGTCCGCCGCACCCCAGCCGGGGAGGTCCATCGTGATCACGCTCGCCGCCTCCCGGCACCCCTGCTCCAGGCGGCCCCAGGAGTTCTGGTACTGGAACGCCCCGCCGACGAAGACGATGGGCGCCACTCTGGCATTCGGCTGGTGCACGACCCGGCCGCTGTACGCGTAACCGTCCAGGGTGAGCGGAATGACCTCTTCAAGGAGTGCGGTACGCGTCGGCACGGCCGGTCTCCGTTTCGTGGGGGGACTTCACCAGGGGGAACGAGAACCGGGGCGGGACGTTACTGCCCATATGGCCGTCACCCGTCGGAGCGCACGGCGCTCACACGAACAACGCGCGGATCTCCTCGCGGACGAGCGTGGACAGCCGCGCCCCCAGGTGCCGGTGGGCGTGGTCGGTCGTCACCGTCACCGTCGCGCTCGTGTCGTGCACGGCCATCGTCATCGCCACCGGATGCCCCGGGCTCAACGGCGGCAGCGCGGCGATCCCGGTGAGCCGCGCCGCGCCCAGCGCCAGCGGGCCCGCGTGGGTCGCCATGCTGCTGCACAGCAGCGAGGAGTACAGCGGGGAGTCCGCGTAACGGCCCAGAACCTCGCTCATCAGCCCGTACCGCCGCGGCCGCGACGACACGAACAGCGCCTGCGCCCGCGCCCGCTGCTTGAGCGCCGCCCGCCGGGTGAAACCGTCCACGGCCGCGAGCCGCCGCTGCGGACAGCCGCCCGTCGGCAGCGGCACCCGCACCGCGGCGTAACGGTTGCCCAGCACCGCCCCCTCGTCGTCCGCGCGCACGTCGACGGGGACCATCGCGCACAGTCCCGGCAGCGGCAGCCGCCCGGTGACGCCCGCGCTGCGCAGCGCACCGGCCGCCGCGGCGAGGAAGACCGCGTTGGCGGACGCCCGCCCCGACGGCAGCGCCTCACGGGCCGCGCTCAGCTCCGCCGCCGACACCCGGCTCCAGGCCACCGCCCGCCGCGAGTCCACCGGGCCGTGGAACGGCAGCGGCCGCGCCCGCGGCAGCAGATCCGCCAGCGCACGGGCCAGCGCGAGCCGCGGCGGCCCGGCCGGCTGCCCGGCGGGCCGGGCCCGCTGCCCGGGCACGGCGGCCGGCGCGTCCAGCAGCTCACGCAGCAGCGTCACGAACGACACCCCGTCGAGCAGGGCGTGATGGGCGCGCAGCAACAGGGCGAACCCGTCGTCGGCAGGCAGCAGATGCAGCTGCCACGGCGGCCGCGCCGGGCCGAGCGGGTGTGCGAGCAGCTGCGCGGTACGGGCCTCCAGCGCGGCCGGCGAGGGCGAGTCGGGGATGTGCTGCCCGGGGTCGAACTCCGGCCCCGGCGTCCAGTGCGGCCACGCGCCGGAGCCGGTCGCCGGGGCGCCCGGCGTCCAGCGCAGCCGCTCGTGCGACCCCCACCTGCGCCGGACCAGCTCCCGCAGGTGCGGCAACGACGGTGCGGGGCCCTCGAACCGGGCGAGGATCCCGGCGGTCATGCACACCGACCCACTGCTCTGGTGCCGGTACAGCCAGGCGTCCAGCGGGGGCATGGCGAAGGCGGCCGGCCGCTCGGCGGTCCGGCCGGAGGAGGCGAGTTCGGGCAGGGACGGGTGGGGGGTCACAGGGAGTCCTTACGTCCTGGTCTCATGCGGTGGTCCGGAACGGGCCGTGCCGACGGCCCGGCACTTCCTCAGCAGGGCATGTCCGCGATCGCCCGGGCGACGGCCCCCGCCCCGTCCTCCAGCCCCAGCCGGGCGGCCAGCTGGGTGGCCCGCCGGGCGAAGCGGGGTTCGCCCGTGGCCCGTCGCAGCGCCTCGGCCAGCCGGCCGGCCGTCAGCTCCGCGTACGGCAGCGCCCCCGGGCTCACGCCCAGCCGCGCCAGCCGCTCGGCCCACCACGGCTGATCGGTCAGGACGGGCACGGGAACAGCCGGCACACCGGCACGCAGACCGGCCGCCGTCGTCCCCGCCCCGGCGTGGTGCACCACGGCGGCCGTGCGCGGCATGAGCCAGCCGTGCGGGATCGGGCCGACCGTGATGACGTCGTCGTTCATCACGGACAGCCCCGCCCAGCCCGACTGCACGATGCCGCGCAGCCCCGCCTGCCGCAGGGCCCGCGCCGTGATGTCGGCGAGCCGCCCGGGATCACCGGGCATCATGCTGCCGAAGCCCACGAACACCGGCGGCGGGCCCGCCGCCAGGAAGTCGGTGACCAGCGTGGGCGGCTCCCAGTCGGCGCACTCGTGCGGCCACCAGTACCCCGCGACGCCCAGCCCGGGGCGCCAGTCGGCGGGCAGGGGGACCACCGAGGGGCTGTAGCCGTGCCAAATGGGCCACCGGCTCCGCTCCCGATCCATCCGCAGCCGGTGACCGCTGCGGTAGGCGAGCCCGAGCCTGGCGTGCAGACTCCGGTTGGCGGTGGCGTACAGCGCGTCCAGCACCGCGTTCGCGGCCTGACCCCGCACCCGGTTGGCGAACCCCGGGGGCTTCCAGGGCATCGTGCACGGCGAGAACGCGGCCGTGGGCGTATCGGGCTGGAGGAAGACGCCCATGCTCGGAATGTCGTGGTAGCGCGCCACGACCCGGCCGATCGGCGCGGCGATCGCCGACAACAGGACCACGTCGGCCTTGGGGTCGACCGCGGCGAGGATCCCGTCGACGAGCGCGAGAGCCGCCTGCTCGGTGGCGCGCACCACCCGCAGGACGGACGCCGGCGAACGCACCGCGCGCCGGAACCGGCTGTGCGCGCCCAGCAGCTCCTCGAACGGATCGGCCTCCAGCGCCCGCATCCGCAGGCCGCAGCACGCCACCACGTCCGTGAACCGCGCGTGAGCGGCGATCTCCACGTCATGGCCCTCGGCGAACAGCCGGTGCCCGAGGCCCGTGTACGGGGCGACGGAGCCCATCGTGCCCGCTGTGATGATCTGGATGCGCATGTCCCCGACCTTCCTGCCGCCCTGTCGCATCAACGACAGGGCACCCGGCCCGGATACGGCACCGGCCTACTTCGCTGCCGACGCCGCCCCTCGCGCCCCCTCGGGCACCGGCGGGGGAACGGCGACGCAGGCCGTGTCACCGCCGGGCGCCGCCCCCGTCAGCAGATAGGCGTCGACGATGCCGTCCACGCAGGCGTTGCCCGCCAGGTACTGCCCGTGGTCACCGCCCCCCGTGACCGTCACCAGCCGCGAGCCGCGCAGGGCACGGTGGGCCCGCAGCGCCCCCTCGTAGTAAGTGGCCGGGTCGTGCACCGAGTTGAGCATCAGCGTGGCCGGCAGGCCGGCCCCGGTGACCTTCACCTCCGGTGCCGGGGACGCCGGCCACGCCGCGCACACCGAGGCGAAGGCCAGCTCGCGCGCCCCCGCCAGCGGCCGCTCGCGCGTGTCCGCGCCGCTGCGCCGGATCCACGCGCCCATGTCCCGGGTCCACGGAGTGTCGTTGCACGTCACCGAGAAGTACTGGGCGAAGAAGCCGGAGTCGGCGTAGCCCCCGAACACCTGCCGCACCGTCGCCTTCTCCTCCGGCTTCGCACGGTCCCAGTGATCGAGCGCGGCGAGCGCCGTCGCCAGCGGCCCGAAGCCCTGCCCCGCGTCGTACATCGCCTGGATCGTCCCGCTGTCCAGCTGGTTGGGGCCCACGACGACCCCGTCGACGGTCACCGGCCGCTGCCCCAGGGCACGCCGCCGCTGCTCCCACTTCGCCTGCGCCCCGGCCGCGGTACGACCGTAGTGGTAGACGTCGTCGTACCGCGCGAGCCAGGGCAGGAAGTCCTTCTCGAAGCGGCGCTGGAAGCTCATCGGCTGGTCCTTCATGAAGCTCTCCCAGGAGCCGTCGAAGGCGATGTTGCTGTCCAGCACGGCCCGCTCGACGCGCCGCGGGAAGAGCGTCGCGTAGTAGGCGCCGATCATCGTGGCGTAGGAGGGGCCGTAGTAGGAGATCGTGCGTTCCCCCAGCAGGGACCGGAAGAGGTCCATGTCCCGGACCGTCTGATCGGTGTTCAGGTACGGCAGCAGATCACCGCTGCGGCTGCGGCAGTTCTCCACGAACGTCCGCGAACGCTCCACCACCCGCCGCAGTGCCGCCGGTGAGCGGTCGCGGAAGTCCCCGTCGAGGAAGTCGGCGAACTCCGCGTCGCTCTCGCACACCGCCCGCGTGCTGCGGCCCACCCCGCGCTGGTCGAAGCCGACCACGTCGTAGGCGGCCCCCACCGCCGGCGACTCCCTCACCAGTCGCGCCGGCCTCAGCAGACCCTTGCCTCCCGGCCCGCCCGCCGCCATCATCAGCACCCCGCGCCGCTTGCCGGGGTCGCTCGCACGGTGCCGGGAGACCGCCACCGTGAGGTCCGTCCCGGCGTCCGGGTGGTGCCAGTCGCGCGGCACCGTCATCTGTGCGCACTCCAGCGGCGCATCCTTCTCACATGGCTGCCAGTCCAGGTGCTGCTGGGCGTAGCGGGCCGGTACGGCCGGCCGGGCCAGGGCGGCGGACGCCGGAAGGACGGCGGCGGCTATGGCCGTCGCCATGACGCCCGACACAGCGGCCGCCGTCCGTCGTGACTTCCCGAACGTGAACATCGATCCTCCTGCGCGATTGCGGTTGCCTCGTCGATGCTTCCGTCCGGCGCCCTCGTGATCGATCCCGCTGCTGCCCGTTCCGGGGGTGGCACAGGAACCACCCCCGTCCTCCGTCAGGAGCGCTGCGCCCGGTCGTGGACCCGTCGGGCCGCCGCCCCCAGGACGGGTCCCGACATCGTGGTGCTGTGCTCCAGCGCGTCACCGTGGCTGTTGACCGACACCAGCGTGCCCCGGCCGGTGGTGGCGTCGAAGTCGGCCAGCCAGGGGCCGCCGCTCGCCCCGCCCGTCATGTCGCAGGGCATGACCGTCTCGTCGTCCGGCGCGGCCTTCGACGGGCCCGCGCAGTACAGCAGCTCCTCACCGCGCTGGGGAGTGGAGGCCGGATAGCCGAACGCGGTCACCTCCCCGCCCGGCTCGCGGTCGAAGGCGACCGGCTGGCCGCCGGTCACCTCCGTGAGCCGCCTGCCCTTGACCGGGTCCACGGTCAGCGCCGCGATGTCACCCACGGAGTCGTGGGCCCAGGACGCGGGCGTGACCGTCGCCCGGACCGGGAACACCCCGTACGGCCGTGCCCCCTTGGCGTAGCCGGGTACGAACACCAGGTCCGTGTAGGTGTTGACGGGGGAGGCCCCGCGGCGCACGCAGTGGCCGGCGGCCATGACGACCGAACGGTTGCCGCTGTCGACCGCGGTGGCGGTGCACCAGGTGTCGGCACCGTCGGCGTTGACGAAGAACAGCCGGCCCACCGTCTTCACCGGCGCGCCCTTCCACGTCTTCGTCAGCGGCCCCGTCGGACCCAGGTCCACCGTCCCGCCGACCTTCCGCATCCGCTCCGGCGTCCAGTAGGCGAGCGCCTGCCGCCGCTCCTGCGGGCTGTAGGCCACCTCCGCCACCTCCGCCCCGGGAGCGGCACCGGCCGCTGTCGCCGGGGACGGTGCCGCGCCGAGCGTCGCGGCACAGGCCACGGCGACGGCGGACAGCCGGGTGAGCAGGTGTGAAGAGCGCATACGGACGTCATCTCCTCGGGGGCGTGCGAACGGAGTTCCGTGCGGGGAGACGGGCAGCCGGCCGGCGGGGTTGCGTGCCCGCGCGGCTACCGGGCGGCATCCGGCCACTGGCATATGGGCAGGGTCGATGGTGAAGTCGACCCGTACACCCTCCGTAGGCACATCAACTCCCAGATCAGGAGCGCACCTTATGGACATCGCCGCACTGCGCGAGGAAACGCCGGGCTGCGCGCACCGCGTGCACCTGAACAACGCGGGCGCCGCCCTCCTCTCCCGCCGGACCCTGGAGACGATGACCGCCCACCTCGAACTCGAGGCCCGCGTCGGCGGCTACGAGGCCGCGACCGAGCGCCTGGAGGCCATCGAGGCGGTCTACGCCACCATCGCCGAACTCCTGAACGGGCGCCCCGAGGAGGTGGCGCTGTTCGACAACGCCACGCATGCCTGGCAGGCCGCGTTCTACTCCCTGGCCTTCCGCCCCGGCGACCGGATCCTCACCGGCCGTTCCGAGTACGGCAGCAACGTGCTGTCCTACCTGCAGGTCGCCCAGCGCACCGGGGCCGAGATCGTCGTCGTCCCCAACGACGCCCATGGGCAGCTGGACACCGCCGCGCTGACCGCCCTCCTCGACGAGCGCGTCAAGCTCGTCGGCGTCAGCCACATCCCCACCGGCGGCGGCCTGGTCAACCCGGCCGCCGAGATCGGCCGCATCACCCGCCGGGCGGGGGTGCCGTTCCTGCTGGACGCCACGCAGTCGGCCGGCCAGTTCCCCGTCGACGTCCAGGAGATCGGCTGCGACATGCTGACCGCGACGGGCCGCAAGTTCCTGCGGGGCCCGCGGGGCACGGGCTTCCTGTGGGTGCGCACCGGGATCCTGGACCGCCTCGACCCGCACGTCAACGAGACCGCCGCCTCGGTCTGGGACGGCAAGCGCGGCTTCACCTGGCAGCCGGGCGCGCGGCGCTTCGCCACGTGGGAGATGAGCTACTCCAACGTGCTGGGCCTGGGCAGCGCCGTGCGCCAGGCCCTGGACCTCGGCCTGGACGCGATCGGCGAGCGGGCCGTCGCCCTGGGGGCCACCTTGCGCGAGCGGCTCGACGCGGTGCCGGGGGTACGCACGTACGACCTGGGGCGCGAACGGTGCGCCATCGTGACCGCCAAGGTCGACGGGGTGCCGGCGGAGGAGGTCAAGGCCGTGCTGGCCGGCCGGGGGATCAACGTGACCACGACGGCTCCCGAGCAGTCGCAGTTCGACACCGAGGACCGAGGCGTCCACCCGCTGGTGAGACTCTCCCCGCACTACTACAACACCGAGGAGGAACTCGACCGGGCCGTCCGCGTGCTGGCCGGTCTCGCACGGCCGGCTCAGCCGAGGTAGTCGATCTGGTAGATGTGCAGCGTCTTCGTCTGGTGCCCCAGATAGATGACGACGAAGACGTCGTCCAGCACCAGCATCCGCATGATGCCGTCGTCCTCGCCGTACGGGACGGTCACCGAGAGAGGGTTCGCGCAGGCCGCGGCGAGGACGTCGCTGAGCTGCCCGCTCACCGCGGGCGGAAGGGAGTCCCAGACAGCCGCTATCGTCGCATCGTACTTGAGCGCGTACACCGGCTCAGGGTGTCAGCTCCAGGGGGCTCCGTGGGCGCGAATGAGGGCAGCGTCCTCCTGCACCTTTTGGGTGATGTCGATCCACTCGCCCGGCACCTCACCGCCCGCCGCCTCGGCGGCCGCCGCCTGCCGCCCCCGTTCGACGGAGGCGAGCGTCCGTTCGGCGATGGCCTGCCACTTCGCGAAGACGGCCGGCACCGTGTGCGCCGGCGCCCGGCCGATCTCGTCACTGAAGCGCCGCGAGAGGTCGGGACTGCCGAGAACGTCGCGAATGCGCTCGATGCTCCACACCGTGCCGGTGCTCATGGGTCCTCCCCGCGTCGGCGGCTCGACCGCCCAGAGTAGCGAACTTGTTCCCTCCGTATCAGCGGAACCCATGGGGCCGCACTACGCCACAGGAGCGCCGTGCGCCGCGCGCGCCCTAGCGCATGAAGACGACGCTGTGGAACGACTGCTGGCCGTAGAACCCGGACGGGAAATACGCCGCCGTGCCCCGGCAGTCGGGGGTGTCGTACAGATAGGCGTTGCGGTCCGTCTCATTGCCGGTGACGCCCTGGGCGTGGCCGACGGTGTAGCAGTGCCCGTCGACGGGATTGGTCAGACCGTGCCGCACGGCGCCCTGTGGCGTGTGATAGATGAACGTTCCCGTGGCCGCCTGCGCGGAGGGCGGTGCGGTGAGGGTGAGCAGTCCTGTGAGAGCCAGAGCGCCGAGCCTGCGGAGCGGATGTCGCATATTCCACAATGCTCGCGGAGGCCACCGGAGCACAGGACCGGTTGGCGGGCAGCTTCACCCAAACGATGGCTAGGGGGGCAGAGGGGCCTAGGGGGGGCAGAGGGGCCTAGGGAGCCGAGGGGGCGTCCAGGCCGTAGACCCGGCGGGCGTTGTCGGCGGCGATCAGCGCCGCGACCCGTTCCGCGTCCCCGGCCGACCAGGCGCCGTCCTCGACCCATCCCGTCAGCAGCCGGCCGAGCCCTTGCCGGAAGAGCTCGGCCCCCACGACGTAGAGCTCCGGCAGGCCGTAGGCGTCGGTGGAGAACAGGAGCTTGCCGAACGGGGCCAGTTCCAGCATCTCGGCCAGCACGGCCCCCGCGCGCGCCCCGGTGTGGGTCAGGGCGAGCCCCATGTCGGCGTAGACGTGCGGGAAGGAGTGGGCGAGATAGCCGGCGCCCCGGTGGTAGGGGTAGCCGTGCAGCAGCACAAGGGTGCAGCCGGTCGGGCGCACCGCCCGGACGAAGTCGGTGAGCAGCAGTGGGTCGCAGCGGTCCAGCCGCAGGTCGGGGTCGCCGAAGCCGGTGTGCAACTGGAGCGGCAGGCGCGTCTCGGCGGCGGACCACAGCAGGTGCCGCAGGAGTGTGGGCTCGGCCAGCCGGGTGCCCGGGGTACGGGCGGTGAGCCAGCGGTCGGCTGCGGCCCGTACCTCGGCCGGGCGCGGTGGGCCGGGTTCGAAGTCGAGGCCGTAGCGGTAGGCGACCACCGACTTGAAGCCCGCGGCGTCGCGGGCGCTGTCCCGCACGGCGTCGCCGAGGCTGTCGAGGAACGCGGCGCGGCTGCCGGCGCCGTCGGCGATCCGTTCCGCCAGGTGTTCGAGGCGGACGATCTCGTGGCAGGCCGCGTCACCGGCCGCCGCCAGCTCCCGGGGGCTCGTCAGGTCGCCCGGCAGCCCCGTGTCGACCAGGAAGTCGGAGATGCCGCAGGAGCTCAGCAGGCGACGGTTGGTCTCGGCCGCGCCGAGCTCGGCGCGGCGGGCGAGGTAGACCTCCGGCGGGCAGTGCGGTGCGAGGTCCAGAAGCGGTGGGCACCAGCGGCGCACGGCGAAGCCGAGCTGGGTGTCGAAGAAGGAGGTGCCGGGCGCGGCGGGCGCGTCGGACTCGGTGAGGAAGGACGCGAACGCCGCCGCGGAGAGGCCGGAGCGGGCCACGCCGTGACAGTGATGGTCCACCAGAGGGGGGACCGGCACGCCGGTCATGTCAGTACCGTCCGCGCGTCGCGGCCGCGATGTCCTTCGGCGCCAGGCCCTCGAACAGCTTCACCTCGCCCGCGCGGACGGCGGCGATCGCCTCGAACAGGGGGTCGCCGAGCGCGGTGCGCAGCAGGGCCGAGCCCTGGAAGTGCTCCAGGGACTCGGCGAGGGACGTGGGCAGCCGCGGGTGGCCGCCGGTGAGGGCCGGGTCGCCGGCGGCGGGCGGCGGCAGCCGCAGCCCCTCGTCCAGACCGGCCAGCCCGGCGGCCACGACGGCGCCCGTCACCAGGTACGGATTGGCCGCCCCGTCGAAGCACTTGACCTCGGCGTTGGCGCCCTCGGCGTCGTCCGGCGCGCCGGTGATGAAGCGGAGCGCGGCCTCCCGTGCCTCCAGGCCCCAGCACTGGAAGACCCCCGCCCAGCGCGAGGGTTCCAGGCGCAGATAGCTGGCGGGCGTGGGGGCGCCGAGGGCGAGCAGCGCGGGCAGCTCCCGCACCACACCGGCCAGGAACGCCTCGCACTCGGCCGTCATGCCGTACGGGCCGTCGCCGCCGCGGCACAGGTTCCGCTCGTCCTGCCACAGGCTCAGGTGCAGATGCGCGCCGTTGCCGACGCCGCCGGGCTCCACGACGGGGGCGAAGGAGGCGTCGAGGCCGTGCCGCGCCGACACCGCGCGGATCGTCTCCCGGACGAGCACCGACAGGTCGGCCGCGCCGACCGGGTCCGAGGGGGCGACCGACACCTCGAACTGGCCGAGGGAGTACTCGGGGTGGATCTGCAGGACGTCGACGCGCTGCGCGGTGAGCGCGTCCAGCACCTCGCGCAGATAGTCCGACAGCTCGATCACCCGCGTCATGCCGTAGGCGGGGCCGGAGCAGGCGTAGCGCGGCGGCTCGTGCCCGTTGGCGTGGGTGACGACCCATTCGGTCTCGAAGCCCATGCTCAGCCGCATCCCGCGGGCCGCGGCCGCGTCGGCCATCCGGCGGGCGAACTGCCGCTGGCACGCGGCATAGGGTGTGTCGTCCTGTTCGTACCGGTCCACCGGCGCCCAGGCCCAGCCGGGCTGCGCGGCCAGGACGGTCAGCCGGTCCAGATCGGGGAACAGCCGCAGATCGCCGTCGGGGCCCCCGATGTGACGGCTGGTGACGCTGGAGTCGTCGACGAGGAAGACGTCGAAGGAGGGGGAGGCGCCGACGCCCCGACGGGCGGCGTGCGCGAGGCGAGCCGTGGGGACGGCCTTGACGCGGGAGATGCCGGCGTTGTCCACCCAGGTGAGGGCGACGCCGCGGATGTCCTGCGCGGTGAGCTGCGCGGCGGCCTGCCGGGCCGCCGACTCCGCCCGTTCCCGTTCCGGCTTCTCCACGGTGCGCTCCTCACCTCGGACAACCGCTCGACCCAGGACCGCGCCTGGGAGGTCTGTCCGTATTACACCTCACGCCTGCCGGTGCGCGCCCGGGTACGGCGCGGTACGGGCCACAGGGGCGCGCACGCGGCAGCCGCGATCAGGGTGGTGTGCGCGGCGGGCCGGACGTCAGCGCAGGGAGGTGACGGCCGCCAGGGCGCTGTTCGTCTTCAGGGCGGCTGCGGCCGGTTTCCCACCGCAGTACTCGGCTTCCACCAGTGCGGGGAGGTCGGCCCTCCAGTCGCCGTTGTAGTTGAACGCGGCGGTGTGGCGTCCGTCCGCCGTGGAGACGGCCAGGGAGGTGGAGCCGTGGATGCCGCCGCTGTGCAGCCAGACGGTCCTGCCGCACGAGAGTGTGGCCGAGGTGACGCCCAGGCCGTAGCCGCCGCCGGCGTCGTCCATCGGGACGGTGGTGAGCAGCTCCTTCTGCTGACGCTCGGGCAGCAGCGTGCCGCCCAGCAGCGCGCGGTAGAAGCGGTTGAGGTCACCGGTGGTGGAGATGATCTCGCCCGCGGCGCCGCCCCAGGACGGATTGAGCTCGGTGGTGTCGACGATCTCGGCGTCCGGTGCGTCGGAGAGCTTGCCGTACGCGCGGCCGTGCGGGGACGGCATGAGCGATGAGGTGCCCGGCAGGGTGGTGGCGCGCAGGCCCAGCTTGTCGATGACGCGCTTTTGGATCTCGGCGGCGTAGGTGTGGCCGGTGACCTTCTCCACGATCATTCCGGCGAGGACGTAGTTGGTGTTGGA
This sequence comes from Streptomyces sp. NPDC046261, assembly GCF_040646235.1. NCBI lineage: Bacteria > Bacillati > Actinomycetota > Actinomycetes > Kitasatosporales > Streptomycetaceae > Streptomyces > Streptomyces sp. NPDC046261. The sequence goes on along the minus strand of NZ_JBEYZU010000010.1, from coordinate 1,059 downwards.
GTAGTTCCAGCCCTGGCCCGGCCGGAAGTCGGGCCGGTGCTTCATGGCGATCGCGACCAGCTGGCGGGGCGTGTACGTGTCGTAGCGGTGCTCGGGGAAGCCCGAGGTGAGCTTCTCGACCATGCCGGGGTCCTTGGTGTAGTTGAAGACTCCGCTGGTGTGGTTGAGCAGTTGGCGGACGGTGATCCGGCCGCCGTCGTGGCCGTTGCCCCGGACCACCCCCGGCAGCCGCCGCTCGACCGTGTCGTCGAGGTCGAGTCTGCCCTCGGCCTCCAGCTGGAGGAGAACGGTGGAGACGAACGCCTTGCTGATGCTGCCGATGCGGAAGCGGTCCTGGGGGAGGCGCTGGCGGTCGGTGGCGAGGTCGGCGACGCCGACCGATCCGTGCCAGGTCCCGAGTTTGTCCTGAACCTGCCCCAGGATGCCCGGTATTCCGGCCTTCACCTCGGCCGCCATGGCCGCCCGGGTGGCGCCGTGCGCCCCGGCGTCCTGTCCGGCGCCGGCCGCGGACGCCGTCGCCAGGCCCGTGGTGGCCAGCGCGGCCACCACTGCCCCCACCAGCGCCGTGCGTACTGTCCGTAATCCCATCGTGCTGCCCTTCCGTCGGAGTGTTGCGTGTACACCTCCCGGGACCGCGTCAATGGCTCGGACGTTGACCGGTCTTGGCGGGCGGGCACCGTATCCGGCCAGTCGGTTCATCGGATGGAAGGCGGCCGGATGATCGCACCGCGACTCCGGAATCTCACTCTTTCGACGGAATGCACCCAAGGTGACCGAACAACTACGCTTGGTGCGTGTCTATGTGGGGTCGTGGGGTATTGCTGCAGCCCGTGGTGCGGGCTGTGGTCGCCGTGCTGACCTCCGTGCTGCTCGTGCTGTCCGCCTCGGCGTCCGAGGGGATGGAGCTCGCGTCCGTCCGGGAGGAGGTCCCCGCTTCCTCGCCCTTGGCGGACGGGTCCTCCGACGAGTGCGCCGCGTGCACGGGCGAGCAGCGGGTTCCACGTCCGGGGAGGGTGGGGCGGCCGGCGGGCAGGCGCGCCTGCCCGCCCGCCCAGGCGC
>NZ_JBEYZU010000009.1:0-282600 GCF_040646235.1 Streptomyces sp. NPDC046261 | reverse complement strand
CGCGGACCGCACGGCCTCGAAGGTGGCCGGCATCCGGTACGCGGCGTACGCGACGACGTCGGAGCGGTCGCGCAGCACCGGGGTGTGGGTGGGGGCCCCTCGAGGGGGACGGGCCCACGCCCTGGAAGCCGGGCCGCGGCGGCTGCCGCCACCCGCCTTCCGATGTCGCTACGGCCTCCGCGTCAGCCGGCCAGCGCGGCGCGCGCCAGGCGAGCCGTCTCGGACGGGGTCTTGCCGACCTTCACGCCCGCGGCCTCGAGGGCCTCCTTCTTCGCCTGCGCGGTGCCGGACGAACCGGACACGATCGCACCGGCGTGGCCCATCGTCTTGCCCTCGGGCGCGGTGAAACCGGCCACGTAGCCGACGACCGGCTTGGTGACGTTGGCCTTGATGAAGTCCGCGGCCCGCTCCTCGGCGTCGCCACCGATCTCGCCGATCATGACGATCAGGTCGGTCTCGGGGTCGGCCTCGAACGCGGCGAGCGCGTCGATGTGGGTGGTGCCGATGACGGGGTCGCCACCGATGCCCACGGCCGAGGAGAAGCCGATGTCACGGAGCTCGTACATCATCTGGTAGGTCAGCGTGCCGGACTTGGACACGAGACCGATGCGGCCGGGCTTGGTGATGTCGCCCGGGATGATGCCGGCGTTGGACTGGCCCGGGGTGATGAGACCGGGGCAGTTCGGGCCGATAATGCGGGTCTTGTTGCCCTTCGAACCCGCGTACGCCCAGAAGGCGGCGGAGTCGTGGACGGCGATGCCCTCGGTGATCACGACGGCCAGGCCGATCTCGGCGTCGATCGCCTCGATCACGGCGGCCTTGGCGAACGCCGGCGGCACGAAGACGACGGTGACATCGGCACCGGTCTTCTCCATCGCCTCGGCGACGGAGCCGAAGACGGGCACCTGGGTGCCGTCGAAGTCGACGCTCGTGCCGGCCTTGCGCGGGTTCACGCCACCGACGATGTTGGTGCCGTCGGCCAGCATGAGCTTGGTGTGCTTCATGCCCGTGGCGCCGGTCATCCCCTGGACGATGACCTTGCTGTCCTTGGTGAGGAAGATAGCCATGGTTGTGGAGTCCTCGTCCCTTACTTAGCCGCAGCCAGCTCGGCGGCCTTGTCGGCCGCGCCGTCCATGGTGTCCACGCGCTGGACCAGCGGGTGGTTGGCGTCGGACAGGATCTTGCGACCCAGCTCCGCGTTGTTGCCGTCGAGGCGCACGACCAGCGGCTTGGTGACGTCCTCGCCCTTGGCCTTGAGCAGCTCCAGGGCCTGGACGATGCCCTTGGCGACCTCGTCGCACGCGGTGATGCCACCGAAGACGTTGACGAAGACGGACTTGACGTCCGGGTCGCCGAGGATGATCTCGAGACCGTTGGCCATGACCTCGGCGGAGGCACCGCCACCGATGTCGAGGAAGTTGGCCGGCTTGACGTTGCCGTGGTTCTCACCGGCGTACGCGACGACGTCCAGGGTGCTCATGACGAGACCCGCGCCGTTGCCGATGATGCCGACCTGGCCGTCGAGCTTGACGTAGTTCAGGCCCTTGGCCTTGGCGGCCGCCTCGAGGGGGTTGGCCGCGGCCTTGTCCTCGAGCGCCTCGTGCTCCGGCTGGCGGAAGTCGGCGTTCTCGTCGAGCGAGACCTTGCCGTCGAGGGCGATGACATCGCCGTTGGCGACCTTGGCGAGCGGGTTGACCTCGACGAGGAGCGCGTCCTCGGCGACGAAGGTCTCCCACAGGGTCACCATGACCTCGGCGACCTTCTCGGCGACCTCGGCCGGGAACTTCGCCTGGGCGACGATCTCGCGGGCCTTCTCGATGGTGACGCCCTCGATGGCGTTGACCGGGACCTTCGCGAGGGCCTCGGGGGTCTTCTCCGCGACCTCCTCGATGTCCATGCCGCCCTGCACCGAGGCCATGGCCAGGAAGGTGCGGTTGGTGCGGTCGAGGAGGTACGAGACGTAGTACTCCTCGAGGATCTCGGGAGCCGTCTCGGCGATCATCACCTTGTGGACCGTGTGGCCCTTGATGTCCATGCCGAGGATGTCCGTCGCGCGGGCGACGGCCTCGTCCGGCGTGGCGGCCAGCTTCACGCCACCGGCCTTGCCGCGGCCGCCGACCTTCACCTGCGCCTTGACGACCGACTTGCCGCCAAGGCGCTCAGTCGCAGCGCGCGCCGCCTCAGGCGTGTCGATGACTTCACCGGCCAGCACCGGTACACCGTGCTTGGCGAAGAGGTCCCTCGCCTGGTACTCGAACAGGTCCACGCGCGTCCGTCCCTTTTCCATGGATATCGCGGTTCGTTGTCTGCGCGGGCGTGCCGCAGGGCAGCGTGACGACGCGATCTTTTACGAGGGCGGCACACGTTCACCGTTGACGCGGCATGTCCGTCTCGCAGGTTATCCCCGTGGGCGGGGGCTCCCTAAATCGCAGGTCACACTCGGGCCGTGATTACGCTCACAGATCGCGACGGCGCCGTACGCAATTCGGGTATACAACGGGGCCGCCCGAGCCGCGGCGCTTTCGCCCGCCGGGCTCACGCCGCCGTGTCGGGTATCGGCAGCGGGCGCTTCTCCAGGGCCGCCGCCATGACGTCCGGGAAGAGGTCGGGCGTACAGGCGAAGGCGGGCGCGCCGAGGGCGGCGAGCGCGGCCGCGTGGTCCCGGTCGTAGGCGGGCGCGCCTTCGTCGGAGAGGGCGAGAAGTGTGACGAACTGGACACCGGACGCCTTCATCGCCGCCACCCGTTTGAGCATCCCGTCGCGGATGCCACCCTCGTAGAGATCACTGATGAGGACGACGACGGTCTCGGCCGGCCGGGTGATCCGTGACTGACAGTAGGCGAGCGCGCGGTTGATGTCCGTACCGCCGCCGAGCTGGGTGCCGAAGAGCACGTCCACCGGGTCGGTGAGCTGCTCGGTGAGGTCCACGACGGCGGTGTCGAAGACGACGAGGCGGGTGTCGAGGGCCCGCATCGAGGCGAGGACCGCGCCGAAGACGGAGGCGTAGACGACGGAGGGAGCCATCGAGCCGGACTGGTCGATGCAGAGGATGACCTCTTTCCTGACCGACTGGGAAGCCCGGCCGTAACCGACGAGGCGCTCGGGGACGACCGTGCGGTACTCGGGCAGATAGTTCTTGAGGTTGGCCCGAATGGTGCGGTCCCAGTCGATGTCGCGGTGCCGGGGGCGGCTGACGCGCGCGGAGCGGTCGAGGGCGCCGGAGAGCGTGGCACGGGTGCGGGTCGTCAGCCGCTTCTCCAACTCCTGGACGACCTTGCGGACGACGGCGCGGGCGGTCTCCTTCGTGGTCTCGGGCATCGCCTTGTTGAGGGACAGCAGGGTGCCGACGAGGTGGACGTCCGCCTCGACGGCCTCCAGCATCTCCGGCTCCAGCAGCAGTGCGGACAGGCCGAGCCGGTCGATGGCGTCGCGCTGCATCACCTGAACGACGGACGCCGGAAAGTACGTCCGGATGTCCCCCAGCCAGCGTGCGACCCGCGGTGCGGACCCGCCGAGCCCGGCCTCGCGCTGCCCGCCCGCCCGCTCGCGGCCGGCGCCGGGGCGACCGCCGTAGAGCGCCTCCAGCGTCCGGTCCATGGCGGCGTCGGTCCCGGCGAGCGTGCGTCCGGTGCCGTCGCCGCCGTCGCGCTCGCCGCCGAGCACGAGCCGCCAGCGCCGCAGCCGCTCGGCGGCGGGGTCGGCGGCTCCGGCCGTTCCCGTGGTGTCGGTGCTTTCGGTGGTGGCTGTGGTCATCGTTCCGCTCCCCCAGTGAGTGCCGTGCCCAGCAGCAGGCGCATCGTCGGCAGTACGGCCTGTGCCCGCTCCTCGTCGAGGGCGGTGCCGAAGCCGGGCATGCCCTTCTCCCCTGCCGTCGCCCCGCTCGTTCCCTCGCCTGCCGGGCCCCGGCGGATCTGTTCGCCGAGCGTGCGGCGCACCCCCGGCTCGAACGCGGAGAAGGTGCGGCGCAGCAACGGCAGTACGCCCGTGAAGGCGTCCGGTGGGACGCCGGTGAGCCAGGCGTCGACGAGGGCGAGGAGGCGTTCGTCGTGGACCAGGAGCATGCCGCCGGACCCACCGCTGCCGACGAAGCCCTCGATCCAGGAGGCCGCCTCGGCCGGCGCCGTGCCGGGCGAGAGCGCACGCCCCATGAGCCGTGCCGCCTGCTCCTGCGGCAGCCGCCCGTCGTCGAGCAGCAGCCGTGCCGCCCGGCCGCGTATGCCCCCGGGCAGCCCCTCCCGCCCGGCCAGCACGTTCAGCACGGCGGCCCACCGCTCGCGCAGGCCGGGCTCGGAGCGGGCGGCTTCCCCGGACCGGCCGGACCGGTCCGGCCGGCCGGTCTCCGCCAGCAGGCCGACGGCCTGGTGGACGGCGTCCACATGGCCGCGCATCTCCGTGGCGGCGTCCGTGTCGAGCCCCGAACAGGCGGCGGGCAGGCCGACGAAGACGCGCTCGGCCAGCCCGGCGGCCACCTCGCCGAGCGCCAGGGTGTCCGTCCGGCGGACGTCGCCGTAGCGCACGGACCGCACGAGGGCGGGCAGGGCCTGGGCCAGGTGTCCGACGTCCGTGTCGAGAGCGGCCCGCTCGGAGAGAGCGCTCATGACGACGGGCAGGGCATCGGACAACTGGGCGAGCAGGCACTGTTCGGCCAGGGTGGTGACGTCGGCGAGGGCCGTGGCCTTGCGGGCCAGGGACTCCGCCCTGGCGGTCGCCGCGCTCTCCACGGTGGTGCCCCACACCCCGGCTTCGGCGAGCCGCACGGCCAGTTCGGGCTCCCAGCACAGCCGCCAGGTCTCGCGGAACGTGCCGAGCCCGCTCCGCGTGCGCGTCGGCTCACCCCAGCCGACACCGAGCAGCCCGAGCCGGTGCAGCAACCGGCTGCGCGCCGCGTCCGTGTCCTTGCGCAGGTCGAACTCCCAGTCACGCCGGGCCGCTTCGGGCTTGAGGCGCAGGCTGCGCTGGAGGCGCGTCAGGTCGCGCTGGAGAGGCGAGGCGGGCGCGGAGTCGGGGACCTCGCCGAGGACGTCGCCGATCACGAGCCGGTCCTGGACGAGCGCGAGGGGGACGTCCGAGCCCTCGCACATCACCGCGCGGATCGCGTCGGTGGTCTCGGTGAGCCCGGCGAGCGGCCGCCCTCGCAGCGTGGCGAGGGTGTCGGCCAGCCGCACGGCCTCGATGACGTGGGCGGAGGAGACGGGGTGGTCCTCGTCGCGCAGCAGCCTCGCGACGGTGGTCATCCAGCGCTCGACGGGCCGGTCGGGGGCGTGGAAGAGATGCCCGTACCAGCCGGGGGAGGTGATGCCGGCGCCGTAGCCGCTGTGCCGCGACAGCCTGCGGTGGGTCCACGGGACCCAGACCGTCTCGGCCTTGACCTTGGGCAGCCCCTTGAGCGCCTGCCGGTCGGCGGTGACGGTCCGCTTGGCGGCGAGCGCGGGTACGTGCCAGGCGCCGCAGACGACGGCGACCGCGTCACCGAACTCACGTCGCGCCTGGCGGAGTTTGAGCCGCATGTGCGCTTCGCGCACGGCGTCCCGGTCACCGCCGTCCCCGGTGCCGCCACCGTCGTCACCGCGCCTGCCGGGGCCGTCCGTGCCGCTGCCGTCGTCCTCGCCGAGGCCGGCCCTCAGCTCGGCCATGGCTTCGGCGATGGCCTGGAACGGCGCGAGCGCGTCACCGCCCTCGGGGCCGCCGCCCCGGCGGTGCTCGACGGCGTCCTCCCACCACAGCTCGGGATCGTCGTACCCCGCGGCGCCGGCCAGCACGGCCAGCGGATCCAGCCGCGGCACCGGGGGCACCGACGGGGCGCTCGCGTCGGTGCCGGTGTCGGGCCGTCCCGCCGTGCCGGGCCCGCCCAGGGCGAGCGAGTGGGCCGCCGGCAGGTCGATGAAGCGCACCGGCACGTCATGGGTCAGCGCCCAGCGCATCGCCACCCATTCCGGGGAGAACTCGGCGAACGGCCAGAACGCGGCCCGCCCGGGGTCGTCGGCGGCGTGCGCGAGCAGGGCGACGGGCGGGCGCATGTCCTCCTCCGCGGCGAGGTGGACGAGCGCGTCCGCCTCGGGCGGGCCCTCGATCAGTACGGCGCTCGGCTGGCACTGGTCGAGAGCCGCCCGCACGGCCCGCGCGGAGCCCGGGCCGTGGTGGCGCACCCCCAGCAGCACCGGGGCGGGGGCGGTGCTCATGCCGAGACCTCTCGGCACGCGCGGTAGAAGTCCTTCCAGCCGTCGCGCTCGCGGACGACGGTCTCGAGGTACTCCTGCCAGATGATCCGGTCGGCGGCCGGGTCGCGGACCACGGCGCCGAGGATGCCGGCGGCCACGTCCCCGGCGCGCAGCACGCCGTCGCCGAAGTGGGCGGCGAGCGCCAGGCCACCGGTGACCACGGAGATCGCCTCGGCGGTGGAGAGCGTGCCCGAGGGCGACTTCAGCTTCGTACGGCCGTCGGCGGTGACGCCTTCGCGGAGCTCGCGGAAGACGGTGACGACGCGGCGGATCTCGTCGCTGCCGTCGGGCGCGGCGGGCAGGTCGAGGGAGCGGCCGAGCTGGTCGACGCGGCGGGCGACGATGTCGACCTCGGCGTCGGCCGTGGCGGGCAGGGGCAGGACGACCGTGTTGAACCGGCGGCGCAGGGCGCTGGAGAGCTCGTTGACCCCGCGGTCGCGGTCGTTGGCCGTGGCGATCAGGTTGAACCCGCGGACGGCCTGCACCTCCTCCCCCAGCTCGGGAATGGGCAGGGTCTTCTCGGACAGGACGGTGATGAGGGTGTCCTGGACGTCGGCCGGGATGCGGGTCAGCTCCTCGACGCGCGCGGTCATGCCCTCGGCCATGGCCCGCATGACCGGGCTCGGCACGAGCGCTTCGCGGCTGGGGCCGTGGGCGAGGAGGCGGGCGTAGTTCCAGCCGTAGCGGATGGCCTCCTCGGCGGTGCCGGCCGTGCCCTGGACGAGCAGCGTGGAGTCGCCGCTGACGGCGGCGGCCAGGTGCTCGGACACCCAGGTCTTGGCCGTGCCGGGCACGCCGAGCAGGAGCAGGGCGCGGTCGGTGGCGAGTGTGGTGACGGCGACCTCGACGACTCTGCGCGGGCCGACGTACTTGGGCGTGATCACGGTGCCGTCGGGCAGCGTGCCGCCGAGCAGGTAGGTGGCGACGGCCCACGGCGACAGCCGCCAACGCTCGGGCCTGGGCCGGTCGTCGGCCGCCGCGAGCGCCTTCAGCTCGTCGGCGAAGGCGTCTTCCGCGTGCGGTCGCAGGGCTTCGGTCTCAATTCCGGGCACGGTCACAAGTCCCCCTCGTCGTGCGCTTCCGGGAACACTCCGGGATGCGCCAACAACCCTGCACCACGCCACTGACAATCGGCCTCGACGGAGCGAAACCGCTGGTCAGAGCGATTGTCAGTGGGGGCCTCTACCTTCGGGGGCATGAATCCGCAGGGGGAACGCTGGACGGCGGAACAGGTGCTCGCGCTAGCTCCTGACGCCGCATCACGCAAGGCGGGCGGCAAGCTCGCGGCGCCCGGTCCGTGGTCGGGCGCGGGCACGGACGGGGGGACGCACGGGGACGGGGGCGGGGGCGCGGTCTGGGGGGAATGCGCGGGCAGCGGCAGCACGCCGTACCGCACGGTCGTGGACCTGTCGGGGCAGGGCGCGCCGGGCTTCCACTGCAGCTGCCCGAGCCGCAAGTTCCCGTGCAAGCACGCGCTGGGCCTGCTGTTGTTGTGGACCGAGGGCGAGGGGGCCTTGCCGTCCTCGGCCGCGGAGCCGCCCGACTGGGCGGGGCAGTGGCTGGCCCGGCGGCGGCAGCGCGCCGAACGCGCCGCGGACGCGGGGGCCGACGCCGGCCCGCCGCGGTCGGCGGCGGGCGCGGAGGCGGCGCGGCGCCGCTCCGAGCGACGTGCGCGGCGGATCGCCGCGGGCGCCACGGAGTTGGAGCAGCGGCTGGCCGACCTGCTGCGGGGCGGGCTCGCGTCGGTCGAGGGTGCGGGGTACGGGCAGTGGGACGAGACGGCGGCCCGCATGGTCGACGCCCAGGCGCCCGGCCTCGCCTCGCGGGTACGGGAGTTGGCGTCGGCGAGCGGGGCCGGGGCGGGGGCGGCGTGGGCGTCCCGGCTCCTGGAGGAGTGCGCACTGCTGCACACGCTCAATCAGGGGTACCTGCGGGTGGAGCGGTTGCCCGCGCCGCTGGCCGCCACGGTTCGCTCACGCGTGGGCATCACCTCGGACGCGTCGGCGTTGCTGGCCTCCGCGCCGCCCGTCCGTGACCACTGGCTGGTCCTGGCCCAGCAGGACAGTGACGACGGCCGTCTGATCACCCGCCGCATCTGGCTCCACGGCCACCGTACGGGCCGCATGGCCGTTGTCCTCTCTTATGGCGCGGCCGGCCGCGCGCCCGAGCTCTCCCTTCCCGTGGGCCTCGCGCTGGACGCGGATCTCGCGTTCCATCCTTCGGCGCGCCCCCTGCGCGCTGTGCTGGGCACCCGCCATGCGGCCCCCGCGCCGTGTCCCGGGCCGCCGCCGGGCGGGGACACGACAGCCGCTCTTCGCGCCTACGGCGAGGCGGTGCGGGACGATCCGTGGCTGGAGGCGTGGCCGGTGGTGCTGTCGGCCGTGATCCCGGTGCCGGGCGCGGACGGCCGCGGCTGGCTCGTCGCGGATGCCGAGGGCGAGTCGGCGCTTCCGGTCGACCCCCGGTGCGAGGGCGACAGTACGGGGCTGTGGCGGCTGGCGGCGATATCCGGCGGCGCGCCGGTGACGGTCTTCGGCGAGTGCGGCCACCGGGGCTTCACGCCGCTGGCCACGTGGGATCCGGAAGTGGTGGCGCTGTGACAGGAAAGGGCAAGCAGATGACCAGTACGTGGGACGAGCTCGTCACCACCGCGCTGCTCGGCACCGAGCGGCGCACCGTGCCCGTGCGGCGGGAGCCCGGGCAGGAGGCCGCCGCGGCGCTGCTGGACGCCGCCGCGGTACGGACCGTGCAGCGGCGGGCCGCGCTGGTGCCGGTCACGGCCCCGGCGCGGCCCGGGGCGGCGCCGCGGGACGAGCGTCCGGCGTTGCCGGCCGCGGCGCGGCGGCGGCTGGCGATGCTGCTCGCCGACCGCGCGGGCCCCGGCGGCGGGGGGCGCCGGGGCAGCGCGCCCGACCTCACCGAGCTGCTGCCCCAGTGGCTGGCCGCCGCCAACGGCCACGGATACCGTGCCCCGGCGGCGCTGCTGCCCGCGCTGCTGGAGGCGGCCCGGGCCCGCAGCGACCTGCGCCCGGCCGCGCTGGCCCTGGGCGGGCCCCGGGCGCTGTGGCTGGCCCGGCTCAACCCGCAGTGGAAGTACGCGCTGCGCGGGAACGCGGCGCCGGCCGTCACCGCCATGAGCGGTGACGGCGGCGGGGAGCGCGCCTGGCAGGAGGGGCTGTTCGCCGAACGGGTCGCGTTCCTGGGGGCGTTGCGGCGCCGTGACCCGGCCGCCGCGCGGGAGTTGCTGACCTCGACGTGGGCGAAGGAGCGCGCGGAGGACCGGCTGATGTTCCTGGACTCCCTTCGCGAGGGACTCTCCGGCGCCGACGAGCCGTTCCTCGAACAGGCCCTGTCGGACCGGAGCAGCAACGTCCGCGCCACGGCGGCCGAGCTGCTGTCCGCCCTGCCCGGTTCCGCGCTGGCCGCGAGGATGGCCGAGCGGGCCCGTGCCTGTGTCGCCCTGGACCGCACCGCCGGCGGCGGGCCGCGCATCGTGGTCGAGGCGCCGCCCGAGTGCGACAGCGGGATGCAGCGGGACGGTGTCGTCGCCAAACCGCCGGCCGGGCGGGGCGAGCGGTCGTGGTGGCTGAGCCAGTTGGTGGAGGCGGCACCGCTGGCGATCTGGTTCGAGCGGTTCGGGGTGAGCAGTGCGGCGGAGGCCGTGGCACTGCCGGTCGCCGACGGCTGGCAGCCCGACCTGCACGCCGCGTGGTGCCGGGCGGCCGTCCGGCAGGGGGACGCGCAGTGGTCACGTGCCCTGCTGGGCCCGGCGGCCACACCGCCCGCCCCGGAGGGCTCCTCCTGGCTGGACCCGGCGAAGCTGCTGTCCGCGCTGCCGCCGGCGGAACGGGCCGAGTGGGTCGCGGAGTTCATCGCCACGCACGGCCTGTCGGAGGCGTTCCGGCTGCTCGGGGTGTGCGCGGTGCCCTGGGCGGAGCCCCTGGGCAGGGCGGTGGTGGACGCCCTCGACAGCGCCCGGGACGCGGGCGGCTATCCCTGGAGCTTCAGCGGCGTCATGGGCCTGGCCGAACGCTGCCTGGACCCGGCCCAGGCCGACCGCCTGGCGGTCCTCACGGCCACCCCCGGGGAGCCCACGGCCGCGGCCGACTACTGGACGGAGGCGTTCCAACGCCTCATAGGCACCCTCCACCTACGCGCCACAATGCGAGCAGAGCTCACCCCCACCGCGTAGTCCCGTCCGCACCCCGACAGTCCAGCCCGACCAAGCCCGACGTCGCCACGCGCCAGTGCCAGACCGGCGACCGCCGCCGCCGAACCACAGGACAACCGGCGCCGCCCGGCCTCCCGGCCGACACGGCCACAGGGCGAGGCGGCACGGGCGCAGGACCGGGCGGCGCAGGCGCAGGACCGGGCGACACAGGCCGCAGGGCCGGCCGGGCAGCCGCAGGGCCAGGCGCCACGGGCCGCAGGACCGGGCGACAGTGACCGCAGGGCCGGGAGGCACGCGGGCAGAACTGGCCGACACAGGCCGCAAAACCAGGCGGCGGCACACGTCGCAGTCCAGGCGGCACGCACCGCAAGCCCAGCCCGCACACGCCACAGGCCCGGCACGCACACGCCGCAGGCCAGCCCGCCCTCACCACAGGCCCCGCCCCACGCGCCGCGCAGCGGCAGCCGCAGCTGTGGGCCGCACGTGGGACGGCAGGTGTCAGCCGCGCGCCGGCAGGCGCGCCGCCTCCCCGCGGCCACGGGGGCGGCCGGCCCACGCGCCGGTGCCGGTGTCGACACCGGCACCCGTACCCGCCGCGCGCCGCGCGCTACGCGCCCGCCGGCTGGCGGACGTTGGCGTTGACCCAGGCCACGATCGACGTCGTCGTGGCGCCCGGGGTGAAGATTTCCGCGACGCCCTGCTCCTTGAGCAGGGGGATGTCCGCCTCGGGGATGATGCCGCCGCCGAAGACCTTGATGTCCGCCGCGTCGCGCTCCTTCAGGAGCTCTATCACCTTGGCGAAGAGAGTGTTGTGCGCGCCCGAGAGGATGGAGAGGCCGATCGCGTCGGCGTCCTCCTGGATCGCGGTGTCGACGATCTGCTCGGGCGTCTGGTGGAGGCCGGTGTAGATGACCTCCATACCGGCGTCGCGCAGCGCACGTGCGATGACCTTGGCGCCGCGGTCATGGCCGTCGAGCCCCGGCTTGGCCACCACCACGCGGATCGGACCGGTCACTCCCATCACTGCCTCCATGTACGTGCAAGTACGTGCCGTCAACCGGCCGCGAGGTACCCCTGCCCGCAGGGCCGGGGAGGTGAACGAACGTTATCTCCAGCATCCCGCAAGCGGCCGTTTCGCGGTGGAGAGCGAGGGGGAAATCACACGTGGGACAACACGTTCGCTACGCACCGCTTTCACACCCCGCGTCTCACGGGCCACACCCGCCCGCTCGGACCCCGAGCCGCCGGGCCGGGGAGCGGTCGCGAGGGGAGCCGCGACGAGGCCGCCGCGCCCTGTGCCGTCAGCCGCGCGGCACAGCGGTGCCGGCAGGCAGCGCACAGCTGCCCAGGAGGGCACACGGGGGAGAGGGTCGCTTTCTGTGTGCTGTTCGGGAGGTCGGTCGGCCATGGGAGCTCTGCCCTTTCTCCATATCTTTTTGCGCCCTTGTGCTCTCGCGCGTCCGTCGGCGGCGCTCGTGCGCTCCACGGTGCTGGAGTTGGCGATCTTCACCGCGCATCTGCTGATGTACCCCACCGGCGTGGCGCAGGAGCGCCGACCGCCACCCCTGCCCGTACCTCCGGTGCCGGCCGCACCACCCGCACCGCCCACCCCACCCGCGCCGGCCGCGTCCCAGGTGCTCGCCGAGCCGGCGGGCCCGGCCGCCGGGGAGCCCTCGGCGCAGCACGCGCCCGTCCTCCTGCTCCACGGCTTCATCGACAACCGTTCGGTCTTCGTGCTGCTGCGCCGCTCGCTGCGCCGGCACGGCTGGCGGCAGGTCTGGTCCCTCAACTACTCCCCCCTGACCTGTGACCTGCGCACCGCGGCCGGCATGCTGGGCCGCCATGTCGAGGAGGTCTGCGCCCGCACGGGCCGCGAGCAGGTCGACATGGTGGGGCACAGCCTGGGCGGCCTCATCGCCCGCTACTACATCCAGCGGCTCGGCGGCGACGCGCGCGTGCGCACTCTGGTCACGCTCGGCACGCCGCACGGCGGTACGCGCGTGGCGCCCCTGATGTCCGCGCATCCACTGGTTCGGCAGATGCGCCCCGATTCTGATGTCATCGCGGAGCTGGCCGAGCCGGCGCCGCATTGCGCGACGCATTTCATCTCCTTCTGGAGCGACCTGGATCAGATCATGGTGCCCGTCGAGACGGCCGCTATCGATCACCCCGATCTGATTTCGCGCAATGTGCGCGTAAGCGGCGTAGGCCATCTGGCCCTGCCCGTTCACCCGGAGGTGGCCGCGGGCATCCGGCAGGCGCTGACCACGGAGGACGCGCAAGCCGGCGCCGCGGGGGCCGCGTCCGTCGCCTGACAGCCGGATACCGCCCGGCCTGCGGGCCCCGCCACGGCGTCAAGCTTCCGATAACAAGTCGAACGAATATCGAACGTCGAGTCGACCCATCACGGCTCAGTCCGCCAAAAGGCGGCTAAATGCCCAGGCCCCGACCGGCCGAAACGGGATGAAGATTGTCGTCGCCGCATACCGCCGGGTACAGTCGCCGCTAATTCTCCTGCTGCCAAGGCGAAATGGAAGTGGTGGTGAACGACCGTCACCCGTCGGCGGGCCCGGCTCCGTCCGTTCCCGCTCCCGATGCCTCCTACGGGTACTACCCGTCGTACGAGCAGCAGAGCAGCCCCCAGAGCTACGGCCAGTACGACGGCTACAGCTCCGGCCAGTGGGACGTTTCCAGCGCTTCAGGCACTTCCGGCCATTGGGACACCACGAGCCAATGGGGCGTCACCGGCCAGACCCAGACCTGGGACTTCAGCGGCTACGACCTCGGCGGGCAGGCAGCCCCGCACGGCACCGGGCAGTACCCCACGGGACAGCACCACACCGGTGAGTACACCGGCCAGTGGGACACCTCCGGCCAGTGGGACACGGGCGCCTGGAGTGCGGCCGGTTCCGCGGCGGGCTCGTACGACACGGGGCAGCACCAGGCGAACCAGTGGGACACGGGTGCCCACCCCCAGTCCTGGGACACCTCCGGTCAGCAGTACTCCTCGCAGTCATGGGACACCTCCGGCTGGGCCCCCTCCCAGGGCCAGCCCCAGGGCCAGTCACAGGACGAGTCCTGGGCAGCGGATCTCAGCGCCCAGCAGACGCAGGCCTGGGACACCAGCGCGTACGCGGCGATGGAGAACCACCGCCCCGAGGCCCGTACCGGCCCGGCCTCCGAGCCCCAGGCCACGCACGCGCCCACGCTCATGGTCGACCTCTCCGGCGTCGACCTCTCCGACGCCGGCCAGGACCCCGCGCCCACGGCCACCGTGCCCGGCCCCCGGTCCGTGGCCGACGCCGAGACGCGCACCATGATGGTCGTCGAGCCGCCGGAGCCGGACGCCCCGGACGACGACGCCCCGGCGTCCTCGCCCGCGCGGCAGGACGACGCCCCGGACCGCTCCCGCGCCAGCCGGCGCAAGGGCGCGCCCGCCCGCGCGGGTTACCGCCCGCGCCGCAAGGCGCTGCTGACCGTCGCCGTGCCCTCGGTCGCCGTCATGGGCGTGGCCGGCATCGCGGCGGCGTCCGTCGTGGCGGGCGGCGGCGACAAGGAGAGCACGCACACCACCGCCGCCTCCGCGCCCGATACGTCCGTCAAGCTCTCCGCGGCCAACAGCAAGCTGGACACCCAGCTGGCGAGCCTCAGCCGCGGGGCCGACGACTTCGCCTCCCGCGCCAACCGCACCCAGGAGCGCATCGACCTCAAGGCGCGCCAGGAGGAAGAACGCAAGCGCAAGGCGGAAGAGGCCGCGCGCAAGGAGCGCGAGCGGCCCAAGTTCGCCCTCCCCGTCTCCCAGCACGGGCTGAGCGCGATGTACGGCCAGGCGGGCGTCAACTGGATGTCGGTGCACACCGGCATCGACTTCCCCGTCGCCTACGGCACGCCGGTCATGGCCGCCACCGACGGCACCGTCCGTACGCAGTACAACGTGGCCTACGGCAACATGGCCATAGTGACGTCACCCGACGGCACCGAGACCTGGTACTGCCACCTCAGCAGCACCAAGGTCCGGTCCGGGTCCGTCAAGGCCGGCGACGTCATCGCCTACTCCGGCAACTCCGGCAACTCCACCGGACCGCACCTGCACTTCGAGGTACGGCCCGGCGGCTCGGCCGTCGACCCTCTGCCGTGGCTGCGCGGCCACAACCTCAACCCGACGTAACCGCGGCCGGCCGGGCCCCGGGCCCGGCCGCCCGAGCCCGCCCGGCCGGCTAGAGCTTCTCGACCGGCGCGTACCGCAGCAGCAGCCGCTTCGGCTTCTCCCCGCCGAAGTCGACCGTGGCCTCGGCGTTGTCTCCGCTGCCCTTGACGGCGATGACCGTGCCCAGGCCGAACGAATCGTGCGTGACCCGGTCGCCCGTGGCCAGCGCCACCACGGGCCGGTCCTTGGCGCGCCGCGTAGCGAAACCGCTGGGCCCCGCCTTGGCGCCGCCCCCGCTCCGGGAGGACGAGAACCCCGACGAGAAGCCCGACGTGATGCCGGACCCCGCGCCCAGCGAGGACGCGGACGGCGTCGCGGGCCCGGTGCGGCGCCAGGTCAGGTACTGCTCGGGGATCTCCTCCAGGAACCGCGACGGCGGGTTGTAGGAGGGCTGCCCCCACGCGCTGCGCATGCTCGCCCGGGTCAGGTACAGCCGCTCGCGGGCGCGCGTGATGCCGACGTAGGCCAGGCGCCGCTCCTCCTCGAGCTCCTTGGTCTGCCCCAGGGCCCGCATGTGCGGGAAGACGCCGTCCTCCAGGCCCGTCAGGAAGACGACGGGGAACTCCAGGCCCTTCGCCGTGTGCAGGGTCATCAGCGTGATGACGCCCGTGCCCTCGGTGTCCTCGTCGGGGATCTGGTCGGAGTCGGCGACCAGCGCCACCTTCTCCAGGAAGTCGGCCAGCGTGCCGGGGCTCTCGGCGCCCTCGGCGGCCCGCTCCTGCTCGAACTCCAGGGCGACGGCCGCGAGCTCCTGGAGGTTCTCGACGCGGGTCTCGTCCTGCGGGTCGGTCGACGCCTGGAGCTCGGCCAGATAGCCCGTGCGCTCCAGCACCGCCTCCAGCACGGTCGCGGGCCCGGCCCCCGACTCGACGATGGTGCGCAGCTCCTCCATCAGCACGTTGAAGCGCCTGACGGCGTTCGCCGAGCGGGCCGCCATGCCGTACGCCTCGTCGACGCGGCGCAGCGCCTGCGGGAAGCTGATCTTCTCGCGCAGCGACAGCGCGTCGATCATGGCCTCGGCCCGCTCGCCGATGCCGCGCTTGGGGACGTTGAGGATGCGCCGCAGCGGCACGGTGTCCTCGGGGTTGGCGAGGACCCTCAGGTAGGCCAGGACGTCCCGGACCTCCTTGCGCTCGTAGAAGCGCACGCCGCCGACGACCTTGTAGGGCAGGCCGACGCGGATGAAGATCTCTTCGAAGACGCGGGACTGGGCGTTGGTCCGGTAGAAGACGGCGACGTCGCCGGCCTTGGCGTCCCCGGAGTCGGTCAGCCGGTCGATCTCGTCGGCGACGAACTGTGCCTCGTCGTGCTCGGTGTCGGCCACGTAGCCGGTGATGGCCGCGCCCGCGCCGGCATCGGTCCACAGGTTCTTCGGCCGGCGGTTCTGGTTGCGCTCGATGACGGCGTTCGCGGCGCTGAGGATGGTCTGCGTGGAGCGGTAGTTCTGCTCCAGCAGGATCGTGGTGGCGTCCGGATAGTCCTCCTCGAACTGGAGGATGTTGCGGATGGTGGCACCGCGGAAGGCGTAGATCGACTGGTCGGCGTCGCCGACGACGCACAGCTCGGCGACGCCCTCCTCGCCGGCCGTCTCGGGAGTGCCCACCAGCTCGCGCACCAGGGTGTACTGCGCGTGGTTGGTGTCCTGGTACTCGTCGACCAGGACGTGGCGGAAGCGGCGGCGGTAGTGCTCGGCCACGTCCGGGAACGCCTGGAGGAGGTGGACGGTGGTCATGATGATGTCGTCGAAGTCCAGGGCGTTGGCCTCGCGCAGCCGCGCCTGGTACATGACGTACGCCTCGGCGAGCGTCTTCTCGAAGCCGTCGGCGGCCTGCGCGGCGAAGGCTTCCTCGTCGACGAGCTCGTTCTTCAGGTTGGAGATCTTCGCGCTGAAGGACTTCGGCGGGAACTTCTTCGGGTCCAGGTCGAGGTCGCGGCAGACGAGCGCCATGAGGCGCTTGGAGTCGGCCGCGTCGTAGATCGAGAAGGAGGAGGTGAAGCCCAGCTTCTTGCTCTCGCGGCGCAGGATGCGCACGCACGCGCTGTGGAAGGTCATCACCCACATCGCGTGGGCGCGGGGGCCGACGAGCTGCTCGACGCGCTCCTTCATCTCGCCCGCGGCCTTGTTGGTGAACGTGATCGCGAGGATCTGGCCGGGGTGGACGCCCCGCGCGCCCAGCAGGTGGGCGATGCGGTGGGTGAGCACGCGCGTCTTGCCGGAGCCGGCGCCGGCGACGATCAGCAGCGGCGAGCCGGTGTGGATCACGGCCGCGCGCTGCTGGTCGTTCATCCCCTCGAGCAGTGCCGCCGGGTCCACGACGGGCCGGGCGGCGCCGTCGCGGTAGTACGCCTCGCGCGGCACGGGCGCGTCGAAGGCGCCGCCGAACAGGTCGTCCGGCAGCGGCTCCGGGGCCGTGTCCTCCGGGGGCGGCGGGTGCTCCTCCCCGGCGGGGTCCGAGGGGGCGAAGTCCGCCAGGAAGCTGTCGTCAAAGAGGCTGCTCATCGCCTCCCGAGTCTAGGCCGCCCCGCTGACAGCCGGTCCCGGATCCCGGGGACAGTGGTCAGCCCCACAGCACGGCGACGGCTCAGACCCACAGCACGGCGATGAAGATGTTGGCCGTCGTCAGCGCGCCCACGGTCCCGAACGCGGCCGCCTCGACCTTCTCGTCGTCACGCTTGACGTAGACCAGGCCCAGGATGACGACCAGCAGGGCCATCTTCACGCCGAGCTTGACGGTGTTGAGCGCGTGGTCCTGGGCCTGGTTGATCCCGACCAGCGCGACGCCGGTGACCAGCATGGTCAGCGCGCCGTGCAGCATCGCCGGGGTCATGCGTGCCTCGCCCTTGCCCATGGCCTTCATCTGGGTCAGGAAACCGCCGAGCAGTGCGGCGATGCCGACGATGTGCAGGCCGACGACGGCGTGAAGGAGTACGTCCATGAGGCCCGACCCTAGCCGGGCCCATACCACCCATCGGCGGCCAGGTGGGAGTAATCGGCGCTTCGGTCAGTCCAGGGCTTCTTCCTTCCGTACGGTCGGGGATCGCCGGGCACGCACAGTCGCGAAACAGCCGAATAGGGCCAATACCGGTCATGGCCGTTTCCCTGTGACCCCGGGGTTTAGCGTCCTCCTGCAGACGGCGGTGGCCTGCCCCTCCCCCCCTCGTGCGGGCCGCCGCCGGGCACCTCTTGCCGGACCCGAAGGAAGTGACGGCCGACGTGGCGACGCACCGAAAGCCCAAGCAGAACCCCCTCGCCGGCAGCACCGCCCGCACCGCGGCGACCCTCGCCCTGGCGGGAGCCGCCACCGCCACCGCCCTGGAGGGCACCGGCCACGCCGCCCCCGCCCTGACCCCCGCGCAGGCGACGGCCCAGGTGGCCGGGTACTACCAGCAGGCCGAAGTGGCCACCGAGAAGTACAACGGCGTGAAGGAGAAGACCGACCGGGCGCGGTCCGCGCTCGAGAGGCTGCAGGACGAGGCCGCCCGCAGGACCGAGCGGCTCAACTCCGCCCGCAACGCCCTCGGCTCCTTCGCCACCGCCCAGTACCGCGACGGCGGCATGCCCGCCGGCGTGCGGCTGCTGCTCTCCTCCTCCCCCGACCGCTATCTGGAGAGCGCCTCCCTCGCCGACCGCGCGGGCACCCGGCAGGCCACGGCGGTCGCCCGGGTGCGGCACGAGCTGCGCGACGTCCAGCAGGTCCGTACCACCGCGGGTGCCCGGCTCTCGGAGCTCAGGCGCGAGGAGGCCGCGCTCGCCGCGCACAAGCACACGATCGAGGCCAAGCTCGACAAGGCCCGGCGGCTGCTGCGGGAGCTCCCGGCCGCCGAGCGCACGGCGGTCGAGGCAGGGGACGGCGTGGTGGCCGCCGGCCGCGCCACGCGCGCGGACGTCAGGCGCGCGGCGCACACCGCGCTCGCGCCGGTGGCCTCGCACGCCGGTGCGGACCGGGCCGCGTCGGGCCGTGCCGCGCGGGCCGTGGCCTTCGCCTACTCGGCGATCGGCAAGCCGTACGTGTGGGGGGCGACCGGCCCGTCCGCGTTCGACTGCTCGGGGCTGACGCAGGCGGCGTGGCAGGCGGCGGGGGTGTCGCTGCCGCGCACCACGTACACCCAGATCAACGCCGGGCGGCGGGTCGCCCGGAACCGGCTCGCCCCCGGCGACCTGGTCTTCTTCTACTCCGGCATCAGCCACGTCGGCCTGTACATCGGCGGCGGCCGGATGATCCACGCCCCGCACCCCGGGGCCCCGGTGCGGATCGCGCCGATCGACCAGATGCCGTTCGCGGGAGCGTCACGGCCCGCCTAGCGGCGGGGCCGTGCGCCCGCTCAGTACGTGACCTGCTTGGTCAGCCACCGGAAGACCTCCGGCACCTGCCGCTTCCAGACGGCCGTGCCATGACCACCCGCGCCCGCCGGAACCATGCTGACCTGGACGGTTGTCGGCGGCTTCGCGGACTGCTTGATCGCCAGGCCGCCCTGGTAGCCGTCGCCCTCCGCGCCCGAGAAGAACAGCGCCACGCGGGGCGGTGTCCTGGCGTGCTGGAGCATCTTCCAGGGGTTGTTCGCGTCCCGCAGCTGCGGCGTCTTCGCGGTGAGGGAGCCCGGCTCGCCGATGGGGTCGTTGTAGCCGGACAGGCTCACTCCGGCCCGGTAGCGGTCGGGGTGGGCGATGGCCAGCTTGGCGGCGCAGTGGGCGCCGGCCGAGTAGCCGGCGACGGCCCAGCCGTCGGGCTTGTCGTCGACACGGAAGGTGTCGGTGACCATCTTGCGGACGTCGACGCTCAGCCAGGTGTCGGCGTTGACCTTGCCGGGGGTGTTGGCGCAGCCGGTGTCGACGTCACCGAGGAGCGTGGTGCGGGGCGCCACGATGACGAACGGGGCGACCTCGCCCTTCTCCATCATCGGCTTGAGCTGGGTGTTGACGTTCAGGGTGCCGAACCACGCCTTGGCCGAGCCGGGGAAGCCGGGCAGCACCTCGACGACGGGGAACTTCTTGTCCTTGTAGGCGGGGTCGTCGTACTGCGGCGGCAGCCAGACGTACACCTCGCCCTCGACGCCCGATATGCGGCCCTTGAGCTTGGTCTCCTGGACGCCGGGGCCCATGCGCTTGTCGGACGCGGGCGTGAACTTCTGCACCACCTTCGGCTCGCCGTCCAGGGACTTGCCGCCGGTGCCGTCCGGGCCGAGGTCGGCCGCGGCGTTGACGTGGTCGCCGGTGCCGAGCAGGTCGGCCCAGGTGTCGAACAGGCCGTTGGAGTTGTTGACGATCACAAAGACCATGGTGATCGCGGTGACCTGCGCGAACAGCAGCATGAAGAAGCGGGTGACGTGGCGTACGAGGCGGGGGCCGCGGACCTTGCCCCACAGGGCGAGGGGCAGCGCGAGGGCCACCACGACCAGGGCGATCGTGGTCAGGAAGAAGGGGGTTCCCGTCAGGCTCATCGGGTCATCGGGCTCTCGTTTCCGGTTCTGTGCCTCTCGCCTGTGAGTAGATGACGGGAAGGGCGAAGAGGTTCCCGCGGGCGCGGGCGGGGCGGCGTGGCGGGCCCGGAGCGCCGCCCGCCCGTCGATACGATGCGTGGTCGCATCACTCCGCACCGCAGTCATGGGAGGCTCTGTGCCGGCCACCGCTCCGGGCCTGTCCTGGGCCTCCCACACGAACCTGGAGGGCGGCTTCGTCGAGCTGCCCTGCGTGGCCCTGAACGCCGACGACCGCGTCCAGGTGATCTGCCGGTACGTGGACAACGGCCTCGGGCACCGGTGGCACAACCGGGATCTGTCCTGGTCCGCCTGGGAGACCTACGGCGAGGTGGCCAGGAACGTCACCGGCAGCCCGGCCGCCCGGCGGGACGCCGCCGGGCTGATCAACATCTTCTGGCGGGTGCCCGACGGCGGCCTGTGGTGGATGCGCCAGAGGGAGATCAACGCCGGCTGGACCTCCCCCGCCCAGATCGCGGCGGACGCCGCCGGCGACCCGGCCGCCGGCCTGAACGCCGACGGCCGGATCTCGGTCCTCTACAACGACACCGGGCGCCGTCTCAGCCACGTGTACCAGCAGCGGACGGACTACAAGGGCTGGAGCACCCCGAGGAGCCTGGGCGGCGACGCGGGCACCGGGGCGGTGACGTTCGCCCCGGCGGTCGCCCGCAGCGGCGACGGCCGGTTGCACGCATTCGTGACGACCGCCACGAACGACGTGCATGCCGTCGCGCAGACCGAGGCGGACGCCGTGGACGCGTGGGGCCGCTTCGTACCCGTCTCGGCGCCGGGGGCCGGGGTGACCGGCGGGCCGTCCGCCGCCAACGACGCCGATCAGCGGATCCGGGTCTTCTGGCGCGCGGGCACCACCGGCCACCACACGGTCCAGCGCGCGGGGTACAGCGCGTGGGAGCCTCCGCAGAGCCTGGTGGGCGGCATCGTCGAGACGCCCAGGGCCGTCCTCGCGCAGGACGGCGTCCTGGAGGCGTTCAGCCGCAACACCGCCGCCAGCGCCGACATCTGCGTGGCCCGTCAGAAGGCCGTCAACAGCGTCGAGTTCTCCGCTTTCGAGACCTTCAACAACGCCGGCTGGTCGGGCGGCCCGGTGCCGGCCGTGATGCGGGACAACCGCATCGTGCTGCTCCTGCGCTACGGCAACAAGCTCTACAGCATCCCGCAGCAGTAAGCCTCCGTACGTAAGGAGTTCGCGTGGCGCCGTCCATCGCCCCAGGTCTCAGGTGGGACCCGCACGCCACCCTCCTCGGCGGCAGCGGGCTGGAGGGGGGCCACCTCGGCAGGCCCGCGCTGGCGCCCCACGCGGACGACCGGCTCGCCTGCGTCGTACGGACGAGGAAGGACGGACTCGCCCGCAGGCATCAGAACCAGGACGGGTCCTGGTCCCAGAAGTGGGACGCCGTCGACGACACCCAGGGCACCGTCGCCGGCGACCCCACCGCCCTGCGCGGCCCGAACGGCGTCATCCACGTCTTCTGGCGCGACCCGGACGGCGGCCTGTGGACGCAGCGCCAGGCGGGCATCAACGCCGCCTCCGCCTGGTCCTCGCCGACGCGGCTGCTCGACAAGGGCGTCGCCGGCGACCCCACGGCCGCCCTCAACGCCGACGGCCGGATCTCCGTCTTCTACACCAACAGCGCCAAGGGCCTCAGCCTCATCACGCAGGAGGACGTGAGCTACCGGTCGGCGTGGCTCAGGCCCTACGGGCTGGGCGGGGACGTGCGCAGCGGCGAGGTCGCGCTGCCGCCCGCCGTCGTCCGCAACGGCCAGGGGCGGCTGTTCGTCTTCCGCCACGACGACTCGCACCAGGTCTGCGGCAGGGCGCAGACCAAGGCCGACGGCATCACCGACTGGGGCGACTGGTTCCGCGTCTCGGCCCCGGGCGCCGAGGTCAAGGGCGCGCCGGCCGCCGTCACCGACGCCAACCAGTACGTCCGCGTCTTCTGGCGCTCGGGCACGACGGGCCACCACTGCGTGGCGCGGGCCGGCCACCGCTCCTGGGAGAGCCCGCAGAAGCTGCCGGGCGAGACGTTGGCCACCCCGCGGCCGATCCTCGCGCAGGACGGGCGGCTGGAGGTCTACCAGCTCAGGGCCGACGGCCAGTTCTCCGTCAGCAGGCAGGAGGCCGTCAACGGCGGCGTGTTCTCGCAGGCCGACGCCGTCGGCGGCACCTGGTCGGACGTGGTGCCCGCCCGGCTGGCGGACAACCGCGTCCTCGTCGCCCTGCGGGGCCTCGACGGCCTGCCCCACTACCAGCAGCAGGCATGGGCGTAGGCCCCGGCGCTCAGACCAGGCGGCGCGCCGTCGCCCAGCGCGTCAGCTCGTGCCGGTTGGACAGCTGGAGCTTGCGCAGCACCGCCGAGACGTGCGACTCGACCGTCTTGACCGAAATGAAGAGCTGCTTGGCGATCTCCTTGTAGGCGTAGCCGCGGGCGATCAGGCGCAGGACCTCGCGCTCGCGCTGGGTGAGCCGGTCCAGGTCCTCGTCGACCGGCGGCGCGTCGGTCGAGGCGAACGCGTCGAGCACGAAGCCGGCCAGCCGGGGCGAGAAGACCGCGTCGCCGTCCTTGACCCGGAAGACGGCGTCGATCAGGTCGGTGCCGGTGATGGTCTTGGTGACGTAGCCGCGCGCACCGCCGCGGATGACGCCGATGACGTCCTCGGCGGCGTCGGACACGGACAGCGCGAGGAAGCGGACCGGGGCGTTCTGGTCGGCCATCAGGGGGGCGCAGCGGCGCAGCACCTCCACTCCCCCGCCGCCCGGGAGGTGGACGTCCAGCAGGACGACCTCGGGCCGGGTCGCGGTGATGACGGTGACCGCCTGGTCGACGTCGGCGGCCTCGCCGACGACCTCGACGCCCGTGCGGTCGGTGGCTCCGATCTCCGCCTGCACGCCCGTGCGGAACATGCGGTGGTCGTCGACGAGCACCACCCTGACGTGCCGTGCGACGCTCCCGCCGGTCTCTTCGCTCGTCATGTCGCCTTCTCCGCCCTCTCCATCTCCAGCTCCACTTCCGTCCCCCCGTCGGGCGCGGAACGCAGTCTCGCCGTGCCGCCGTTGCGCTGCATCCGGCCGATGATCGACTCGCGGACGCCCATCCGGTCGTCCGGCACCGCGTCCAGGTCGAAGCCGGGACCCCGGTCGCGGACGGAGATGAAGACCGTACGCGCCTCGACCTCGGCGTAGACCTGCACGGCCCCGCCCTGGCCACCGTACTTGGCCGCGTTGACCATGGCCTCACGGGCCGCCTGCAGCTGGGCGCCGAGCCGCTCGTCGAGCGGGCAGTCGCCGACCACGACGACCTCGATGGGGACGCCGTGGTAGTCCTCGACCTCCGCGGCAGTGGCCTTGACGGCCTCGGCCAGGGTGCGGGGCTCCTCGGCCTCCTCCTTGCCGCGGCCCTCGGGGTTGTAGAGCCAGTTCCGCAGCTCCCGCTCCTGCGCGCGGGCCAGGCGGGCGACCTCGCGGGGGTCCTCGGCGTTGCGCTGGATCAGGGTGAGGGTGTGCAGGACGGAGTCGTGGACGTGGGCGGCGACCTCGGCGCGCTCCTGGGCGCGGATGCGCATCGTCCGCTCGGCCGAGAGGTCCTGCGTCATCCGGACGACCGTGGGACCGGCCAGGAGCGCGATGCCGACCAGCACGGCGAGCGACGCCTGCAGCACGGTGCCCAGGTGCTCGGCCGAGCCCTGGAGGACGACGATGCCGGTCGCGCCGACGCCGACGAGCACCACACCCGCCGCGCCGCGCGCCAGCGGCAGGACGCGCTTGCGGCGGCCGACCTCCATCCAGTGGGCCCGGCGGGCGTTGTCGGCCTGGCGCCAGACGAGGGCGACACCCGCCCCTATGAAGATCAGGGGCCAGATGTAGGTGTTGGCGCGGCCGAGATGGAGTCGGTCGAGGAAGATCGCGGCGCTGATGAGGAGCGCGATGAGCGCGAAGACCTGACCGCGGTCGGGCTTGCGGGCGAACAGTCGCAGGCGCCCGTCGGCGGAGACCTCGGCCACGGCCCGGCGCGGCGCCTCGACGCCGCCCACGCCGAGCGGCACCACGAACCAGAACACCGCGTACAGCAGCGCGCCCATGCCCTGGGCCATGAACAGGGCCAGGAACACCAGCCGCACCCACGACACCGGAACTCCCAGGTGCCCGGCGAGGCCGCGGGCCACTCCGCCGAGCAGCCGTCCGTCCGCGCTGCGGTAGAGCTTGCGCAGGGGTGGGGCGTCAAGGTGGGGCGTGTGCGGCGGGGCGGTCATGCCCCGATCGTCACACGGGTGCGTGCCCACCGGCATCAGGGTCGTCCCTGACGGCTCCCCTATCCGCCGTCCGCCGTCCGCCGGCTGTCCGCTAGCCGTCCTCGGGGAGGCGGAAGCCGTCCCGGACGTCGTCGAACACCTTCTTGTGCTTGTGCCAGTCGGCCTCGGGCGCGGAGAGGTAGATCGCGTACTCCTTGCCTCCCGGGCGGCCGAAGCCGAGGTCGGCGGCGCGGAACGGCCGCGCCGAGCCCCGGAAGGTGAACTCCCAGATCGCCGCCGGCCGGCCCCGGAAGGTCGTGCTCTGCATCCGCAGCTGCCGGTAGCCCGGCAGCTTGCCCTCCTTCTGGGACTTGGCCTCGTCGTCCTTCCAGTGCTGGAGGGGGTCGGTGCTGGCGAGGTCGAGCACGGCGACGCGCAGGCCGACCAGGCCGGACGGGTCGACGTAGAGGATCTCGTCGCCCTTGGTGGTGCGCCGCCAGCCGTCCGGGACGGGGAAGGAGACGCCGAGGTTCTTCTCCTCGGCCAGGTGGTAGCCCTTCGGCACGGGGGGCAGCGGGGTCGCTTCGGGGGTCGTGGACGAGCTCGGGCCGGCCTCCTGCCGGGGCGGGGGCGCGGCCTCGTCGTGCTCCTGACCGCCGCCCTGCGCGAGGACGTAGGCACCGGCGGCCAGGGACGCCACGACGACGGCCGCGGCGGCGCTCCACAGGGCCGCACGCCCCCGGCGGGCACCGGCGGGCGCGCCGGTCGTGGCGGTCGCCGTGGCGGTCGCGGACGGCCCGCCCGGCGTACCGGGGGTGGCGGTGGCGAGGGTCTCCGGGGCGGTCGGCGGCTGGGGGCGGGGCCGCGGCCGGTGGCCGGGCCGCGCGTGCGAGGACGCCGTCTCGGGCTCGGCGGCCGGTTCGCGCAGGATCTGCTCGACCAGCTCGGCGGGGGGCCGCAGGTCCGGGTCCTTGGCCAGCAGGGTCTCGATCAGCTTCGTCAGCGGGCCCGCGCCGCGCGGCGGAACCAGCGGGTCCATGGCGATGGCGTAGGCCGTCTCGACCGCCGTGTCCCGGCGGAACGGCGGCCGGCCCTCCAGGGCCTGGTAGAGCGTGGCGCCGAGCGCCCACAGGTCGGAGGCGGGGCCGGGCTTCGCGCCCTTGACCCGCTCGGGCGCGATGTAGTCGATCGAGCCGACCATCTCGCCGGTCTTGGTCAGCGTCGAGGTGCCGCTGGCCTGGGCGATGCCGAAGTCGGTGAGGACGACGCGCCCGTCGTCGCCGAGGAGTACGTTGCCGGGCTTGACGTCACGGTGCAGCACCCCGGCCGCGTGCGCCGCGCGCAGCGCCGCGATCATGCCGCGCCCGACGCGGGCGGCCTCGTCCGGGGTCAGGGGGCCATCGCCGAGCAGGTCACCGAGGGTGGTCGAGGGGACGTACTCCATCACGATGCACGGCAACCCGGCGTCCTCGACCACATCGTGGACGACCACGACGTTGGGGTGGGTGATGCGGGCGGCGCTGCGCGCCTCGCGGCGGGTGCGCTCGTAGAGGGTGGCGAGCTCGTCCTCCTCCAGCCCCGGGGAGACGTGCAGCTGCTTGACCGCCACCTGACGGGCCAGCAACTGGTCCTCCGCACGCCAGACGGTGCCCATGCCACCCCGGCCAATGCGCTCGACGAGCCGGTACCGGCCGGCGATGAGCCGTCCCGTGCCAGGCACTGCACTGTGCACCGCGCGCCCCTCCGGTTCCCCCGTGTGTGTTCGATCCGCCACACCCTAACCGGCCGGGCCTCAGGGAGAATCTCAGGGAACCTCCAGGGTCGTCACGGATGTCATATGCACGTTCCGGTTGACACCATGTCCCCATGACCGACGCACCGACCGCCGAGCACGGGACCCGACCGCCGCTGCGGCGCAGCCGCGAGCACAAGATGGTCGCCGGCGTCTGCGGCGGGCTCGGCCGCTGCTTCGACATGGACCCCGTCATCTTCCGTGTGGTGCTGGGGGTGCTCGGGGTCTCGGGCGGGCTGGGCCTGATCGTCTACGGCTTCGCCTGGCTGCTCGTCCCGCTGGAGGGCGAGGAGGAGAACGAGGGCCGGCGGATGCTGTCGGGCCGCGTCGAGGGGCCGGCACTGACGGCGGTGCTGTGCGCCCTGGTGGGCTGCGGGCTGTTCCTGTCGATGCTCAACAACGGCGGTGTGCTGGCCTTCGCGCTCATGCTGATGATCGCCGCCAGCGGCGCCGCGTACTGGTCGCGGTACCGCGACCTGGTGGAGGAAGACGAAACGAGGGGGGCGCAGGGGGCGACGGGGGCCAGGGGGGCGAGCGCCGAAGCGGCGGCCGACGGCATACCGGCGACCGAGCAACCGCCGTCCCACGCGACACAGAAGGCCATCAAGGCACACAAACCCCACAAGCCGCACAAGGCTGTGGATGCCCCGCCGGAGACGCAGGCGCCCCCCGCGCCGGGCACGCCGTCCTGGTGGCGCGACCCCGTCAAGGACCCGGCGGCGGCCGCCCTGGCCGGGACCGCCGGCACCGGCTATCTGTGGGGACCCGACGACGGCCCCTACGAGACGGCGACCACCGCCGCCCGCGCGCCCGCGCGCCCCGCGCCCACCGGACGGCAACTGGGCGGCTGGACCTTCCTGCTGGCCCTGGTCGCCTGCGGCCTCGGCACCGGCCTGACCTGGCACCACCAGCCGCTGGGCACCTCCCTCGAGATCGGCCTGGCCTGCGCGCTGGGCGTCTTCGGCCTGGGCATCGCGCTCAGCTCGCTGTACGGGCGCACGGGCGGCGGCACGGTCGTCGCGGCCGTGCTGACCGGAGCGTTGCTCACCGGAGCCGCCGCCCTGCCGAAGACGGTGACCAGCGAGTGGACGCGCACGACCTGGCGCCCGGCCGGCCCGGCCGACGTCCGGGAGCGCTTCGAACTGGGCAGCGGCGTGGCGGTACTCGACCTGACCGCGCCGGCCTGGTCGCAGGGCGGCGCCACACCGCCCGACCTGGTCGCCGAGGTCGGCGCCGGCCAGCTCAAGGTCATCCTGCCGCCGGACGTGACGGCACGCCTGGACATCGAGATCGGCCTCGGCGACATCCAGCTGCCCGGCGAGCGGCGCGATGACATCGACGTCGAGCCCGGGCAGCACAAGCACCTCACGCTGGACCCCGCCGCCGGGCACCCCTCGCACGGCACCCTCGAGATCAAACTCAAGGCCGCCATCGGCCAGGTGGAGGTGGCTCGTGCCACGTCATGACTTCGACCCGGGCAAGCTCGTCATCGGGCTGGTCCTGCTCGGCGGCTGCCTGGCCTACCTCGCCGCCGCCGGCGGCCGGTGGCACTTCCCCTCCTATCTCCTGCTGCCCGCGATGGTCGCCGGCTTCTGCCTGGCCGGCGTGGTCTCCTCCCTCGCCTTCGCCGTCCGCCGCCACCGGGCCCGCGCCACCGACGGCAACGATCGCAACGACCGCCCCCGCGAACTGCGCTGACCACCCGTCCGGCCCACCGCCGGGCCCACGGCCCGGCTCAGCCGAACAGCGTGCCCCTGCGGCCCCGGCCCCGGCCCCGGCCATGACCCCTCCCCCGGCGACGGCCGGACCAGGCCGCGTCCACCGACAGCAGGGGCGCGCCCGCTATGACCAGCGGCAGCCACGCCATCAGATAGGCCAGGTCGTTGCCGTAGTAGTACGGCGTGGCGGCCCAGCTGACGGTGAGCCACAGACTGAGCGAGATCAGCGCCCCACCGGCCGCCGCCACGCGGGCGAACACCCCGAGCAGGGTGCCTATGCCCACCGCCAGTTCACCCAGCGCTATCGCGTAGCCGAAGCCGACGGGGCTCTTCAGCGCCAGGTCCACCAGCCCCGGCATCGCCGCCGTCCCGCGCACCGACTCCATCAAGGCGCCGACCGAGCCCGGCCCTTCCCCGGCCATGAAGGCGGAGTCGGTGAGCTTGTCGAGCCCCGCGTAGACGAACGTGATCCCCAGGAAGAGGCGCAGCGGCAGCAGTGCGTACCGCCCCAGGTCTCCGCGCCCCGTGATCGACATGCCGCCCGCCATAGCCGCCTCCCTCGCCTTCCACCCGCGCCGGACCCTTGATGGACCGTGACCGTGATGGACCGCCGCGAACCGCCATCGCCCATCACCCATCGCCCCTTGACCATACGGGCGGGGGCCGGAACGCGTTCAGCCCTGTGGACAACCCCCGCCACGTCCGGCGGGGGTTGTCCACAGGGCTTGTGGGCAGCGGCGGCGTGTGCTCAGCCGCCGGTGCGGACGCCCAGCGCGCTGCCCCGCAGCCACTGCTCCCAACTGAGGTTCCAGTCGCCGTAGCCGTTGCCGAAGTGGTCCATCGGCTTCGGCTTCGTACCGCCGGTGACCTGCACGACATCGCCCTTGAGGCTCAGCCCGTACAGCCACTTGGCGTCGTCGGTGGACATGCCGATACAGCCGTGGCTGACGTTCTCCTTGCCGAAGGACTCGGCGTTGTCGGGGGCCGCGTGCACGTACTCGCCACTGATCGTCTCGCGCATGCTGTAGTCGTACGAGCCGTAGAACCCGTCGGGGTGGTTGCGAGGGATGCCGATGGAGAGCGAGTCCATGACGACCCGCCCCTCCTTGCCGAGGATGGTCTTGATGCCCTCGCGGGTCCCGAAGCCCTTGCCCTCGTCACCGCCGCTGACGGCGATGGTGCGCAGCGTCTTCCCGTTGCGCACGACCGTCATCTTGTGGGTCTTGAGGTCCACGGTGTTGACCATGGAGTCGCCGATGGTGAAGGAGACGGTGCGGTCGCCGGCGGCGGCCGTGCCCTCGGCGAGCTTCACGCCCGCGAGCCGGGCGTCCAGGGTCACCTTGGTGCCCGCCGGCCAGAACTTCTCGGGGCGGAAGTGGACGCGGGTGTCGCCCTTGGACTCGTTCCAGTGCCAGGCGCCGGGGATCTTCGGCGAGGTGGAGACCTTCAGCCGTCCCTCGATGCCGGCGCGCAGCTCCTCGGACACCTTCTGCTGCTTGAAGACGATCGCGATGGGCTGCCCCACGCCGACCTTCTCGCCGCCCGCAGGGGCTATCTCGGGCCGTACGGTCCGGGCGGCCGCGGTGAGCATCGTGGCGGGCGGGGCAGGCTTCTCGGTGACGGGCGCCGGGCTCGACGGCCCGGGGGCCGCCGATCCCCGGGCGGAGGACTTCGCGGGCCGCTCCTCGGCCTCGGCACCGCCGCCGCACCCCGCGACGGCCAGCCCGGTCAGGGCCAGGGCGGCGGACAGCCCGATGCAACGGGAGAGGCGCATGGTTCTACCTACCGGTTCGTTTCTTCCAGCTCTTGCGGACATGACGGAGCCGAGGCGCCTACGCCCCGGCTCCTCACCATCGTAAGCAGGACAAATGCCCCACAATGGCGCCCGGAAGAACGAGCGACCCCCGCCGACGGGCGGGGGTCCGGTGCCCGGTCCGTCAGCCCAGCAGCTCCGGCTCGCTGCGGGTGATCTGCTGGTAGAGAGGCTGGTAGTTGATCCACGCCACCAGGTCGTTGCCGAGCTGGTCACGGGTGTGCTCGGCGCTCGCCGCGTCGATGAGCACCGGCTTCCCGGCGGCCTTGGCCGCCAGCTGTACCTGGCAGGAACGTTCCATCGTGATGAACCACCAGGCCGCCGCGTCCACGGAGTCACCCACGGTCAGCAGCCCGTGGTTGCGCAGGATCACCGCCTTGTGCGGTCCCAGGGCGGTGGCGATGCGCCGCCCCTCCTCCTCGTCGACGACGACGCCCGTGTAGTCGTCGAAGAGTGCGTGATCCTGATAGAAGGCGCAGACGTCCTGGGTGATCGGCTCCAGCAACTCCCCCAGCGCGGACAGCGCCCGCCCGTACGTGGAGTGGCTGTGCGCGGCGGCGACGACGTCGGGCCGGGCCCGGTGGACCTGCGAGTGGATCGCGAAGGCGGCCTGGTTGACGTGGTAGCGGCCCTCGACGACCTGGCCCTGGTGATTGACGAGGATCAGATCGGAGACGGTGATGTGCTTGAACGACATCCCGAACGGATTGACCCAGAAGTGATCGGTGAACTCCGGATCACGCGCGGTGATGTGCCCCGCGACCCCCTCCTCGAACCCGAACCGCCCGAAGAGACGCAACGCCGCCGCGAGCCGCTCCTTGCGGTGGCGCCGTTCGGCGTCGACGGAGTCGTGCTTGGGGGGCATGGCGAAGTGGAGCTGGTCGGTGGGTATGGGCTCGGGGGCGGTGGCCGGTGACTCAGGCTGCGGCATGGCGGGCTCCTCCGGGTGATCCGCGGCTACGGACGGGAAGCTACCGCTGGGTATCCGGAGAGGCTAGAGGTCGGACGCCGCTTCGCGGCCGCGCCGACGCTCGGTGACATCAGGGAGGCTGATGCGCAGGTCGAACGGGCGGGTCAGCTTCAGCTCATCGTGATGGATACCAGTCAGGGAATACACCCGAGTAGCCGGGTCGAGTTCGTAGACATAGACGACCGGGCGGCCTTGGTTCTCCTCCACACGCCAGAAGTGCTGGATACCGGCAGCCGCGTACTTTCTTGGCTTTACTTCGCGATCACGCTGCTCCGAGTCGTCGGAAACGACTTCGACAGCGAGGACGACATCCTCGGGCCGATACCAGGTCTGCTTCGAGCCAATCGCCGCATCGGCGCGGATGACCACGACATCCGGCTCCGGCCGGTCCTTCTTGCCGAGCTTGATGCACATTTCCCGGTCGACATCCAAACCGTCCGGCACCTGCTCGACCAGAGCATTGTCCAGCAAACGCATGGCGCGCGTATGAAAGCGTGTTTGCGGACTCACGAAGACAAGGCTCCCGTCGATCAACTCGGTGTGCCGCGGCAGGTTCGGGAGCCGATCGAGGTCTTCCGCCGTCCAGCCCCCGGGCGGGGGGACCGGGTAGTTGTACTGCTCGTCCAGCTCGAACTCGGGTGCGGCGCTCATGGTTGCTCCCATAGGACGGAGTCTCGCCTGTACGGCCAGCGTACCCACCCAAAACGCCACCGCCGCCGCTCAAACGAATGAGCGACGGCGGTGGCGTTGACCTTAAGGCCCTATAGGAGCATTACTCCCACTCGATCGTCCCCGGCGGCTTGCTGGTCACGTCGAGGACCACGCGGTTCACGTCGGCGACCTCGTTCGTGATGCGGGTCGAGATCCGGGCCAGGACCTCGTACGGCATGCGCGTCCAGTCGGCCGTCATGGCGTCCTCGGAGGAGACCGGGCGCAGCACGATGGGGTGGCCGTAGGTGCGGCCGTCGCCCTGGACGCCGACCGAGCGGACGTCGGCCAGGAGGACGACCGGGCACTGCCAGATCTCGCGGTCCAGGCCGGCGGCGGTGAGCTCCTCGCGGGCGATGGCGTCGGCCTCGCGCAGGAGGTCCAGGCGCTCCTTCGTCACCTCGCCGACGATGCGGATGCCCAGGCCCGGGCCCGGGAAGGGCTGGCGCTGGACGATCTCGTCGGGCAGGCCGAGCTCCTGGCCGACCATGCGGACCTCGTCCTTGAACAGCTGGCGGAGCGGCTCGATGAGCTGGAACTCCAGGTCCTCGGGGAGGCCGCCCACGTTGTGGTGGGACTTGATGTTGGCGGTGCCGGTGCCACCGCCGGACTCGACGACGTCGGGGTAGAGCGTGCCCTGGACGAGGAACGCGACGTCCTCGCCGCCGGCCGCGCCCTCGGCGACGATCTCGGCCTGGGCCTGCTCGAAGACGCGGATGAACTCACGGCCGATGATCTTGCGCTTGGTCTCCGGGTCGGAGACCCCGGCGAGCGCGTTCAGGAAGCGCTCCTGCGCGTCGACGACCTTCAGCTGGACGCCGGTCGCGGCGACGAAGTCCTTCTCGACCTGCTCGGTCTCGCCCTTGCGCATCAGGCCGTGGTCGACGTAGACGCAGGTCAGCTGGGAGCCGATGGCCTTCTGTACGAGGGCGGCGGCGACGGCGGAGTCCACGCCGCCGGACAGGCCGCAGATCGCGCGCTTGGTGCCGACCATCTCCTGGATGGCGGCGACCTGCTCCTCGATCACGTTGCCCGTGGTCCACGTCGGCTCGATGCCCGCGCCGCGGTAGAGGAAGTGCTCCAGGACCAGCTGGCCGTGCGTGGAGTGCATCACCTCGGGGTGGTACTGCACGCCGTAGAGCTTCTTGGCGTCGTTCTCGAAGGCGGCGACCGGCACGACGTCCGTGGACGCGGTGACGGTGAAGCCCTCGGGGGCGGCCGAGCAGGCGTCGCCGTGCGACATCCACACCGACTGCTCCGCGGGGGTGCCCTCGAAGAGGGTCGAGCCCGGCTTGGTGACCGTCAGGGGCGTACGGCCGTACTCGCGCGCGCCGGTGTTGTCGACGGTGCCACCGAGGGTGGTGGCCATCAGCTGGAAGCCGTAGCACATGCCGAAGACGGGGACGCCGGCCTCGAAGAGGGCGCGGGCGTCGTCGAGGCGGGGGGCGCCCTCCTCGTACACGGACGAGGGGCCGCCGGAGAGGATGATCGCCTTGGGGTTCTTGGCGAGCATCTCGGCGACGGGCATCGTGCTGGGCACGATCTCGCTGTAGACGCGGGCCTCACGGACACGGCGGGCGATGAGCTGGGCGTACTGCGCACCGAAGTCGACAACGAGCACCGGTTCCGCGGTGTTGTCGTGGGCGGCGGCGGGGGGTGCTGCTGACACGGGAGCGGCCTTCCGGCGGGTCGAGGGAGGGGCTGTATTTGTCGATTCTACCGGGGCGTGGGAGCTTGCTTTTGTCTCACCATCCGAACGGTCCGCGCCGCCACGTTGGCCCGGACGCCCCGCGCGGGCCATACTGTCCGCCATGCGCAAGCACCTGACCTTCGTCTTTACCTATGGCACCCGGCCCGTCCGGCTGCCATGGTCGTGCTGCTTGAGCAACTGACAAGCGACTTCCCAGGCGCCCCGGGCCGACAAGGCCCGGGGCGCCTGTCGTTTTCCCGGTTCTTGCCGCTCCGGGGGGCCGCGCCCTCTTTGGAGAAACACACATGAGCACCAGGACCACCACCAGTGCCTCTCGCCACACCGACACCGGGGCCCGCACCGATCACGCCGCCGGCGTGATCACCGGCGCCCGGGAGCGGATCGACGACCTCGACGGCCGCATCATCGGGCTCGTCCAGGAACGCATGGCCGTCTCGGCCGTGATCCAGCGCGAGCGGATCGCCTCCGGCGGGCGGCGGGTGAACCTCTCCCGCGAGATGGAGATCCTCGGCCACTACAGCGAGCAGCTCGGCAAGCCCGGCACCGCCCTGGCCATGACCCTGCTCGAGCTGTGCCGGGGCCGCGTCTGACCGCCGTACCCCGGGAGCGGTTCACCCGCCGCACCCGAGTTCGGGCCCCGTCACCCGTACGGCGCGTGACCGGCGGCTGATCATCTTCGTTCATACCGGTGTCCGCGCCAGCCAGGAGCGGCCCTCCGAGATCCACGCGTGGCTTCCGTCCCTGTTCATCTGGGCGCCCGGCAACGACAGGGCGGGATCCACCGGGGTGTGTGACGCGCGAGCACGCGCGTCGTGGGACCTCACTCCGGTGGCGAGGCGACCGGTCAGCAGGGGACAGCAGCCCGGCCGCCGCTCAAGGGGCGGTCGGTTCCAGGGACGCCTGGAACCGACCGTATCCGGTCGAAACGGTTGCGCCCGGGGCGGCTCATCCCGCACGATGCACAGGGAAAGGGCAAGTCCCTTTTCTCGTACTGCCATTGGTTCAACCATCTCCAGCCCGCGACGCTCCCCCCGGCGTCGCTCCGCGGCACCGACCCTGCCCTGACCTCGGTGCCGGCAGTCAAGGGCCCCGAGGCCGCCCGCACGCCCCCGCGGTGCCGGCCCGGGGCCCTTCGCCGTGCCATGGCCCGCCGATCACGGCCGCGACGGTGACGTCCGTCACACGGCCGGAATGCGAGCCCCGGTCTTCCCTTCTTCAGCCCCGCTGTTCCTCCCCCTCCCCGCGCACCCGTGGCACCGGCAGGAACGGCAGGCGCAGCGCCGCGAAGGCGTCCTTGGGCACCGCCGGGCTGTGGGGCTCGACGGCGGCCACGCGCTCGTACGTACCGCCCTGTTCCGGACGTGGGTCCGCCTCGCCCTTGTTCGGCCAGAACGCCATCGCGCGCTCCGCCTGCGCCGTGATCGTCAAAGAGGGGTTCACCCCGAGGTTCGCGGAGACGGCCGCGCCGTCGACCACCGAGATGCCCGGGTGCCCGTACAGCCGGTGATACGGATCGATGACGCCCCGGGACGGGTCGGGGCCGATCGGGCAGCCGCCGATGAAGTGGGCGGTGAGCGGGGTGCCCATGAGCTCGCCGACGTTGCTGCCGGGGAACCCGTTGATCTCCCGGGCGATCAGGCGCGCCGCCTCGGCCGCCGCGGGGATCTGCTTCGGGTTGGGCGCGCCGTGGCCCTGCCGGGCCGTGAGCAGGCCCTTGCCCAGGCCGCCCGGCTTGCGGTACGTCGTCAGCGAGTTGTCCAGCGACTGCATGACGAGGCCGATGATCGTGCGCTCGGACCAGCGGTGGTTGGACAGCGACCGCAGCAGCAGCACCGGATGCCGTGCGCAGCGCGCCGCGAAGGCCACCGCCCGCGGCACCCGCGTGCCCACCGGCACCTGGAGGATGGACAGACCGCCCATCGCGTTCGAGCCCTTGCCGTAGCGCACGGGCTCGATGTGGGTGTGGGCGTCGGGGTGTACGGAGGAGGTGATCGCGACGCCCCGCGTGAAGTCGGGCGTCCGGCCGTGGGCGGCGCGGTAGCGGCGGGGGGTGGTCTGGGCGCCGACCAGGGCCTCGGAGTTCGTGCGGGTCAGCTCGCCGAGCCGGTCGGAGAGGCGGGGCAGCAGGCCCTTGTCCTTCATGGTGTGCAGGAGGGTCTGGGTGCCGTATGTGCCGGCGGCGATCACCACGCGTTCGGCGCGCAGCACGCGGGGACGGGCCGTGCGCCGCCGGGCGGTGGGCACGGTCAGCACGCGGTAGCCGCCGTCCGCGTGCTCGGTGACGGCCACGACCGTCGTCATGGGGTGGACGACGGCTCCGGCGCGCTCGGCGAGGTGGAGGTAGTTCTCGTTGAGGGTGTTCTTGGCGCCGTGCCGGCAGCCGGTCATGCACTCGCCGCACTCGACGCAGGCCCGACGGGCGGGGCCCGCCCCGCCGAAGTAGGGGTCGGGTGCTTCCTCGCCCGGCCGCGCCCGTACCGTCCCGTCGCCGTCCCCGCCGTCGCCGAAGAAGACGCCGACCGGGGCCAGGTGGAAGCTCTCCCCCACGCCCATCTGTTCGGCGGCCGCCTTCAGGTGGACGTCGGAGGGGGTCGTGGTGGGGTTGAGCCGCACCCCGAGCATGCGCCGCGCCTGCTCGTAGTACGGGCGCAGCTCCTGCTCCCAGTCGGTGATGGCGGCCCACTGCGGGTCGTCGAAGAACGCCTTGGGCGGTACGTAGAGGGTGTTGGCGTAGTTGAGCGAACCGCCGCCGACGCCGGCGCCCGCGAGGACCATGACGTTGCCGAGGAGGTGGATGCGCTGGATGCCGTAGAGGCCGAGGGCCGGGGCCCACAGGTAGTCGCGCAGGTGCCAGGAGTTCCTGGGGAGGCTCTCGCGGGTGAAGCGGCGGCCGGCCTCCAGCACGCCCACGCGGTAGCCCTTCTCGGTCAGGCGCAGGGCGGAGACGGAGCCGCCGAAGCCGGAGCCGATGACGATGACGTCGTAGTCGTATGTGGTCACCACGTGCCTCCGGTCAGCGCAGACGGATCGCCTTCAACACTCTGAGCCCGCCCGTCATCAGCCGGGCGTACTGCGCGTCGTCCAGCCCGA
Organism: Streptomyces sp. NPDC046261; assembly: GCF_040646235.1. Classification (NCBI taxonomy): domain Bacteria; kingdom Bacillati; phylum Actinomycetota; class Actinomycetes; order Kitasatosporales; family Streptomycetaceae; genus Streptomyces; species Streptomyces sp. NPDC046261. The sequence continues at coordinate 246,479 of NZ_JBEYZU010000009.1, read as the reverse complement.
AGAACGGGCCCAGCGGCACGAGCCGCTGGTGGGCGACCGTCTGGGCCTCGGTGAACTTGAGAATGCCCTCCGCGCCGTGCCGCCGGCCCAGCCCCGAGTCCTTCATGCCGCCCATCGGCGCCCGCGCGCTGCCGTATCCGGCCGCGTACGCCTCGTTGACGTTGACCGTGCCGGCGCGCAGCCGTGCGGCGACCGCCCGCCCGTGCCGGCCGTCGCGGGTCCACACGCTGGCGTTGAGCCCGTAGGGGGTGGCGTTGGCGAGCCGGACCGCCTCCTCCTCGTCGTCGAAGCGGTAGACGGACACGACGGGGCCAAACGTTTCCTCGGTGCAGACGGCCATGGGCGGTTCGACGCCGTCGAGGATGGTGGGTTCGTAGAACAGCGGCCCGATGTCGGGGCGGTGGCGGCCGCCGGCGAGGACCGTGGCGCCCTTGGACACCGCCTCGGTGACGTGCCGGGTGACGGTCTCCAGCTGCCGCTCGGAGACGAGCGAGCCCATGTCGGCGCCGTAGGCGAGGGCGGTGCCGAGCCGCAGGGCCTTCGTCCGGGCGGCGAAGCGCCGCAGGAAGTCGTCGGCCACGGACGTGTGGACGTACAGCCGCTCGATGGAGACGCAGAGCTGGCCGGCGGAGGAGAAGCAGCCGCGAACGGCGCCGGCGGCGGCCTTCTCGACGTCGGCGTCGCGCAGCACCAGCATGGCGTTCTTGCCGCCGAGCTCGAGCGAGCAGCCGACGAGCCGGTCGGCCGCCGCCCGGGCGACCTCGCGGCCGGTGCGCGTGGAGCCGGTGAAGGCGACGTAGTCGGCGTGGGCGACGACGGCCGGGCCCACGACGGGCCCCTCGCCGAGCACGATCTGCCACACGTCCGCGGGCAGCCCGGCCTCGATGAGGAGTTCACGGGCCAGCAGGGCGGTGAGGGCGGTCTCCGTGTCGGGCTTCATCACGACGGCGTTGCCCGCGGCGAAGGCGGGCAACGCGTCACCGGCGGACAGCTCGAAGGGGTAGTTCCAGGGGACGATCTGGCCGACCACGCCGCGCGGTACGCGCAGTTCGGTGACCTTGGTCAGGACGGGCAGCACACCCGTGTGCGGCTTGGGCCCAAGGAGGGACGGGGCCGTGCGCCCGTAGTGCCGGGCGGCGACGGCGACCGCCTGGATCTCCTCGTGCGCGTGCAGCCGGGCCTTGCCGGTCTCCAGCTGGATGAGGTCCAGGATCTCCGACTGGCGGGCGAGGACGAGGTCGTGGAAGCGCAGCAGGACCGCGGCGCGCCGGCGTACGGGCACGGCCGCCCAGGCGCGCTGCGCCTCACGGGCGCGGCCGAACGCGTCGGCGACGTCCTCAGGGGTGGACAGGGGCAGGCCGGCCAGCTTCCGCCCGGTGAAGGGGGTGTGGCTGTCCACGCTGCCGCCGGAGCTCACCACCGCGCGGGTGAGGCGGGCGACGAGCTCCGGGGTGACGACGTCGGCGGCGGTGCGGTGGCCCGCCGGGGCTACGGGATTGCGGGAGTTGCCATCGGCGACTGTTCCAGTGTCCAGCGTGTCCGTCATGCGGGTGAGCGTATGACGGGCCGGACGCTTTGGGTACCTGCGGGTAACCTCAAATGCGTCACTGCGCCTGGATCTTGAGGTGTTTCACCACGTTGGCGAAGAGCTTGTCGCCGTCCTTGCGGGCCTGACCCGCGGCAGGCATGCGGAGCTCGAGCAACCAGGCGGTGTTCTCGGCCTTGTCGACGATGATCCGGCCGCGCCAGACGCGCTTGGGGTCGTTCTCGCCGTCCCCGGACTTGCGGTAGACGGTGACGACCTCCGCCGCCTGCATGCCCTGGTGGGCGGAGACCTTGTTCGTGGTGGTCTGCGGTTCGTTGAACGACGACCAGTCGCCCTTGCGGTTCTTCTGCTGTCCGGCCAGCCGCTCGGCCTCGACCTCGGCCGAGGCGACGTCCTTCGGCTCCCAGTCCGAGACGTTCTTGCGGCGCTTGTCCTCCGTTTCGCGGGTGAGGTAGAGGGTGAAGACGCCACTGGGGTCGCGGAAGGAGACCCAGCCCTTGTCGGCGTTCAGCTCCTTCACGTAGTCCTCGGGGACCGCCATCGACGCCCTGACGATCTCGGGCTCGTCCCGGACCTTCCAGTGCAGCGGAATCGCCGGCCCCACCGCGAACGGGTTCACGACGAGGAGCGTCGCCGCCACGGCCACGGCCACCACGCCGCCCCCGAGCCCCCACTGCGCCTTGCGGTTGCCCGACAGCACGGGCGGCACCCACTTGCTGCCCGCCGGCCGGGTGGCCGCCGGGGTGAACGCGGGCTGCTGCGGCAGCGGCCGGACCACGGACTCCAGCGCGTGCCGGACCTGCGCGGCCGTCGGGCGGGCCGCCGGGTCCTTGCTCAGCAGTTGCATGACGATCCCGGCGAGGGCTCCCGCGCCGTGCGCCGGGACCTGGGGCTCCGCCGAGAGGATGGCCTGCATCGTCGCCTGCGTGTTGGAGCGGCGGAAGGGCGACATGCCCTCGGCCGCCGCGTACAGCACGACGCCCAGCGACCACAGGTCCGACTCCGGGCCGGGCCGACGGCCCAGCACCCGCTCGGGGGCGACGAATTCCGGCGAGCCGACGAACGCGCCCGTCTCGGTCAGGCCCTGCTCGCCCTCGATCGTGGCGATGCCGAAGTCGGTCAGCACGACCCGGTCGTTGCGCCCGAGCAGCACGTTGTCCGGCTTGACGTCGCGGTGCAGCACCCCCGCCTCGTGCGCGGCCGTCAGCGCGCCCAGCACGGCCAGCCCGACGCGGGCCGTCTCGCGCGGGTCCAGGGTGCCCTCGGCGAGCTGGTCGGCCAGGGAACGCCCGCGCACCAGCTCCATGACGATCCAGGGGCGGCCGTCCTCGACGACCACGTCGTGGACGGTCACGACGGACGGGTGGTCGATGCGGGCCGCGGCGCGCGCCTCGCGCTGCATGCGCTGGTACACGTTCTGGCGCATGGCTTCCGGCACGTCGTCCGGGACGCGCGGCTCCTTGACGGCGACGTCACGGTCGACGACCTCGTCCCGGGCCTTCCAGACGGTGCCCATGCCGCCGTGACCGAGCCGGGACGTCAGGCGGTATCGGCCGCCTATGAGACGTCCGGCACCGGGGTCGTGGGCGGTGGTGTGCTGGGTGGGCACGTACGGACGGCCCGTCGGCGCTGGTGGCTGGAGGTCATAGCTGGTGGGCCCGCTCGCCCATCCCCCGTCGTTCGTCATGGCCCAATCTTTACCAAGCGCGGCGCGGGCGCCGCACACCGGCAAACGGAGGGTCAGGGCGATGAGACCGGCTTCGTCCTGACAAAGGTGGACAGCGCCGTCCGGAAGTGGCGGTAGCCCTCGCCGGACCTGCCGACCGGGGAGGACACCCACACGTCGTACATCTTGTCCCCCTCGTCCCAGGCGAGGTCGTAGGTGTGCCGGGCGCCGAGGGGGCCCTTGTTCTCCTGCGCCTCGAAACCGTCCCAGACGAACTCCCAGGAGGCGGCCCGGCGCCCCTTGTGCGTGGTGCGTTCGACCTTGCCCTCGCGGTAGCCGGGGTAGCGGTCCGGGGCGAGGGCGGCGGCGCTGCGCATCGCGACGATCGGGCCGCCCTCCTGCACGTCCTGGATGAGGACGCCGATGCGGAACTCCTTGCCGGGCGAGTAGTAGAAGACGCGGGGCGGCTCGAAGGAGCGGGTGAAGCCGTCGGGGACGGCGAGCGCGAAGCCCGCCGGGTCCTGGACGGCGTGGTAGCCGGCGGGCGCGGACACGGACGCGCTGGCGGGCGGCGGCTCGACGACCGAGGCGCCCCGGTGCGGGCCGGCGGAGTGCGCCGGCTTGTCCTGCGTGGCCGCCCTGCCCGGCTCGCGGTCCATCAGCAGTGCCGCCGCACCGGCGCCCATCCCGGCCAGCGTGACCACGGTCAGCGCCGCCATCAGAGCGGTACGCGCGCGGCCGCTGCCGGGCGTGGTGGCGGCGCAAGCGTGCGCGGCCGGCGCACCGGGCGCACCGGGCGCACCGGGCGCCGGGAGGCGCGTACCGGTCTGCGTCGGGGTGTACCTCTCCGGGACCGGCGTCCGGCCGGTGTCCAGGAAGCCGCGCAGCAGCCGCTCCGCCTCGTCCGCGCTCATCCGCTGCGCCGGATCCCGCTCCAACAGGCCCCGTACGACCGGCAGCAGCGGCCCGGCCGCGGCGGGCGGGCGGATCTCGGCGTAGACGACGGCGTGCAGGATGCCGCCCAACGAATCGCGGTGGAAGGGCGATTCGCCGTTCATGGCCGTGCACAGCAGCACGCCCAGCGACCACAGGTCCGACTCCGGGCCCGCGCGCCCGCCGGCCATCCGCTCGGGCGCGGTGTACTCGGGCGAACCGACGAACGCGCCCGTCTCGGTGATCGTGGTGGCGCCGGAGACCTGGGCGATGCCGAAGTCGGTGAGCACGACCCGTCCGGTCGCCGCCTCCAGCAGGACGTTGGGGGGCTTGATGTCCCGGTGCAGGACGCCGCGCGCGTGGGCCGCGCGCAGCGCGCCCAGCATCGCGATGCCGATGCGGGCCGCCTCCTGCGGGGTGACGGGGCCCTCGGCGGCGAGCCGGCCGGACAGCGAGCGGCCGTCGATCAGCTCCATGACGATCCAGGGCCGGCCGTCCTGCTCGACGATGTCGTGCATGACGATCACGTTCGGGTGCTTGATCAGCGCGACCGCGCGGGCCTCGCGCAGCATGCGGTCGTACTGCGCCCGGGCGTCCGCGGCGGAGTGCTGATCGTCGATGTGCAGCTCTTTGACCGCGACCTCTCGGGCCAGCAGTTCGTCCGTGGCACGCCATACGGTGCCCATGCCACCGCGCCCGATCTTGCGGACCAGCCGGTACCGCCCGGCGATGAGACCGCCGTGTGCAGCGAAGGTGCCCATGAGCTCATATTGCCCCACCTCGCCCCGCCCGACCGGGTCCGTACCGGTCGCTTCACTCCACGATGGGCAACATTGGCCGCCCGGGCGTCCGCGGCGGGCGTCAAAAGCAGGCACACGGTTCATGTACAGTTGTTCCCGCGACGCCGACCGGACGACGGGAATCCGCCTCCGGGACGCCGAGCGCTCGTAGCTTAACGGATAGAGCACTTGACTACGGATCAAGAGGTTGCAGGTTCGAATCCTGCCGAGCGCACACTCTCCGACGGGAGCCAGACATAACGGATGTCCGGCTCCCGTTCTTCGTTCCCGCGCCCGTCCGTGCGCTCCGCCTCCGTGAAGCCGTGCCGCCGGTAGAAGCGCTGGGCGGGGGCGTTGACCTGGAAGGTCCACAGGTCCAGGCCGCCCGGGCGGCGCTCCTTGGCAAGCGCGACGAAGCGGTCGCCCAGGCCCCGGCGGCGTCGGCGGCCTCCGCGCGGCGCAGTACGGGCCCTGCTGCTTGATCGTCACTCTTCATGGCGCGCACCGTCTCAGGCCCACGCCCGCCGCGCACCCGGTTTTTCGCGTGCCGTAGGACAGGATCCGTCCTACTGACCGCCTAGCGTCGGCCCCATGGCTCCCGCTCCCCCCTCCAGTACCCCGCGCATCAGTGACGACGAGCGCCGCGCCCGCCTCGCGCACCGGCAGCTCCTCGCGCCCGGCCGCCGCGCCGCCACTGTCGAGGAGGTGGCCGACGCCCTCGTCGGGCTGCACGCCACCGACCCGGCGACCGTGTACCTGTCCGCGTGCGCGCGCCTCGCCGAGCCGTCCACGGCCGAGGTGGAGCGGGGACTGTACGAGGACGTGACGCTGGTCAAGCTGAACTCGATGCGGCGCACGCTCTTCGCCGTCAGCATCGACGCGGCCCCCTACGTGAACTGCTCCACCGCCCGCGCGATCGCGCTCAAGGAGCGGGAAGGGCTGCTCAAGCAGCTCCGGCAGAGCCTGCCGGACTGGGACGAGCGGCGCCTGGTGCGCACCGAACGGGAGGTGCTGGCCGCGCTCGCCGAACGCGGCGAGGCGACGACGGCCGAGCTGGCGCAGGACGTGCCGGCGCTGCGCGAGTCGATGGTCGTCTCGCCCGGCAAGCCGTACGAGGGGCGGCAGAGCGTGGGCAGCCGGGTGCTGCGGCTGCTGGCCTCGGACGGTCATGTGCGCCGGGCCCGGCCGCGCGGTTCGTGGACGAGCAGCCTGTACGCGTGGGCGCCGTCGCCGCAACTGCCCGACGTTCCGGTGCGCGAGGCGAAGGCGGAGATGGCGCGGCGCTGGCTCGGCTCGTACGGGCCGGCGACGGAGGCCGACCTGAAGTGGTGGACCGGCTGGACGCTGCGGGACACCCGGGCGGCCCTGGCCGACGTCGGGGCCCGCGAGGTGCGGCTGGCGGCGGGGCCGGGGTTCGCCCTGCCCGGCGATCTCGAGGACGCCGGGCAGGGCGGCGACTGGGCGGCCCTGCTGCCCGGGCTCGACCCGACGGCCATGGGCTGGCGCGACCGCGACTGGTACCTCGCGCCCGAGCACGTCCCCTTCCTCTTCGACCGGGCCGGCAACGTCGGGCCCACCGTGTGGTGGAACGGCCGCGTCGTCGGCGGGTGGGCGCAGCGCGCCGACGGCGAGATCGTGTGGCGGGCCCTGACGGACGTGGGGCGCGACGCGGTGGCCGCGATCGAGGCGGAGGCCGCACGGCTGTCCGCCTGGATCGGGGAGGTCCGCGTCACGCCCCGGTTCCGTACGCCGCTGGAGCGGGAGCTGGTGCGCTAGCCGCTCAGGCGGACGTGGGCCAGCCGCCGTAGGGGACGGTGAGGAACTCGACGGCGATCGTGCCGCCCGGGTCCTGGACGTAGACGCCGCGCCCGCCGTCGTTGTGGTTGATGCCCTCGGTGGTGCGGTACGGGTCCGCCCAGTGCGTCAGCGACCGCTCGGTGATCTTCGCGAGCGTCGCGTCGAACTCCTCCTCCGTGACGAGGAAGGCGAGGTGGGAGGGGTCGAGCCGGTCCGCCGGGACCACGGAGTCGGCGAAGTCGATGTCGACGCCGTTGGACGTGGTGATCTGGGTGAAGATCGCGACGTCGACGGGTGGTTTCGTGCCGAGCAGCTCGGCGACGAACGCGGCGGACTCGTGCCGGTTCTTGCAGTGGACGATGACGTGGTTCAGGTCGGCTGCCATGGTGCTCCTCCGGTTCGTTCGGTCAGGGCTTGGCGGTACGGCCGCGGCCGGGCAGGGCCAGCCCGCCCAGTGCGGCACAGGCGGTGCAGACCGCGGCGATCAGCAGGCCGCGGCCGTAGCCGGCCGCCAGGGCGGCCGGTACGTCGTGGGCGTTGTGGGCCAGAGCGGCGGCCGTGGTGTGAGAGGCGATGGTTCCCAGGACGGCGAGGCCGAGGGCGCCGCCGACCTGGCGCGAGGTGTTGGCCAGACCCGAGGCCAGCCCCGCCTGCTCGCGGGGGATGCCGCTGGTCGCGGTCATCGTGACGGGCATGCTGGCCAGGCCCATGCCGAGGGTGACCAGGAGGAAGGGCGCGAGGACGTCGGCGGCGTAGCTGCCGCCGGCCCGGATCTGGGACAGCCAGGCGAAGCCGACGGTGCTCAGCGCCATGCCGGTCATCAGCAGCGGGCGGGCGCCGGCGCGGTCGACGACGCGGGTGGCGACCCGGGCGCCGGCGATGATCGCCAGGGAGCCGGGCACGAAGCACAGGCCCGCCCGGAGGGCGTCGTAGCCGAGGACCTGCTGCAGGTGGAGGGAGACCAGGAACCACATCGAGAACATCGCCGCGCCGATCAGGATCACGACCAGGTTGGCGGTCGCGAGCGTGCGGCGGCGCAGGATCGCCAGCGGGACGAGGGGGTGGGCGACCCGGGACTCGATGAGGACGAAGGCCGCCAGCAGGACCACGGCGGCCGCGACCGGCACCCACACGGTGGCCGAGTCCCAGCCGTGGGTCTCGCTGGAGATGATCCCGTAGACGAGCGCGGTCAGGCCCGCGGTGACCGTCGCCGCGCCCGGCAGGTCCAGGCGGCGCAGCCCGCCCCGGGCGCCCGCGGCGGCCGGTACGTACGCCAGGGCGGCGGCCAGCAGGACGAGGCCGAGGGGGACGTTGACGAAGAACACCCAGCGCCAGCCCGCGTACTGGGTGAGCACGCCGCCGACGATCGCGCCCGTCGCGCCGCCGGCCGCCATGACGGCGCTCCAGGCGCCGACGGCGCGGGTCCGGGCGGCGGGCTCGGTGAACGTCGTCGTGATCAGGGTCAGGGTGGCCGGTGCGAGGAGCGCGCCGCCCACGCCCTGCACCGCGCGGGCGGCGATCAGCAGGGCGCCGTCGGTGGCGAAGCCGCCGACGAGCGAGGCGAGGGTGAAGACCGTGAGGCCGGTGAGGAAGGCCCGTTTGGTGCCGACGAGGTCGGCCGCCCGGCCGCCGAGCAGCAGGAGGCCGGCGAAGCCCAGGGTGTAGGCGTTGACGATCCACTGCTGGCCGACGGCGCTGAGGTGAAGCTCGGCCCGCAGGGAAGGGAGCGCCACGTTCACGATCGACACGTCGAGGATGACCATGAACTGGGCCGCGCAGGCGATGGCCAGGACCGCGCCGGCGTTCCGGGGTAAGGCGGCGGGGCCGGCCTCGGTTCCGGGCCGCGGGGGTGATGTGGCGGTGGGCATGCGGGCGTCCTCACGTACGAAGGCCAGGGTCATGGAGATCGACGATCGAATTAGACCAGCTCTAAAAATATAGCATCTCTATTTCTGTGTCCCCAAGCCGATATCCTTGAGCCCATGACTCCGCTACCGCCCGGCACCCCGTCCACCGAGCCCGCACCCGCCTCCGGCCTGCGCGGACGCAAGCGGGAGCGCACCCGCGCGGCGATCTCCGACGCGGCCTTCCGCCTCTTCGCCGAGCAGGGGTTCGACGCCGTCACGCTCGCCCGCATCGCCGCGGAGGCGGATGTGGCGCCGGCGACGGTCTTCACGCACTTCGCGTCGAAGGAGGACATCTTCTTCAGCCGGCGCGAGGAGTTCTGGGCGGGCATGCCGCAGACCGTCGAGTCGTCCCGGACCTGGGGGGAACTCCTCGACGGTCTGCGCGCGTTCTACGCCGGGCGGTGCGAACTGATCTTCTCCCAGGAGCACTTCGCCCACGGCCGGGTCTTCTCCCGCGTTCTGCTGGAGAGCCCGGCGCTCAGGAAGAGCTACCACGCGATCGTGGCGGAGCGGCAGCGGCTGCTCGCCGGGCTCCTCGCAGAGCGGGCCCCGCGGCTGGCGGATGCCGAGGTCAGGCTGTTCGCCGCGCTGGCCATCGCCGTCGGGGAGACCACCTACGCGGCCGTGCACACCACCATGGCGGCGGACGAGCCGACCGAGCGCGTACGGGCGGCCGCCGCCGAGGCCCTGGACCGGGGGTTCGCCCGGCTCGCCCGGGCCTACGAGGGCCCGGCCCCGCTGGACGCCGAGCCCTCCTGAGCACCGCGCGGGCGCGTCGGCGGCCGGGCGGGGCTCAGCGGACGACCCGCCAGGCCAGCTCGCCGGTCAGCAGCCGGGCGACCTTCGGATCGAGCACCGCGTCCGTGCGGTCGGTCCCCCGGGCCGACAGGACGTGCTGCCGGCCGTCGGCGGGAACGCCCAGCGAGCGCGGGACGACACTCGTCCTGCCCCGGGCCGCGACGGCCTCGCGGCCGTCGACGTACCAGCGCACCTCGGTCGTCGCCGATCCCGGCCGGACGCTCACCCGCTGTCCGCGCCCGACGCTCGTACCCTGGCCGGGCGTCCCGGTCAGGGGGGTGGCGCGCCGGTAGAAGCCCGCGATCATCGCCTCGCGGCCGGGGAGGTTGAACTCCCGGCCCAGCGAGCGCATGAGCGAGTCCGGGGTGGGGCGGAAGAGCCCCTTGGGGTGGTAGCCGCCGCCCTCGTACGACCCGACCGTGCCGCCGTCCGGTGAGGTGCGGCCGATCCAGCGGTACCACTTCGCGCGCTGGGCGCTCATACGGTCGGCGGTGAGCGTGGAGGTGTTGACGTCCGCCGGCTCGGGGCCGGTGTAGGGGCCGTACTCGTCGTACTGGTACTCGTCGGCGAGCTTGCCGAGGGAATGGCCGGTCTCGTGGACCAGGATCTGGTCGGAGCGGTCGTTGTCGGAGGAGGCGGTGGCGATGCCGTCGTAACCGAGCGGGGAGACGACGTCGTTGTAGCCCGCGCCGCCGTACTTGGCCGAGTGGGAGAGCACCACCACGAGGTCGGCGGCGGGCGCCTTGGCGGCGTACGACTCGACCTTGGCCGTGTCGACGCACAGCAGCCGCTCGATGCCGTCGCAGTAGAAGGCCGAGCCCAGGGCGGTGTTCTTCTTCACGCCGGGGTCCGGGTCGCCGGAGACGCCCGAGTCGCGCGAGACGGCGTCCACCGCCCAGACGTTGAAGAGCTTGCGGTAGGAGGCATAGGGCTCGACCGCCGACATCCGCTCCCACTTGGTGCGCACGGCGGCGTGGAAGGCGTCCTGCTCGGAGGCGGTGTAGCCGTCGCCGATGAAGACGACGTCCAGCTTGTTGCCGACGGGGCCGTTCTCCAGGACCCGCGTCACGGCGCCGTCGCCCTTGACGGACGGCAGCAGCGGGCGCGAGGGAGTGCGGGACGCGGGGACGGTGGTGTGCTGCGGGTGGCCGCCCTCGGTGAAGTACTCCACTCGTTGGTCGGGTTTGGGACGGGCGCTGGTATCAACTGCGGTGGCGCTCGTCCCGGCGGCGAGAACGGCCAGGGCGGCCGCGCCGGCCGCCAACGATATTCGTCTGTGCATGGGGGGTTCCTCCCGAAACCGAAACCCATCACTTAAGTGGTGGGTCAAGTCGCGTTAAGGCGCCGCTCAACGTAGGGGCTTCGGGAGGTTCATGACAATGGATCGGACGGGGAAGATCTGCCGCGACGAGCCCAGGCGCGGCTCAGGCGGCTCTCAGACCTCGTCCTTCGCGAGCCGCAGCAGCCGGTCCAGCACCACGCGACCGCCCGCGCGCACCCCGTCGTGCTCGTACTCGTCGGTCACCCACGTCCGCAGGCCGGCGATGGACCGTGCCGTGCGCAGCGAGTGGGCGGTGTCGACGTAGAGGTCGTCGTGGTAGATCGCGGCGGCGACCGGGACCGTATTGCGCGCGAGCCGCCCGGCGTCGTACAGCGGGGTCCATCCCTCGCGCTCCGCGAGCAGTTCGGCGGTGCGGCGCAGCGGGCGCAGGGCGGCGTGGGTGCGCAGCATCCAGGGGTGGACGGTCTCGCCGGTGAAGAGGAACCGGCCGCCGGGCTCGAAGTGCTGTTCGAACTGGGGGAATTCCGCGCGTATCCGCTCGGCGGACCAGTGCGTCGCGCGCTCGTCCTGGGCATAAATGGCCTCATGGAGGAGCGAGTACAGCGGGCTCCCGGCGCGCGAGAGCACCGCCGCGGCCTGTTCGGTGAACGCGTCGGACAGGCGCGGCCCGTCGACGGTCGGCACGAACGCGTCCTCCAGCAGGTAGTGCAGCCGGTGGGAGCCGTCGCCGGTGCCGAGCAGGATGCCGAGCTGCTGGAACGCCTGGACGGTCAGCAGCGTGCCGTCCGGCAGCACCTCCTGGGTGCCGGCGAGGTGCTCCGCTATGCGCAGCGCCGCCTCCTCGTCCCGCGGATAGCGGGCGTAGTGCGCGAGGGTCTTGCGCTCCATACGCGGATAGGCGGCGCGGTAGACGGCGTCCGCGTCGGCGTCGAGCGACGGCAGACCGCCGGTGATGAGCACCCGCGCGAGCCCCTCCGGGGCGAGCGAGAGGTAGGTGACGGCGCAGAAGCCGCCGAAGCTCTGCCCCAGCACGGTCCACGGCCGGCCGCCGGTCAGCCGGGGGCGGATGTACTCGCAGTCGCGCACGATCGAGTCGGCGCGGAAGTGGGCGAGGTAGTCGGCCTGCTGCCGCGGGGTACCGCGCAGCGGGAGGGTCTGCCGGCCGGCCGGGGTGGAGCGGCCGGTGCCGCGCTGGTCGAGCAGGAGGACGCGGTAGTCCTCCAGCGCGCGGTCGAGCCAGTTCTCGCGGCCCACGGGCCGTCCGGCGGGAAAGCCGGGGCCGCCCTGCAGGTAGACCAGCCAGGGCAGTTCCTCGTGCGCGCGGCCCGCGGCGACGACCTCGCGGGCGTAGAGGCGAATGTGCTCCCCGTCGGGGGACGTATGGTCGAGCGGCACGTCGAAGAAGTGGTCGGTGAGGGCCAGCCCGGGCTGCCGGACGGTGATGTTTCCGGTAGCCCGTGTCCCGGTTGTCTTCGGCACGGTTACATCCTCACGTAAGCAGATTTAACGCACGGCTTGGATCACGGCGCAATGTACCGAGGGGCGGAAGTGGCCGAGAACAGCACCCACGGCATACGGGCGGACGAGCCCTCCGACATCGGGCGGCGCGTCCTGAGGATGCGCACCGAAAAGGGACTCACCCAGAAACAACTGGCCGAACCCGCCTACACCGCCGCGTACGTCTCCACCCTGGAGGCCGGCAAGGTCCGTCCCTCCGAGACCGCCCTGCGCCACCTCGCCGGGCGCCTGGGCACCACGGTCGAGGAGCTCGCCACCGGCCGCCCCCCGCACCTGGCCACGGAGCTGCGCCTGCGGCTGACCGACGCCCGGCGCACGCTGGCCACCGGTGACGCCGAGGACGCCGCCGTGCTCTTCCGCGCGCTGCGCGACGAGGCCTCGTCCCTGGAGCTCGTGCAGGAGCACTTCACGGCCCTGCTCGGGCTCGGTGACTGCGCGCTGGAGACCGGCGAGCTCACCGAGGCCCGCGATCACTTCGCCGAGGCCGAGGCCCTGATCGCCGGCCAGCCGCTGCCGCGCCGCGTCCCCGCCCTGCGCGGACGGGCCACCGCCCACCTGCTGGCCGGCGAACTGCGCTACGCCTGCTATCTGCTGGAGACGGCCCTCGACGAGCTGAACGCCTCCGGCATGCACGACCCGGACGCCCTGCTGCTCCTGTACACCGCCTCCATCGCGCCCTACATGGACATGGGAGCGCACGCGCGCGCCGCGCACGCCGCGGAGCTCGCGCTGGCCCTCGCGCCCCAGGTGGACAACCCCGCGCTGGTGGCGGGCATGCACCGGGGCGTGGCCCGCACCCTCATCGCCGAGGGCCGCATCGCCGACGCCGACGCCTCCCTCGCCAAGGCCCAGGAGCTCTACCAGCAGCTGCACATAAGGACCGAGCTCGCCCACTGCCACTGGATGCGCGGCTATGTGCACGCCCAGGACGGCAATCTGCGCAAGGCCGAGAGCGAGCTGCGCACCGCCCGCGACATGCTGGCCTCCAAGCGCGCCGCCCTGTTCACCGTGCAGGTCGAGGTGGAGCTGGCGGACGTGCTGCGGCGCAGGGGCAAGGCCGCCGAGGCCGAGGAGCTGCTGCGCCCGCTGCTGTCGCCCACCGCGCTGGGGGCCGAGCGCGGCGCCGTCCACGCGGGCGGCGCCCACCGGCTGCTGGGGCTCATCGCCGAGGAGCGCGCCGACACCGAGGCCGCCGAGGAGCACTACTGCGCCGCGCTGTCCCTGCTGGAGCGCACGGGCGCCGCCGGCGACCTCGCCGACCTGTGCCGCCTGCTGGGCGATCTGCTGCGGCGCACGGGCCGCACGGAGGCCGCCCTGGACGCCTACCGCACCGGCCTGGGGCACCGGGCCGCGCCCGGCACGACGACGCTGGGCCCGGCGCCCACCTCCCCGCCCCACTGGCCGCGCCCCTGACACCCCCGGGGGCCGCGCCGCCGACCGGCCCTCCCCTCACCCGGGCCGGTCAGCGGTCGGTCATGTGCGGCGCGAGGAGTTGCCTCCAGCCGCGCCGCAAGTCGTCGTACTCCCCCTGGCACAGCGCGGCCCGCTCCTTGGTCAGGCGCTTGCCGTCGACCAGGGCCCGGTACTCCGCCGCCCGCTTGTGCCGCGGCGCCGAGCCGTACAGGTAGCAGCGGTAGCCGGCGCTGCGGACGGCGTCCGGGGCGTGTTCGTCCGAGGGGTCGGCGTCGGCGGGGTCGGCGTCGCGCGCGTACAGGGCGTAGTTGTCGGCGGCGGCCAGCAGCGCGGCGCGGCCCGGCTCGCCCTGGCCCAGCAGGCGGTACGCCGCGAACTGGTCGGCGACGTCCTCCTCCCGGCCGGTGAACGGCAGGTCCAGCTTGTCGATGAGCGCGTGGGCGGCCTCGTGGTAGAGCGTCTCGGTGATGACGCCGGCCGTCCGCTCGTCCGCGTCGCCCTCGGCACCGGAGGACCGGTCCGCCTCGAACATCGAACGGACCTCGCCGATGAAGCCGTAGCAGAGCGCTATGCGACCGGTCTCCGGGTCGTACTCGGGGGTGTCGTCCTTCTTGCAGGAGCGGCCGACGATCTCTATCCGCTCCGGCAGGCGGAGGGACCTGTTGAGGTCTTCGGCGACCTTCTCCGGCAGCCGGCGCTCGCGCAGGAAGTCCCGCTCGTCCGCGCCGCCGCCCCTGGGCGCCTGGTAGGACACGGACAGGCCGCCGCCTGTGGGGGGCGCGGCGGCCTGCGACCGTGGGCCGCACGCGGTGGCGAGGGCGGCGGTACAGACACCGGCCACGACGAGCGCGCGGGCGCGCCACACGGTGGCCGGAATCCGGGGGCCGGCCCCCGCATGGTGCAGCATGGACAGCACTCTGCCCGTCCGCGGGCCCGGACGGAATCCGCCGTGGGTCCCGGCCCACCCCCGCCGGTCGGCGGGGGTGGCCCCGGCCCTGGGGGGAGTGCCGGGCTCCGCTTTTCCCCTCCCGTACGGCAGGCTGGAGGGGGCCGGGGGCGCCGGCCGGTGGGATCCGGTGGAACCCCATGGACGAGGGAAGAGGTAGCGGGCGGTGATCCGTGTTGCGGTGGTGGACGACGAACAGCTCGTCCGGTCCGGGCTGCGCATGATCCTGGGCACGGCCCCGGACATCGAGGTGGTCGCCGACTGCGGCGGCGGCGAGGCCGTGGCCACCGTGCTGCGGCACGCCCCCGACGTCGTGCTCCTGGACATCCGGATGCCGGACGTCGACGGCCTGACCGTGCTGCGCGCCCTGCGCGCCCACCCGCGGCCGCCCGCCGTCGCCATGCTCACCACCTTCGACGCCGACGAGTACCTGGCCGCGGCGCTGCGCGCCGGGGCCGCCGGGTTCCTCCTCAAGGACACCGACCCCGACCAGCTGGTGCGGTCCGTGCGCACCCTCGCCGGCGGCGGCAGCGTCCTCGACCCGGGCGTGACCCGCGCGGTGATCGGCGGCTACCTCGCCGCCGAGGCCGAGACGACGGCCGCGGCGGCCGTACGGGCGCTCACCCCGCGCGAGCGCGAGGTGCTGGCCCACCTGGGCGCCGGCCTGGCCAACCCGCAGATCGCCGAGCGGATGGGGCTGGCGCCCAGCACCGTCAAGGACCATGTGCGCGCGGTCCTGGGCAAGCTGGGCGGGGTCAACCGGGTCCAGGCCGCGATCGTCGCCGACCGCGCGGGGCTCGTGGCCTCGGGCCGGGAAGGCGGCGGCAGATGAGCCTGTGGCGCGCCTCCCTGCCCGGCTGGCTGCCGGCCTGGGCACCGGTCGCCGGGCCCGCGCTGCTCGCGGCCGGGGACGCGCTGCTGGTCAACGGCGCCGACCCGGGGTTCGACCTGTGGGTGTCGCTGCTGGCGGCCGTGGCGCTGCTGGGGCGGCAGCGGCTGCCCGCCACCGCCTTCGCCCTCACCCTGCCGGGCATGTATCTGACCTTCATCTGGCTCGCGCCCATGATCGCCCTGTACACGGTGGCGGCGCGGCGCCCGAACCGGTGGCTGCTCACCGTCACCGGACTGCTGATGGCCGCCGCGCAGTTCGTGCCGTACCCCGCCTCGGAGCTGATGGTCGCCAACCGGCGCGAGACGGCCGTCAATCTGGTCGACGCCTTCGTCGTGGCCGCCACGCCCATCGCGCTGGGCCTGCTCACCCGCACCCGGCGCGAACTCGCCGACCGGCTGGACGAGCTGACCCGCACCAGGGCCCGTGAGGACCGGCTGCTGGCCGACCGTGTCCTGGCCACCGAGCGCGCCCGGCTGGCCCGCGAGATGCACGACGTCGTCGCCCACCAGGTCAGCCTCATCAGCCTGCAGGCCGGCGCCGTGCAGATCAGCACCGACGACGTCCAGGCGCGCGACGGGGCCCGTACGATCCGCGAGCTGTCCGTGCGGACCCTGGACGAGCTGCGGCACATGGTCGGCATCCTGCGGGCGGCCGGCGCCGACACCGAGGAACTCACCCCCCAGCCGCGGCTGTCGGACCTGCCCCGGCTGATCGAGCTGAGCGCCCTGGACGTCACGTTCGACGACGGCTCCGACCCGCGCGCCGAGCGCTCCGAGGCCGTCGAGCGGGCCGCGTTCCGCACGGTGCAGGAGGCGCTGACCAACGTCCGCAAGCACGCGCCGGGGGCGAAGGTGGTGGTGCGGGTCGCCGAGGACGAGCGCTCGGGGCTGCTGGTGGAGATCCGCAACGGGCCGGCCGACGCGGCCGTGCCGGCGCCGGAACTGCCCGGCGGGGGCCACGGTCTGGTGGGGCTGCGCGAGCGGGCGCAGAGCCTCGGCGGGACGCTGGAGGCGGCGGCCACCGAGGAGGGCGGGTTCGTCGTACGGGCCCGCTTCCCCCGCGAGGAGCGGTAGCGGCGGGCTGTACAGGGGCCTTACGGGCCGGGCTCAGGCCGAGAGCGGGTTCGTGGTCGGCTCCGCGGTCGCACTGGCCAGGTCGGGGTAGACCTCGAACAGCCGGCGGACCCCCAGCGCCGCCAGCACCCTGTTGACGTGCGAGTCCTCCACGGCGCCGAGGGCGGGGAGGATCAGCCTGAGTCTGCCCTGGCAGGAGCGCATCAGCCGGCGGGCGGCGATCAGCACCCCCACTCCGCTGGAGTCGCAGAACCGCACTTCCCCGAGGTCGAGCACCAGACTCCGCCGCCCGTCCGCCACAGCGTCGTGCACATGCTGCCGGACCGACGGGGAGGTCACCAGATCAAGTTCGCCGCAGACCTGGAGCACGGCCCAGTCCCCCTGCTCGCGCTCCAACACCTTCAACGTCACGCGCTCGAGCCCCTTCACTCGGTCTGTCGTTTCCTTTGGAATGGACCCTTCCGCGGTATGGCTGCCTGGCGCTTCCCCCGTGGGACGCCATGTGAAACTCCGCATGAATCACCGTGTGAAACCCGCTGGCATAAGCCGACCGCTGTTGAGCCTATGCCCAGCACGAACCCCTAATCCCCATAGATCCGGTCACACCCGCATAACACATCGGCACATTCGGGCAGCTACGGTCGGGACCGATCGATACCTTTGACGGAGCATCAACCCACAGTCACGGCACCCATACCATGCGCAGCACAACCGGAAGTCACCCTTTCCGGGTTTCGGGTCAAACGCTCGTGCGTTGTCGTACCCGGCCGATACATTCGGCAGGAGGGCGTACAGCAGTACGGTACGGAGGGGGCAGCGGGATGACGAACGACGCACCACCCCGGTGGGACCGCAAGATGCAGCAGCGGCTCGCGCACGGCGAGGCCGCCGCCCTCGGCGAGCTCTACGACCGCTTCGCCTCCCTCGTGCACGGCCTCGCCCACCGCGTCCTCGGCGACGAGCAGGGCGCGGACCACGTCACGCGCGACGTCTTCGGCTACGTCTGGGAGCACCCCGAGGCCTACGACCCCAAGGACGGCTCCCTGCGCTCGTGGATCGCCGGCGTGGCGCACCGTCACGCCGTCAGCCGGCTGCGGCGCGCGGAGGACGACGGGGAGCGGCCCGCGGCCGAGATCGACGCGAAGGTGCGCGCGGCGAGCGCCGCCGCCCGCGCGGACTACATCGTCACCTCCATGCCCGCGCCCCTGCGCGCCGCCCTGGACCTCGCCTACTTCCGGCGGCTCGACTACCGCCAGGCGGCCGCCCGGCTGGGAGTGACCGAGGACGAGGCCCGGCGGCGCCTGCGGCTGGGCTTACAGCTGCTGTCCACGGCCCATGAGGGGCCCCGGGCCGTCTCGCCTCCCGGCGGCGGGGCGGCGCTGCGATGAGCACGGAACCCACGCCCGGCACGGACCGCGCGGCGGGGACGCCGGCGCGCGTGCCGCAGCAGCGGGCGGCCGCCGGGGACGCCTCACCGCCGCAGCAGCCGGCACCGGCGTCCGGCGCCGGGGCCCGGCCCCGGACGTGGTCCCACCCCGTGCTCAAGTCGCTGCTCGGCGCGTGGGCGCTGGCCGCGTGCTCGGCGGAGGAGACCGCCGCCGTCGAGGACCACCTGACCGACTGCGCCGGCTGCGCGGACGAGGCCGTCCGGCTGCGCGACGCGGTCGCGCTCCTGCACCCCGAGGACAGCCTCGACCTCGACCCCACGCTGCGCTCGCGCGTCCTGGCCGGGGCGCTGAACCGCCGGCCCGCCCGCATCCCCGTCCCCGAGTGGGCCGCGCCCTACGAGGCGGAGGCCGCCCGGCTCGACGCGCTGCTGCGCGACATCGGGGAGGCGGAGTGGCGCGCCCCGGTGCGGCTCACCTGGTTCGACGGGCGGCGGGCCGCCGAGCGCGACGCGACCGTGGCCGGCGTCATCGGCCATCTCATGGCCGTGGACGGCATCGTGGCGGGCACGCTCGGCCTGCCCGACCCGGGCGGCGCCGGCTCCCCGCGCGAGCGCACGGAGGCGTGCTGGGCGGCCGGGGCCGCCGAGCGGGCCCCCGGGCGGGTCCGGGCCGCCTGGCGCGACCAGGGGCGCTCGCTGATAAGGACCGTCTCCTTCGCCGACGGCGACGTGGCCGACCTGCCCGTGGCGTACGGGCCGTTCAGCCTGCCGCTGCGCGACGCGTTCCTGGACCGGGCCTTCGAGTGCTGGGTGCACGCGGAGGACATCGCCGAAGCGGTCGACTATCCCTACGAGCCGCCGTCCTCACCGCACCTGAACCGCATGATCGACCTGGCCGCCCGGCTGCTGCCGGCCTCCATCGCCGGGCGGCGCCGCGCGGGGCTGGCACCGCCGGCCCGCACCCTGGTCGCGGCGGGCACGCCCGGCCGCGCGCTGCACCTGGAGATCGAGGGCAGGGGCGGCGGCCACTGGTACATCGCCCTGGACTCCCCCGGCGCGCTCGGCACCCCGGAGGGCGAGGTGGCGCATGTGGCGCTGGATGGCGTGGAGTTCTGCCGGCTGGCCGCGGGCCACGTCTCGCCGGAGGAGGCGGCCGCCGGGTCGCACGGCGACGCGGAGGCCGTGCGGGACGTGCTGTACGCGACGGCGTCGCTGTCACGGCTGTGAGGCTCCCCTGGGCCGCCCCGCGCCCGGGCGGGGCGAGCCCCCGGACCCCTAGGCGAAGACGACCGTGCGGGAGCCGTTCAGCAGCACGCGGTGCTCGCTGTGCCACTTCACGGCCCGCGCCAGCGCCTGGCACTCCACGTCGCGGCCCACCGCGACCAGCTGCTCGGGCGTGACGTCATGGCCGACGCGCTCGACCTCCTGCTCGATGATCGGGCCCTCGTCGAGGTCGGCCGTCACATAGTGCGCGGTGGCACCGATCAGCTTCACGCCGCGCGCGTGCGCCTGGTGGTACGGCTTCGCGCCCTTGAAGCTCGGCAGGAAGGAGTGGTGGATGTTGATGATCCGCCCGGACAGCGCCTTGCACAGGTCGTCGGAGAGGACCTGCATGTAGCGGGCGAGCACGACCAGCTCGACGTTCTCGGCCTGGACGAGCTCCAGCAGCCGCGCCTCGGCCTCCGGCTTGTTCTCCTTCGTCACCGGGATGTGGTGGAAGGGCACGCCGTAGGAGCCGACGAGCTCGGCGAAGTCCGTGTGGTTGGAGACGACCGCCGCGATCTCCACCGGAAGGGCGCCGATGCGGGAGCGGAAGAGCAGGTCGTTGAGGCAGTGCCCGAACTTGGACACCATCAGCACGATGCGCATCTTCTCGTCGGCCCGGTGGATCTGCCAGTCCATGTGGAAGGAGTCACCGACCGCCGCGAAGCTGGCCCGCAGCTTGTCCACCGTCACCGGCGCCTCGGCGCTGAAGTGCACGCGCATGAAGAACAGACCGGTGTCGCCGTCGCCGAACTGCTGGCTGTCCTCGATGTTGCAGCCGGTCATGAAGAGATAGCTGGACACCGCGTGCACGATGCCCTGCTTGTCCGGGCAGGAGAGGGTGAGGACGTACTGCTGAGGCTGTTCGGTGGTCATAGCCCAATAGCGTCGCATATCCGCGGCCCCCTCCGGACCGGTCCGCCTCCGCGCCCGCCTCAGACCCTGGTGGCCAGCTCCAGCACCGCCAGCGAGCGCGGCGGGGCGTCGGGGTCGTCACCGTCGCCCGCCGCCATCCGCACGTGTGCCTCGCGCGCGGCCCGGACCGCCTCCGGCCAGCCGTGGTGCTCGAGGTAGGCCGAGACCGGGGCGTCCGCGCCGACCTGGTGCATGATCCGCAGTACGCGCAGGACGGCGACGTCGACGAGCGCGGCCTCACCGGAGTCCCGGAAGACCGTGCCGACGTATTTCTCGGCCGACCAGTTGTCCAGCCAGGTGTCCTCGACCAGGCGGTAGACGGCGTCGGTCACGTCTCCGTACCCCTCGCGGCCCGTCAGCCAGCACTCCTGCTGGAAGACCGGGTCCGAGAGCATGTGCAGCGCGGAGCGTACGTTCGCACGCCAGCGCCACCACGGCATGTCATTGAGCGGCATACCGTCCATGGTGGTCGAGCGGCGGCCGCGACGGGAAGACTTCTCTGAACCCTGCACAGGGATCGATCGTACGTTCCCCTCCCGGCGTGCCGTCCGGCGGCCCGGGCCGGGCCGCTGTTCACCCGGGCGTCACCGGTCGTTGCGCCATGATCACTCAGCCGTTCCCTGCCGGGCGGCAGGCTGCGGGCCATGACCGGACGGCGCCGCCTGACCTCCCGCCCGCTCCTGCCCGCCGCCCTGGCCGCGGTATGCGCGACAGCGACGGCAGCGGTGGCCTTCGCCGGCTGTACGGGGTTACCGGGGGCCCGGGGGGACTCCCGGGCCCCCATCACGGTGATGACCTGGGCCCCCGAGGGCACCCGGGCCACCAACATGGCCGGCATGCCGGCCATGGCCGGCGCCTTCGCCCGCTGGGTCAACGCGGGCGGCGGCATCCACGGCCGCGAGCTGAGGGTCCTCACCTGCAACGAGCGCAACGACACGGTGGCGGCCGCGGGCTGCGCACAGCGCGCGGTGCGGGAGGGGGCCGTCGCGGTCGTCGGCTCCTACAGCCAGCACGGGCGCTCGATGATGTCACCGCTCGAGGCGTCGGGAACGCCGTTCATCGGCGGGTACGGCATCACCGGCGAGGAGTTCAGCAGCCCGCTGTCGTACCCCGTCAACGGCGGCCAGGCCGCCCTCCTCGCCGGCAACGGGCGTCAGCTGGCCGGCGTGTGCAAGCGGGTGGCGCTCGTCCGGCCGGACACGATCGCCGGCGACCAGCTGCCCGCGCTGCTCGACGCGGGCCTCACCGCGGGCGGCCGGCCCTCCGCCACCGACATCCGGGCGCCCGAGGACGCGACGGACTACACGCGGCACAGCACCGCCGCCCTGGAGAGCGCCGGCCAGGACGACGGCGCCTGCGTAACAGCCGCCCTCGGGGAGCGCACCAGCACCTTCTTCGACTCCTTCCGGCGCCTGCGCGAGGACGGCACGGGCGCGCGGGTACGGATCGCGGCCGTGCTCGGCAGCGTCCAGCAGTCGCTCGTCGACCGCACGGGCGGCGCGAGCAGCCCCCTGGAGGGCGCCTACGCCACCGGCTGGTACCCGGCGGCGGACGACGCCCGGTGGGAGCCGATGCGCAAGGTCATCGACGAGCACGCCTTCGGGGACAACCGCGTCGACCCCGCCGACCCCGGCGTCCAGACCACCTGGCTCGCCTACACCGTGCTGCGGTCGGTGCTGCTGTCCCTCGCCGCCGACGACATCGGCCCCGCCTCGGTCCGGCAGGCCCTCGACGGCGGGCACCGAGTCGACACCGGCGGCCTGACGCCGCCCCTGCGCTGGCGCCACCACGACCTGCTGGCCGTCCGCAACTACCCCCGCGCCGTCAACGCGAACGTGACGTACCAGGTCGTACGGAACGGCCGGCTCGTGGCGGCGCGGGACGGCTTCGTCAACGTGGCCAGGACCCTGGAGGAGCGGACCAGGGGCTAGTTCCCGGCCGCCGGCCCTACAGCTGCGTCCACTCGTGCTGCGTCAGCCCGTACTTCTTCGCGATCGGGTTCCACAGCCCGGCCGCCTTCTTCTTGGCGGCCGTCGCCTCGTTGCTGGCGCGGTCGCCGGCGGCGCTGTCGGGCGTCGGGCGGGCGTGCCCCTTCACGCAGCCCTTCTTGGAGTCCACCTGCCGCGCCCAGGCCGCGTAGTGGCTGTCCGCCGACGCCGACGACTGCCAGGCCTTCGTCAGCTGCGCCGTCAGCTCGGAGCTGTTGGGCAGCTTGTCCGTCGGCGTCTGCCCGAGGCGGGTCACCAGGGCGTTGCGCTGGCCGGCGGCGGCGGTGAGGTCGGCGGCGGACTTGCCGAGGTCCTTGCACTTGCGGGTGGAGTCCACGGCCTTGATGACCGAGTCCCGGCTGCTGTTGCTGTCCTTCAGCAGCGCGTCCAGCGCCTTGGCCTGCGCCTCCGCCGGGTCGGCCGACTTCGCCGGGGGCGAGGGGGTGGCGGCGCTGGGGGTGGCCTCGGGCGTGGGCCCGGCGGCGGGGGTCGCGCTCGCGACGGCGGCCTTCTGCGGGTCGCTCTTCTCCTCGCCCCCGCCGCTGAGCAGCGCCCCGGCGCCGAGACCGGCGACGGCACAGCCCGCGACGACGGCGCCGATCAGCACGGCGGGCGACTTCTTGCGCCCGGACCCGTTCCCGGCGGGCGCCCGGCCCATGGGCGGCGGCGGGGGCGGCGGCACGGGTCCGCCCTGCGGCGGCCTGGCCCGGCGCCGGGGCTCGGCGGCCGGGACGGACGGTTCGCCCGCGGGCACGGGCGGCAGGTGCTGCGTGGGCGCGGCGGCCCGGAAGAGCGTGTCGAACTCGGCGGGCGGCGGCCGGTCCCCGGCGGGCGCCATCACCGAGAAGGGCGTGGCGGGCCCGGTCCCGGTGCCGCCGGTGCCGCCCGGGGGCGGCGGGAACGCGGGGGCCTCGCCGTCGGCCGGGCGGTCGGGTGCGACGGACGGGACGTACGCGGGCGGGGCGCCCGCGCCCCCGGCGACCGGGAGCATCAGGGCGGTGGCGTCGGCGCCGGGCGTACGGACCGGCCCACCGGAGGCGGCACCGGCGACCGGCGGCAGAAACGCGGTGGCCTCGGCGTCGGGCGTGCGGACAGGTGCGCCGGCACCCGGGCCGGTCACGGGCGGCAGGAACGCGGTCGCGTCCGCGTCACTCCCGCCTCCCGGCGCGCCGGGGGCGGCCCCCGGACCGCCGACGGACGGAGGGGACGGAGGGTACGAGGGCGGCGCCGCGTGCCGGGCCCCGGTGCCGGTACCCGGCGGGACGTACGCGGGGGCGGCGCCCGCGCCCCCGGCGACCGGGGGTATCAGGGCGGTGGCGTCGGCGTCGGGCGTACGGACCGGCCCACCGGGGGCGCCACCGGCGACCGGCGGCAGGAACGCGGTGGCCTCGGCGTCGGGCGTGCGGGACGGGCCGCCCTGCGGGGGCAGCAACTGCGTGGCCTCTGCAGCGGATTCGGGGCCGCCGCGCCCGTACGTGCCGCCGCCCGGCTCGTCGCTCGCCTCACTTATCTCGCGTATCTCATGTATCTCGCGTATCCCGGTCGGGTTTCCGCCCGGCAGCCCGGCGTCCCCGCGCACCGGCGGCAAGTACTGCGTGGACGCGTCGAATCCGGACGGCGCCGCGTACGGCGGAGGCGGCAGCGGGGCGCCCGGCATGGGGGCACCGCCCAGCGGCGGGAGGTACTGGGTGGCGTCGGAGTCGCCCGGCGGGTTCTCCGGCGGGAGGGGCGCGCGAGGGGCGCCCGGCCCCCAGGACCCGCTCGCGTCGGAAGCGGGCCGTACGGGCGGCGCGGGCGGCGCCGCAGGAGGCTGCGGCTCGTTTCCTTGTCCGCTCTGCGTCACCGGGGACTCCTCAGGCTGTAACGGGACTTGCGTAACCGGCGGCTCACGCTACCGGGTCGCACACGCGGTCGGCCATGCGCGGCCGCTTCGCCCCGTCCGTACCCTTCCGTCCCCGGTCCCGCCCCAGGCCCCGGACGGCGGTGAGCGGCCGCCGGTCCGGGCCCTGGGGCCGCTCCCTCACGCCGCCTGCAGCTCCAGGCGGGCGCCGAATTCCCGCACCACCGGCTCCTCCCGGTACGGCTCCAGGCGCTGCCGGAAGTCGTCCAGGTACTCCGCGCCCCGGTTCGAGCGCAGGGTGCCCAGGAGTTCCAGGGCCCGGGTGCCCGTGACGCAGGCCTCCTCCACCTCGCGCTGCTGGACGTGGGCCGTGGCCAGCAGCAGCAGGTCGATGGCGCGGCGCCGCACCCGGCCCGTCGGATGCGTGGTCAGCGCGTCCTCCGCGTGCCGGCGTGCGGGCTCGGCCTGGCCGAGGTCACGGTGACAGTGCGCCAGCTCGTCCGAGAGGTAGGCCCGGTCGAAGTGGCGGATCCACGGCGGGTCGTCACCGGAGTCCTGCCCGTTCTCGGCGGCCTCGAGCCGGGAGATCGCCCGGGAGGCGACCGTCTGGCAGGACCGCGCGTCGCCGAGCAGCGCGTGACCGCGCGCCTCGGCGGCGTAGAACATCGCCTCCGCCCGGGGCGTCACATGCCCCCGCGCCCCCTCCTGCGCGGCCTTGGCGAGCTGGGCGATCTCCCTGGGGTTGCCCAGGGAGGCGGCGAGGTGGCTCATGCTGGCGGCCAGGACGTAGCCGCCGTAGCCACGGTCCCCGGCGGCCTGCGCCAGCCGCAGGGCCTGGATGTAGTAGCGCTGGGCGAGGCCGGGCTGCCCGGTGTCGACGGCCATGTAGCCCGCCAGCTCCGTCAGCCGGGCGACCGCCGCGAACAGCTCGCGGCCGACCGCCTCCCGGTACGAGCCGGCCAGCAGCCCGGAGACGACGCTGTTGAGGTAGTGGACGACGACCGGCCGCACATGGCCGCTGCCGTACCGGTGGTCGAGCTCGACCAGCGCCTCGGTGGTGGCGCGCACCGCCTCGACGTCCGACGGGCCCACGCGCGCCCCGGCGCTCCGCGCCACCTGCGCGTCGGCGGCGGTGATCAGCCAGTCGCGGCTGGGCTCGACGAGAGCCGAGGACGCCACCGACGTACCGCTGAGGAAGTCCCGGCGGCCGACGTCGCTGCGCCACAGCTCGCAGACCTGCTCGATCGCGCCGAGGACCGTCGGGGAGAACTGCAGGCCGACGCCCGAGGCGAGGTTCTTGCCGTTGGCCATGCCGATCTCGTCGATCGTGACCGACCGGCCCAGCTTGCGGCCGAGGGCCTCGGCGATGACGGCCGGGGCCCGGCCCCGGGGCTGCTGGCCGCGCAGCCAGCGGGCCACGGACGTCTTGTCGTACCGCAGGTCGAGACCGTGCTCGGCGCCGCACATGTTGACCCTGCGCGCCAGCCCGGCATTGGAACAGCCGGCTTCCTGAATCAGCGCTTGCAGCCGTTCGTTCGGCTGCCGCGCCACGAGTGGCCGTGCGGCCATGCTTTACCCCCTGAGACTGCTATGCGTTCGCGATGCGCTCCGCGCATCGCGGAAGTGCCGATACAGCTGTGAACGCCTTCTCCCGTGATCTTTGCCCCCTGGATATCCGGAGAATGCAGGACTTGCCGGTATTGGCATCAATCGCGGCAATGACCTAGGTCAGCGCCCGCGCCCAGGTGGCTACCCCTTCGCGGCGGCGAACCTTCGCCTGCGCCCCCGTACATGCATCCGTGCGCCCCACGTGCTGTTACCGGCAGTTGCCACAAGCCTGCGCCAGAGCCGTAACCCCTGGTGACAAGGGGAGTTGAGTTGAACGTGGAAGAGACCATCGGAGTAGGAGCCCCGCATATCCCCCAACAACGCGGCGAGCGCGTGCTCGACGCCGCGGCGAGGTACGCGGAGGATCGGCATTGGGACGTATTCGCCGGCACCTGGCTTGAGGCCGTGGACGGGCGGGAGCGCTGCTCGTGCGGCGATCTCGACTGCCCCGCGCCGGGCGCCCACCCGGCCCGGCCCGACTGGGCCACCCAGGCCACGGGGAGCGCGTCCACGGCACGGCGCATGTGGACCAAGCAGCCCCGCGCCTCGATCCTGCTGCCCACCGGTCGCACCTTCGACGCCCTCGACGTCTCCGAGTCCGCCGGCTTCCTGGCGCTGGCCCGCATGGAACGCATGGAGATCCAGCTGGGGCCGATCACGTGCACGCCGTTCCGCCGGATGCAGTTCTTCGTCCTGCCGGGCGGCGCGCTGAAGGTCGCCGACCACGCCCGCAAGCTCGGCTGGTCGCCCTCCACCCTCGACCTCGTCGCCCGCGGGGAGGGCGACTACGTCATCGCGCCCCCCACCCGCATCGGCAACCGCGGCCCGGTCCAGTGGGCGCGCCAGCCCACGGCCGCCAACCGCTGGCTGCCGGACGCGGAGGAGCTGGTCAGCGCCCTGGCCTACGCCTGCGGCCGGGAGGCCTCGCTGTCCCGCAGCCGCTGAGAACTGCTGACAAACCTCACTGTCCGCCCCCTCACATCCCCCTTACGGTGGTGTTCGAGGGGGCGGAGTCGTCCTGGAGTCGATCTCCCGCACCCCCTCGAGCACCACGTCACGGGGAAGAGGAAGAGCGCAGTGACACAGGACACCATGCCCGCGGTCCGCATCGAGGGACTGTGGAAGCGTTTCGGTGAACAGGCGGCGGTCGCCGGCATCGATCTGGAGATACCGGCCGGACAGTTCATCGGCCTCGTGGGGCCGAACGGCGCCGGCAAGACCACCACCCTGTCCATGGTCACCGGACTGCTCCGACCCGACGCCGGCCGCGTCGAGATCGGCGGGCATGACGTCTGGCAGGACCCGGCCGCCGTCAAGTCCCGCATCGGGGTGCTGCCCGAGGGGCTCCGGATGTTCGAGCGCCTGACCGGCCGCGAACTCCTCGCCTACACCGGGCGGCTGCGCGGCCTGCCCGGCGACGAGGTCGACAAGCGGGCCACCCAGCTCCTGGACGTCCTCGACCTCGCCGGTTCGCAGAACAAGCTGGTCATCGACTACTCCACCGGCATGCGCAAGAAGATCGGGCTGGCCGCCGCCCTGCTCCACAACCCCCAGGTCCTATTCCTCGACGAGCCCTTCGAAGGCGTCGACCCGGTCTCCGCCCAGACGATCCGCAAGGTCCTGGAGCGCTACACCTCCTCGGGCGCCACGGTCGTCTTCTCCAGCCACGTCATGGAGCTGGTGGAGTCGCTGTGCTCCTGGGTCGCGGTGCTCGCCGGCGGCCGCATCCGGGCCCACGGACCGCTCGCGGACGTACGGGGCGCGGCGCCCACCCTGCAGGACGCGTTCCTCGAACTGGTCGGCGGGCGCGCGGAAGCCGGCGGCGAGAGCCTCGACTGGCTGGGCGGCGGGGCCCGATGAGCGCCACGACCCCCTCCCTCCCCGCCACGTTCGCCCGGCTGAAGCTCTCCCTCCTGCGCAACGGCCTGCGTCAGTCCTCCGGCCGCAAGGCCGTCTACATCACCTCGCTCGTCCTCACCGCGCTCTTCGGGGCGCTCCAGCTCCTCGGCCTGCTCGCCCTGCGCGGCAATGAGCACGCCGCCGCCCTGACCGTGCCGCTGGCGGCGCTGATGGCCTTCGGCTGGGCCGTCGTGCCGCTGTTCTTCCCCGGCGGGGACGAGACCCTGGACCCGACGAAGCTGGCGATGCTCCCGCTGCGCCCCTCGCGGCTGGTGGTGGCGCTGCTGACGGCGTCGCTGATCGGCATAGGCCCGGCCTTCACCCTCGTCATCTTCATCGGTTCGGTGCTGGCGACGGCGCACGGCGTCGTGGCGGCGGTGGTCGGGGTGTTCGCCTCGGCCCTGTCCCTGCTGCTCTGCCTGGCGCTGGTGCGAGCCGTCGCAACCGCGAACGTCCGGCTGCTGACCAGCCGCAAGGGCCGCGAGATGGCCCTGCTGAGCGGTCTGCTCATCGCCGTCGGACTGCAGTTCGTCAACCTCGGCATGACGAAGCTGAACACCATCGGCGGCCTCGCCCGGCTGGAGCCGGCGGCGGACGTCCTGCGCTGGGTGCCGCCGGGCTCGGCGCTGGACGCCGTCCGGGCGGCCGGCGAGGGTTCCTACGGCCTGGCGGCGGGCGAGTTGGCGCTGACCGTCGTCGTGCTCGTGGCCGTGCTGTGGTGGTGGCAGCGGAGCCTGACCAAGGTGATGATCTCGGCGGACGCCTCCACCGTGGTGGCCGCCGCGCCGAAGGGGGCCGACGGCCGTGGGGCGCGGCAGAGCTCCGGCCTCGCCCGGCTGCTGCCCGCCGGCCGCACGGGCGCGGTCATGCTCCGCTCGCTGCGCTACATAGGCCGCGACCCGAAGACGCGGATGGCGTGGGCCTCCGCGCTCCTGATCGGCATCGTCCTGCCCGTCGTCAACGCCGCGCAGAACAACGGCAGCATCTACTACGCCTTCTTCTCGGCCACGATGCTGGGCATGCAGATGTACAACCAGTTCGGGCAGGACGGTTCGGCGTTCTGGATGGTGCTGCAGACGATCTCCTCGCCGCGTGATGCCTATGCCGAGATGCGCTCGCGCGCGCTGGCCCTGTCGCTGATAGCGGTGCCGTATGTGACGCTGGTGGTGCTCGGTTCGGCGGCGCTCTCGCACAACTGGCGCGACATGCCGATGGTGTGGGGGCTGTGCCTGGCCCTGGTGGGTGCGCTGTTCGCCACGAGCGGCCTGGTCTCCGCGAAGTACCCCTACTCCATCCCGCAGGAAGGGGCGTTCAAGAGCGTCGCGCCCGGCCAGGCCGGCATCGCCTGGATGAGCCTGGTCCTCGGGGGGCTGGCGAGCGCGGCCCTGTGCGCCCCGCTGGTGGGGGTGGCGATATGGCTGCACTCGCTGGGCTCGCCGGGGCTGCTGTGGGTGCTGGTGCCGGCCGGTGCCGCCTATGGGCTGCTGGTGGCCTGGGCGGGGCTGCGGTTCGCGGCCCCGCGGGCGGCCGGCCGGCTGCCGGAGATCCTGACGGCGGTGAGCAAGGGCTAGCGGTCGACGGCCCTTTCCACATAGCCGTCGGGCCGTACGAGCAGCGTGGTGGTGCCGGCGTCGGCGCGGGTGACCGTCGTGACGCCGGCCTCCCGCTTCACCTCGGCACCGCGCGGCAGGACCCGTACGTAGGTGCCGGCGCGCAGTGCTTCGTACAGCCGGATCGGGCCGTCGTCGGTCTCGGCCAGTGCCAGGTCGGGGGCGCGGCGGCCGGTGAGGGGGTGGGCGCCGGGCGGGGCGGGGTAGTGGATGCCGATGCCGGAGATGAACAGGGCGGCCCGGCGCAGCGCGAAGGGGGCGAGGAAGGCGGCTCCGGCCGCCGCGTTGCGCAGGCCCCGGGTGACGGGCGTGGTGGCCAGGACGGCCCGCACGATGGCCCCGCTGGCCCGCAGGACGGCCGTGCCGACGGGGTGGCGCTCGTCGTGGTAGCTGTCGAGGAGCCGGTCGTCGGCCCGGCCCTGCAGGACGGCGGCGAGCTTCCAGCCGAGGTTCGCGGAGTCCTGGAGGCCGGCGTTCATGCCGAGGCCGCCGGCGGGCGAGTGGACGTGGGCGGCGTCGCCGGCGAGGAGGACGCGGCCGTCGCGGTAGCGGGGCACCTGGCGTTCGTCGCTGTGGAAGCGCGAGGTCCAGCGGGGTTCGCGCATGCCGAAGTCCGTGCCGAAGGCGGCGCGGGTGACGGCGCGGAGGGTGTCGAAGTCGACGGGGGCGCCCGAGGGCAGGTCGCTGCCCCGCTCCCAGGCGATGACGCGGTACCAGCCGTCGCCGAAGGGGGCGATGAAGGCGAAGCCCTCGGCGACGCCGTTGAAGGCGGGCACCTGGCCGGGCCTGGTGTCGAGGCGGACGTCGGCGAGCATGACCGACCGCAGGACGGACCGGCCCGGGAACGGCATGCCGATCGCCTCGCGGACGGCGCTGTGCACCCCGTCCGTGCCGACGACGTAGCGGGCGCGCACGGTGGTGGGGGCCGCGGGGGCGTCGTCCTCCCCCGCGGGCTGTACGCGCACGTCGACGCCCTCGGCGTCCTGGGTCAGTCCGGTGACCCGGGCGCCGCGCCGGATCTCGGCGCCGTGCTTGAGGGCGCGCTCCTCCAGCAGCCGCTCGGTGTGGTACTGCGGGGTCATCAGCACGCCCGGGAAGCGGGTGTCGAGGTCGCTGAGGTCGATGTGGGTGCGGCCGAAGAGGCGCAGGCGGCCGATGAAGTTGCCGGTCGCTATCAGCTGCTCGGCGAGCCCCCGGGCGTCGAGGACCTCCAGGGTGCGGGCGTGGACGGCGAAGGCACGGGTGAGGTTGGACTCCTGGGTGCGCTTCTCCAGCACGACGACGCGCACGCCGGACGCCGCGAGATCACCGGCCAGCAGCAGGCCGGTGGGGCCGGCTCCGACGACCAGGACGTCCGCGGTGAAGTCGGGGTGAGGGGACATGACAGCTCCCGGTGGTTGGCTGCGGCGTGACGGTGCACTGCCGGCCTGGCGTGGACCGCGCTCTCATGCCCAGTGCACACCCGGCACCCCAGTTATGTCAACGGCCGTTGAATTAAATCGGCCGGCGTGGACCCGGCCCCGGCCGCCCGCCCTCAGGCCGGCACGGACGCCTCCAGGAAGGGCTCGGCGACCCGCCGCCAGCCGTCCGGCTGGTCGTAGTGCGCGAGGTGGCCGGCGTCCGGGATCTCGGCGTAGCGGCCGCGCGGCAGGACGCGGACCATCTCCTGCGCCTCGGCCCGGCCCAGCGCGCCGTCCAGGCCCCGCACGACCAGCGCCGGGCACTCCACCTGCGCCAGCTCCTCCCAGTGCGCGTCATGGGCATAGCCCTCGCGGGCCTGCAGCATCTGGCGGCGGAAGAACAGCGGGCGCCAGCCGTCGGCGCGCTCGGACATCACCTCGGCGTAGAAGTCGCCGCGGGCCGGTGCGGGCCGCTCCAGCGTCGGATCGTCCTCCCCGAACCACTTGCGCACGTCCGCGAGCGTCGCGAACGGCACCGGCCAGGACCCCAGCCACTCGCTCCACTCCCGCTGCGTGGCCGCGCCGAGGGCCGAGGCGCGCATGTCGCAGATGACCAGGGCCCGGACGAGGTCGGGCCGGCGGGCGGCGAGCTGCCAGGCGGTGAGGGCGCCCATGGCGTGACCGATGAGGGTGACGGGGGCCAGGCCGAGCTGTTCGACGGCGGCCTCGGCGTCGGCGACATATGCCTCCCGGGCGTAGGGGCCGCTGACGGGCTTTCCGCTGCGGCCGTGGCCGCGCTGGTCGAGGGCCACCGTGCGGTAGCGCGCGGAGAGCCAGCGGGCGGTCTCCGCCCAGTGCGCGGCGCGGCCCAGCAGGCCGTGCAGGAGCAACACCCCGCCGCCGGAAGCCTGTGCGCCGTTGCGGCCCCGGCCGTGACCGGCACCGCAGCCCGCGCCCCGGCCCACCGCGCGGCCGCCGGCCATGCCGCCGTACCGGCCGCCGCCCGCTTTCGGTGATTCGGCGAACTCCCAGGCGGCAAGCCGCACTCCGCCGCTTCCGGTCACTTCGATACGCCGCACCATGAGCCCTGGCACCCCCTCGTCTCCCCCGAGCAGCTCCACCTTATGGAACTTCCATTCGAATGAACCGTTGTCGCGCGCAACACCCCTCGTTCGAGTGACCGGGCGGAAGGATTGACCGTCTGTGCCCAGGGGAGAAATCGACCTGGGCGCGGACCGCTCGGGGAAGAAGGTCCGCGAGGCGCACCCTGGGAGCTCGGGGCTCCGGGGCGCCACGGGGGAAAACGGGGAGGTGGGGCCCCGGCTGCCCGTGAGGGCGCCGGGGCCCTTTCATCTCGTTCGTCTCGCTCGTCTCGTCCCTCGCGTTCGGCACGCTCATGGCGTGCGCGCCGCGCGCACCACCGTCGGCGACGGAGCTGCCGGCCCCCGGGCACGGGGCGGCCGTGCGGCCCGCTGGCCTCATCCGAACCCCTCCCCGGTCGGCGGCGCGCGCATATGCGTTCAGCACTCAGCGCCAGCGTCGCACGGCCCGGGCCCGGGCGCGCCGTTTCCACAGCGGCTCGGCAGCTTTACGTAACGCGGTATACGTACCCGGCGCGGGCACCGCGCGTCCGGCGTCGAGGCCGGTCAGCGCTTGGCGACGAAGACGTGGGAGGCGATCTCCGAGGCCAGCTCGGCGGCCTCGCCACTGCTGCCCACCATCACCCCACCGGGCGACTCCGTCACGCTGACCACGGCCCCCGGCTGGACTCCTGCACGTCGCAGCGTGTACATGAGCTGGGCGTCCGTCTGGATCGGCTCGCCGATGCGGCGTACGACCACGGTCTTGCCGTCGGTGCCGGGCTCCAGATCCATCAGGCTGACCATGCCGTCGTTCAGGAACGGGTCCGCCTCGGCCTTCTCGCCCAGCTCCTCCAGGCCCGGGATGGGGTTGCCGTACGGCGACTCGGTCGGGTGGCGCAGCAGCTCCAGCACCCGCCGCTCGACGGCCTCGCTCATCACGTGCTCCCAGCGGCAGGCCTCGGCGTGCACCTGCTCCCACTCCAGGCCGATCACGTCGACCAGCAGGCACTCCGCGAGGCGGTGCTTGCGCATCACGCGCGTGGCCAGCCGGCGGCCCTCCTCGGTCAGCTCCAGATGCCGGTCCCCGGCGACGGACACCAGCCCGTCCCGCTCCATGCGGGCCACCGTCTGGCTCACCGTCGGGCCGCTCTGGTCGAGCCGCTCGGCGATGCGGGCGCGCATGGGAACCACACCTTCCTCTTCAAGCTCAAGGATGGTGCGGAGATACATCTCCGTGGTGTCGATCAGTCCGGACATGCCGTGCCCCTCGATAAGTCGTGCGCTGGCCCTGGACTCAATTCTGACGCATACCGGCGACAACAGGACCGCGTACGCCACCGGCCTCCCCCGCCGTATTGACAGCCCGGCCGTCCACACCGCAACGTGATCCGCGCCGCGAGCGGCGCCGCGAGAGAATGCGCCGGGCGGCCCGCTCCGCCCCCGCGCGCCCGACCGAGCCCAAGGAGTCCCGCAGCGATGAGCGAGAACAAGCCTGCCGGGCAGTTCTTCGACGCCGCGATCGCCCTGCTGCGCCGGGTCCGCGACGAGGAGGCCGGCCGCATCGCCACCGCCGGGTCCCTGCTCGCCGACGCCGTCGCGGACGGCGGCCGGATCTTCGTCTTCGGCGCCGGCCACTCCTCGCTCCCGGCCCAGGACGTCGTCTACCGGGCGGGCGGCCTGGCCCTGATGAACCTGCTCGCCGTGCCCGGGACCGTCGGCGTCGACATCATGCCCGCCACGCTCGGCAGCGCCCTGGAACGCGTGGACGGCCTCGCCGGGGCGGTCCTGGACACCAGCCCCGCCCGGGCCGGCGACGTCCTGATCGTCATCTCCCTCTCCGGGCGCAACTCCCTGCCCGTCGAGATGGCCATGAACGCCCGCGCCCTCGGCCTGAAGGTCATCGGCGTCACCTCCCTCGCCTACGCGCGGGAGACCCGCTCGCGGCACACCTCCGGCACCTTCCTGAAGGACCACTGCGACCTCGTCCTCGACAACAAGATCGCGACCGGTGACGCGGAGCTCTCCGCCGACGGCATCGCGGCACCCTTCGGCCCGGCGTCCACCGTCGTCACCAGCGCCCTGATGCAGGCCGTCGTCGCCTCGGCGGCCACCGAGCTGGCCTCCCGCGGCATCGACCCGCCCATGCTGCGCTCGGGCAACATCGACGGCGGCCACGAGTGGAACGGCCGCCTCCTGGAGGAGTACGGCGACCGGATCTTCTTCCGGCACTAGACCGACCGGCGGCCCCCGCGCCGCTACCGCGCCACCGCCACCGCCAGATCGATGGACGCCGCCACCCGCGTGGCGATGTCCTCCGCGTAGATCGCGTCCGCCCGGTCGAAGGGCCGCCGCGACGGCCCGCGCAGGAACGTCACCACCCCGACCGTGCGCCCCCGGCTGCGCAGCGCCGTCGACAGGGCGTGCCGCGTGCCGTCCGGCCACTTGCGGGCCGCCGCCCAGCCCTCCGTGCGGTCGGTGGCCGCCCGCACCGAGCCGCAGCGCTCGACCGCCTGCAGCGCCGGGTGCCCGGCCATGTACGGCACCGGAAGGCCGCCGCCCGTGGGCACCGGGGCCTGGCCGGGGGCCCCGGCGGGTGTCGTGGCGGCGCGGACGAGCCGGATCGGCGCCTCCGGCGCGGGATCCGGGTCGGGCAGCAGGTCGATGAGGGCGTGGTCGGCGAAGCCCGCGAGGGCGAAGTCCATGTAGAGCGCCGCCGCCTCCATCGGGTCCTCGCACTCGGCGACGGCCCGCCCCGCCCGGTGCAGCTGGCTGCCGCGGAACCGCAGCCGCGCGCTCTCCTGCTCCGCCAGGCGCGTCTTCGTCACGTCCAGGAAGAGCCAGGCCACCCCCAGCGGCACGGGCTCCTCCACCAGGGGCGTGGCCAGCCGCAGGAAGCCGGAGCGCCAGCAGCGCCGCTCCGGCAGGGCGACGCCGGTGCCCTGGTCCCGTACGGTCACCCACAGCTCGGTGGGCGCGGGCGGCGCGCCGGCCGCCAGGACGTGCTGCAAGGCGCCCTCGAGTTCCTCCACGCCCTGGTCCAGCAGCTCCCCCAGGGGCCGGCCCAGCAGGGCCGTGCGGCTGGTGCGCAGGGCGCGGGCGGCGTGGGCGTTGGCGAGGGCCGGGCGCAGGTCGGCGTCGACGAGCACCACGCCCCAGGGCGCCTCGCCGAACAGCGCCTCGCTGAGCGCGACCGAGCGCTCCAGGTCGATCTGCGTGTGCACCTCGCTGAAGGCGCAGTAGACCCCCGCCGGACGGCCGTCCCCACCGGGCACGGCGCAGGACTGGATGCGCACGAGCACCCGTCCGCCGTCCTTGGTGAGCAGCGCGAACTCGTCGACCTGCCGGCCCGGGATCTTCATCGCGCCCAGCAGCCGCCCGGTGACCTCCTCCGCGTCCGCCTCGCGCAGGGCCCAGCCGGCGAGGCCGTGCCGGCCGACGGCCTCCTTCGCGGACCAGCCGAGTATCCGCTCGGCCTCGCGGTTCCAGTGGGTGACCGTGCCGTCCGCGTCGAACGCGCACAGCGCGGCGTCCATGCCGTCGAGGAGAGCCGCGAGGAGGACGTGGTCGTCGCTGTCCGCGGCCGCCTCGTGACGGGCCGGGCCGGACTGGTGTGGAGCGGTCACCGGGTACCCCCTGCTGAACGCGTCTGCGGGTGGAGCATGCCCTGCATGTCCTGCACGAGCGGCATTCAACTCGACCCTGGCTGACACCACACCGTCTTCGGCGAAATCGGTGCCCACGGAAATTCTGTTGTCGTCACCGAAACCGCTTCCTAGGCTGGGGCGTACACGAGAAGGGAGGTGGTTCGGGACATGATTTCTTTCCGGACGCGTGAGGTGACTGCGGGCTAGCGCCCGTCGTCGCGTACAGCGCAACGCCGGCTCCGCCGGCCAATCCCAGGCAGTCACCCGATCCGTGGGCCGCCGAGTCGTCCGCTCGGCACCCCGCGCCGCTTGTGCGGCGCGGGGTAGCGGGCCCACGGATCGTCTGCGTTCAGCGCCCTTCTACGGGCACAGGCGCTCCACCCGCCAGTCCTCGCCCGTGCGCACGTACCGCAGCCGGTCGTGCAGCCGGTTCTCGCGCCCCTGCCAGAACTCCACCGTCTCCGCGGTCACCCGGAAGCCGCCCCAGTGCGGCGGTACGGGCACGTGCTCGCCCTGGGGGTAGCGGGCCGTCATCTTCTCGTACGCCGCGTCGAGCTCGGCCCGGCCGGCCGCCGGCGTCGACTGCTCGCTCGCCCAGGCGCCGATCTGCGAGCCGTAGGGGCGGGAGCGGAAGTAGGCGGCGGTCTCCTCCCGGTCCACCCGCTCGGCCGTACCGGTGACGACGACCTGCCGGGCGAGGGGGTACCAGGGGAAGAGCAGCGAGACCCGGGGGTTGACGGCGATCTCCCTGGCCTTGCGGGAGCGGTAGTTGGTGTAGAAGACGAAGCCGCGCGGGTCGTAGCCCTTGAGCAGGACGGTCCTGGAGCTGGGCCGTCCGGCGGCGTCCGCGGTGGACAGGACCATGGCGTTGGGCTCGTACAGCGAGCCCGCGGCCGCCTCCCCGAACCAGCGTGCGAACTGTTCGTACGGGCCGGCCGCCAGGTCCGCCTCGGCGAGGCCCTCGAACTGGTAGTGGCGGCGCATGGCGGCGAGGTCGTGCTCGAACGCGTACTTGTCGGAGTGGGCCACGGCCACATCTTGCAGGAGCGGCGGGCCCGAGGAAAAGATCCGGACCCCGGCACGAGTCGGTCCCCGCGGGCGCGAAACCGCTGATCCCTTCCTCTGCCCCGTGGCGACGGCCGGTAATCCCCTCGCCGGTGAAAAGCGCGGTGTGCCGGACATCACCTTCCCCCACCTGTGCGGGACACCCCAAAATCACGGGTGGATGGCTGTGGCACCCGTATCCACCGGCTATCGTGTCCGGCCCCGGAACGGCCTCTGCGGAGGCCGGGTGAAGTACCGGGTGAAGTATTGCCGCACGGGGCATGACCGGGTTGACCGGAACGGACCGCGAGCCGCACATGCTGCCGCGTAACCGCTCCGGCGCCGACCCGGACACACCTGCCCCGAAGCACACCCGCAGCAGCAATCCCTCTGGCCGCCCGGCCGGAACCTTCAGGACCCCGGACCCCGCCCGCGCGGCTGGCAGCCGCTTGTCGAACACATCATGAGGAGCCGCCTGATGTCCGACTTCGTACCCGGACTCGAAGGAGTCGTCGCGTTCGAAACGGAGATCGCCGAACCCGACAAGGAAGGCGGTTCGCTCCGCTACCGAGGCGTCGACATCGAGGACTTGGTGGGCGACGTCTCGTTCGGGAACGTCTGGGGGCTGCTGGTCGACGGCTCGTTCAACCCCGGGCTGCCGCCGGCCGAGCCGTTCCCCATCCCCGTCCATTCCGGTGACATCCGCGTCGACGTGCAGTCCGCGCTGGCGATGCTCGCTCCCGTGTGGGGCCTCAAGCCGCTGCTGGACATCGACGAGGCCACCGCCCGTGACAACCTCGCGCGGGCCGCCGTCATGGCCCTGTCGTACGTCGCCCAGTCGGCCCGTGGCCAGGGACTGCCGATGGTGCCGCAGAGGGAGATCGACAAGGCGGACACCGTCGTCGAGCGCTTCATGAAGCGCTGGCGCGGCGAGCCCGACCCCCGGCACGTCAAGGCCGTGGACGCCTACTGGACCTCGGCCGCCGAGCACGGCATGAACGCCTCCACGTTCACCGCCCGCGTCATCGCCTCCACGGGCGCCGACGTGGCGGCCGCCCTGTCGGGCGCGGTCGGCGCCATGTCCGGCCCGCTGCACGGCGGCGCGCCCTCGCGCGTCCTCGGCATGATCGAGGAGATCGAGCGCACCGGCGACGCCGTCGCCTACGTCAAGGGCGCCCTGGACCGTGGTGAGCGCCTCATGGGCTTCGGCCACCGCGTCTACCGCGCCGAGGACCCGCGCGCCCGCGTGCTGCGCCGCACGGCCGAGGAGCTGGCCGCGCCGCGCTTCGAGGTCGCCCGGGCCCTGGAGAAGGCGGCGCTGGAGGAGCTGCACAACCGCCGCCCGGACCGGGTGCTGGCCACCAACGTCGAGTTCTGGGCGGCCATCGTCCTGGACTTCGCCGAGGTCCCGGCGCACATGTTCACCTCGATGTTCACCTGCGCCCGTACGGCGGGCTGGAGCGCGCACATCCTGGAGCAGAAGCGCACGGGCCGCCTGGTGCGCCCCTCGGCCCGCTACGTCGGCCCGGGCCCGCGCGACCCGCGCGAGGTGGAGGGGTACGCGGACATCGTCGGCTGAGCCGACCAACACGTCAGGGCGTGGCGAAGGGTGGCAAGCGCCCCTCCGCCACGCGCTGATGGCAGGCTTGGCCCATGCGTCCATTCCTCGCCGCCCTCGGAATCGCCGTGCTGGTAGCGCTGCCCGCCGCCCCGCCCGCGGTGGCGGCACCGGCGGCGGAGGGTGATGCGCCCTCCGGCTTCACCATCCAGGACCCGAGGATCAAGGAGTCCAGCGGGCTGGCGGCCAGCCGCACCCATCCGGGCGTCTACTGGACCCACAACGACAGCGGCGACGTCGCGAACATCTTCGCGGTGGACAGCCGTACGGGTCGTACGGTCGCGACGGTGCGGCTCGGCGGCATCGACGCCCGGGACGTCGAGGCCGTCTCGATCGGCCCCGACGGGAACATCTACGTCGGCGACATCGGGGACAACCTCGGCGGCACCTGGCCGGAGGTGTGGATCTACCGCTTCCCCGAGCCGAGGACGCTGCGGGACGCGACCGTCACCCCGACGCGCTTCACCGTCCGCTACGAGGACGGCCCGCGCGACGCCGAGTCGCTGATGGTGCACCCCACGACGGGCCGGGCCTACATCGCCAGCAAGAAGCGCTCGGGCAAGGGCGCCCTGTACGAGGGGCCGGAGCGGCTGTCGGCGTCCGGCGTGAACACCTTCCGGCGCGTCGCCGACATCAACGTCTGGGCCACGGACGGGGCGTTCTCCCCGGACGGCTCCCGGCTGGTCGTCCGGGGCTACTTCGAGGCCCGCGCGTACCGCTGGCGGGACGGGCGGCCCAAGGAGATCGGCCGGCCCACGGTCCCGCTGCAGCGGCAGGGCGAGTCCGTCACGTTCACCCCCGACGGCCGGACCCTGATGTACGGGACGGAGGGCGCCTCCAGCCGCGTCACCCCGGTCGGGCTCGACGGCGATCTGCTGCCCGACAGCACGGGCAAGCCCGGCGACTCCGGCAAGGGCGGGGACGCGCCGGACGACGAGGCCGCCACCACGGGCGACGACCGGGACCGCAATCTCGCCATAGGAGCGGGGACCGTCGTGGTCGCGGCCCTGCTGATCATCGTCCTGCGCAAGCTGTTCCGCGGGCGGGCGGACGGTACGTAAATCGCTTGGTCGCGGCGGCCGTTGATCCGTAGGCTCAAAGCCCGTCCCACAACGGGACATCGGGTGAAAGAGGTGGATCAATCATGAAATCTTGCAGACGCTTAGCGGCATCGGCGACGCTCGTCGCCACCCTGCTCGTGGGTGCCGGCGCGCTCACCGCCGGCACCGCGTCGGCCGACGAGGTCCCGGTCGAGGGCCTCTCGTGCGGCTTCGCGCACAAGCCGCCGACGGTCCGGCTGGGCAGCGAGGGCCCGGCGGTCAAGGAGGCCCAGTGCCTGCTGGGCTTCTGGGGCCACCTGGAGGTCCGGCACGACCCGTCGGGTGAGTTCGACGAGGAGACCGAGGCCGCGGTCAGGGAGTTCCAGGCCGACCGCGGGCTGACCGCCACCGGGGTCGTCGGCCCGGAGACCTGGGACGAGCTGCGGCGCGGCCCCCGGCCCCGCTAGGGCCGGCGGGCCGCGGGCGGGTCAGGCCAGCCGCTCGATCACATGATCGACGCACGCCGTCAGGGCCTCGACGTCGGCCGGGTCGATCGCCGGGAACATCGCGACCCGCAGCTGGTTGCGGCCCAGCTTGCGGTAGGGCTCGGTGTCCACGATGCCGTTGGCGCGCAGGACCTTGGCGACGGCCGCCGCGTCCACGTCGTCGGAGAAGTCGATCGTGCCGATGACGGCCGAACGCTGGGCCGGGTCGGCCACGAACGGCGTCGCGTACTTGGACGCCTCCGCCCAGCCGTACAGCGCCCGCGCGGACGTCGCGGTGCGGCGCACCGCCCAGTCCAGGCCGCCCTGGCCGTTGAGCCACTCCACCTGCTGCTGAAGCAGGAACAGGGTGGCGAGAGCGGGGGTGTTGTAGGTCTGGTTCTTCAGGGAGTTGTCGATGGCCGTCGGCAGCGAGAAGAACTCGGGGATGTGCCGGCCCGAGGCGTGGATCCGGGCGGCGCGCTCCAGGGCGGCCGGGGAGAACGCGGCCAGCCACAGCCCGCCGTCGGCGGCGAAGGACTTCTGCGGGGCGAAGTAGTAGACGTCCGTCTCGGCGATGTCCACGGGCAGGCCGCCCGCGCCGGACGTGGCGTCCACCAGGACCAGCGCGCCCTCGTCCGCGCCCGCGACGCGCCGGATGGGCGCGGCGACGCCGGTGGAGGTCTCGTTGTGGGTGAAGGCGTAGACGTCGACGCCCGCCTCGGCGCGCGGCTCGGGGTGGGTGCCGGGCGCGGAGGAGATGACCGTCGGCTCCCGCAGCCACGGCGCCTTCTGCGCCGCCTTGGCGAACTTCGAGGAGAACTCGCCGAAGCTCAGGTGCTCCGACTTCGACTCGATCAGACCGTGCGTGGCGATGTCCCAGAACGCGGTCGACCCGCCGTTGCCGAGGACGATCTCGTAGCCCTCGGGCAGGGAGAACAGCTCACGCAGGCCGTCGCGCACCCTGCCGACCAGGTCCTTGACCGGGGCCTGGCGGTGGGACGTGCCGAGCAGGGAGGTTCCGGTGGCCGCCAGGGCGGCGAGCGCCTCCGTACGCACCTTGGACGGGCCCGCGCCGAAGCGACCGTCGGCGGGCTTGATGTCAGCGGGAATCTGGATATCAGCCACGTCCGCAGCCTAATCGCCGCTCCGCGCGTCATGGCCGTACGTCCACTCGATGAGACGGAAACGACAGGATGGATGTGCCAACTGTGCCGGTATCCGGCGGTTCTGTGGGCAGGCTGGGCCCATGGGTGATCACATCGGCCGCGAGGACGCGGCAGCCGCCCGGCCGGCGCCCCCGGCCCTGGCGGCGCGACTACGGGCCCACGTGCGCGGCGACGTCGACTTCACGGCCTCCGCCCGCGCCCTGGTGACCATGGACGCCTCCAACTACCGGCGCGTCCCGGCCGGGGTCGTCGCCCCGCGCGACGCCGACGACGTCGCCGCCGCCCTGGCGGTGTGCAGCGAGCACGGCGTGCCGGTGGTGCCGCGCGGCGGCGGCACCTCGATCGCGGGCCAGGCCACGGGCGAGGGCGTGGTCCTGGACTTCACCCGGTACATGAACGCGGTCCTGGCCGTGGACGCCGACACCCGCACCGCCGTCGTCCAGCCGGGAGCGGTCCTGGACGACCTGCGGGCGGCGGCGGGCGCGTACGGGCTGACGTTCGGCCCCGATCCCTCGACGCACGGCCGGTGCACGCTCGGCGGGATGATCGGCAACAACGCGTGCGGCGCCCACTCGGTGGCCTGGGGCACGACGGCCGACAACGTCCACGCGCTGGACGTCCTGACGTACGAGGGCGAACAGGCCCGGCTGGGGCAGGGCTACGACGGGCTCCCCGAACTGCTCGCGGACGGCGTACGGGCCCTCGTCCACGACCACCTCGCCCTGCTGCGCACCGGGTTCCCCGCCCTGCCCCGGCGCATCTCCGGCTACGCCCTCGACGCGCTCCTGCCCGAGCGGCGCACCGACCTCGCGCGGGCCTTCACCGGCAGCGAGGGCACGCTGGGGGTGCTGACGCGGGCGACGGTCCGCCTCGTCGAGCCGCCCGCGGCGCGGGTGCTGGCGGTGCTGGGGTACCCGGACGAGAGCACGGCGGCCGAGGCGGCGCTTCCGCTGCTGCCGCTGGGGCCGTTGACGGTGGAGGGCATGGCCGCCGACCTGGTGGGCGAGGGCGTCGGCGCGCTGCCCGCGGGGGCCGCCTGGCTGTTCGTCGAGACGGGCGGCGCCACGCAGGGCGAGGCCCGGTCGCGGGCCCGGGAGCTGTGCCGCGCGGCGGCCGCCGAC
This sequence comes from Streptomyces sp. NPDC046261, assembly GCF_040646235.1. Taxonomy (NCBI): domain Bacteria; kingdom Bacillati; phylum Actinomycetota; class Actinomycetes; order Kitasatosporales; family Streptomycetaceae; genus Streptomyces; species Streptomyces sp. NPDC046261. Next base: position 204,819 of record NZ_JBEYZU010000009.1, on the reverse strand, counting down.
GGGGCCGTCACGGGCTCCGCCGTCGTCGCCGACCCCCTCGCCCAGCGCGCGCTGTGGCGGGTGCGCGAGGACGCCGCCGGCACCGCGACCCGGCTGCCCGGCGGCGGGGAAGCCTGGCCCGGCTGGGAGGACTGTGCGGTTCCGCCGGAGCGGCTGGGGCCGTACCTGCGCGAGTTCCGGGCCCTGCTGCGACGCTACGGGCTGCGCGGCGCCCCCTTCGGGCACTTCGGCGAGGGCTGTGTGCACGTACGGCTCGACGTCGACCTGCTGAGCGCCGAAGGGGTGCGCCGGTACCGGGAGTTCTCCGGGGACATGGCGGAGCTGGTGGTCGCGCACGGCGGCTCGCTGTCGGGCGAGCACGGCGACGGCCAGGCGCGCGCCGAACTGCTGCCCCGCATGTACGGCGCCGAGGTGGTGCGGCTCTTCGAGCGCTTCAAGGACCTCTGGGACCCGGCGGGCGGCCTCAATCCGGGCATGCTCGTGCGCCCGTACCGGCTCGACGAGAACCTGCGGTTCGACGTGCTGCCCCGGCGGCCCGTCGACGTGGAGTTCGGCTATCCGGGTGACGGCGGCGACTTCACGGCGGCGATCCGCCGATGCGTGGGCGTCGCCAAGTGCCGTGAGACACGGCCCGATCCGGCGGGCGGCGTCATGTGCCCCTCCTACCGCGTCACGCGCGACGAGCGGCACTCCACGCGGGGCCGGGCCCGGCTGCTGCACGAGATGCTGGCCGGGGAGGTGGTGACGGACGGCTGGCGCTCCCCGGAGGTGCGCGAGGCCCTCGACCTGTGCCTGGCCTGCAAGGGCTGCCGCAGCGACTGCCCGGTGGGGGTGGACATGGCCACGTACAAGGCGGAGTTCCTCCACCACCACTACCAGGGCCGGATGCGGCCCGCCGCGCACTACACGATGGGGTGGCTGCCGCTGTGGCTGCGCCTGGCGGAGCCGGCCGCGCCGCTGCTGGGCCGGGTGGCCCCGCGCGGCCCGTCGGCCGCTGCCGTGAAGCGGCTGGCGGGCATCGCACCCGAGCGGGATCTCCCGCGGCTCGCACCGGAGCCGTTCACCCGGTGGTGGCGCCGGCGTACGGCCGCCCGTACAGCCGCGGCGGCGCCCCTGCCCGGAGCGGGGCGGGCCGGAGCGGGGCAGGCCCGAGCGGGGCGGGCCGGTGCGGACCGGGCCGGAGCGGACCAGGCCGGACCGGGGCAGGCCGGAGCGGACCCGGCCGGAGCGGGGCGGGCCGGAGCGGGGGCCTCCGGTACGGCCGTGGTGGTGTTCCCCGACACGTTCACCAACTACTTCACGCCCTCTGCCGGCCGCGCCGCGGTCGCCGTGCTGGAGGACGCCGGCCTGCGCGTGGTCGTACCGCCCCGGCCGGTCTGCTGCGGTCTGACCTGGATCTCCACCGGCCAGCTGACGCGCGCCCGGGCCGTCGCACGTCGCACCCTCGACGTCCTGGAGCCCGCCCTCGCGGCCGGCCTGCCCGTCGTCGGCCTCGAGCCCAGCTGCACCGCGGCCCTGCGCGCCGACCTGCCCGAGCTGCTGCCCCACGACCCGCGCGCCCGGCGCCTCGCCTCCTCCGTCCGCACCTTCGCCCAGGTGCTGGAGGACCGCGCCCCGCACTGGAGCCCACCGCGCGTGGACCGGCCCGTCGCCGGCCAGACCCACTGCCACCAGCACGCCGTCCTGGGTGACGCCGCCGAGCACCGGCTCCGCGAACGTGCCGGGCTCACCGGCGCGTTGAGCGGCGGCTGCTGCGGCCTGGCGGGCAACTTCGGCTTCGAGCCCGGCCATTACGAGGTGTCCGTGGCCTGCGCGGAGGAGCAGCTGCTGCCGGCGCTGAGCGCGGCACCTGAGGGCGCCGAAGTGCTCGCGGACGGCTTCTCCTGCCGCACCCAGATCACCCAACTCACGGGAAAACAGGGCCGGCACGTCGCGGAAGTCCTCGCCAGCGCACTGGCACCGCCGGGCGGCCGGAATCGCGGCCGGAATTAATGCAAGCACGCTTGCTTGTTTTGCCCGCCGGTGCCACCCTCCGGTGCCATGCCCGCGCCCCTGCCCGCGCCGCCCGTTCTCCGCATCGGCAACGCCTCCGGCTTCTACGGCGACCGGTTCGACGCCCTGCGCGAGATGCTCACCGGCGGCCCCCTGGACGTCCTGACCGGTGACTACCTCGCCGAACTGACCATGCTGATCCTCGGCCGTGACCGCCTCAAGGACCCCGGCCGCGGCTACGCCCGCACATTCCTGAGCCAGTTGGAGGAGGGGCTGGGCCTGGCCGCCGACCGCGGGGTCAGGCTCGTGACCAACGCCGGCGGGCTCAACCCCGCCGGCCTCGCCGAGCGCGTCGCCGGCCTCGCCGACCGCCTCGGCGTGCCCGCGCGCGTCGCCCACGTCACCGGTGACGACCTCCTCGGCGAGGACCGGTGGGGCCAGGGCGTGCTCACCGCCAACGCCTACCTCGGCGGCGCGGGCATCGCCGAATGCCTGCGCGCGGGCGCGACCGTCGTCGTGACCGGCCGGGTCACCGACGCCGCGCTCGTCACCGGGCCCGCCGCCGCGCACTTCGGGTGGACCGCCGAGGACCTCGACCCGCTCGCCGGCGCGGTCGTCGCCGGGCACGTCCTGGAGTGCGGGGCGCAGGCCACGGGCGGCAACTACGCGTTCTTCGGCGAACACGACGTGCGCCGGCCCGGCTTCCCGCTCGCCGAGATCCACGCCGACGGCTCGGCTGTCGTCACCAAGCACCCCGGCACGGGCGGCGCCGTCACCGTCTCGACGGTCACGGCACAGCTGCTGTACGAGACGGCCGGCGCCCGCTACATGGGACCGGACACCACGGCCCGGCTGGACACCGTGCGGCTGGCGGCCGACGGCCCGGACCGGGTGCGGATCAGCGGGGTGCGCGGCGAGCCCCCGCCGCCCACGCTCAAGGTGGGCCTCACCCGGCTGGGCGGGCACCGCACCGAGGTCGCCTTCGTCCTGACCGGCCTCGACATCGACGCCAAGGCCCGCCTCGTGCGCGCCCAGCTCGACGGCGTCCTCGCCGCCCGCCGCCCCGCCGAGGCCCGCTGGAGCCTGGCCCGCACCGACCGGGCCGACGCGCCCGTACAGGAGGAGGCCGGCGCCCTGCTGCGGCTGGTCGTGCGCGACCACGACCCGGAGGTGGGCCGGGCCGTGGGCGCCGCCTGCGTCGAGCTGGCGCTGGCCAGCTACCCCGGCTTCCACGTGGCGACGCCCCCGGCGAAGCCGACGCCCTACGGCGTGTTCGAGGCCGCGTACGTGGACGCCGGCACGGTGCGGCACGTGGCCGTGCTGCCGGACGGCACCCGGGTGCCGGTGCTGCCGGCGGCCGTACGGGCCGGGGAGCCGGCCGCGGTGGGGGAGCCGCTCGCGGTCGAGGACCCCGTTCTGCCGCCGCCGTTGCCCGCCGGGCCCACGCGGCGGGCCCCCCTCGGGCTCGTCGCGGGCGCCCGCAGCGGCGACAAGGGCGGCAGCGCGAACGTCGGCGTATGGGTGCGCGGGGACGACGCGTGGCGGTGGCTGGCACACGCACTGACCGTCGAGCGGTTCCGCGAACTCCTGCCGGAGACCGCCGGTTTCGCCGTCACCCGGCACGTCCTGCCCAACCTGCGGGCCCTGAACTTCGTGGTCGACGGCATCCTCGGCGAAGGCGTCGCCTCCCAGGCACGCTTCGACCCGCAGGCCAAGGCCATGGGCGAGTGGCTGCGCGCCCGGCATCTGGAGATACCGGAGGTCCTGCTGTGACCGTGCTGCCGTCCGCGCTCGACACCGCCGGCCCCGGGTACGCGGCCAACCGGGCCGCCATGCTGGCCAAGCTCGCCGACCTCGGGACCGAGCACGCCAAGGCGGTGGCGGGCGGCGGCGAGAAGTACACCGCCCGGCACCGGGCGCGGGGCCGCATGACGGCCCGGGAACGCGTCGAGTCGCTGCTCGACCCCGACACCCCCTTCCTCGAACTGTCGCCGCTGGCCGCCTGGGGCAGTGAGTACACCGTCGGCGCCTCCCTCGTCACCGGCATCGGCGTCGTCGAGGGCGTCGAATGCGTCATCACCGCCAACGACCCGACCGTGCGCGGCGGCGCCAGCAATCCGTGGACGTTGAAGAAGGCCCTGCGCGCCAACGAGATCGCCCGCGCCAACCGGCTGCCGGTGATCTCGCTCGTCGAGTCGGGGGGAGCCGACCTGCCGAGCCAGAAGGAGATCTTCATCCCCGGCGGCGGGCTCTTCCGCGACCTGACCCGGCTCTCGGCGGCGGGCATCCCCACCGTGGCCGTCGTCTTCGGCAATTCCACGGCCGGAGGCGCGTACGTCCCCGGCATGTCCGACCACGTCATCATGGTCAAGGAGCGGGCGAAGGTCTTCCTCGGCGGCCCGCCGCTGGTGAAGGTGGCCACCGGCGAGGAGAGCGACGACGAGTCGCTCGGCGGCGCCGGGATGCACGCGCGCGTCTCCGGCCTCGCGGACCACTTCGCCGTCGACGAACTCGACGCGCTGCGCCTGGCCCGGCGCGTGGTCGCCCGCCTCAACTGGCGCAAGGCCCAACCCGATCCGGGCCCCGCCGAGCGAGCCGAGCCGCCCCTGTACGACGAGGACGAACTCCTCGGCATCGTCCCCGGCGATCTGAAGGAACCCTTCGACCCCCGCGAGGTCATCGCCCGGATCGTGGACGGATCCGACTTCGACGAGTTCAAGCCCTGTTACGGCGCGAGCCTTGTGACCGGGTGGGCGAGGCTCCACGGCTATCCCGTGGGCGTGCTCGCCAACGCGCAGGGCGTCCTCTTCAGCGAGGAATCGCAAAAAGCCGCGCAGTTCATCCAGTTGGCCAACCAGCGCGACATCCCGCTGGTCTTCCTGCACAACACCACCGGGTACATGGTCGGCCGGGCCTACGAGCAGGGCGGCATCATCAAGCACGGCGCCATGATGATCAACGCCGTGTCGAATTCGAAGGTGCCGCATCTGTCGGTGCTCATGGGCGCCTCCTACGGCGCCGGGCACTACGGCATGTGCGGACGGGCCTTCGACCCGCGCTTCCTCTTCGCCTGGCCCAGCGCCAAGTCCGCCGTCATGGGCCCGCAGCAGCTCGCCGGGGTCCTGTCCATCGTCGCCCGCGCGTCGGCGGCGGCGAAGGGGCAGCCGTACGACGAGGAGGCCGACGCCGCGCTGCGCGCCGCGGTGGAGCGGCAGATCGAGTCGGAGTCCCTGCCGGTGTTCCTCTCCGGGCGGCTGTACGACGACGGGGTCATCGACCCCCGGGACACGCGGACGGTGCTGGGGCTGTGCCTCTCCGCGGTGCACAACGCGCCCGTGCAGGGGGCTCGGGGTGGTTTCGGTGTCTTTCGGATGTGAGGGTTCCGTGTTCTCTTCTGCGAAGGAGACCGCCATCTCCTCGGTGCTCGTCGCCAACCGGGGCGAGATCGCCTGCCGCGTCTTTCGTACCTGCCGGGAGCTGGGCGTCACGACGGTGGCGGTGTACTCCGACCCCGACGCCGGAGCCCGGCACGTCCGGGAGGCGGACGCGGCGGTGCGGCTGCCGGGGGGCGCGGCCGCGGACACGTACTTGCGGGGCGACCTGCTGATCGCCGCCGCGCGGGCGGCAGGAGCCGACGCCGTGCATCCGGGGTACGGGTTCCTGTCCGAGAACGCCGGCTTCGCGCGGGCGGTGCGGGAGGCGGGACTGGTGTGGATCGGGCCGCCGCCGGAGGCCATCGAGGCGATGGCCTCCAAGACGCGCGCCAAGCGCGTCATGGCGCGGGCCGGGGTGCCGCTGCTCGCGCCCCTCGACCCGGCGGCCGTCACCGCCGCCGACCTGCCGGTGCTGGTCAAGGCCGCGGCGGGCGGGGGCGGGCGGGGGATGCGGGTCGTGCGGGAACTGGCCGGTCTGGACGAGGCGTTGGCTTCGGCGCGGGCTGAGGCTGTGGGTGCTTTTGGGGACGGTGACGTCTTTGTGGAGCCGTACCTCCAGGGGGCGCGCCACGTGGAGGTGCAGCTCCTCGCGGACGCGCACGGCACGGTGTGGACGCTGGGCACCCGGGACTGTTCCCTGCAGCGACGGCACCAGAAGGTGATCGAGGAGGCCCCGGCTCCGGGGCTGCCCGAGCAGGTGGTGCTCGGGCTCTGTGACGCCGCCACTTCGGCTGCCCGTGCGATCGGTTACCTGGGAGCGGGAACAGCAGAGTTTCTTGTCGTCGACGGGCGGTCCTACTTCCTGGAGATGAACACGCGTCTTCAGGTCGAGCACCCGGTGACCGAGGCCGTGTACGGCGTCGACCTGGTGGCGCTGCAGCTGCGCGTCGCGGAGGGCGCGGCACTGGGCTCGCCCCCGCCGGCCTCGGGGCACGCGGTGGAGGCCCGCCTGTACGCCGAGGACCCGGCCCGCGACTGGCTGCCGCAGACGGGCGTGGTGCACCGGCTGGCCGTGGGGGCCGAGGCGTCGTGGGGCCGGCGCCGGGACCTCCGGGGTGGGGGTCCGGGACCGTATATTTACGGGCCCGGAACCCGGCGTCCTTCGCCCACCCCCTCCTTGGGCCCGCAAATACACGACAGCGTCCCGGACCCCCACCCCTCCGGCCCCGTCGCCTCCCGTCCGTACGATCGTGCCGGTCTGCGCGTCGACTCCGGTTTCTCTGACGGTGACCTCGTCGGCGTTCACTACGATCCTCTGCTCGCCAAAGTCGTCGTCTGGGCGCCCACTCGTCTTGAGGCTGTTCGTCAGCTTGCCTTTGTTCTGGAGCGCGCTCGCATCCATGGGCCTGTCACCAATCGGGATCTGTTGGTTCGTTCCCTGCGCCACCCCGAGTTCGCCCGGGGCGCGCCCGACACCGGCTTCTACTCGCGCCACCTGGCCGCGCTGACCGTGCCCGCCGAGGGCGCCCCGTTGGCGGCCCTCGCCGCCGCCGTCGCCGACGCGCAGGGTCGTCATCGGTTCGGTGGCTGGCGCAATGTTTTCTCCATGCCGCAGATCAAGAGTTATCGCTGCGCTGCCGGGGGGCTTCATACCGTCCGCTACCGCCTCGGCCGTGACGGGCTGGAGGCCGAGGGGTTTCCTGGCGTCCGGCTGTTGCACGCCGGCCGGGATCAGGTGGTGCTGGAGGTGGACGGTGTTCGTCGTGCCGTCGAAGTGGCCTCATATGGGGGTGATGTCGTGTACGTCGACACCCCGCACGCCGGCTCGTACGCCCTCACCCCTCTTTCCCGTTTTCCCGACCCCGCCGGGCCCGCCGACCCCGGCTCTCTCCTCGCCCCCATGCCCGGCACCGTCGTGCGGGTGGCCGACGGGGTCGCCGTGGGGGCTTCCGTACGGGCCGGGCAGGCGTTGTTGTGGCTGGAGGCCATGAAGATGGAGCACCGGGTCGTGGCGCCGGCCTCGGGAACCCTCTCCGCGCTGCACGCCGTGCCCGGCGCCCAGGTCTTGGTTGGGGAATTGCTCGCCGTCATCGTCGAGTTCGAGGAGACAGTCTCGTGATCCCTCTGGTCGAGTCCGACGAACAGCGTGCCCTGCGCGCGGCCGTCGCCGCCCTCGCGGGGCGCTACGGGCGTGCGTACTTCGCCGACGCCGTTCGCAAGGGGGAACATGCCGACGAGTTGTGGGCCGAGGCCGGCGCGCTCGGTTACCTCGGCGTGAACCTTCCCCAGGAGTACGGTGGCGGGGGCGGCGGGATCACCGAACTGGCCATCGTCCTGGAGGAGCTGGGCGCGGCCGGCTGTCCGCTGCTGCTCATGGTCGTCTCGCCCGCCATCTGCGGCACCGTCATCGCCCGCTTCGGCACGGAGGCGCAGAAGCGCGCCTGGCTGCCCGGTCTGGCCGCCGGCACGCGACGGATGGCGTTCGGCATCACCGAGCCCGACGCCGGCTCCAACTCCCACCGCCTGGCCACGACGGCCCGTCGCGACGGCGACGACTGGATCCTCACCGGCCGCAAGGTCTTCATCTCCGGCGTGGACGTCGCCGACGCGACGCTGATCGTCGGCCGCACCGAGGACGCCCGCAGTGGGAAGCTCAAGCCCTGTCTCTTCGTCGTCGGCCGGGACACGCCCGGTTTCACGCGCCGCCTCATCCCCATGGACGTCGCGTCCCCCGAGAAGCAGTTCGAGCTCGTCCTCGACGAGGTGCGGCTGCCGGCGGACGCGCTGGTGGGCGACGAGGACGCCGGGCTGCTGCAGTTGTTCGCCGGGCTCAACCCGGAGCGCGTCATGACGGCGGCGTTCGCGATCGGGATGGGCCGGTACGCGATCGCGCGGGCCGTCGACTACGCCCGTACCCGCCAGGTGTGGGACGAGCCGATCGGCGCGCACCAGGCCATCGCCCATCCGCTCGCGCGGTCGCACATCGAGATCGAGCTGGCGCGGCTCATGACGTACGAGGCCGCGCGCCTCTACGACGCCGGTGACGACGCGGGCGCCGGCGAGGCCGCCAACATGGCGAAGTACGCCGCCGCCGAGGCCGCGGTCCACGCCGTCGACCGGGCGGTCCACACGCTCGGCGGCAACGGGCTGAGCACGGAGTACGGGCTGGCCTCGCTGATCACCGCGGCACGGGTGACGAGGGTGGCGCCGGTGAGCCGGGAGATGATCCTCAACTACGTTTCGCATCAGACGCTGGGCCTGCCCAAGTCCTACTGACCGAAGGAGGTTGGCCATGCTGGTCCGCAGCTCGCACGAGCACGGCGTCACCACGTTGACCCTGGACTCGCCGGATAATCGCAACGCCCTCTCGTCCCGTCTCGTGGGCGAGTTGCTGGAGGGCCTGGAGAGGGCCGGCGACGACGCCGGCACCCGTGTTGTGGTTCTCACCCACTCCGGCACCACCTTCTGCGCGGGCGCGGACCTGAGCGAGCCGGCGCCCACGGGACCGCTGGAGCTGGCGCGGCTGCTGCGGACGATCGTGGAGCTGCCCACCGTGGTGGTCGCGCGCGTGGACGGCCATGTACGGGCGGGGGGCCTGGGGCTGTTGGGCGCGTGCGACATCGCGGTGGCGAGCGGGGCTTCGACGTTCGCCTTCACGGAGGCGCGGCTGGGGCTGGCCCCGGCCGTCATCTCCCTGCCGCTGCTGCCGCGCCTCGACGCCCGGGCGGCTGCGCGCTATTACCTCACGGGGGAACGCTTCGGCCCGCAGGAGGCGGCGCGGATCGGCCTCATCACGCTGGCGGCCGGCGGGGCGGGCCCGGACGAGGCGCTGCGGCCGATGCTCGAGGGCCTGCGCCGCGGTTCCCCGCAGGGGCTCGCCGCGTCGAAGCGGCTGGTCACGGCGGAGGTGCTGCGTGCTTTCGACCGGGATACGGAGGAGCTGGTCGAGCGGTCGGGGCAGCTGTTCGCGTCGGCGGAGGCGCGGGAAGGCATGGCGGCGTTCCTGGCGAAGAGGGACCCGTCGTGGGTGCGCTGACCGGGCCCAAGCAGGACCGGAGCCGGGCGACGCGGCAGCGTCTGCTGGAGGCGGCCATCGCGTGCCTGGCGGAGTACGGGTGGGCGGGCTCGACGGTGTCCGTGGTCGCCGAGCGGGCGGGTGTGTCCAGGGGCGCGGCACAGCACCACTTCCCCACCCGCGAGGACCTCTTCACGGCGGCGGTCGAGTACGTGGCGGAGGAGCGGTCGGCCGCGCTGCGGGAGCTGGTGGTGGCGGCGTCGCCCGTGCTGGGGCCGGCGCGCCGGTATGTCGTCGTCACCGAGCTGGTCGAGCTGTACACCGGTCCCCTGTTCCGGGCCGCGCTGCAGGTGTGGGTGGCCGCCTCCCACGACCGTTCGCAGTTGCGCTCGCGCGTGACGGACCTGGAGGCGCGCGTCGGCCGGGAGACCCACCGCATGGCGGTGGAGCTGCTGGGCGCGGACGAGAAGGTGCCCGGCGTGCGGGAGACGGTGCAGGGTCTGCTGGACATGGCGCGCGGGCTGGGGCTGGCGACGCTCCTGACGGACGACCGGGCGCGGCGCCGGCGCGTGGTGGAGCAGTGGGTGCGGATCCTGGACGACGCGCTGGACGACTGACGGACGGGCGCCACCAGCGCGTTTCGAACACCGCCGAACGGCTTGGACATGGCGACCGCCCTGTGGACACTGCTGGCATGCCCACCGCAAGGGCGGTGGGTGCCGGCTCGGGATCCATGAGGGGGAATCTCGAATGGCACTCCGCACATCGGCCGCGATGGTGTTCGCGGCGACGGCACTGGCGGGCTCACTGATCGGCACGTCCGGCACGGCTTCGGCCGCCGGCACCGCGGACTTCGGTGCCCAGGCGAAGAAGGCGGGCCTGAGCGGCGCGCAGGCGAAGGAGCTGCAGAGCAGAGTCGACGACTACCTCGCCCGCGGGGGCGGCAGGCAGGTGGCCGCCAACAAGATAGAGCTGGACGGCGCCAGCCTCACGCTCGCCCTGCCCGGCGAGAAGAAGGCCCGCGACCTGAGCTCCGCGAACGCGAAGTTCGCCGAGTGCCGCTACGAACGGTTCTGCATGTTCCGGGGCCAGAACTTCACCGGTGACCAGCTCGACCTGTACTACTGCAAGGACCACGCCCTCTCCAACTGGCGCGGCTACGGCTCCTGGCTCAACAACCAGACCCCCGGCACCCAGGCCAGGCTCAAGGACCGCAACCGCAATGTCGTCACCACCACGGTGGGGGCGCCCTCGTACAACCCGTCCTACTACTGGGAGCCGATCTGGTACGTCAGGCCGTGCTGACGGCACCACTTGGCTGATCGCCGGGGCCGCGTCGGTGACGCGGCCCCGGTACAGTCCGGCGCGGACCGCACGCGCCCCCAAGGAGATCGAGTGACATCCCTCGTCCGCAACATCAGCTTCGACTGCGCGCCGCCGCACGAGCCGTACGACCTGGCCGTGTTCTGGAGCGGGGTGACCGGCCATCCGGTCGACCCCGAGTACCGGCCGGGTGACGGTGAAGTGGCCCTGACGACGCCCGACGGGCAGCCGGGCCTGCTGTTCCTGCGGGTGCCCGAGGCCAAGACGCTCAAGAACCGGGTGCACCTGGACCTGCAGCCCGACGGGCCGCGGGAGGAGGAGGTGAAGCGGCTGACGGCGCTCGGCGCGACCGTCCTCGACGACCGGCGCAACCCCGACGGCACCGGCTGGGTGGTCTTCGCCGACCCGGCCGGCAACGAGTTCTGCCTCGAGCGCAGCGCGGCGGAACGCGCCGCCACCGGGGGCTGACGCGCGTCAGCGGCCCAGGAACCCCTCGATGGCCGCGGCGAGCGCCCCGGGGGACTCCTCCGGCGGATAGTGCCCCGCGTCCGGCAGCACCTCGAGCTCGGCGTTCGGGTACCACTGCAACCAGGTCGCCCGCATGGCCTCGGCCCCCAGCGCCGGGTCATGCGCGCCGACGACCAGGAGGACCGGGGTCCGGTTGCCCGCCACCCGCTCGTGGAAGTCGGTGCGCGCCCACGAGTCCAGGTACGCGCGGAAGGCGGCGGGCGAGGAGTGGCGCATCGAGCGGCTCACCATGGCGTCCAGCCAGGCGTCGTCGCGCCGCCCGCCGGTGGTGTTGTCGATGATGGCCCTGCGGCTCCCGGGGTCCTTCGCCGCACCGGCGAACAGCTCCCACACCTCCCCTTCGAGCGGGAAGCCCGACGCGGCCACCGGTGAGATGCCGACGACCGAGCGGATCCTCGACGGCGCGTCCAGCAGCATGAGTTGGGCGGCCTTGGCGCCCATGGAGTGGCCGATGACCGAGAACGTCTCCCACCCCAGGCGGTCGGCCACGGCGAGGGCGTCCCCGGCGACCTCCTCCATGGTGAAGTCGCCGTCGGCGTCGATCGCCTCTCCGTACCCCCGGCAGTCCACGAACGCGTAGCTGAACCGCTCCCCGTCCAGATGCTCCCGCATCGGCGCGAAGCTCGTCCGGTCCCCGAACCAGTTGTGCAGCACGACCGCACGCCCGGAGCCGCTGCCCTGTACCTCGTACGGAATGACCTGTCCTGTCACGATGCTCCCCGGTCATGAGGTGGCCGCGGGCGCCGTTGCCCAGGGCCGCGGGCGACAAGTCTGACGACCACCTGAAGACCGGGTCAACGCCCCCTACTCGGGCACCGTGAGGACGACCTTCCCCGTGACCCGGCCGGTGTCGCCGAGCGTGTGGCCCTCGGCGGCCCGGGTGAGCGGGAAGTGGGCCTCTATGACGGCCTTGAGCTTGCCCGCGGTGGCCAGGTCGCGGATCGCCCGCATGCTCGCCTGGTCGGCCTCGACGAGGAGGGGGTAGGCCCGTACTCCGCGGGCCGCGGCCCGCTCGGGGAGGTCCTCGGGGAGTTCCCTGATCGCGATGGAGATCAGCTGACCGCCCGGCTTGAGGACGTCGAGCGAGCGGACGGCCGTGTCGTTGCCGATCGTGTCGAAGACCAGGTCGACGGGGGCGATCCCGGTGAAGTCCCGGGTGCGGTAGTCGATCAGTTCGTCGGCACCGAGCTCGCGCAGGAGCGCGTGCTTGGGGGCGCTGGCCGTGCCGATCACGTACGCGCCCCGCTCCTTGGCGATCTGCACCGCGAGGTGGCCCACGCCGCCCGCCGCGGCATGGATCAGGACGCGCTGGCCCGGCCGCACGTCCCCGGCGTCCACCAGGGTCTGCCAGGCGGTCAGACCGGCCAGGGGAAGCGCGGCCGCCTGGACGTGGTCGATGGCCTCCGGCTTGCGGACCAGCGCACGTGCCGGGGCGACCACGTATTCGGCGAACGAGCCGACGCCGTACGGGTAGGGCAGCATGCCGAACACCTCGTCGCCGGCCTGGTGGATGGTCACGCCCGTCCCCACCTCCTCCACGACACCGGAGACGTCCCAGCCGAGCACGAGCGGCAGGCGGTCCAGGAAGCCGCTGAACCGGCGGTGCTTCCAGTCGGTCGGGTTCATGCCCGCCGCCCGGACGCGGACGAGCACCTCGGACGGGCCGGGGGCCGGGCGGTCGATCTCCACCTCGTGCAGGACGTCCGGGCCGCCGTACGTGTTCTGGCTGATCGCCTTCATCTTGGTCATGCGTTCAGGATCAGCCTGCGCCCACCTGCACCGACAGTGGCCCGACGGCCATGATGTGCAAGCATTGGGCCATGCGTCGTGTAGTGGTCCTGGCCTTGGACGGAGTCATCCCGTTCGAGCTGAGCCTGGCGTCGAAGCTGTTCGGGGTCGCCACCGACTCCGCGGACCGGCCGCTCTACGAGGTGGTCACCTGCTCGGTCGACGGACGGCCCGTCCGGACCTCCGCCGACTTCTCGATCTCGGTGGAACGCGACGCGTCGGCGCTGGCCGGCGCCGACACCGTCGTGATCCCGGCCTCCGAGGGGTTCACCGAGATCGTCGACAGGGACGCGCTCCCGCGCCGCACGGCCGAGGCGCTGGCCCTGATCCGCCCCGAGGCCCGGATCGTGGGCATCTGCATCGCCACGTTCCTCCTGGCGGCGGCCGGCCTGCTGGACGGCCGCACCGCGGCCACGCACTGGCACTACGCCGACCGGTTCCGACGGCTGTACCCCCGGGTGGACCTCGCCGCCGACGTGCTGTTCGTCGACGCCGGCCGCGTGCTGACCTCGGCCGGTGCCGCCTCGGGCATCGACCTGCTCCTGCACCTGATCCGGCTGGACCACGGCAGCGCGGTCGCCAACCAGGTGGCCCGGCGCTGCGTCGTCCCCCCGCAGCGCGAGGGCGGCCAGGCGCAGTACGTGGAACGGCCGGTGCCGCCGAGCACCGGCACCGGGACGTCCGCGACCCGCGCCTGGGCACTCGACCGCCTCCACGAGCCCCTCCAGCTGGCCGACCTGGCGGACCACGCGGGCATGAGCCGCCGCACGTTCACCCGGCGTTTCAGGGCCGAGGTCGGGCTGAGCCCGGGGCAGTGGCTCACGCAGCAGCGCGTCGACATGGCCCGGCACCTGCTGGAGAGCAGCGACCTGCCGGTGGACCGCATCGCCGAACGCGTCGGCTTCGGCACCGGCGCCACGCTCCGGCAGCACCTGCACGCCGCCATCGGCGTCTCCCCGGGGGCCTACCGCCGTACGTTCCGGGCGTCGGCACCGGCCTGACCCCGCGTCCGGCGCCGCTGCCCTAAACTCCGGCGGAATCGGACCACTTACCGACTCGCGAGGGAATCCGTGCCGGACAACGCTGACACGCCGACCACACCCCCACCCGACACCACGGCCGAGCGCGTGCGCCACCTCAGGGCGGAAGTCGAGAAGATAGCCGACGAGGCGCGCATCGGGGCCCGGCGCGCCCAGCGGCGCAGCAAGTTATGGAACGCAACCTTCCTTTTTCTGGGATTCCCTGCGGCCGTCCTGGCCGGGATCTCCGGCGCCGCCGGACTGGCCTCGGCCGGGGCCCGCGTACCGGCGGCCGTCCTGGCGCTGCTGGCGGCGGGCTTCTCGGCCGGATCGGGCTTCCTGCGCGCCGACGCCCGGCAGATGGCCAACCTGCGCCGGCGCTACGCGTGGCAGAACCTGGAGACCCGCGCCCGCCTGGTCCTCGCCCACGAGACGTACGAGGGCGTCGACCGGCTCTACACCGCTCTCGTCGGCCTGCTGGAGATGCGCGCCGCCATCCCCTCCAGCGCCCTGGTCCTGGCCGAACTGCAACCCCCCGCCCTGCACACCCCTCCCGTCCCCCAGCTCCCGCCCGCCGCCCCCTCCAACGCCGCTTCCTGACCGGCCGCGGCGCTCAGGCCGCCGGCCGACAGGTGATGTCCCGCGCGGGCAGGGCGCCCCGCAGCAGGTAGTCGTCGACCGCCTTGTCCGCGCAGGTGCCGGGGCGGGAGACGACCACAGCGTGCGTACGGGCCGGAACGGTCACCAGGACCGAGCCGCGCATGGCCCGGTGCATGCCGATCCCCTCCTCGTACGGGGTGCGGGTGTCCACGGTCGCCTGAAGCTGGAGCGCCGGCACCTTGTTGTTGATCTCCGTCGGCTTCTCGCGGGAGCGGTCCTTCCAAAAGGCGCACGGTAACGGGCCGTTGAGGACCGGGCCGAAGACCGGCTGCCCGGCGCGGGAGCGTTCAATGGCCTTCCAGTACCACTCGGGGTCCCGGGGCAGGGCGCTGTCGGCGCACAGCACCGCGAGCTGACCGGAGATCCCGGAGCTCCTGCCGCTGCCCACCGGATCCGACAGCGTCTTGAGTATGTCCAGCACGTACGGATGGGGCCTGCCCGGCTTGCCGTCGGCGGCGTCGAGGAGATACCGCACGATCTCGGCCAGCCGCTCGTCGTTGTGGGCGTCCACGACCAGGTCGAAGAGCAGGAGGGGCAGAGCGGCGTACCCGTCCAGCCGGTACGGGCCGACCTTGACCGGCTCCGCCATGGCCCGCCGCACGAGCCCCTCCACGGTGCCGCGGACCGCGGCGGGCGTGGCGCCGAGACGGTACTGCTCGTGGCGGCGCGCGGCCCACGCGGCGAATTCGTCCAGGGCTTTCTCATTGGCGGGCCCCAAGTCCTGGATGATGCGCATGGTGCCGTACTTGGCCGGGTCGGGCGCGCTGTCCAGCACCAGCCGGTCGACCCGCCCGGGGAACATCTGCGCATAGGTCGCGCCGAGCACCGTGCCGTACGACTGGCCGAACCAGGACGTCCGGCGCTCGCCGAGCACGGCGCGGACGATATCGACGTCGCGGGCGATGTTGCGGGTCGAGTAGTGGCGCAGGCTGCCGGAGTACTTCTCCGCGCACTTCCGGGCGTCCTGCCGCGCCAGCCGTACGCTCTCCTCGAACCCGGCCCGGTCGCTTCCGGACGACCGTATCCAGGTCGCCCGCACCCGCCCGCAGTCCAACGGGGTGCTCTCACCGACCCCGCGGTGATCCATGCCGATGATGTCGTAGGCCGCCGCCACCTCGGGGCTCAGCCGCTCGCGCAGCTCGGCCGGCATGGACAGACCCGGCCCGCCGGGCCCGCCCGGGTTGGTCTGCAGGATCCCGCGCCGCGCCCGGGCCTTGCCGTCCTTGCCGGCCTTCGCCTTGATCCGCGAGATCGCGATCTCCAACGTCCGCCCGCCAGGGTCGCTGTAGTCCAGCGGCACGACGACCCGCGCACACTCGGTCCCGCTCCGGGCCAGCTGCTTGTCCCGGCACTCACCCCAGCCGACCTTCTGCTGCCTGAACCGCTCCAACCCGTCCCGCTGCTCCGATGCCCCCTTCGCGGACGCCCCGGAGCTCGCGGCGAAGCCGGTCCCCGTGGCGACGGTGCTGAAGGAAAGGGCGAGGGCGGTGAGCACAGTGCGTTTTCTCATGCCCCGAAGCTAGAAGCCCCCGCCGCTGCGGCCCATGGGCCGCTCCCCCGTGTCCACAGGGGGGCAAGCCACCGCAACGGAGGTGTTGCCAGGGGAACTTCGCCATACCCCCGGCGCGTCGTCTCGGGGCTACCGCCGGGCGACGAACGAGCCCATGCCGGGCGTGGTGACGATCAGGCCCTCTTCGCGGAGGGCGGCGGTCACCTTGCGCACGGTGGTCCGTGCGACGCCGAATTCCTGTTCCATCCGCACCTCGGAGATGAGGTGGTCGGGCGCGTATTCGCCATCGGCGATGCGCTTACGGATCACATCGGCGATCTGCATCCACTTCGGCCGCGTCGGGTCAAACTCCATCACGCCGCTGACTGTAAGCAGGAGTATGCAACCGAACATAGAGCCTACTCTAGTCAGCTAGGTGTAGACAGGTGCCTCAAGGGGGCTCTAGGATGACCCAACCAAAACCCCGGCGGCTGCAGCAACAGCCCCGGGGCATGGCCACCAGCCTGCAAGGAGCTGATGACATGCACGAGCGTATCGCCCGACTCCTCGCGTGGACGAGAGCGCGGTTGACGAAGACCGCGCCCCCTCCCCGGCCCACGCCACCGCGTCCACCCCAACCCGCCGTCATCTCCCTGCCGCACACCAGCGGCATGTGGTCACAGCAGCAGCCCGCGGCGGAAGTCGGGGCCGTACGGACCCTCACCGATGCCGAGCGGCTCAGCGCGAAGGTGCGGGCGGTCAACACGCGGGGGCGGTGGGGCAAATGAGTGTGCTGCGCGTCGAGTTGGGGACCGTCGCCGTGGATACGTTCAGTGGTGGGGTCGGCGCGGTGACCGAGTCGGCCGACGGTCTCGTCCGGCTCCAGCACCCCAACGGCTACAGCTGGCGGGCGCACGCCACGAACCTGCGGGCCCCCGAGCCGGCGGAGAGGCGACGATTCGCCGCGGCGGAGCGTGAGCACGGGCCCTTGCTCACGTCACCATCGCACGGGGAGTTCTAGGGGAAAGCGCCGGATGGTCCGGGTGTCCCACCGCAGTTCGTCGGCGGGGACGGCGAGAGCGAGCCGTGGGAAGCGGTCGAGGAGGGAGCGGATCGCGATCTCCAGTTCCGTCCTGGCCAGTGGTGCCGCGAGACAGCGGTGACCGCCCCATCCGAACGTCATGTGCGGATGGGGCGGTCGGTGGGGGTCGAGGACGTCGGGGCTCGTGAACGCGGCCGGGTCGCGGTTGGCGGTGAGGTAGGAGACGTGCACGAACTCCCCCGCGCGGATGGGAACGCCGGCCAGCTCGGTGTCCTCCATCGCCACGCGCGGGATGCCGATGCCCTTGCGGAAGGGAATGATGCGCAGCAGCTCTTCCAGGGCCCGGGGCAGCGTTTCCGGTTGGTCGCGCAGGAGGGCGGTGAGCTGGGGGTTGGTGAGCAGTACGTAGACGATGTTGCTGATCTGGCAGCTGGCCGTGTCGTGGCCGCTGAGGATGAGGGTCACGGCCATCACGGCCAGTTCCTGGTCCGTCAGCCGGTCGCCTCGGTCGTGTGCGGTGGCGAGCGTGCTGATGAGGTCGCTGCCGGGCGTGCGGCGCCGGGCGGTGGCCAGGTCGGTGAAGTAGGCCCGCAGGTCGGCCTTGGCCCGTGCGGAGGTCTCCCGTGCCTCGGGGGCGATGGCGAGCATCTGATGCGTCTTGTGCTGGAGTTCGGCCCTGTCCGCCGACGGGATGTCCAGCAGTTCACAGATGGTGTGGTGAGGCAGCGGCTCGGACAAGTGGCGCGCGATGTCCAGGGGAGGCCCGTGCTCGGCCATCCGCAGCAGCAGGTCGTCGACGACGCGCTGGACGGCGGGTCGCATGCGCTCGACGGTGTGGGTGGTGAAGGCGCTGGTCACCAGGCGGCGCAACCGGGTGCTGCGGGGCGGGTCCATCACGTTGATGGACTCGGGTGACACGATGGGCTCGGGCGTCAGCCGTGGGTAGTTGAGGCCGACGATGGCGGCGCGGCTGTACCTGGGGTCCGTGGTCACCTTCTTCACCCCGTCGAAGGTGGTGACGAGCCACGCGTCCTCGCCGTACGGAAGGCGGACGCGGACGACCGGTCCGAGCGCCATGAGCTGCCGGAAGAGAGGGTCGAAGTCGAGGCTTTCACTGAAGTCGAAGGGGCACGTCACGGGTTCGACGCGATCGGCCATGGGAGCCTCCCGAAGGGGCGGAGATCCGCCGCCATTCGACGGGAATAACGTGATATCAGCTGGTACGAGCCTAACGTCTGGACCGGCGAAGCGGTACAAGGCATGAAAAATGACCCTGGTTGGTGTGGAGGGCCAAGGCACCGACCGCGGTCAGAACCAGTGCAGGCAGTGCGGGGGGCGGTCGGCGCGGAAGAGGGCGTCGGCGAGGGTGGCCGCGCCCGGGCGGTGGGCCCGGATGTGTCCGGCGCGTATGAGCGTGCTGGGGGCGGTGCCGCCGAGGTAGACCGAGCCCAGGTCGCTCACGTCCAGGGACAGGTCGGGCTCCCGGCCCGTCGGGACGCAGTCGGCCTTGCCGTCCCGGACGGTCAGCAGGTAGCGGCCGTGCTCGCCGAGGAACGGGTCGTCGACGTCGAGGACGAGCGCGCCGTCGGTGAACCAGCCGCGCGCGGTCAGCGCACGCGGGACGTCCAGCAGCCGCACCCAGAGCCAGTCCGTGTCGTCGCTCACCTGGCCGGTGCGGAAGTCCGCGAGCTGCCAGCGCAGCGGGTGCTCGGGCTGGACGTGCTTGAACACGACCTGGGTGACCAGGTCGTGGCCGAGCACGAACCGGGCCAGGGCCGTGGAGACGGCGTCGTCGGTGGCGATGGTCTCGTCGACCGTCAGGGTGCCGGACTCGACGGAGTAGCTGGCGTATCCGTCGGGGACGCCGTCGGTGTCACGGTGGACGGCGACGTAGCGCGGTGCCGGAGAGACCGGGGGCTGCCCCGCGCCGAGGGCCCACCAGCGGTGCGGCCGGGACAGCGCGCCGGGCTGCGCGCGGCGGTACCGGTCGTAGACCTCTTCCAGGATCTCGCCGCACTCGGCACGCCGCAGCAGCTCGACCGAGCCGGTGTCCGATCCGGTCGCCGGGGTGTCGGCCGTTCCACGTGCCCGGGGGCGGGCGAGGGCGGCCTGGTGGCGCGGCACGGTCAGCCGCTGCGTGTAAGTCGCCGGTCCGTACCCGAATCTGCGGTAGATCACGGCCTCGGAGGCCAGCAGTACGGAGAGGAACTCTCCTCGGGCCCGCAGCTCGTGGAGCTGATGTCGCATCATCGCGCGCAGCACGCCTTGGCGTCGGTGCGAGGGCAGGACGCCGACGCAGGAGACCCCGGCGGCCGGGACGACGATCCCGCCGGGCAGGGTGAGCTCGAAGGAGTACGCGCCGGCGGTGCCGACGGGCCGCCCGTCCGCCGTCATGGCGAGCAGGTTGCGGTCCGTTTCGAGGGCCGCCCACCAGACCCCGCCGCCGTCCTCGGCCGGGGTTTCCGGGAAGAGCCCGAACGCGGCATGGAGTGTGTCGACGAAGACGTCGAGGTCCTTGTCGGTCGTGGGACGGATCTCCATTGCTGCCACTGCCTCCGCGGGATGCCGGCACCACGACTCGTGGTGTCCCGCCACAGTGCAGCGTCGGTACGTGGCCAGGGCAAGCGAATTACGGCCGGGCCATTGTGCTGCGGGTGGCCTCCTGGTCGCGCGGTCCGTCGGACACGCCTCAGCGCCGGTCCTTGAGGGTGTAGCCGCCGGCGATGACCGCCGAGTCGGCCGCCGGTGCCATGCACGGGGTGAGCGGCGGCTTCTTCTCCGCCTTCAACGCGGCCCCGGACAGCCCGATGCGGGCGGGGCCGCCGCCCTTGCCCGGCTCCGGGACGTAGAAGCTGACGCCCATGCGGACGTTCGGGTCGAGGTGGGTCCGCCAGGGGTGGCCCGGGCTGGTGCGTTCGAGGGTGCCGGTCACCGTCGCGGTGGGGCCGCCGGTGGTCAGGCAGTCGACCTTGAATTCGCCCCAGTAGTCCCGCACTTTGCCGTCCGGCCCGGCCTGCTTGTGGGAGATCCGGAACGTACCCCGGGACGTGAGGGGCTTGTTGCCCTGGTCGAAGGTGCTGTGGGCGTCGACCGAGACCCGGACGTCCTCCTCGGCCACCGGGTAGTCCATTCTGGCCGTGCCCTGGAGGGACGAGTGGGTCGTCCGCTCCGCCCTGGGCGGGGGCGGCGGCGTGGCGTCCGCCACCGCGGCACCGGCCGGGACGGTCAGCGCGGTCGCGAGGGCGATGAGGGCGGCGGCGCGAAGGGGCTTGTTCCGCACGGCGGTTCTCCGATCGGGAGCGGCGTGATCTGCTCCACGATCATGGCCGGCGGGCCGGCCCCCGGGCGTCCTCCGTCCGCACGGGAGCCGTCCGCCGTCCGGCCGGATTCCGGGACCTCCCCCTGGTCCCCCGGCCGTACCCCCACCTCCCCCGCACGGCGGAGAACCGACCCCACCGCCGCCCCCCCCTGATCCCCCGATTCCCCCCGATCCCCCCTCGGGCCCCGGCCCCCCGACCGGCTCCCCCCTCGGGCCCGACTACGCGCCGCTCGGGCGGTAGTCGAGTATCAGCGCGCCGGAGCTGAACGTCCTCGTCCCGGCCGGCGTCCACTGCGACATCCCCGTGCCCTCCGGGAAGAGCCGCTTGCCCTCGCCGACCACGACCGGGTGGATCCACAGCTTCAGCTCGTCCACCAGGCCCTCGGCCACGAGCGAGCGGATCAGAGCGCCGCTGCCGTAGACGAGGACGTCCCGCTCGTACCGCTCCTTGAGGGCGGCGACCTCCTGGGCGAGGTCATCGCCGCCCTTGGCCAGGGTCGCGTTCCACTCCGTCGTCTCCAGCGTGGTGCTGACGACGTGCTTGGGCATGGAGTTCATGCGGTCGGCGAAGCCGTCCTCGTCCGTCATGCCCGGCCACGCCTTGACGAAGCCCTCGTACGTCTCGCGGCCCAGCAGCAGGGCGTCCGAGGCGAACAGCCGCTCGCGCTGGTAGGCGCCGTGCTCCTCGTCGAAGTACGGGCCGGTCCAGGCCGGGTTCTCCATGACGCCGTCCAGCGACAGATAGACCAGCGCGACGATCTTGCTCATTGCGACCCCCAAGGCACACCAACACACCAACACAACGACACGACGGCACTGCGGCAGACGCCCCACCAGGACGTCCCGCGACCTGCTGATCAACCTAGGGCACCCCACTGACAACCGGCCCGGACCTCACCGAGCGTGGCCACCGTCACGTACCCGCGTCCGCGGGCGACCTGGGAAGATGGGGGTATGCGGATCATGTTCGTCGGCGACTCGATGACTGTCGGTAGCGCCGGCGACTACACGTGGCGCTACCGCATGTGGCAGCACCTCAACGCCTCCTACGGCGGGCCGTACAAGATCGTCGGGCCGCGCCGGGAGCTGTACGACCCCGCCACCGGTGCCGCCGGCTCGCTCGACTACGGCGACCCGGGCTTCCCCGAGCGCTCCCGCGCGCACCTGGCGGGCTGGGGCGAGGGCTGGCTGCACATGGCGCCGCTCGTCGGGGACGCCGTGCGGCAGGGGAAGGCCGACACGTTGCTGATCTCCCTCGGCCTCATAGACCTCGGCTTCTACACCGACGCCGAGCAGACCGCCGCCAACGTCCGGCGCTTCTTCGCGGAGGCCCGGGAGGCCAATCCCCGGCTGCGGGCCGTGCTGATGCCGGTGATTCCCAACATCCGGGCCTTCACCGAGCCGTCCTTCGCCGCCGAGTGCGAGCGCTTCAACGAGCTGCTGGGCAAGGCCGTGGCCGACCTCGACGAACCCGGCTCGCCGCTGCTGCTCGCCTCCCACCCCGAGGACTGGGACATCGACCGCGACACCTACGACGGGACGCACCCCGGCGTCAGCGGCGAGCACCGCATCGCCGCCGCGTTCGCCGCCGCGCTGCACCAGGCGTGGGACGTGGGCGGCCCGTACGTTCCCGCCGCCCCCTGAGGCACCGGGGCCCGGCCGTACGCCGGGCCCCGACCCGAACCGGAGCGCTGCCTCTGCCTCAGTCTCTGCCTCAGCCGGCGCTCACCACGCGAACGCCTCCGGCGAGGGACCCGGCCCCGGGAAGATCTCGTCCAGCGAGGTCAGGACCTCCTCGCCCAGCTCCAGCTCCAGCGCCCGCAGCGCGCTCTTGAGCTGGTCCAGGGTGCGCGGGCCGACGATCGGGCCGGTGACACCGGGCTGGGCGAGCAGCCAGGCCAGCGCCGCCTCACCGGGCTCGATGCCGTGCTTGGCGAGCAGGTCCTCGTACGCCTGGATCTGCGCGCGGACGGCCGTGTCGGCGAGGGCCTGCGCCGAGCGGCCGGATGCGCGGCGCCCGCCCTCGGCCTCCTTCCTGATCACGCCGCCGAGCAGGCCGCCGTGCAGCGGCGACCAGGGGATGACGCCGAGGCCGTACTCCCGCGCGGCCGGGATGACCTCCATCTCGGCACGGCGCTCGGCGAGGTTGTACAGGCACTGCTCGCTGACGAGGCCGACGGTGCCGCGCCGGGCGGCGAGCTCGTTCGCCTGGGCGATCTTGTAGCCGGGGAAGTTCGAGGAACCGGCGTAGAGGATCTTCCCCTGCTGGACGAGGACGTCGATGGCCTGCCAGATCTCCTCGAAGGGGGTCAGGCGGTCGATGTGGTGGAACTGGTAGAGGTCGATGTGGTCCGTGCGCAGCCGCTTGAGGCTGGCCTCGACGGACCGCCGGATGTTGAGCGCGGAGAGCCGGTCCTCGTTGGGCCACGGCTCCCCCTCGGGGTTCATTCCGCCGAACACCTTGGTGGCGAGGACGACCTTGTCACGGCGGCCGCCGCCCTGGGCGAACCAGCTGCCGATGATCTCCTCGGTACGGCCCTTGTTCTCGCCCCAGCCGTAGACGTTGGCGGTGTCGAAGAAGTTCAGGCCCGCGTCGAGGGCGGCGTCCATGATGGTGTGGCTGTCGGCTTCTCCGGTCTCCGGGCCGAAGTTCATGGTGCCGAGGACGAGTCGGCTGACCTTGAGTCCCGTGCGTCCGAGCTGCGTGTACTCCATGCGCTTTAGCCAACGCCTTGGAGTCCGCTCGAGGCAAGGGGACCCGCGCGGCCAGGGGGTCAGAGAAAGCCGAGCCACGTGAACAGCTTGTCGAGCACGATGCCCGCGCCCCTCAGCAGGATGAGAAAGCCCACGAAGGCGACCACCGCGCCGACGCACCAGGCGACCTCCGCCAGCCCGGACCGGACACCGGTCCCGCGTGGCGTGCCCTGCCGCACATCGACGTTGACCAGCGAGTGCTCGACCTCGAGCTTCGGCTCACCGTTGACGAGGAGGGAGACCGAGATCTCCTGCTTCCGCGACAGGTGGCCGGGGCGCATCCGCAGCGTGGTGCCGTCGACGTCCAGGCGGGGTCGGCGCAGTGCGGCGGGCCGGCTCTCGACGTCGAGGACGGCGACGACGGTCGCCGAGACGTCCAGCACGAACGGCTCCGCGTCCGCGAACTGCTGGTCCAGGATGTCCCGGCTGCCGTCGCTGACGAGTTGCAGCTGGACGAGGTGGGGGTCGTGGAGGTCCTCTCCCTCGTAGCTCACGACCAGTCTGTTGCGGACCGCCTCGGCATCGTTCAGCAGGCGCTGGTCGGTGGTCATCGCGTAGAAGAGCCGGCACCTGGGGTTCGCGGCCCGGAGGGCGGCCCATGCCGCCAGGACCCCGACCGCCACGGTCAGCAGGGAACCGACGACGAAGGTGTAGAAGCTGCCGGACTCGTACCACTCCGCGGCTATGAGCGTCATGGCCGCCTATTGCAACAGCAGGAACCACACGCCGCCGGTCACCCTCCGCCACGTCACCCGTACGGGTGCGCGGCACCGTCGTCACTTCACCGCGGCCACCACGGCGACGACGACGAGCATGACAACGAGCGCACCGGACATGATCCGGTTCCTGGTCTTCGGGTCCACCCCTTGAGCGTAACCGCCCGCTCAGCCGGCCCGCCGGGTGCCCAGGGGCCAGGCGGCCACCGTCTCGTAGCGGGGGCGCTCTCCGGCGATCCCGGACGCGGGCAGCCGGCTGCGGACGAGCTCCAGGCGCTCGACCTGCCAGCGGCGGCCCCGGAACTCCGCCAGTTCCTCGGCGTACGGGCGCAGGTTCACGTGTCCGACGGCCCGGGCGAGGGTGAGGTGCGGGCGGAAGGGCTTGGCGTCGTCCATGCGCACCCCGGCCCGCCGGGCGCCGGCGGCGGCGGAGCGGGCCAGGCCGCCCAGGGTCTCCAGCGCGCCGGTCGCGCCGACCCACAGGATCCGGTCGCCGAACCGGCCACCCCCGGCGAACCGCAGCTGGTGCTCGGGGTGCCGGTGGGCGGCGCGGGCGAGGCGCTCGCCCAGCTCCGGGAGCAGGGCCTCGTCGACCTCGCCGAGGAAGGCGAGCGTGAAGTGCCACATGGCGGGCTCGGTCCAGCGCAGCCGGCCGTGCCGCTCCGGGAGGGCTGAGCGCAATCGCGCCACCTCGGCCGCCAATTCGTCGATCGCGGGCGCAGGAGGGACCACCGCGGCGAACAGTCGCATGGGGCCAGTCTCCCCCCGACCGGGGGAGCTCGCCCTGGTCCCTCCCGCGCCGCGCGCGGTGTCCTCACACGCCGGACGGGCCGGCAGTGTCCTCACACGCCGGACGGGCCGGCAGTGTCCTCACACGCCGGACGGGCTGAGCTCGGCCCGGGCGGCCGCCGGTTCGCGCGGGACGAACGCCACATGCCGGCGCCCGCGCCGCAGGTCGATCTTCAGCCGCAGCCCGCCCGCGCGGGCCAGCGCGAGACCGATCCCGGTCGCGGCGAGCAACGAGACGACGCCGCCGGCGAGGAAGCCGAGCCGGGGCCCGTACACGTCGGTGACCCAGCCGACCAGCGGCGCGCCCAGCGGCGTGCCGCCCATGAAGACCATCATGAACAGGCTCATCACCCGTCCCCGCAGGGCGGGGTCCGAGGCCAGTTGCAGGCCCGAGTTGGCGGTGACGTTGATCGTCAGGCCGCACATGCCGATGGGCACCAGCAGCGCCGCGAAGACCCAGAAGGACGGGGCCAGCGCCGCGGCGATCTCCAGCACCCCGAAGGCGGCGGCCGCCCCGACCAGCATCCGCATCCGCGAGGTGCCCCGGCGCGCCGCGAGCAGCGCGCCCACCAGCGAACCGGCCGCCATCAGGGTGTTGAGCAGGCCGTACGTGCTGGCGCCGCCGTGGAAGACGTCACCCACGAAGGCCGTGAGCCAGATGGGGAAGTTGAACCCGAAGGTGCCGATGAAGCCGACCAGCACGATCGGCCAGATCAGCTCGGGACGGCCGGCCACATGGCGCAGACCCTCCCGCAGCTGGCCCTTGCCGCGCGGGGCGCGGTCGACCTTGTGCAGCTCGGCGGCGCGCATCAGCGACAGCGCGGCGATGGGCGCGAGGAAGGACAGCCCGTTGAGCAGGAACGCCCAGCCGCTGCCGACCGCGGTGATCAGCGCACCGGCGACGGCGGGGCCGACGAGGCGGGCGGTCTGAAAGTTGGCGGAGTTGAGGCTGACGGCGTTGCGCAGGTCGTCCGGGCCGACCATCTCCACCACGAACGCCTGCCGGGCGGGATTGTCGACGACGGTGACGAGGCCGAGCGCGAGCGCGGTCAGGTAGACGTGCCAGACCTGGACGTGTCCGGTGAGGGTGAGCACGCCGAGCGCGAGGCCGGTGACGGCCATGGCGCCCTGGGTGATCAGCAGCAGCGGCCGCTTGGGGCAGCGGTCGGCGATGACGCCGCCGTAGAGGCCGAGCAGCAGCATGGGCAGGAACTGCAGTGCCGTGGTGATGCCCACGGCGGCCGAGGAGCCGGTGAGGCCGAGGACCAGCCAGTCCTGGGCGATGCGCTGCATCCAGGTGCCGGTGTTGGAGACCACCTGTCCGGTGGCGAAGAGCCGGTAGTTGCGGACCCGGAGCGAGCTGAAGGTGCCCCCCTTGGTGGTGCGCTGCGCGCGCGGCAGGGAGGTGGTGCGGGTGTCGTCGTCGTGGCGGTTCGGTGCGGGTGCGGAGTCTGCTCCGTGTCCCGTACTCAAGGTGCGTTCGCCTCCTTCTGGTGCGGGTCCCCGCCGGGGTGCCGGCGGGGGTGTTCACATGCGCCGCTTGCGGCCGTCGCTCACCCACCCGCCGCGTACGGCCGTGTCGGAAGCGCCGCGCCTGCGGATGGCCTACAGATGCGCGAGTTTTTCGAGGACGGGCGCGGCGGCGCGCAGCGTCGCCCACTCGTCCTCGTCGAGCTGCCCGGCCAGTTCGGCGAGCCAGACGTTGCGCTTGCGGCGGCTCTCCTCGAGCATCGCCTCGGCCCGCTCGGTCTGCCGGACCACCTTCTGGCGGCGGTCCTCGGGGTGCGGCTCCAGCCTGACCAGGTCCTTCGCCTCCAGCAGCGCGACGATGCGGGTCATCGACGGAGGCTGGACGTGCTCCTTGCGGGCGAGCTCGCCCGGGGTGGCCTCGCCGCAGCGCGCGAGCGTGCCGAGCACCGACATCTCGGCGGGGCTGAGCGACTCGTCGACCCGCTGGTGCTTGAGCCTGCGCGACAGACGCATGACGGCGGAGCGCAGGGCGTTCACCGCGGCGTCGTCGTCGGGATGGGAGGTGCGGGACTGATCCGGCATGTTCATTAGATTAACTCATTACCTGAACTAATAAAAGTGGGCAGTGGGGCGGACGGAAGCACACGAGGGCGGCCGGGCATCACGCCCGGCCGCCCTCGCGGTGGTTTCCTGCTTCGTGCCTACTTCACGCCCAGCAGCTGCTCGATCGGGTCGAGCATGAAGTACACGAGGAAGCACAGCCCCACCACGTTCAGCAGCCAGGGGATCTCCCGGGCCCGCTTGTCCGCGACGCGCAGCAGGATGAAGGCCAGGACGCCGACGCCGATGCCGTTGGTGATCGAGTACGTGAACGGCATCGCGATGATCGTCAGGAACGCCGGGATCGCGATCGTGAAGTCGCTCCAGTCGATCTCCTTGACGTTCGAGGCCATGATCAGGAAGCCCACGACGACCAGCGCGGGGGTGGCGGCCTGGGCGGGCACGACGGTGGCCAGCGGGGTGAAGACGAGGGCGAGCAGGAAGAGCCCGCCGGTCATCAGGTTGGCCAGGCCCGTACGGGCGCCCTCGCCGACGCCCGCCGTGGACTCCACGAAGCAGGTGTTGGCGGACGCCGAGCCGGCGCCGCCCGCCGCGACGGCGACGCCGTCGATCATCAGGATGCGGCCCATGTTCGGCAGCTGGCCGTTCTTGTCCGTCAGCCCGGCCTCCTCGCCGACGCCGATGATCGTGCCCATCGCGTCGAAGAAGCCGGACAGCAGCACGGTGAAGACGAACAGGCAGCCCGTGAGCAGGCCGACCTCCTGGAACCCGCCGAAGAGGCTGACGTCGCCGATCAGGCCGAAGTCGGGGGCGCCCACGACGCTGTCGGGCATCTTCGGGACGCTCAGGCCCCAGCTCGCGTCGGGGATGTCGGCGAGCGCGTTGATGACGATCGCGGCGACGGTCATCGCGACGATGCCGATGAGGATCGCGCCGCGCGCCTTGCGGACGAGCAGGACGAAGGTCAGGGCGAGGCCGCCCACGAAGATCAGCACCGGCCAGCCCTGCAGCTGCCCGCCCTGTCCGAGGCCCAGCGGGACGGTGGTGTGGGCGGCGTCGGGGTTGCGGGTGACGAAGCCGGAGTCGACCAGGCCGATCAGCGAGATGAACAGGCCGATGCCGATCGCGATGGCCCGCCGCAGGCCGCCCGGGATGGCGTCCATGACGCGCTGGCGCAGGCCGGAGGCGACCAGGACCATCAGCACCAGGCCGGCGAGCACCACCATGCCCATCGCGTCGGGCCAGCTCATCTTGGGCGCGAGCTGGAGCGAGACGACGGCGTTGATGCCGAGGCCGGCGGCACAGGCGATGGGGACGTTGCCGATGGCGCCCATGAGGACGGTGGTGAGGCCGGCCATCAGAGCGGTGGCCGTGACCAGCTGGGCGTTGTCCAGCTGGTGGCCGAACTTGTCCTGGCCTGCCCCGAGGATGATCGGGTTCAGCACGATGATGTAGGCCATCGCGAAGAAGGTCGCCAGTCCGCCCCGCAGCTCACGGGCGACGGACGAGCCCCGCTCGGATATCCGGAAGTAGCGGTCGAGGGCGTTCTTTCCGGCGGGCGGCACGGGCGACGACTGCTGGGCGTCGTCGACCGTGGAGGTGGCCGAGGTGGGCATGGGGGACCTCAGTCGTACGGGCCTGGGGTGGCCGGGAGACAAACAAAAAGGATCAAGAACTGAGCGCTCTTTGGGTGATCAAACAAAAGCGTTCAGTCAAATCCGGTTCGATTCAGTATGAATAAACAAACGCCGAATTGCTATCTCCGCGCGTAGACCCCTGCGGGACAAGGGCTCCGCCGCCCCTTCATGAACGAAGACGCACTAGGCTGGCGCCATGACGAAGTGGACACCCACCCACGAGGCACCCGAGCCCCTGGAGGGCCCTGTCGTCGCCACGATCACCGGCGGCACGATCCTGTGGTTCGTCCTCTTCCTCGGCCAGCTGCCGTTCTACGGCTGGTACTCCGACCACGGCCTCCTGTGGTGGCTGTGGACCTGCCTGGCCGGCGGCGGCCTCGGCCTCATCGGCGTCTGGTACGTCCGCCGGCGCGAAGCGGCCATCCGCCGCCACGCGGCCGAAGGCCGCGCGGACGACATGACCCGCTCCTGACGCCCGGCCGACCCGGCGCCCGTTTGCCCGGCACCGCCAGCCCCGGGCCCACCCACCGGCTACCGTCGGACCATGAGCGATCCGCACCCCGGGCTCAGCGCCCGCGAGGTCGCCGAGCGCGTGGCTCGCGGTGAGGTCAACGACGTCCCGGTCCGCTCCTCCCGCTCCACGGCGGACATCGTCCGGGCGAACGTCTTCACCCGGTTCAACGCCATCATCGGCGTCCTCTTCCTGATCATCCTCGTCGTCGGCCCGATCCAGGACGGCCTCTTCGGCTTCGTGATCATCGCCAACACCGCGATCGGCATCGTCCAGGAACTGCGCGCGAAGAAGACCCTCGACTCCCTCGCCCTCATCGGCGAGACCAGGCCGACCGTCCGCCGCGACGGCACCCCCACCCCCGTCGCCACGGGCGAGATCGTCCTCGGCGACGTCATCGAACTGGGCCCCGGCGACAAGTGCGTCGTCGACGGCGAAGTCCTGGAGAGCGACGGCCTCGAGATCGACGAATCGCTGCTCACCGGCGAGGCCGACCCCGTGCTCAAGCGGCCCGGCGACCAGGTCATGTCCGGCTCCTTCGTGGTCGCCGGAGGCGGCGCCTTCACCGCCACCAAGGTCGGCCGCGAGGCCTACGCGGCCCAGCTCGCCGAGGAGGCGTCCCGCTTCACGCTCGTCCACTCCGAGCTGCGCACCGGCATCAGCCAGATCCTCAAGTACGTCACCTGGATGATGATCCCGACCGCGATCGGTCTGATCGTCAGCCAGCTCGTCGTCGAGGAGAACGACTGGCGCGAGGCGGTCCGGCGGATGGTCGCCGGGATCGTGCCCATGGTCCCCGAGGGCCTGGTGCTGCTCACCTCCGTCGCCTTCGCCATCGGCGTCATCCGGCTCGGCCGCAAGCAGTGCCTGGTGCAGGAGCTGCCCGCCATCGAGGGCCTGGCCCGCGTCGACGTCGTCTGCCTCGACAAGACCGGCACCCTCACCGAGGGCGGCATGGACGTCAGCGAACTACGCGTCCTGCCCGAGGCCCCCGCCGACGAGCGGTACGTACGCCAGGTGCTCGGCGCGCTCGGCGAGTCCGACCCGCGCCCCAACGCCAGCCTCCAGGCCATCATCGACGCCTACCCCGACGGCACCGGCTGGCGCTGCACCGAGTCCCTGCCCTTCTCCTCCGCCCGCAAATACAGCGGCGCCACCCTCGACGGCCCCGGCGCCGAGAGCGGCAACTGGCTGCTGGGCGCCCCCGACGTCCTGCTGCCCTCCGGCCACGCCACGCTCACCGAGATCGAGGACCTCAACGCCCAGGGGCTGCGCGTGCTGCTCCTCGCCCGCGCCGACCGCGAGCTGGCCGATCCCCGCGTCGCCGAGGGCGTACGCCCCACCGCGCTCGTCGTCCTCGAACAGCGGCTGCGCTCCGACGCCGCCGACACGCTGCGCTACTTCGCCGAGCAAAACGTTTCCGCGAAGGTCATCTCCGGCGACAACGCCGTCTCCGTCGGCGCCGTCGCCGCCAAGCTCGCCCTCCCCGGGGCCGGCGCCCCCGTGGACGCCCGCCGGCTGCCCGCCGAGCGGGACGCGATGGCCGAGGCCCTGGACGAGGGCGCGGTCTTCGGGCGCGTCACCCCGCAGCAGAAGCGCGACATGGTCGGCGCCCTCCAGTCGCGCGGGCACACCGTCGCCATGACCGGCGACGGCGTCAACGACGTCCTGGCCCTCAAGGACGCCGACATCGGCGTCTCCATGGGCTCCGGCTCCGAGGCCACCCGGGCCGTCGCCCAGATCGTCCTGCTGAACAACAGCTTCGCCACCCTGCCGTCCGTCGTCGCCGAGGGGCGGCGCGTCATCGGCAACATCACGCGCGTGGCGACGCTGTTCCTGACCAAGACCGTCTACTCCGTGCTGCTCGCCGTCCTCGTCGTCTGCACACGGGTGCCGTATCCGTTCCTGCCACGCCACCTGACCCTGCTGTCGACGCTGACCATCGGCGTGCCGGCCTTCTTCCTCGCCCTCGCGCCCAACAAGGAACGCGCCCGCCCCCACTTCGTGCGCCGCGTGATGCGCTACGCCGTGCCGTCCGGGCTGATCGCGGGCGGGGCGACCTTCGCCACGTACCTGCTGTCCCGCCACCACTACTCCGGGGCGGGCGCCCTGGACGCCGAGACCAGCGTGGCCACGCTGACGCTGTTCCTGATCACCATGTGGGTGCTCGCGATCATCGCGCGGCCCTACACATGGTGGCGGGTGGCGCTGGTGGCGGCCATGGGGGCGGGCTTCCTGATCGTCCTGGTGACGCCGTGGCTCCAGCGCTTCTTCGCGCTGAAGCTCGTCGGTACGACCATGCCGTGGGCGGCGGTGGCCATCGCAGCCGTAGCGGCTGTCGCCTTGGAATCCAGTTGGCGCTGGGTGAGCCGACGCTTTCCACCGTGACGGCCGGTGGTGCCGGGGGCTCCGCCCCCGGACCCCCGGTCCTCAAACGCCGGACGGGCTGGTTCTTGGCCCCGTCTAATCGAACCAACGGGCCCGGGCCAGCTCCTCCGTCCTGGTCGGGTCCTCCAGCAGGGCCGCCGCCTCGAAGCGACGCGACCAGGCGCCGGCCGCCCAGGCCAGGCCCGCGGCGACGCCCTCCAGGGTGGCGGCGTGCAGGACGCCGTCGGGGCCGTAGCGCCAGTCCAGCTCGATGCCGTCGGCCACCAGCTCCTCGTGCTCGACGTAGGTCCCGGGCGCGCCCGGCAACAGGGCGCGCACGCCCTCCGGCACCTGCCGGACCTCGCCCTCGTCGGCGAGGACGGAGGAGGTGACCACTCCGCTCAGCCGCCGCACCTGCAACAGGTCCGCCAGCTCGTCGGCCCGGTCGGGGCGTACGGGCAGCAAGGCGCAGCCCGCCGCCAGGGGCAGCAGGTCCGGGGCGTCCGCGACGACCGCGTCCGCCGCGTCCACGACCCGCACCTCGCCGTCGACGACGGCGCGCAGCTCCTCCGGCAGCGTCACCTCGTCCGGGTCGAGGGCGGACAGCGCCCCGTACAGCCCGTGCAGCTGGGCGGCGCCCACCTCCAGCTCCGGGTCGGCCAGCCGGGCCAGGAGCTCGGCCGCGCCGCCGGGCTCCTCCAGCAGGGCGGCCACGGAGGTGCGTACGCCCAGGGCCCGCAGCACCTGCTCGTCCGCGAGACCGGCCGCGTCCGCCGCCTCGTACAGGCCGGCCAGCAGCGGATCGCCGCCGCGCGCCCGCAGTCCGGCGGGGCGGCGGCCGTCCAGGACGGGGTGTCCCCGCAGCCACCAGGCGGTGTACGGGCGTACGGACTCGGTCGTGCCGTCCGGCAGCAGCACGCGCACCGGTGCCGTCAGCGCGTCGCGCAGGGGCGGGCGGGACAGCAGCGCGAGGGCCTCGGGCCAGGCGTCGTCGTCGACCAGGTCCAGGTCCCGTACCGCCACGATCTCGGTGGCGACCGGCGGGACGGGGGTGTCGGGCAGCCGGTCCAGGACGTCCTCGCACCAGACGTCGACCGCGTCCAGCAGGCCGACGTCGTCGGGCTCGGCGAAGTCGCCGTCGCGCGGCTCGAGTTC
This sequence comes from Streptomyces sp. NPDC046261, assembly GCF_040646235.1. NCBI lineage: Bacteria > Bacillati > Actinomycetota > Actinomycetes > Kitasatosporales > Streptomycetaceae > Streptomyces > Streptomyces sp. NPDC046261. The sequence goes on along the minus strand of NZ_JBEYZU010000009.1, from coordinate 172,310 downwards.
GTCCGGGTCGAGGACCACGTCCGTGGCGCGTACGAGCGCGAAGTCCGCGAGCACGCCCACCGCCGTCAGCGGCTGTTCGCCCCAGCGGCCGGCCAGCTCGGGGTCACAGGCGGCGAGCTCACCGGGCCGGATGACGCGCTCGAACGCGCTGCCGGGGAAGACGAGTTCACCGGCCGGTGCGAGTTCGCCGTCCTCGTCCGGGAGGGCCAGGGCGGCCAGCCAGGGCTCGTCGCCGGGGGCGAGCTCGGCGTCGCGGACCAGGGTGAGGATCACCTCGACGAGCGTGTCGCTGTCGAGCCCTTCCTCGTCCCACGTCTCCTCGGCATCAAGAGAGTTCGCCACCGCCGCCCGCACCTGCGGGGTCGTCAGAACCGCCCGGGGCGAGCTGGGCGTCGCGCCCAGCTTCTCCAGCAGCGGGTGCGCGGCATCGGGGTGGGCGACCTTCAGGCCCAGCCGCGACAGCCGCTCCGAACCGGTGGTGTCGGCGGGCGGGAGCAGCACCTGGCGGGGCCCGATGACCGTACGGCCGTCCGCCAGCGGCACGGGCAGGCCCGTCAGCCGGTCGGGGTCGACGCCGGCCAGGCTGTCGTAGAGCCGCCACCACCAGTCCGCGGGCCGCTCGGCGCCGGCGAGGCGGTCGATGGCCTCACCGAGCGGCACCCGTGCCACGCCCAGCGCGCGCAGCTCCTGGCGGCGCTCCAGGCCGGCGGGCAGCAGGCCCGTGAACAGCTCGGCCAGCACGGCGACGGTGTCGGCGCCCGCGCCCTCGACGACCTCGGCCTCCACGGGCCGCAGCGCCAGGGCCTCGCCGGCCGGGCCGCTCCGTGCGAAGGGGTCGTCCCACGCGGGGGCACCACCGGTGTCCGCGGCGGCGGCCGGCCCGGGCGTCTGCGTGGAGGCGTCCGGGCCCTGGGTCCACGGAATCCCCTCCACACCCCCGCCCGGCGGCGTGGGCTCCGGCTCACCGGCGGTGCCGGCCGCGCTCGGCAGGAACGCCACGCGCGGCAGCCGCTCCAGCACCTGGCGGCGCAGCTCCGCGTCCAGGGCACCCCGGGCCAGCGGGGCGGGCACGAGGTCGAGCGTTCCGGTGCCGACCGGGTGCCAGTCCCCCAGCAGTGCGGCGTAGGACTCGGCGGCGCGGGCGGTGAGGAAGTCGGTGAGGGGGCCGGGGGCGGTGTGCCGGCGGGTCGGCTCCAGCGGGAAGCTGGCGATGAGCAGCGCCGGCAGGCCCAGCGGCTCGTCGGTGGGCGTCGGGGCGTGCACGACGGGCGCGGTAGCGGGCCGTACAGGCGCGCCGTCGGCGCCCACGGGCACCGCCCAGGTGACCGACCAGTGGGGCCGCAGCCGCTCCTCGACGGGCCGGTCGGCAAGCAAGCGAGCCTCCAGCACCCCACCACGACGCTCGACGCGCCAGCGGATAGCCGGTACCGGCGTCCGGGCCGAGTCCTCGATCACAACATAAGGACCATCCTGGCGACGAGTCAGGACCCGCTCGGCACCGTCCGGCATCTCGACGACGACCTCGGTGAGCCCGGGCAGCGTCAGCAGCAGCGCGTCGTCGATGCCGGCGAGCAGACGCCCGGTCAGGTCCTCGGCGGCACCGTCCCGCAGGGGCAGCACGACGACGGTGTCGTACCCGTCGGGGGCGGCGCCCTCGGCGGGCAGCGGGAGCCGCAGCAGGGGGACGTGGCCTTCGCGGCGGCGGATCTCCTCGGCGAGCCCGGCCGCGCCAAGCGCCGCCTCCTCCGCGAGGGCGCGGGCCTCGGTGAGGGACCAGCGCACGCCGCCGGTGCGGCCGAGGACGGCGGGTTCGTCGCTGACGGCGAGGACGGCGGCGAAGCCGACGCCGAAGCGGCCGGCGGTGTCCTGCTCGCCGTCCCGCTTGGCGGAGGCCCGCAGCGTGGAGAGCGACTCGACGCCCGCGGCATCGAGGGGGGCGCCGGTGTTGGCGGCGGCGAGGGTGGCGGGGGCGCCGGCGTTGGCGGCGTGCAGCGTCAGCCGGAGCCGCCCGGGGACCCCGGCGCGGGCCGCGGCGTCGGAGGCGTTCTGGGCGAGCTCGACGACGAGGCGGTCGCGGTAGCCGCCGAGGGCGAGGTCCTCCTCGGCGTTGGCGTCCTCCCGGAACCGTGCGGGTGAGGCCGCCCACGCGTCCAGCACGCCGCGGCGCAGCCGTGTGGTGCCGAAAGGATCCGTTTCCGTGCCGCTCACGTCGTGGTCTCCCTGTGGGTGGGTCGGGGCCGGGATGGGACGGGCCCTTCTGGGGCTGCATTATTTACGCCCCGCGACCCGGCAGTGCCATGGGAGCTCCCTCAGGCCCCGCCCCGCTACGGCACATGGGGGACGAGGCGGGGGCGGAGGAATCGGTGACGGGAGGGTGACGGGGGCGGAGGAGGGTGTTCCGGAATGCTGCCGGATATTTGTGGGCCCAATGCGGGGGTACGAAAGCGAGGGACGGCCACGGGCCCGTAAATATCCGATTCCGGAATACCCTCCGGAGCCCCCGGCGCCCGCACCACCCACGGCGTCAGGCGTGCCCGAGATCGTCCTCGGACTCGGCCCCGGCCGCCGCCTCGTCGGAGGCACGCAACGGCATCGGATCCACCAGCGTCTCGTCCACCACGGGCGGCGCCGGCCGCGGCGCCTTCGGCATCACCGCCGCCTCCGAGTGCCCCCCGCACCCGTACGAGAGCGAGACGACGTGCCCGTCCGCCGGCCCGAACTCGTTCGCGCAGATGCCGAACGCCTGCCCGAGAGAGCCCCCGATCGGCACCAGGAAGCCACAGGTGACGCAGGACGCCGGCGCCGCCTGTGCCATCGGCGTCTTGGAGCCGTGCGTCTCGTCCCAGCGGTCGGCCGCCGTGTGCAGGCCGTAGCGCGAGAGCACCCGCGCCCGGCGCATGCCCAGCTCCTCCGCCAGGGCGGAGATCGAACCCCGCACGGGCGCGACCGGCTGCGCGGACGGCGGCCCGGCCGCGACGTCGGCATCCTCCGCCTCCGCGAGCTGGGCCATCTCCTCCGAGATGGCGGAGTTCGGCGGCGGGACGTCCTCGCCGGTCCAGCCCTGCTCCAGGCGCAGGTCGTCGGCCTCGGTGGGCAGCAGGTCGCCGGGGCCCATGTCGCCGGGGCGCAGCCGCTCGCTCCACGGCACCCATTCGGGGGCCATGAGCGCGTCCGCACCGGGCAGCAGGACGGTCTCGTCGAGGGTGACGTTCTTGGCGCGGGAGGCCCGCGCCACGGTCACGGCCCAGCGCCAGCCGCGGTAGGCGGGGTCCTCGCAGGCGAAGTAGTGCGTGACGACGCGGTCCCCGTCGGCGACGACCTCGACGTGGTCACCGACCTTCCCGGGCAGCGCGGCCTCCTCGGCCGCCGCACGGGCGAGTTCGACCGCCTCGGCGCACAGGCGGTCCGGGGTACGGCTTCGCATCGCAGCACTCACAAGAATCGATTCTCTCTTCCACGCCGTCTCACGAGTGCGCCAGCCGAACGGTCGGGGCGGCGGACGGAGCGGACCGTTGGACCGCGTCGACGTCCGCGCCCGAACGGCCTCGGGCGCACCTGTCATCACCCATTCTGCGGGATGGGGACTCGGGGTGCGGCCAAGAGTGGCGGCCGGTGGCGCGCTACGCACGCTACCCCGCGCGACCGCCCGGGGGATACCCGGGCCACGGCGTGCCCCCGGCAACCTGGTGTGCGCGCCCCGCTCGTGCGCCGAAAGTGCCATGCGCGGTGCCAGTTGGGGCAGTATGGCGTGGTGGGAGCCATCCGGTCAGCCGAAGGCGGTCCGCTCCGCCGTACGGCCCGGGGCGCCGGCCGTCTGCTGCGCGCCCCCTTCAGCGGGGCCGCCCGGGGCGTCCGGAAGGCCACCAACGCGCACGGCGCCGGCGAGTCCGGGCTGGGCCGGCTGATCGAGCTGCACGCGGTGAATTCCGCCGGCGACATGATGATCACCATCGCGCTGGCGTCGACGGTGTTCTTCTCGGTCCCCACGGACCAGGCACGCGGCCGGGTGGCCCTGTACCTGGCGGTGACGATGGCGCCCTTCACCCTGCTGGCGCCGGTGATCGGCCCGCTGCTGGACCGGATCCCGCACGGCCGCCGGGCGGCGATGGCGAGCGCGATGCTGACGCGGGCGCTGCTGGCGCTGACGATGTCGGGTGCGGTGGCGACGGGCGGGCTGGAGCTGTATCCGGCGGCGCTCGGGGTGCTGGTGGCGTCGAAGGCGTACGGCGTGGTGCGGTCGGCGGTGGTGCCCCGGCTGCTGCCGCCCCGGATCGCGCTGGTGAAGGCGAATTCCCGGGTGACGCTGGGCGGGCTGCTGGCCACGGGCGTGGCGGCCCCGCTGGGCGCGGGGCTGCACCAGCTGGGCCCGGCCTGGCCGCTGTACGGCGCCTGCGCGGTCTTCGCGTTCGGCACGTATCTGTCGCTGTCGCTGCCGCACAAGGTCGACTCGGCGAAGGGCGAGGCCCGGGCCCGGCTGACCTCGCCCGAGTCCCGGCACCACCTGACGAAGCAGCGGCGCCGGAAGGCGCCGGGGCTGCGCACGGTGGGCGCCTCGGTGCTGCACGGCCTGCAGGCGAACTGCGCGCTGCGCATGCTGTCGGGGTTCCTCACCTTCTTCCTGGCCTTCCTGCTGCGGGTGCATCCGCTGGGCGGCCTGAGCCCGGCGTTCTCGCTGGGCGTGGTGGCGGTGGCGGCGGGCACCGGCAACGCCCTGGGCACGGCGATCGGGGCGCTGCTGCGCTCGCGCGGGCCGGAGAAGATGATCGCGCTGGTGCTGACGGTGACGCTGGGGACCACGATCGTCACGGCGGTGCTCTACAACGCCCTCTTCGTGGTCGTGGTGGCGGCGGTGGCGGGGATCTCGCAGGCGCTCGGCAAGCAGTCGCTGGACTCCCTGATCCAGCGGGACGTGCCGGAGGAGGTGCGGACGTCGGCGTTCGCCCGTTCGGAGACGCTGTTGCAGATGTGCTGGGTGGTCGGTGGGGCCATCGGCATCCTGCTGCCGCTGCAGGGCGTGGTGGGCATGTCGGTGGCCGCCGGCTTCCTGGCGCTGGGCGCGGTCACAGCCGTACGGGGCCTGCTGACGGCCGCCCGGCGCGGCTCGCCGCACCCGCGCGTGGCCTGAGCCGGGGGGCCCGATAGCCTGCCCGCATGACCGCTGCGATTTTCCGGGGCAAGCGCCGCCGCGCCGCTGCCGCCGTCGGTGCCGTGACCTTCGGGCTCGTCGCCCTCTCCGCCTGCGACAAGCCGACGCCCCTGGCGACCGTGACCGTCGGTTCGACCACGGTGACCTCCGAGGCCGCCTGCTACAACGACGGCGAGGCCCTCGCCAACGAGAAGGTCCTGGCGTGCCTGAAGGAGGGCTCCGGCAAGACCGTCAAGGCGTCGATGGAGGACAAGGTCCGCTTCGGCGTCGACCCGAAGATCGCGGATGAGGGCTGGACGCTCTTCATCAACGGCCAGCCGGCCGAGCAGGAGCCGAACACCAAGACGTACCGCACGATCCCGGCCAGCGCCTTCTTCTCCGCCGGCCAGGGCGCGGCCGTGAAGAAGACCCAGATCAGCATCGTCGAGGCGTCCTCGGGCAAGGCCCTGGGCATCTGGAACTTCACCCTCGAGCGCGATTCCTGACGCACCGTGGCCCCTTCGCCGATGTCGCCGATGCGCGTCCTGATCGTCGCCGCCGTCACGGCGGAACGCGATGTCGTGACGGCCGCCTGGCCGGACACGACGGAGATCGCCCTGCCCGGCGCGGTGCTGCGCCGGGCCGTCCCGGGCGGTCCCGGCGGCCCGGTGTTCGACGTGCTGGCGGCCGGTGTCGGTCCGGCAGCGGCGGCGGCCGGGACGGCGACGGCGCTGACGGCCGCGGCGCTGGCGGGCGAGCGGTACGACCTGGTGGTCTCGACGGGCATCGCGGGCGGCTTCGCGCCGGGCGTGCCGGTGGGTTCCGTGGTCGTCTCCGACGCGATCGTCGCCGCGGACCTGGGCGCGCAGTCCGGTGCCGGGGGTTTTCTGTCCGTGGCGGAGCTGGGCTTCGGCACGGTCACGCACGAGGTGCCCGAGGCGCTGGTGCGGCGGGTCGTCGAGGCGACGGGCGCGCTGCGCGGCGAGGTGCTGACCGTCTCGACGGCGACCGGCACCGCCGGGCGGGCCGCCGAGCTCGTGGAGCGTCACCCGCGGGCGGTGGCCGAGGGCATGGAGGGCTTCGGGGTCGCCGAGGCGGCGCGGGCGCACGGCGTGGCCGCGCTGGAGCTGCGCGCGGTCTCCAACGCGATCGGTCCGCGCGACAAGGACGCCTGGCGCATCGGCGAGGCGCTGGCCGCGCTCTCGGGTGCCTTCCGCAAGCTCGCCACAGCACTGACCGACGAATCCGAGGTGTCCGCGTGAGCAAGCCGATCAAGATCGCCTATTCGCCCTGTCCGAACGACACGTTCGTCTTCGACGCCTGGGCGCACGGCCGCGTCCCCGGGGCGCCCCGGCTGGACGTCACGTTCGCGGACATCGACGTCACCAACGCGATGGCCGAGCGCGGCGAGTCCTGCGCTTTCGACGTGTTGAAGGTTTCGTACGCGGTCCTGCCGTGGGTGCTCGAGGAGTACGCGCTGCTGCCCTGTGGCGGGGCGCTGGGCCGGGGCTGCGGCCCGCTGGTGCTGACCAAGCAGGCGCGGCGGCCGGCGGACCTGGCGGGCAGGACGGTGGCGGTTCCCAGCGAGCGCTCGACGGCGTACCTGCTGTTCCGGCTGTGGGCGGCGACCGAGGTGCCGGGCGGCGTGGGCGAGGTCGTCGTGCTGCCGTTCCACGAGATCATGCCGGCGGTGCGCGACGGCAAGGTGGACGCCGGCCTGGTGATCCACGAGGCGCGGTTCACCTACCACGACTACGGCCTGAGCTGCCTCGCCGACATGGGCGAGCACTGGGAGGACACCACGGGGCTGGCCATCCCGCTGGGCGCGATCATCGCCAAGCGGTCGCTGGGCGCCCCGCTGCTGCGGGAGCTGGCCGAGGCGGCGCGCACGTCGGTGCGGATGGCGTGGGACGATCCGGCGGCCTCGCGCCCGTACGTGCTGGAGCACGCGCAGGAGATGGACCCGGCGGTCGCGGACCAGCACATCGGGCTGTACGTCAACGAATTCACGGCCGGCCTGGGCGAGGCCGGCTACGCCGCGGTGCGCGGGCTGCTGACGCGCGCCGCGGCCGAGGGGCTCGTACCGCCCCTCGGCCCGGACGCGCTCGCTTTCGTCTAGCGGCCCGTCACGCCCGCCGCCGTCTAGACGTCCAGCTGGTCGGCCACCGCGCGCAGCATGCCCGCGATCTTGGAGCCGTGCGCCTTGTCGGGGTAGCGGCCGCGCTCGAGCTGCTGGGTGACGTTCTCCAGGAGTGTGGTGAGGTCCTGGACGATGGAGGCCAGTTCGTCGGGCTTGCGGCGCTGTGCGGCCGCGACCGACGGGGTGGGGTCGAGCAGCGTCACCGTCAACGCCTGGTCACCACGCTGGCCTGCCACCACGCCGAACTCCACGCGCTGGCCGGGCTTGAGGGCATCGACCCCGTCCGGGAGCACCGAGGAGTGCACGAAGACGTCTCCGCCGTCGTCGCGGGAGAGAAAGCCGAAGCCCTTCTCGCTGTTGAACCACTTGACCTTGCCGGTAGGCACGTCTGTCCTCGTCCTCGTGTCTCGTCGGATACCGAAAAACCGAAAAATCTGCAATCAATCGACAACAGAAAAAACAGCTCTGGATAGCACTACAGCGGGCCGCAAGACCCGCTACCCCCAAGGCTAATGGTCCCGGGCCCGGTGACAAGACGTCCTCGGGTCGTACCTCTGCGCGTCCGATCTGTTCGTGGTCATCCGGCAGCCATACCGCCGCACAGGGATCTACCCTGGTCAGGTGAGTAGCGAAACGCCCCGAGCCGGGGATCTGCTGGTACGGACCGGAGCCATTGTCTTTCTGGTCGGCGCTGTGGCCACGCTGGCCACGGTGGCCCCGCTGTTCCTCGGCGCGGATCCGCTGCCGCCCGCGGCGTACTTCGTCTGCATGCTGATGGGCGTCGGCTTCGTCGTCGCCGCGGCCGGGGTGCTGCGGTCGATCGCCGAGCAGCGCCGTCAGGCCCGCGAGGCGAGCTCAGCTGTGTAGTCGCCGTAGAAGCCACGCAGCCAGGCGGGGAAGTCGGTGAGGCCGCCGGGCAGGACCACGTCCGCCCCGGCCGCGCGCAGTTCCTCCGCGGCGCAGGGCCCGGTGGGCACGGCCACGGACAGCGCGCCCGCGGTGCGCGCTCCGCGTACGTCCCCCACGTGGTCGCCGACGTAGACGGCGGCGTCGTGCTCGCGCAGGGCCACGGCCTTGCCCTCGGCCCACAGGCCGCCGATGAGCTCGTCGGCCTCGATGCCCAGGTGGTCGAGGTGGAGGCGGGCGTTGCGCGGGAACTTGGCGGTGACGACGATGGCCCGGCCGCCCAGCTCGCGGACGGCGGCCACGGCCTCGCGGGCGCCCGGCATGGCGGGCGAGGGGGCGATCGCGTGGGAGGGGTAGGCGGCCAGGTAGATCTCGGCCGCCTTGTCGACCTGCTCCGCCGGGAACCAGTTGCGCAGCTCGTGGGTCAGCGGCGGGCCGAGCCGGCTGACGACGAGGTCGATGTCGATGTACGTGCCCGTGGCGGCGGCCAGCGTCTCGTAGGCGGCCCTGATGCCGGGTCGGGAGTCCACCAGCGTCAGGTCGAGGTCGAAGCCGACCGTGAGCCGGTGGTCCGTGCGCGGGGCTGAGGTCATGCCCCACATTGTGCCGCTGCCCCCACCCGTACACTGAGCGTCGCCTGACCTGGGCTGTATCCGGCCAGGGCGGGCAGGATCCGGCCGGATCCAGCAGCCGAGGCTCGCCCCGAGCCGCCCGCCGAAGTGGAAACGATGTCAGCCGCCGTCCCTATCAGCAGCCCCGGACCGTCCCCGGTCCGCCGCCGCGTCGGCTGGACGGCGGCCGCGGTCGCCGCCCTGCTGGTCGCGGTCCTGCTCAGCCTCGCCGTGGGCAGCCGCCCCGTGGCACCGTCCCAGGTCCTGCACGCGCTACTGCATGACGGCAGTGACAAGGCGACCGTCATCGTGCGCAGCATGCGGCTGCCCCGCACGCTGATCGGTGTGATGGTCGGCGCGGCCCTCGCCATGGCGGGGACGGTCATGCAGGGCATCACCCGCAATCCGATCGCCGACCCCAGCATCCTGGGCATCAGTCAGGGCGCCTCGCTGGGCGTGGTGCTGGCGATCGCCGTCGCCGACCTGCACACGCTGAGCGGCTATGTGTGGTTCGCGTTCGTCGGGGCCGCCGTCGCCGGCGTGGGCGTCTACGCGGTCGCCTCGCGCGGGCGGGGCGGGGCCTCGCCGGTGAAGCTGGCGCTGGCCGGTGCCGCGATCAACGCGCTGCTGGTCTCCGTCATCTCCGGCGTCCTGACCACCAAGGCGTCGGCGCTGGACGAGTTCCGCTTCTGGCAGGTCGGCTCGATCGCCGGGCGGGACGCGGACATCGTGGGCCAGATCTGGCCGTTCCTGCTGGTGGGCGCCGTGATGGTGGTGTCGGTGGCGCGCGGCCTGGACGCGCTCGCGCTGGGCGAGGACGTCGCCACGGGGCTGGGCCAGAACGTGGCGCTCGTACGCGTCGTCGGCGGGCTGGGCGCGGTGGTGCTCACCGGCGTCGGTGTCGCGGCCGCGGGCCCGATCGTCTTCCTGGGGCTGGCCGTGCCGCACATCGCCCGCGCGATCGTCGGCAACGACCACCGCTGGATCCTGCCGATGGCCGCGCTCGTCGGCCCGGTCCTGCTGCTGGGCGCCGACGTCGCCGGCCGCGTGATCTACGCCAACAGCGAGGTGCCGTCCGGTGTGATGACCGCGCTGATCGGCCTGCCGTTCCTCGTCACGCTGGTGCGCCGCAAGGCGGTGGCGGCGTGAGCGCGATATCCCACGGTGCCCGGCCTGCCGGGTACGCGCTGGTGCGGGCCGGGCGGAGCTCCTTCCTCGTCCACCGCCGGGCCGCGGCCGTCGCGCTGGGCCTGGCCGTGCTGCTGGCCGCCGTGTGCCTGCTGTACCTGTGCACGGGCAAGACGTGGACGGCGCCCGGCGAGGCGCTGAAGGTGCTGTTCGGGCAGCCGTCCCCGGAGGAGCTCACCGTGGGCACCTTCCGGCTGCCCCGGATGACGGTGGGCCTGCTGGCCGGAGCGGCCTTCGGCATCGCCGGCGCCCTCATCCAGACCGTGGCCCGCAACCCGCTGGCCAGCCCCGACATCATCGGCGTGAGCCAGGGCGCGAGCGCGCTGACGGTCGGCGCGATGACCTTCGGCGTGACCTCCTACGCCACGCTCCCCTATCTGTCCGTGGCCGGCGGGCTCCTGGCGGCGGCGCTCGGCTACGTCTTCGCCTGGCGCGGCGGACTGCAGGCCGCCCGCTACGTCCTGATCGGCATCGGCTTCGCGGTCGCGCTGCGCTCGGTCACCCACCTCTTCCTCACCAAGGGCGACTACCTGGTCGCCCAGCAGGCCAAGGTGTGGATGACCGGCTCGCTCAACGCCCGCGGCTGGGACGAGGCGGCCCCGCTGGCCTGGACCCTGCTCCTGCTGGCCCCGTTCGTGTGCTGGGCGGCGCGGGCGCAGCGCACGGTGTCCATGGACGACGACACCGCGACCGCGCTCGGCGTACGGCTGGACCGGGTGCGGCTCGGGCTGGCGCTGCTGGGCGTCGTCCTCGCCTCGGTGGCCACGGGCGCGGCCGGCCCGGTGGACTTCGTGGCGCTGCTCGCCCCGCAGATCGCCCGCCGTATGACGCGTACGGCGCAGATCCCGCTGGTGTGCTCGGCGCTGACGGGCTCGTTCATCGTCGTCACGGCGGACCTGCTGGGCCGCAAGCTGTTCGAACCGACGGAGCTGCCGGTGGGCGTGCTGACCGCCGCCGTGGGCGCCCCGTACCTGATCTGGCTGATCGTCCGCAGCCGCACCGGAGGAAGAGCGTGAGCACGACCGACGTCCTGGCGGCGAGCCGCCTCACCGCGCGCGACCTGACCCTCTCCTACGAGGACCGCACGGTCGTGGACGGGCTGGACCTGGCCGTTCCGGACGGCGAGGTCACGGTCGTCGTGGGCCCCAACGCGTGCGGGAAGTCGACGCTGCTGCGCGCGCTGGGCCGGCTGCTGAAGCCGGCCCGGGGCACGGTCCTCCTCGACGGCGAGGAGCTGGCGCACATGCCCACGCGCCGCATAGCCCGGTCGCTGGGCCTGCTCCCGCAGACGCCGGTGGCGCCGGAGGCCATCACGGTGGCCGATCTGGTCGCCCGCGGCCGGCAGCCGCACCAGCGCTGGTGGCAGCAGTGGTCGGAGGCCGACGAGCGGGCGGTGGCGGACGCCATGGCCCGTACGGACGTCTCGGCGCTGGCCGACCGGCCGGTGGACGAGCTCTCCGGCGGCCAGCGGCAGCGCGTGTGGATCGCGATGGCGCTGGCGCAGGAGACGGATCTGCTGCTCCTGGACGAGCCGACGACGTATCTGGACATCTCCCACCAGGTGGAGGTCCTGGACCTGATCCGGCAGCTCAACCACGAGCGGGGGCGGACGGTGGTGGCGGTGCTGCACGACCTGAACCAGGCGGCGCGCTACGCGGATCATCTGGTGGCGATGAAGGCGGGGCGGATCGTCGCCCAGGGGCGGCCGGCCGAGGTCGTCACGGCGGATCTGGTGCGCGAGGTGTTCGGCCTGGAGTCGGTGGTCGTGCCGGACCCGGTGACGGGCAGCCCGCTGGTGGTGCCGGGGCGGCCGTGGGGGCCGCCCCGGGAGGGCTCCGGCGGCTGACGTCAGCCCGGCTTGCGCGCGCGCCAGAGCACGAACGCCGCCGAGGCCACCGCCGCCACCTTCACCACCACCGGGAGCGTGTCGGCCAGCGCCGCCCCCATCTCCCCCTGCGGTATGGGGTCGCCCCAGCGTCCGTTCACGCGTCCCCACAGCCACACCAGACCGCCCGCGACCACCAGCCCGGGCACGCCCAGCACGGCCAGCTTCGACTCCGTCTGGGTGAGGCGGCGCGTGACGTAGGCCAGGGCCCAGCCCGCGACGAGCACGATCCAGTTGCCGATGACGGCGCCGGTCACGAGCAGGACCGCGACCAGCAGGAGCAGCGGGCTCATGGGCACGCCGGCGCGCGAGCGCCAGAAGCTGAAGCGGCGGCCCTCGGTATCGGCCGGCTCGTCCTCGGGCCGCTTCGCCGCCTGCTGGTCCGCCTGGTCGCCCTGGTGCTTGTCCTGCTGTTTCTCCGGCGCGGCCGGGGCCGCCTCCCGGTCCGCCGCCCGCCGGGCCGCCTCCGGTGGCCTGAGCATGTCGGGGATCTCGATGCCGCCGACGAAGCCGTGCACCTCGTCGCCGCCCACGAACGGTCCGGGCTCCAGCCCCCAGCCCTCCGGGACGTCGCCGCCGTGCGGGCGCAGCTCCTCCTCCGTCGCCAGGTGCGGCGGCAGCGCCCCGGCGGTGCGGGACGCGCGGGCGGGGGCGGGCGTCTGGTCGTTCCGTCGTTGCACGGGCACCCGGCCCGTCTCGGCGGCGGCCCCCAGGCCGTCGAGGATGCCGTCGGCGCCGGCGACGGCCTCGGCGGGGGTGCCCAGCCCGTCGAGGATGCGCTGGACGGCGGTGGGGGTGTCGGCGCCCTCGGCCGCCCGGCGCCGCTCGATCTCGGCGCGCAGCCGGGAGACCAGGCGCATGCGGTCGCCCGAGGTGAGGGACTGTCTCTGGGCGAGGTCCCCGACCCTGCTCAGATAGTCGTAAACGAGCTGATCGCTCTCGATCCCCACCGGAACCCCCAAGACCGCACGAGCCGTCGAACCCCACCGAAGGTACCGGGTCCGCGCCCACCGGTCGTGGGGCACGGGGCAAGCGGGGAGCCAAGCGGGGCAGGCGCGGGCCGAAGCCGGGGCCGGCCGGCGCGGACCCGGTACCGTAAGCAGAATGACCACTTCGCGGGAGACCGGAAGCACCGCCGGCAGCGGCAGCGCACCGCGCACGCTCGCGGAAGAGCTGCGCACGCGGCCCGACGACGCGCTGGCGGGCCTGCTGCGCGCGCGGCCCGACCTGCTCAACCCCGTGCCCGGCGACCTCACCCAGCTCGCCACCCGGGCCTCCACCCGGGCCTCGGTGGTCCGCGCGCTGGACCGGCTGGACCGGTTCGCGCTGCAGGTCGCGGAGGCGCTCGCGGTGGCCCCGGACCCCTGCTCGTACGACACGCTCGCCGCGCTCATGACCGGCGACCCGGGCGCGGAGGGCGCCGACCCGCGCATCGCCGCCGCCCTGCCGCGTGCCCTCGCGGCCCTGCGCGAGCAGGCGCTGGTGTGGGGCGGCGAGGAGCGGCTGCGGCTGGTGCGCACCGCCCGTGAGCTGCTCGCGCCCAGCCCGGCGCACCCCTCCCCCACGGGTCTGGGGCCGACGGTCGCCGAGGCCACGGCCGGGATGTCGCCGGGCCGGCTGCAGGAGATCATCGCGGCGGCGGGGCTGCCCGCCACCCACGATCCGGTGACGGCCGTCGCCGCCCTGACCGGGCTGTTCGGCGACCGTACGCGCATGGCGGCGCTGCTGGCCGGGGCCCCGGCCGAGGCCACCGCCGTCCTCGGCAAGCTGGTGTGGGGCCCGCCGTACGGCACGGTCACCGCCGAGCCCGCCCCGCATCTGCGCTGGCTGATGGACCGCGGTCTGCTGCTGTCCACCGGTCCGGGCAACGTGGTGCTGCCCCGTGAGGCGGCCCTGCATCTGCGCGCCGGGCGCGCGCACCGCGCCCCCGAGCCGGTGGCCCCGGAGCTCGCGCCCGTCACCGAGCACTCCGCGCGGGTGGTCGACGCGACGGCCGCCGGGCAGGCGTTCACGGCCCTGTCGACCGTGGAGGAGCTGCTCAAGGAGTGGGAGGGCACGGGCCCGCTCGTGCTGCGCGCGGGCGGCCTGAGCGTCCGTGACCTCAAGCGCGCCGCGGCCGTCCTGGAGACGACCGAGCCGGCCGCCGCCTTCTGGGCGGAGCTCGCCTACGCGGCGGGGCTGCTGGCCTCCGACGGCGACGTCGACGAGCGGTACGCGCCCACCCCCGCCTACGACGACTGGCTGCTGCTGCCGGCCGAGCAGCGCTGGACGCGGCTGGCCGGCGCGTGGCTGGCGACCACCCGCACCCCGGGCCTGGCCGGCGAGCGGGACGCGAAGGGCCGCACGCTGGCGGCGCTGGGACCGGACCTGGACCGCGGCCCGGCCCCCGAGGTGCGCCGCCGGGTGCTGGCCCTGCTCGCCGAGCTGCCCGAAGGGGCGTCCGTCTCGGCGGACACGCTGCTGGCCCGGCTGCAGTGGGAGCGCCCGCCGCGCACGGCGACGGACGACCTCCGCTCGCGGCTGGCGCTGTGGACGCTGGCGGAGGCGGAACAGCTGGGCGTGACGAGCCGGGGCGCGCTGTCCGGCCACGGCCGGGCGCTCCTGCTCGACCCGCCGGCCGCGGGCGGGGTGCTGGCACCGCTGCTGCCCCAGCCCCTGGACCACATCCTGCTCCAGGCCGACCTGACCGCCGTGGCGCCCGGCCCGCTGCGCCGCCCGCTGGCGCAGACCCTGTCGGTGCTGGCGGACATCGAGTCCAAGGGCGGTGCGACGGTCTACCGCTTCACGCCCGAGTCGGTGCGCCGCGCCCTGGACGCCGGCCGCACGGCCGCGGACCTGCGGGCGTTCCTGACCGAGCACTCCCGTACGCCCGTGCCGCAGCCGCTGGCCTACCTCATCGACGACGTGGCCCGCCGCCACGGCCGACTGCGGGTGGGCGCCGCCTCCTCGTACCTGCGCTGCGACGACGAGGCGGTGCTGGCCGAGATCCTCGCCGACCGCCGTTCGGCGCCACTGCGGCTGCGCCGCCTGGCGGCGACGGTCCTGGCCGCCCAGGTCGCCCCCGACACCCTCCTGGAGGGCCTGCGCGCGATGGGCTACGCCCCGGCGGCGGAGTCGGCGGAGGGCGATGTGGTCGTCACCCGCGCCGACGTGCACCGCACGCCCCCGCGCACGGCTCCCGCGCCGGTCCCGGACGGCCCGCCCGTCCCGGACGCCACCCTCCTGGGCGCCGCCGTCCGCGCGATCCGCGCCGGCGACCTGGCCTCCACCACGCCCCGCAAGCCGGCCCCGGCCGCCGCCCCGACCGCCGGCGGACTGCCCCGCACGACGTCGGCCGACACCCTGGCCACGGTCCAGGCGGCCGTGCTGACCGGGGAGGCGGTGTGGATCGGCTACGTCAACGCCGACGGCGCCGCCAGCCAGCGCGTCATCGCCCCCATCCGCGTGGAGGGCGGCTTCGTCACCGCGTACGACCACACGGCCGACGAGGTGCGCACCTATCCGCTGCACCGCATCACGGGCGTGGCGGAGCTGGCGGACGACGTCGTCTGACGGGGCCTGCCCGCTCAGGGGCCGGCCCCCGCCTCCGCCCGCAGCCGCGCGCTCAGCCCGAAGAAGTACGTCGCCGCGAACCCCACCACGTACCCCACCAGCAGCCCCGCGCCGTAGACGGCCACCGCCTCCGCGAGCCCGTGGGCGCCCTTGAGCAGCGGGAAGAGGGCCCAGCCGGAGGGGCCGATGGCCGTCGCGCCGCAGGTGGCGCCGTACTGGTGGAGGAGCCCGACCAGGCCGCCACCGAACGCGCCGCCCACGCACGCCGTGACGAAGGGCCGGCCCAGCGGCAGCGACACCCCGTAGATCAGGGGCTCGCCGATGCCGAGGACGCCGGCCGGCAGCGCCGAGCGGATGATCTTACGGACCGAGGTGTTGCCGGAGAGGCGGACGTAGACGGCCAGGGCCGCGCCGACCTGCCCGGCGCCGGCCATGGCGAGGATGGGCAGCAGGACGGTGTGGCCCTGCTCGCTGATCAGGGTGGTGTGGATGGGGATCAGGGCCTGGTGCAGGCCCAGCATGACCAGGGGCAGGAAGAGGCCGCCCAGGACGAAGCCGGCCGCCGCGCCGCCGTGGGCCAGGAGCCCGTCCGCGAAGCGGCCGATGGCCGAGGAGACCTCGCCGGCCGCGGACATCAGCCCGTACAGCGTGACCAGGCCCGGCAGCAGCACGGTGAGGAACGGCGTGAGCAGGACGTCCAGGGCCTCGGGCACCAGGCGGCGGCAGGCCCGCTCCACGTACACCGCCAGCAGCGCCGCGGCCAGGGCGCCGAGGACCCCGCCCTGGCCGGGTGAGAGCTTCTGGCCGAAGGCGTCGACCTGCGTGACGCCGGGGTGGACGACGACGGCCGCGACCGCGCCGCCCAGGATGGGCGTGCCGCCGAACTCCTTGGCCGTCTGGTAGCCGACGAAGACCGCGATGAGCGACATGAAGCCGGAGGCGATGGCGTTCAGCGCCGGAACGAGCGAGGGCAGCCAGTGCAGGTTGGCGAGCAGGCCCGCGACGCCGGCGATGATGCCGCAGCCGATCAGGGCGGGGATCAGCGGCACGAAGATGTGCGCGACGCGGCGCAGGAACAGCTTGAAGGGCGTGGCGTTGCGCTCCCGTCGCCCCTGCCTGAGCTCCGCGCCGCGCTCGGCCAGCGCCTCGGCGCTCAGCCCGGTGGCGGCGGTCAGCCGCTCCAGCTCGGGGGCCACCCGTGCGACCGTGCCCGGGCCGAGCACGATCTGGTACGCCCGCGCGTCCTCCACCACGCCCAGGACGCCCGGCAGCGTCCGCAGCGCGTCGCCCCGGACCAGGGAGCGGTCCCGGACCTCCACGCGCAGGCGGGTCATGCAGTTGGTGACGGAGAGCAGGTTGGCGGCGCCCCCGAGGAGGGGCAGGAGCGCGGCGGCGGTGGCGCCGTACTTGTCGTCGCTGTGGTCGCTGTCGTCGCTGTCGTCGGGTGCCGGCATGGGGCCTTGCTTCTCGGGTGCGTGACGGTACGTCAGTCGGGTGCGGACGCGCGCAGGGCCGCGCGCAGGTGGCCGTGCGACTCCGCCAGGAGGCGGGCGGCGGTGGGGCCGTCGACGTCGCCGAGGAGGACGAGGATGGCGTTCTTCACCTCGCCGTCGGTCGCGGCCAGCGCGGCCTCGATCTCCGCGTCCGCCGCGCCCGTGGCGAGGGAGACGATGCGCCGCGAGCGGGCGCGCAGCTTCTCGTTCGAGGCGCGGACGTCGACCATCAGGTTTCCGTAGGTCTTGCCCAGCCGGATCATCGTGATGGTCGAGAGCATGTTGAGGACGAGCTTCTGTGCCGTGCCGGCCTTCAACCGCGTCGACCCGGTGAGCAGTTCGGGCCCCACGACGACCTCGATGCCGTGCTCGGCGGCCGCGCCCAGCTCGGAGCGGGCGTTGCAGGACAGGCCGATGGTGAGCGCCCCGATCGTGCGGGCGTGCCGGACGGCGCCGACGGCGTAGGGGGTGCGGCCGGAGGCGGAGACGCCGACGACGGTGTCGTCGGCGGTGACCTTCAGCGCGTCCAGGTCCGCGGCGGCCAGCCCGTCGCTGTCCTCGGCGCCCTCGACGGCCGAGATCAGGGCGTGCGGACCGCCCGCTATCAGGCCGACGACCTGCTCGGGGTCGGTGTTGAAGGTCGGCGGGCACTCGCTGGCGTCCAGCACCCCGAGCCGGCCGGCGGTGCCGGCGCCCGCGTAGATCAGGCGCCCGCCGCGGGCCATCCGGGCGGCGGTCGCGTCGATGGCGGCCGCGATCTCGGGGAGCCGCTCGGCGACGGCGCCGGCCACCGTCGCGTCCTCGGCGTTCATGATCTTGGCGATGGCCTGGGTGGGCAGCTGGTCGATGTCGGCGAGGTCGGCGCGGAACGCCTCGGTGGTGAGCGTCGCGAGCTGGGCGCGGAGGGCGGCGAAGGCAGCGGTCGAGGTCATGGCTGGCGGCTCTTCTCCGTGTCGATGTCCGTGGCGGTTCCGTAGAGGTCCGGGTCGATCCGAGTCGATCCGTGTCGCACCGTTTCGATCCGTGTCGATGGGGCCCTGTCGGCCCGCGCGGGCCGGGCTGTCCGGGCCGTTCAGCGCCGGTCGCGCGGGTCGTGCCGGTGCGCCAGCGCCTCGTACGACGCGGACAGGGCGGGCGCCGCGCTCTCGTACGTGCGCTGGGCGACGCCGATGAACAGGCAGTCCACCACGAGAAGCTGGCTGGTGCGGCTCGACATGGCCGCAGGCCGCAGCTCACTCTCCCGTGCGGAGGACGTGGTGAGGATGTGGTCCGCGTACTGGGCGATCTCCCCCTGCGGCCGGCCGGTGATCGCCACCGTCGTCGCGCCGTGCTCGAAGGCGACCCGCAGCGGCTCGATGACGTCGGTGGTGCGCCCGGAGTGGGTGATGGCGATCGCCACGTCCCCCGAGCGCAGCTGGACGGCGTTGGTGACGGCCAGGTGCGGGTCGGAAGGCGCGTGCGCGATCAGGCCGATGCGCAGCAGCTTCTGCACGAGGTCCTGGCCGACGAGGTTGGAGGCGCCGATGCCGTAGACGTCGATGCGCCGGGCGCCCGCGAGCGCGCCGACGGCCGCCTCCAGCGCGGCGGTGTCGAGCCCGGCGGCGGTGTCCGCCAGGCACTGTGCCTCCTCCTGGGCGAGCTTGGCGACGACGCTGGCCAGCGGGTCGTCGACGGCGATGTCAGCGGTGACCGCGGGGGCCCGGCCGGCCGCCCGCTCGGCGGCCAGCGCGGCCAGCGCGAGCCGCAGGTCGCGGTAGCCGGGGTAGCCGAGGATGCGGGCGGTGCGCACGACGGTGGCCTCGCTCGTGCCCGTACGCTCCGCGAGGCCGGTGACGGTGAGCGCGGCGGAGCCCGCCGGGTCGCCCGCCACGGTCTCCGCCACCCGCTGCATGGAGCGGGTCATGGACGGGGCGAGCGTACGGACCTTGGCCGCCAGCGCCGCGGGGGGCGTCGGGGTGGGCACAGGACCCGGGGGACGGGAGGAGCCGGAAGTTTCTTTCACCTTGCTGCTCACCTTCCGAAAGGTATTTTCGGCCCGGTGTGCCGTCAACCCTCCGGGCCACCGACAATGGGTCATATGGAGCTCGAACAGGCACTGCATGCGGCACGGGCGCTGGTCCTCGCCGACCTTGTGGCGGGTGAGGTGGCCGAGGCCGACGTCGTCTCGCTCGTCGAGGACGCGGTCGCGCACCGCCGGTGGTGGGTCGAGCAGTGGCCGGAGGGCGTCGACTTCCTCCCCGGCCTCGTCGCCCAGGACGTCCAGGACGCCCTGCTGGAGCGGCACGGCCGCTGGCCGCTGTGCCCCATCTGCACGGACTCGGGCGACCCGCACGCGCTGGAGGTCGAGCCGGAGCTGGGCCCCGACCCGCACTGGGCCTGCACGAAGCAGGCGGTGTTCGTGGCACCGGTGGGGTTGCTGGCAACGGCCCTGCACCGGTGAGCGCGTGACGGTGACTCGATGACCCTCTACATCGACCCGCCGAACTGGGCCGGTCATGGTCGCATGTGGTCACACCTGATCAGCGACGTCTCCTTCGAGGAGTTGCACGCCTTCGCCGGCCTGCTGGGCGCCCCCGGGCGGGCCTTCGACGGCGACCACTACGACATCCCCTCGACGTCGTACGAGGCGGCGGTGCGGCTCGGCGCGGTGGAGGTGGGCAGCAAGGACGTGGTGCGGCTGCTGCGGACGGCGGGCCTGCGCAGGCCCAAGCGCCGCTGACCGGGACGCCGGCCGTACGCGCTCAGTCCCCCGCCCGGGCCCGCGCCGCCTCCGGTACGGCCGCGGGGCCGCCCGCCACCACGCGGGAGGGTCCGCGCCGCAGCCAGGACGACGCGGCGGTCGTGCCCACCGCGAGCGCGGCCAGCACGGCACCCGTCCAGGCGACGGCCGGGTAGCCCCAGCCGGCGGTGATGACGAGGCCGCCGAGCCAGGGGCCGAGCGTGTTGCCGATGTTGAAGGCGGCCGTCGTCGTCGCCCCGGCCAGCGTCGGCGCGGCGTGCGCGACGTCGAACATCAGCGCGTTGAGGGCCGGGGACGTGAGGAAGTCCGTGACGCCCAGCAGCAGCGCCAGCACGACCGCCACGGCCGGGTACTGCGCGGTCAGCGCCAGGGCGGCGAGGATGACGGCCGAGGCCGCGATCCCCCCGTACATCGTGCCGAAGAGGTGGGCGTCGGCGATCCGCCCGCCGACGGCGGTGCCGATCAGCGCCCCCACCCCGAAGAGGGCGAGCACGGTCGGCACCCAGCTCTCGTCCAGGTGGGCGGTCTCGGTGAGCAGCGGGGCGAGGTAGGAGAAGAGGCAGAAGACGGCGGCGGCGTTCAGCGCGGTGGTGGCCAGCGCGAGCCACACCTGCGGGTCGCGGTAGATCGTCAGCTCCTTGCGCAGGCGCGGCGCGTCCGCGCCCGTGGGCGGCTCGGTGGCCGGTACGAGCGCCACGACGCCGGCCAGGCCCACCGCCGAGAGCGCGGCCACCGCCCAGAACGCGGCGCGCCAGCCCGCGTGCTGGCCGAGGAAGGCCCCGGCCGGCACGCCCGCGATGTTGGCGACCGACAGCCCGCCGACCATCACCGCCATGGCCCGTCCCCGGGCGCCCGCCGGCACCAGCGACACGGCCACCGCGGCGCCCACCGCCCAGAACCCCGCGCACGCCAGCGCGCTCACCACCCGGGACGCGAACAGCACCTCGTACGAGGGCGCGAGCGCCCCCGCCACCTGCCCGAGCCCGAAGACGATCAGGAGGATGACCAGCGTCGTACGGCGCGGCAGCCGCAGCGTCGCGGCGGCCAGCAGGGGCGCGCCGACGACCATGCCTATCGCGAAGGCGGAGACCAGCAGCCCCGCCTTGGGGATGGAGACCCCCATGTCGCGGGCGAGCGGCTGCAGCAGCCCGGAGAGCATGCATTCGGAGGTGCCCAGGGCGAAGGCGGCGAGGCCGAGGACGTAGACGGCGAGGGGCATGGGTGTACGAGCGGGTGCGGTCCGGCTCGGGCTGGCGTTCGGCATACCGGCTGACCCTAGGCGCCCCCGCGGACGTAATCCCCCAGATCCGCGGGCCGTTGCTCAGGCGGTGAGCAACTCCAGCTCGGTGGCGAGGTTGCGGCGCGCCAGGAGCTCCCATCGGTCGTGCCCCAGCGGCGTACGGAACAGCCGCGGCAGCCCCAGCAGGTGCCGCAGCACCTCGGCGCGCCCGGCGCGGAACGCCTCGTCGGGCACGAAGCCGTACTCCTCGCGTACCGCCGCCGCGTACGCCGCGTACTCCCGCGGTGTCCCACCGAGAACGGCGAGGTCCGCGTCGCACAGCGTCTCGCCGTCACGGTCCCCGGCGCCCGGATCATGACTGACCGTGAGTCGCACGAGGCGGGCGACCTCGGCCGTACGGGCCGCGTCGACCCCCAGCTCGGGCAGCGCCCGCTCGCACAGGTGGGCGCTGCGCTCCTCGTTCTCGGAGCGGTCGGGGCGGTAGACGGCGTCGTGGAACCAGGCGGCCAGGCGCACGGTCTCGATGTCGTCGGCGTGCGCGGCCAGCGTGTCGAGGTGCCCGAGGACGGCGGCGAGGTGATCGACGGTGTGATAGCGCCGCTGCGGCTCCGACCAGCGGGCCAGAAGATCGTCGGCGTACGGGCCGGGATCCGGTTCCTCGACGGTGCGAACCTGCCGGACGGTCTGCCGCCAGCGGGCGCGCAGCCCCTCGTGCAGGAGGCCGGACGGGTGCTCGGGCGTGAGTGCCATGGGTCCAATTGTGGAGTACCGCTTTAACCACGAGCGGCGGGTGTGGCAGGCTTGACTACATGTCTAGACCAATTCTTGAGGTGATCGCGCTCGGCCCCGCGGACGCGGTGGCGGCGCAGGCCGGAGGTGCGGACCGGCTCGAACTGGTCAGCGACATGGCCGCCGACGGTCTCACCCCGGCCCGGGAGACCTTCGCCGCGGTGCGGGCCGCCGTCGACATCCCCGTACGGGTGATGCTGCGCGCCACGGACGGCTTCTCGGCCGGGGGCGCCGCGGCGCTCGCCGCGCTGTGCGAGGAGGCGCGGGCGCTGCGCGCGGAGGGCGCGCGGGAGTTCGTCCTCGGCTTCCTCACCGACGACGGACGCGCCGACCTGGCGGCCGTCACCGACCTGGCCGAGGCCGTCGGGCCGCGGGCCCGGTGGACGTTCCACCGGGCCATCGACCGGGCGGCGGACCGCGACGCCCTGCGCAAGCAGCTCGCCGACCAGCCGGGGCTGGACACCTACCTCACCGCCGGCTCCGCCTCGGGCGTCGACGACGGCATCGCCACCCTGCTCGCCGAGGCCGCCCGCTGCGACGAGCCCGGCTACGAACCGCAGATCCTGGTCGGCGGCGGCCTGCGGCTCAAGCACGTCCCCGTGCTGCGCGCGGCGGGCATCACGGGCTTCCACATCGGCGGCGCGGCCCGCCCGGCCGGCTGGGACGCCCCGGTCTCCGCCGACGCGGTACGCACCTGGCGCGAGGCGCTGGACGCGTAGGCGGCCTCAGCCCCGCACGCCACGCAGCGGGTGCGGGTTGAGGCGGGCGAAGCCCTCCTGGCGCTCGTAGGGGTAGTAGGGGTAGGGAGCCGTCGTGGCGCTGGCGGCGTCGAGCCGCGCCACCTGATCGGCGGTCAGGCTCCAGCCGACGGCGCCGAGGTTCTGCCGGAGCTGCGCCTCATCGCGGGCGCCGATGATGACGGACGAGACGGTCGGGCGCCGCAGCAGCCAGTTGAGGGCGATCTGGGGCACGGTCCTGCCCGTCTCCTGCGCGATCTCCTCCAGCGCGTCGACCACGCGGAACAGCAGCTCCTCCGCCACCGGAGGGCCGTCGTCCGCCGTGTTGTGCAGCCGGCTGCCGGCCGGGAGCGGCTGCCCGCGGCGGATCTTGCCGGTGAGCCGGCCCCAGCCGAGCGGGCTCCAGACGACGGCGCCGACGCCCTGGTCGAGCGCGAGCGGCATCAGCTCCCACTCGTAGTCGCGGCCCACGAGGGAGTAGTAGACCTGGTGCGCCACGTAGCGCGGGTGGCCGTGCCGGTCGGCGGCGTCGAGCGACTTCATCAGCTGCCAGCCCGCGAAGTTCGAGACGCCGGTGTAGCGGAGCTTTCCGGCGCGTACGAGGTCGTCGAGCGTGGAGAGCACCTCCTCGACGGGCGTTCCCGCGTCGAAGGCGTGCAGCTGGAAGAGGTCGATGTAGTCCGTGCCGAGGCGGCGCAGCGCGTCCTCGACGGCCTTGACCAGGCGCGACCGGGAGGTGCCGGCGTCCGCCGGGCCGTCGCCCATCGGCAGGCCGGCCTTGGTGGAGAGGATCACCTGGTCGCGGCGGCCCTTGATCGCGGCGCCGAGCACCTCCTCCGAGGCGCCCCCGGAGTAGACGTCGGCGGTGTCGAACATCGTGACCCCCGCCTCCAGGCAGATGTCCAGCAGGCGCCGCGCCTGGTCCGCGTCGGTGGTGCCCCACGAGCCGAACAGCCGCCCCTGCCCGCCGAAGGTCCCCGCCCCGAAGCTCAGCGCCGGAACCATGAGCCCCGACGCGCCCAGCCTTCTGTATTCCACAGCCGTTCCCCTTCCCGCTTTAACGGTACTCTCGTCCCGTTAGGATGGGCTTACCGTAGCAGAGTCCACCCCCTTAATGGAACAGGAGTCCCGTTATGCCAGTAGAGAGTGTGGACCCGGGCAGCGTGCGGCCCGGCGGACGCACGGCGCGCGTACGGGCCGCGGTCCTGCGGGCCGCCGGCGACGTACTGGCGGAGCACGGCTTCGCCCACCTCGACCTCGCGGACATCGCCCGCCGCGCGGAGGTCGGCAGGACCACCGTGTACCGCCGCTGGGGAACACCCGCCCACCTCGTCGCCGACCTGCTCGCGGACATGGCCGAGCAGTCCCTGCCGCGCACGGGGACCGGGACACTGCTGGGCGACCTGCGCGCCAACGCCCGACTCGTACAGCGCACGCTGGCCGACGCGCGCCAGGGCGCACTGTTCAAGGCGGTCATCGCCGCGGCCGCCTGCGACGAACAGACGGCCGCGGCCCTCCACCGCTTCTACGCCCTCCGCGTCGAGGAGTGGGCCCCGTGCGTCCACCAGGCCGTCGAACGAGGCGAGGTCCCCGAAGGAACCGACACCCACGAGGTCATCCGCGCGGTCTCGGCCCCCCTCTACTACCGCCTGCTGACCACCGGCGAACCACTCGACGACCCCACCGCGGACCGCGCCGCCGAAGCCGCGACCGCGGCGGCCCGGGCGGGGGTCTTCGTCCGGGCGGATCGGTAGGGCCGGGCGGGACCGTCGGGCTATTGCCACCGCCAGGCCGGGCTGCGTTGCAAGGCCAGGCCGCGCCGCAAGGCACACCCCCGGCGCTACGCCAGCAGCCCCGGCAGGGGCTGGGCGTGCAGCACCGTCAGTCCCGATACCGCACGCGTCAGTGCCACGTACAGCCGCCGCAGGCCGGTCCGTTCGTCCGGTTCGCCGGCGACCACCGTCGCCGGCTCGTCGAGGACCACGTAGTCGTACTCCAGGCCCTTGGCGAGCGACGCCGGTACGAGCGTCAGCCGCGCGTCCGCCGACGTCTCCTCGCCCGGGGCGAGGAACGCCAGGCCGGCCGCCGCCAGTGCCGCGGCCAGCACGGGAACGCGCGCGTCGGCCGCGATGAGGCCGATCGATCCCTCCCGCTCCAGCGCCTCGCGGCACGCGCCCACCACCGACGCGTCCAGCGCGTCCGCCGCCACGGCCCGCACCGAGAAGTCGCCCTCCGACTCGCGCACCGACGTGGCCTCCGCCAGCCCCGGCGCGATGGCCGGCAGCAGCCGCGACGCGTACGCGATCACCGCGCGCGGCACCCGGAAGCCCTGCGTCAGCTCCTCCACGGCGGCCTCCGGCTTGCCCAGGTGCGCCAGCGCCTCCTCCCAACTGTCCGTGGCCCACGGCGTCGTGCCCTGCGCCAGGTCGCCCAGGATCGTCGCCGAACCGGTCGTGCAACGGCGCCCCACCGCCCGGTACTGCATGGGCGACAGGTCCTGCGCCTCGTCGAGGACCACATGCCCCAGCGAGGGCGTGCGCGCCACGAGGTCGGCGGCCTCGTCGATCAGTACCGCGTCCGCCGCCGACCACGTGGCGGACCGCACGCCGCGGGCGG
Source organism: Streptomyces sp. NPDC046261 (assembly GCF_040646235.1). Classification (NCBI taxonomy): domain Bacteria; kingdom Bacillati; phylum Actinomycetota; class Actinomycetes; order Kitasatosporales; family Streptomycetaceae; genus Streptomyces; species Streptomyces sp. NPDC046261. The sequence goes on along the minus strand of NZ_JBEYZU010000009.1, from coordinate 147,288 downwards.
GGCGTGCCCATAGGATCTCCCGCTGCTCGTCCTGCGACAGCACCCCGTCGGCGTGCTCCGCGAGGAACTCCGCGTCGGAGAGCAGCCGCAGCACCAGCTTCACCGGGTCGACGGCCGGCCACAGCACCTTGACCGCCGCCTTCACGGCGGCGTTGCGCGCCACCGCGTCCTGCACCCGGTCGTCGGGGGCCTCGCCCGCCTCCTCCATCCGTACGAGCACGGCGTGCGCGATCCGCTGCGGCAGCGCCTCCCGCGCGGCGCCGTAGCGGATGTCGCGGGCGAGCAACTCCCGCACCATCTCCTCGATCTCGTACGCCGGCACCCGCCAGCGCCGCGAGCCCCGCACCACGACGACCGGCTCGACGGGCATCGTCACCCCGGACCGCACCGCGCGCCGCAGCACCTCGGCCATGCGGGCGTCGCCCTTGACGCGGGCGGCGGCGGGCGAGTCGGTACCGCGCACCTCGACGTGGGCGACCAGGTCGGCGACGGTCGCCTGCCGTACGTTCAACTCACCCAGCGCGGGGAGCACTTGCTCGATGTACCGCAGGAACGAGCGGTTCGGCCCGATGACCAGCGTGCCGGTGCGGGAGAGCCGCTCGCGGTGGGCGTACAGCAGATACGCGACCCGGTGCAGGCCGACGGCCGTCTTCCCGGTGCCGGGGGCGCCCTGGACACACACGGTGCCACCGATCGCGGACCGTACGATCTCGTCCTGCTCCGGCTGGATCGTCGCGACGATGTCGCGCATCGGCCCGACGCGGGGCCGCTCGATCTCGCTCTGCAGCAGCCGGCTCGTCTGATCGCCGCTCGCCGTGTCCGTCAGGTCCTCGTCCTCGTACGCGGTCAACTCCCCGCCGGTGTAGCCGAACCGGCGCCGCAGCCCGACGTCCATCGGCTCCTTCTTGGAGGCCCGGTAGAACGGCTGCGACACGGGCGCGCGCCAGTCGACGACCATCGGGTCGCCGGCCGCGTCGTGCACGTGCCGCCGCCCGATGTAGAACTGCTCGCCGTCCGCCCCCTCGGCCGCTTCCGCGCCGGGCGCGTGCAGATAGTCCAGACGGCCGAAGAAGAGCGGGGTGTGCGCGAGGTCGGCGAGCGCGGTGATCCGCTCGTCGATCTGCCGCTCCAGGACGGCGGCGTTGACCCAGTTGGCGGTGACGTCCTTGATGTCGAGGGCCTCGACGTCGACCCGCATGGCGCGCAGGGCGGCGCGGGACGACGCGAGATGGGCGCGCTCGCACTCGAGGGGGTCGGTCGCGTGGGTCACTTGCGGCGCGGGCACGGCGGGGCCTCCAGGCGTACGGGGGAACGAGTGGAAGCCGCCGGTTACCGACCGGACGGCGGCGCTCCCGTAAGCGTGGCGGGAGGCGGCGGGAAGGGTGGATTGTAGCCAGCGAAAACGGGGGCGCGCGAACGATTTTCGCGCGCCCCCGGATGGCCCTCAGGGTTGCCGTCCATCTCCCGTAGGGGACGCCATGATCCTCCGGTCGTACGGCCGCACCCGCCCGTTTACACCGCCAGGCCGATGCCCGGGGCACGGCCGGAAACCATCATGGAAGACATGACCACAGCATCCGTCACCCCCGCCGCCTCCCCGCTGGCCACCGCCCTCCGCGCCCTCAAGGCGTTCGCGGGCGCGGCCGTCAGCGTCGTCGTCCTCGGCGAGTACGCCGACAAGCGCCGGGCCTGAGCGGCAGCACGCTCAGGCGCCCTCCTCCGCCAGCAGCGAGTCCGCGTCGACGATGCGGTACGCGTAGCCCTGCTCGGCCAGGAAGCGCTGGCGGTGCGCCGCGAAGTCCTGGTCGACCGTGTCACGGGCGACCACCGAGTAGAAGCGGGCCTCGTGGCCGTCCGCCTTCGGCCGCAGCACGCGCCCCAGCCGCTGCGCCTCCTCCTGCCGCGACCCGAACGTGCCCGACACCTGGATGGCGACCGTCGCCTCCGGCAGGTCGATCGAGAAGTTCGCGACCTTGGAGACGACCAGCACGGAGATCTCGCCCTGCCGGAAGGCGTCGAAGAGCTTCTCGCGCTGGGCGTTGGTCGTCTCGCCCTTGATGACGGGCGCGTCCAGGTGCTCGCCCAGCTCGTCCAGCTGGTCGATGTACTGGCCGATGACCAGCGTCTGCTCCCCCTGGTGCTTGCGCACCAGCGCCTCGGTGACCTTCCGCTTGGTGGCGGTCGTCGCGCAGTAGCGGTACTTCTCCTCCGTCTCGGCCGTCGCGTACGCCAGCCGCTCGGAGTCGGTGAGGTTGACGCGCACCTCTACGCAGTCCGCCGGGGCGATGTAGCCCTGGGCCTCGATCTCCTTCCAGGGCGCGTCGAAGCGCTTGGGCCCGATGAGGGAGAAGACGTCGGACTCCCGCCCGTCCTCCCGCACCAGCGTGGCGGTCAGCCCCAGCCGGCGCCGCGCCTGCAGATCGGCCGTGAACTTGAAGACCGGCGCGGGCAGCAGGTGCACCTCGTCGTAGACGACCAGGCCCCAGTCGCGGGAGTCGAACAGCTCCAGGTGCGGGTAGATGCCCTTCCGCTTCGTCGTCAGCACCTGGTAGGTGGCGATGGTGACGGGGCGGATCTCCTTCTTCGTCCCGCTGTACTCGCCGATCTCGTCCTCGGTCAGCGAGGTCCGCTTGACCAGCTCGTGCTTCCACTGCCGCGCCGAGACGGTGTTGGTGACCAGGATCAGCGTCGTCGCCTTGGCCTGCGCCATCGCGCCCGCGCCGACGAGCGTCTTGCCCGCGCCACAGGGCAGCACGACCACGCCCGAGCCCCCGTGCCAGAAGCCCTCGACGGCCTGCCGCTGGTACGGGCGCAGCGCCCAGCCGTCCTCGCGCAGCTCGATGGCGTGTGCCTCGCCGTCGACGTACCCGGCCAGGTCCTCGGCCGGCCAGCCCAGCTTCAGCAGCGTCTGCTTGATCTGCCCGCGCTCGGAGGGGTGGACGCCGACGGTGTCGGGGTCGATCCGGGCGCCGACCAGCGGCTGGATCTTCTTCGAGCGGAGGATCTCCTCCAGCACCGGCCGGTCGGTGCTCTCCAGCACCAGCCCGTGCGTGGGGTGCTTGACCAGCCTGAGCCGCCCGTAGCGGGCCATGGTCTCGGCGATGTCGACGAGCAGGGCGTGCGGCACGGGGTAGCGGGAGTACGTGACGAGCGCGTCGACGACCTGCTCGGCGTCATGGCCGGCGGCCCGCGCGTTCCACAGCCCGAGCGGCGTCACCCGGTACGTGTGGATGTGCTCGGGCGCCCGCTCCAGCTCGGCGAACGGCGCGATGGCACGGCGGCACGCGTCCGCCTGCTCGTGGTCCACCTCCAGCAGCAGGGTCTTGTCGCTCTGGACGATGAGGGGTCCGTTCACGCCTGCACCCTTTCGGTAAAAGCCAAACTTCTAGTATGCCGCATGCCTGGTGCGAGGCGCGGGGTTCGCGGGAGCCGGGTGCTCCCGGGGGCTCCCCCCGGAAACGCCACCGGGGCGGCACTCCCGTGAGGGAGTGCCGCCCCGGTGTCCTTGAGGACAGGCGATCAACCGTCAGTGGTCGATCAGAAGTCCATCTCACCGCCGGGCATGCCGCCCGGAGCGGCCGCGGCGGCCTTCTCCGGCTTGTCGGCGATGACGGCCTCGGTGGTCAGGAAGAGCGCGGCGATGGACGCGGCGTTCTGCAGGGCGGAGCGGGTGACCTTCGCCGGGTCGATGATGCCCTCGGCGATCATGTCGACGTACTCGCCGGTCGCGGCGTTCAGGCCGTGACCCACGGTGAGGTTGCGGACCTTCTCCACGACGACGCCGCCCTCGAGACCACCGTTGACGGCGATCTGCTTGAGCGGGGCCTCCAGGGCCAGCTTCACGGCGTTGGCGCCGGTCGCCTCGTCGCCCTCGAGCTCGAGCTTCTCGAAGACCTGGGAGGCCTGCAGCAGGGCCACGCCACCACCGGCGACGATGCCCTCCTCGACGGCCGCCTTCGCGTTGCGGACGGCGTCCTCGATGCGGTGCTTGCGCTCCTTGAGCTCGACCTCGGTCGCGGCACCGGCCTTGATGACGGCCACGCCGCCGGCCAGCTTCGCCAGGCGCTCCTGCAGCTTCTCGCGGTCGTAGTCGGAGTCGCTGTTCTCGATCTCGGCGCGGATCTGGTTGACGCGGCCCTGGACCTGGTCGCTGTCACCGGCACCGTCGACGATGGTCGTCTCGTCCTTGGTGATGACGACCTTGCGGGCGCGGCCGAGCAGGTCGAGACCGGCGTTCTCCAGCTTGAGGCCGACCTCCTCGGAGATGACCGTGCCACCGGTGAGGATGGCGATGTCGCCCAGCATGGCCTTGCGGCGGTCGCCGAAGCCCGGAGCCTTGACCGCGACGGACTTGAAGGTGCCGCGGATCTTGTTGACGACCAGGGTCGACAGGGCCTCGCCCTCGACGTCCTCGGCGATGATCAGCAGCGGCTTGCCGGACTGCATGACCTTCTCGAGGAGCGGCAGCAGGTCCTTGACCGAGCCGACCTTCGAGTTGACGATCAGGATGTACGGGTCGTCGAGCGACGCCTCCATACGCTCCATGTCGGTGGCGAAGTACGCCGAGATGTAGCCCTTGTCGAAGCGCATACCCTCGGTGAGCTCCAGCTCCAGACCGAAGGTCTGGGACTCCTCGACGGTGATGACGCCTTCCTTGCCGACCTTGTCCATCGCCTCGGCGATGAGCTCGCCGATCTGGGTGTCGGCGGCGGAGATGGAGGCGGTGGAGGCGATCTGCTCCTTGGTCTCCACGTCCTTGGCCTGCTCGAGCAGGGCGGCGGAGACGGCCTCGACGGCCTTCTCGATGCCACGCTTCAGCGCCATCGGGTTGGCACCGGCGGCCACGTTGCGCAGACCCTCGCGCACCAGCGCCTGGGCGAGGACGGTCGCGGTCGTCGTGCCGTCACCGGCGACGTCGTCCGTCTTCTTCGCGACCTCCTTGACCAGCTCGGCGCCGATCTTCTCGTACGGGTCCTCGAGCTCGATCTCCTTGGCGATGGAAACACCATCGTTGGTGATCGTGGGGGCGCCCCACTTCTTCTCGAGGACGACGTTCCGGCCCTTGGGGCCGAGGGTGACCTTGACGGCGTCGGCGAGCTGGTTCATCCCGCGCTCGAGACCGCGCCGTGCCTCCTCGTCGAACGCGATGATCTTGGCCATGTGAAGTGGTCCTCCCAGGACGGGGTGGATTGCTCCGGACCGCGCTGGCGCCCGCGACGGACGGCCTGCGTGCCCCGCGGTTCCTTGCCCCGCTTGGCTCGCCGACCTCACCGACGGTCCAAATCTGTCACTCTCACCCGGAGAGTGCTAAGCCCAATGATTAGCACTCGACCCCCACGAGTGCAAGCGGTCTGGCGTGTATCCACCCTAGGTGGCAGGGGGGCACCTCCCGGCGTTAGCCGGGGGCGCAAGCGGTCTGGCGCGTATCCACCCTAGGTGGCAGGGGGGCACCTCCCGGCGTTAGCCGGGGGCGCAAGCGGTCTGGCGTGTATCCACCCCGGAGCGGTGGGATCACCCCGCCGTCCGCAACCCTGCCCATCCCCGCGCCCGCGCACACGCGAGGGGCCCGCACCCGTAACAGGTGCGGACCCCTCGACGGTGAGCCGTATGAGCCGGTGGTCGATGCGACGTGATCAGCCGGCGGCCAGCCTCACCATGTCCGCCTGAGGCCCCTTCTGGCCCTGCGAGATCTCGAACTCGACTCGCTGCCCCTCCTCGAGGGTGCGGTAGCCGTCCATCTGAATCGCGCTGTAGTGGACGAAAACATCCGCACCACCGTCGACCGCGATGAAGCCGTACCCCTTCTCCGCGTTGAACCACTTGACGGTGCCCTGAGCCATGCCTAACTCCCCTATTACTGGCCCTTGCGCAGGACCGCACCTCGCGGACCCGGGTCAGACCTCACCCCCAGACAGGTTGGAGGTGTGCGCCGGAACGCGTCGACCGCGGCTGAATGTATCTGCACGGATGCCGTCTGCAACAGGTCAGTCGGACGAGAATTCCGGGCGTGGCCGAGTGCTTATTAGCACCGATTTCCACCGCTTCCCGGGCAAGTCGGGCCGGGCATAACACAGCCAACCCGACAATTCGTGCACACGTTACGCGCACAACTTGACGGGTTCTCATATGCGTTCGGCGGTGACGCCGGAGGGGGAACGCCCCAACTGTATCGCGCTTCAACAGACGGAATCGCCCCGTCCGTTTAACGGGCGGGGCGATTCCGGGGAAATGCTCAGGAACCCTTCGGAAAGCTCAGGCCAATGATTTGACCCGTCAGCCGCCGGCCACCGCCGGAATGATCGAGACCCCCGCCCCGTCGGGCGTGGCGGCCTCCAGGCCGCCCTCGAACCGCACGTCGTCGTCGTTGACGTACACGTTGACGAACCGGCGCAGCTTGCCGCTCTCGTCGAGGACACGGGCGGCGATTCCGGGGTGGTCGGCCTCCAGGGACGCGATGACCTCGGCGAGGGTGGCGCCCTCGGCGCTGACCTCGGCCCGGCCGGAGGTGTAGGTGCGAAGGATGGTGGGGATACGGACGCTGACGCTCATGGGATCACCTCTGGTGAAAGCTGGGGGACGTGGGAACGAAGTCGTGTGCTGTCAGCGGCCGGCGAGGCCGACGGCGCGGAACGCCTCCAGCGACGGCCGGATCGTCGCCGTCGGCCCCGCCGCCACCGCGTCGAGCGTCTTGAGCCCGTCCCCCGTGTTGAGCACGACCGTGGTCAGCGCCGGATCGAGCACCCCCGCCTCGATCAGCTTGCGGGTGACGCCCACCGTCACCCCGCCCGCCGTCTCCGCGAAGATGCCCTCCGTCCGGGCCAGCAGCCTGATGGCGTCGACGATCTCGGTGTCGGTGACGTCCTCGACGGCGCCGCCCGTCCGCCGTGCGATGTCGAGCACGTACGGTCCGTCCGCGGGGTTGCCGATGGCGAGGGACTTCGCGATGGTGTCCGGCTTCACCGGCCGTACGACCTCGTGCCCGTCCTTGAACGCCCGCGAGACCGGCGAGCAGCCCTCCGCCTGGGCGCCGAAGATCTTGTACGGGCGGTCCTCGACCAGCCCGAGCGCGATGAGCTCCCGGAGCCCCTTGTCGATCTTCGTCAGCTGGGAGCCCGAGGCGATCGGCACCACGATCTGGTCCGGCAGCCGCCAGCCCAGCTGCTCGCAGATCTCGTACGCGAGCGTCTTGGAGCCCTCGCCGTAGTACGGGCGCAGGTTGACGTTGACGAAGCCCCAGCCCTCGCCCAGCGGGTCGCCGATGAGCTCGGAGCAGAAGCGGTTGACGTCGTCGTAGGTGCCCTCGATGCCGACGAGGTCGCCGCCGTAGACCGCGGCCATGACGACCTTGCCGGCCTCCAGGTCGTGCGGGATGAACACGCAGGACTTCAGGCCCGCGCGGGCCGCCGCCGCGCCGACCGCGCCGGCGAGGTTGCCGGTGGAGGAGCAGGAGAGGGTGGTGAAGCCGAAGGCGCGGGCGGCCTCGACGGCGATGGCGACGACGCGGTCCTTGAAGGAGTGCGTGGGGTTGCCGGAGTCGTCCTTGACGTACAGGCCGCCGGTGACGCCCAGTTCGCGGGCGAGGTTGTCGGCCTTGACGAGCTTGGTGAAGCCGGGGTTGAGGTTCGGCTTGCCGGCGACGTCCGCGGGGACGGGCAGCAGCGGGGCGTACCGCCAGATGCTGGCGGGTCCGGCCTCGATGCGCCGGCGCAGCTCCTCCGGGTCGCCGGCGGGCAGTTCGTAGGCCACCTCGAGCGGCCCGAAGCAGACGGCGCAGGCGAAGACCGGACCGAGGTCGCAGCGCTCGCCGCACTCGCGGCAGGAGAGCGCCACGGCGGGACCGAAGGCGGGGGAGGCTACGGAAGTAGTAACGCTTTCAACGGCTTGCACAGCCATGGAGGCGAGGCCCTTTCTCCTCATCTTCCTCGCGGCGGACGTCACCACGAGACGGATTTGGCACCTTCCCCGCCGGGAGCCTCGCGTCGTGTGACCGAGACCGGCTGGAGGGTTGCCGGGGCTTCAACGGGCCGTGTCCCTCTGCCCCTCTGGATGAGCGGTATGGCACTGGGCGGGGCCCAGGCGTTTGTCCGCACGACGACCCCGACATAGGGCGGCCGTCCGCGTTGTTCAAGACTGTAACGGAAGGGATGGCCGCTTGAGAGGGCCGTCCGCACCGCGAGATGCGTCACAGGACGCGCAGACGCAAGGAGTGGCACACGTGCTGGAAGAGGTGGAGCGCTGGCTGGCCCGGCGGTCCTGGTCCGCGGCAGACCGCCCGCTCGACCGGCTCCTCGCCGCGAAGGCCGCAACCGGCACCACGGTCAGCGTCGTGCTGCCGGCGCTGAACGAGGAGGCCACGGTCGGGGCCATCGTGGCCACGATCCGCCGGGAGCTGATGTCCGAGGCCGTGCCGCTGGTGGACGAGCTGGTGGTGCTGGACTCCGGCTCGACGGACCGTACGGGCGAGGTCGCGGCGGCGGCCGGGGCGCGCGTGGTGCACCGCGACGACGTCCTGCCGCGGCTGCCCGCGCTGCCCGGCAAGGGCGAGGTGCTGTGGCGGTCGCTGCTGGCGACCACCGGTGACATCGTCTGCTTCATCGACGCGGACCTGAAGGACTTCTCCGCCGGCTTCGTCTCCGGCATCGTCGGCCCGCTGCTGACCGACCCCGACGTGCACTTCGTCAAGGGCATGTACGACCGTCCGCTGGGCGAGGTCTCCGGCCAGGGCGGCCGGGTGACCGAGCTGGTGGCGCGCCCGCTGCTGAACCTGCACTGGCCGCAGCTGGCGGGCTTCGTCCAGCCGCTGGGCGGCGAGTACGCGGCCCGCCGCTCGCTGCTGGAGCGACTGCCGTTCCCGGTGGGCTACGGCGTGGAGCTGGGCCTGCTGGTGGACGCGCTGCACACGGTGGGGCTGGACGCGCTGGCCCAGGTGGACGTCGGGGTGCGGGTGCACCGGCACCAGGACGGCCGCGCCCTGGGCCGTATGGCCGCCGCCATCTACCGCACCGCCCAGCTGCGGCTGGCGCGCGGCCATCTGGTGCGCCCGGCGCTCACCCAGTTCGAGCGCACGGAGCGGGGATTCGTGCCGCGCACGTACGCGGTGGACACCGAGGAGCGGCCGCCGATGGCCGGCATACCCGAGTACGCACGGCGGCGCGCCGCGTAAGCGTACGTTTGAGCGGTTCCCTCAGGGGCAAGGCTGCGGTCATGGTCGCTGAGCACACGCCGGACGTACCGATCGCCGCCGCGCCGATCGCCGCCGCGCCGATCGTCGTGGCCTCCAACCGGGGGCCCGTCTCGTACAAGCTGCGCGAGGACGGCTCGCTCGTGGCCGGGCGGGGCGGCGGCGGTCTGGTCTCCGGGCTGAGCGAGATCGGGCGGGACCCCGAGGGGGCGGCGGCCGTGTGGGTGTGTGCCGCGCTGGGCGCGGGCGACCGTGAGGCGGCCGGGCGCGCGGGCCGAAGACTCGCGGCGGCCGACACCGGCGGCCTCCAGGTGCGGATGCTGGACATCGCGCCGGAGACCTTCGCCGCCGCCTACAACGGCGTGGCCAATTCCGTGCTGTGGTTCGTCCACCACATGCTCTGGCAGACCCCGCTGGAGCCCTCCTTCGACGCCGGCTTCCGCGCCGAGTGGGCGGCGTACGAGGCGTACAACACCGCCTTCGCGGACGCGATCGCCGAGGAGGCCGCGGAGGGCGCCTCCGTACTGGTGCAGGACTACCACCTGACGCTCGTCCCGGGGCTGCTGCGCGAGCGCCGCCCGGACCTGCGGATCGGGCACTTCTCGCACACCCCCTGGGCCCCGCCGGACTACTACCGGCTGCTTCCGGACGACGTGGCCGCGCAGGTGCTGCGCGGTGTCCTGGGCGGCGACCGGGCCGCGTTCCTGACCCGCCGCTGGGCCGAGGCGTTCGCCGCGTGCTGTACGAGCACGCTCGGGGCGGAGACGGTGCGCGAGGACGGCGTGGTCACGGCGGTGCGCTTCGAGGGCCGCACGACCCGGCTCGGCGTGCACGGGCTCGGCGCGGACGCGGACTTCCTGCGGGAGCGCGCGCACCGGCCGGACGTCGAGGAGCGGCTGGCGGCGCTGCGGGAGCGCATCGGTCCGGGGCGGCGCACGATCGTGCGCGTGGACCGCACGGAGCTGTCGAAGAACATCGTGCGCGGCCTGCGCGCGTACCGGCGGCTGCTCCAGGACCATCCGCAGTGGCACGGCCGGGTGGTGCACATCGCCTTCGCCTACCCCTCGCGGCAGGACCTCGCCGTCTACCGCCACTACATGGCCGAGGTCGGGCGGCTGGCCCGCGAGATCAACGCCGAGTTCGGCACGGACGACTGGGAGCCGGTGGCCCTCCATCTGGAGGACGACTTCCCCCGCTCCCTGGCCGCCTACCGCCTGGCGGACGTGGCCCTGGTCAACCCCATCCGCGACGGCATGAACCTGGTCGCCAAGGAGGTCCCGGTGGTCTCCGACCACGGCTGCGTGCTGGTTCTCTCCCGCGAGGCGGGCGCGGCGGCGGAGCTGGGCGACGAGGCCCTCACGATCAACCCGTACGACATCGAGGCCACCGCCCGCGCGCTGCATCTGGCCCTGCTGATGGACCCCGGCGAGCGCGCCGAGCGCACGAAGCGGCTCGCGGCGGCGGCCACGGCCCTGCCGCCGGGCCGCTGGTTCGCGGCACAGCTGGCGGCGCTGGTCCCGTGACGGGGTGAGGGGGCCGGGGCGGGGCCCCGGACGCCTCAGCCGAGCTTCGCCGCCAGCGCGGTCAGCAGCTCCACCACGCCCGCCGGCCCGTCCACCACGAGATCCGCCCGCTCCGCGAGCACCGCGACCTCGGCGCTGCCGCTGCACACGAGGGTGCCGGGCACCCCTTCGGAGCGCAGTTTCTCCACCGCCGCGAAGGCGGCGAGGTCACCGAGGTCGTCACCGGCGTACAGGACGCAGGAGGCGTCGACTTCGCGTACGTACTCGGCGAGGGCGACGCCCTTGTCCATGCCGGGCGGGCGCAGCTCCAGCACCAGCCGGCCGGGCTCGACGATGAGGCCGTGGCGCGCGGCGAGCGCGGCGAGCGGTTCGCGCAGGGCGTCGAAGGCGGCCTGCGGGTCGGCGGCGCGCCGGGTGTGGACGGCGATGGCGCGGCCCTTGTCCTCGACCCAGGTCCCCTGCCAGGCGCCCGATTCGTCCAGTACGCCCGGGAGTTCCGCCTGGACGGCGGCGACGCCCGGGTGCGGCGCGGGGGCGTGCACGGTGCCGGTGACCGCGTCCCAGCGCTCGGCGCCGTAGTGGCCGAGCACCACGAGGTGCTCCAGGCCGGCGACTCCGGCGAAGCCGCCGTAGCGCACCGCCACGCCGGCCGCGCGGCCGGTGATCACGGCGACGGAGCCGAGGCGCGGCGCGAGCCGGGCGAGGGCGGGCACGGCGCCGGGGTGGGCGCGGGCCTGCTCGGGGTCCGGCACGATCTGGGCGAGCGTGCCGTCGAAGTCGAGCGCGACGACCGCGCGTTCGGGTCGCGCCAGCAGGTGGGCCAGGCCGTCGCGGCCGGCGGCGGTCACGGGTTCCGGAAGGGGGTGGCTGCCCATACGGCGACCCTACCGGTGCCACCGCCACGGGGGCGGGCACTTGTACGGGACGTACGGACGCCCGCCCCGGACCGCGTCAGCGGCGCTCGCGGCGGGCGTCGCGCAGCCGCCGCAGCCGGTTGACCGTGACGGGGTCGTGGGCGAGGGCGCGCGGGTCGTCCAGGAGAGCGTTGAGGAGCTGGTAGTAGCGGGTCGGGGTGATGCCGAGCCGCTCGCGCACGGCCCGCTCCTTGGCGCCCGGGCCGGGCCAGGACTGCCGTTCCAGGGCGAGCACGGCCAGATCGCGCCCGGACAGTCCGTGCGCGGAGGGACCGCCCTGCGGCGGCTCGCCCCGGTCCTCGTTCACGTCTCCCAACCTAACGGTCCGCGAGCTCCGTCGCCTCCGCCTCGCGCTGGATCTCGCCGAGGATGGCGGACGGGTCGCCGCCCTTCTGCACGGCGGCGCCGATCTTTTCCTTGATCGTCGCGCTGACCTTCGCCCAGGACGTCTTGTCGGCCGGGTAGAACTCGGCGTTCTGCAGCTGCTCCAGGAACTGCCACAGGTGGTGGTACCGCTGGTCGCCCTGCATCGCGGTGGACGCGGAGTGGGTCACCGGCAGCAGCTCGTACTGGCCGGTGAAGTTGAGCACGTTGTTCTTGCTGTAGACGAAGTCGAGGAACGTGCCGATCTGCTCGCGGTGGCCGTTCCGCTTGAAGGCCATCATCCAGTCGGCGACGCCCATGGTCGAGTGGGCCTTGCCCTTGACGCCGGGCAGCGGCGCCATGTCGAACTCGATGTTGTTGGCCTTGGCCTGCTGCATCAGCGTCGGGTGGCCGTGCAGCATGCCGACCTCGCCCTTGGCGAACGCGTCGAAGACCTGCTGGCGGTTGGTGCGGGCCGGATCGCCGGAGCCGGTGAGGCCCTTGCCGACGAGCTCGTCGCGCAGCCAGGTGAAGGCCTTGACGTTCTCGGGCGAGCCGATGGTGTACGCGCCGGTGTTGTCGGTGTAGCCACCGCCGCCGCCCAGCATCCACAGCATGGTCTCGGCCGGGGCCTCCTCGGGGCCGAGGGGCAGGCCGAAAGGTATCTTCACGCCGGCCGCCTTGAGCTTGACGGCGGCGGCCTGGAGCTCGTCCCAGCTCTCGGGGGCCTTGGCGACGCCGGCCCGGCGGAAGAGCGTCTTGTTGAAGAAGAGCAGCCGGGTGCTGCCGACGAACGGCAGGCCGTACTGCACGCGGTGCACCTCGCCCGCCTTGGCGATCGAGGAGATGAACTCCGCCTGCGTGGGGATGGAGATCATCTGTTCGGCGCTGTAGAGCTTGCCGTCCGCGGCGAATTCGGCGTACGCGCCGATCTGCGCGAGGTCGGGCGCCTTGCCGGCGGCGACCAGGTCGGCGACCTTCTTGTCGACCTCGGTCCAGCTGTAGACCTCGACGTCGACCTTGATGCCGCCGTGCTCCTTCTCGAACTCGCGGACCAGCGAGTCCCAGTACTTCTTGGAGGAGTTGCCCGGTTTGTCGCCATAGTCAGCAGCGATCAGCTTCAGCTTCTTGTCGCCGCCGGGGCCCTCGCTCCCGCACGCCGTCAGCGCGGGCGCCAACGCCGCCGTCGCGGCACCCGCCGCCGTCATGCCCAAGAACCGCCGCCGCTGCACTACTGCTACCCACCTTGTGGTTCGTGTTCGCCCTGTGGAGGACCGTGAATCTCCCCCCTGGGATTCGTGAGTCCCGTGGAGACCGTGAGTTTCTCCCGCGCGCCACCTTACGGTCTACGGCTGCGGCGTTGCGCTTCGGTATCGCCGTAGCGCTCTTCCCCCAGGTCACAGAGGGCTGCTATCCACAGGATGACCGCTCACCGCACCCCGCAAGGAGCAGCAGCGCATGAAGCCCTCCCCTTCCCTTGGCTCCCTCACCGGTCGTGAACTCGCCACCCAGCCCGACTGCTGGCGGCGCGCCGCCGAGGCCGCGGCGAGCGCGGCGGGCCTGCCCCGGCCGGGCGAGCGCGTGGCGGTGACCGGCTGCGGCACGTCGTGGTTCATGGCCCAGTCGTACGCGGCCCTGCGGGAGGCCGCGGGCCAGGGCGAGACGGACGCCTTCGCCGCGTCGGAGTTCCCGCTCACGCGCGCGTACGACCGCATCGTGGCGATCACCCGCTCGGGCACGACGACGGAGGTGCTGCGCCTGCTGGAGGCAGTCCACGGGCCCACGCCCACGCTGGCGATCACGGCGGACGCGAAGACGCCGGTGACGGACGTGGCGGACGAGGTGGCGGTGCTGGACTGGGCGGACGAGGAGTCCGTGGTCCAGACCCGCTTCGCGACCACGGCCCTGGCCTATCTGCGGACGGCCCTGGAGGGCATAGGCCCCGTCACCGCCGCGGCGGCGGACGCCGGGTGGGCCCTGACCGACCCGCTGCCGCCCGAGGTGCTGGAGGCGGAACAGTGGACGTTCCTGGGCAGCGGCTGGACGTACGGCCTGGCCCAGGAGGCGGCCCTGAAGATGCGCGAGGCGGCGGGCGCGTGGACGGAGTCGTACCCCTCCATGGAGTACCGCCACGGCCCCCTCTCGATCTCCGCCCCGGGCCGCGCGACCTGGCACTTCGGCCCCCTCCCCAAGGGCCTGGCCACCGACGTGACCCGCGCGGGCGGCACCCTCGTCCCCACGGACCCCGCCCGCGACCCCATGGCGGACCTCGTCCGCGCCCAGCGCCTGGCGGTGGCGGTGGCGGAGTCGAGGGGCCTGAACCCGGACGCGCCCCGGAACCTGACGCGGAGCGTGATTCTGGACGACGAATAGAACGAATGTGGCGAATGAGGACGTGGGGTCGGGGGCCCGCGGGTGAGGGCCCCCGGCGAGTGGACTAGACCTTTCGTGCCCGGACGCGCAAAACTACACGCGTGAAACACGTCATCGCCCTGGACGTGGGCGGCACCGCCATCAAGGCCGCGCTGATCGGCGCCGACCACGCGCTCCTGCACGAGACCAGGCGCCCCACAGGCCGCACCGAGGGCCCCGGCGCCGTCGTGACCGGCATCCTCGACCTCGCCGCCGAGCTGCGCGACCTCGGCCTGCGGCGCTTCGGCGAACCCGCGTCCGCGGCGGGCGTGGCCGTCCCCGGCATCGTGGACGCCGCCCAGGGGGTCGCGGTCTACGCCGCCAACCTCGGCTGGCGGGACGTCCCCCTCCGGGACCTGCTGAGCCGCCGCCTCGGCGGGGAGAGCGGCACCACCCCCGTCGCCGTCGGCCACGACGTCCGCACCGGCGGCCTCGCCGAAGGCCGCATCGGCGCCGGCCGGGGCGCCGACCGCTTCCTGTTCGTCCCCCTCGGCACCGGCATAGCCGGCGCCATCGGCATCGACGGCCGCATCGAGGAGGGCGCCCACGGCTACGCCGGCGAGATCGGCCACATCGCCGTGCGCCCCGGCCCCGACGGGCCGGAGTGCGGCTGCGGCGGCCGCGGCTGCCTGGAGACGGTCGCCTCCGCCTCGGCGGTCGGCCGCGCCTGGGCCGCCGCGAGCGGCGACGCGACCGCCGACGCCGCCGACTGCGCCCGCGCCGTCGAGGCCGGCGACCCGCGCGCCCGCGCCGTGTGGCAGCACGCGGTCGACGCCCTCGCCGACGGCCTGGTCATGGGCCTCACCCTGCTCGACCCCCGCACGCTGATCATCGGCGGCGGGCTGGCGGAGGCCGGGGACACCCTCTTCGCACCGCTGCGCGCGGCGGTCGCGCGGCGCGTGACGTTCCAGAAGCTCCCCCTCATCGTCCCGGCGGCCCTCGGGGACGCCGCCGGCTGCCTGGGCGCGGGTCTGCTCGCCTGGGACCTGCTCGCCAAGCAATCCACGCAACCCTCGGAGGTATCCGCCTGATGGTCGAACGAACGGTTCTCACCGGCGCCCGCGTGGTGCTGCCGACCGGCGTGGCGGAGGGGGGCCGCGTCACGGTCGAGGGCGGCCGCATCGCGGACGACGTGCCGCACGAGGCACCCACCATCGACCTGACGGGGCACTGGATCGTCCCCGGCTTCGTGGACGTCCACGTCCACGGCGGCGGTGGCGCGTCCTTCTCCGCCGGCACGGCCGAGGAGGCGCTCACCGCGATCCGTACGCACCGCGCGCACGGCACCACGACGATGGTCGCCTCCACGGTCACCGGTGACCTGGACGACCTGGCCCGGCAGGCCGCGGTCCTCTCCGAGCTCACCGAGCAGGGCGACCTGGCCGGCATCCACTTCGAGGGCCCGTTCATCTCCCCGCACCGCTGCGGCGCCCACCAGCCGGAGCTGCTGCGCGCCCCGCACCCGGCGGACGTCCGCAAGCTCGTCGACGCGGCGCGCGGCGCGGCCCGCATGATGACGCTGGCGCCGGAGCTGGAAGGCGGCCTGGAGTCGGTACGCCTGCTCGCCGACAGCGGTGTCGTCGCCGCCGTAGGCCACACCGACTCGACGTACGAGGCCACGCTCGCGGCCATCGACGCCGGCGCGACCGTCGCCACCCACCTCTTCAACGCCATGCCCTCGCTCCTGCACCGCGCGCCCGG
This sequence comes from Streptomyces sp. NPDC046261, assembly GCF_040646235.1. Lineage (NCBI taxonomy): Bacteria > Bacillati > Actinomycetota > Actinomycetes > Kitasatosporales > Streptomycetaceae > Streptomyces > Streptomyces sp. NPDC046261. The sequence continues at coordinate 131,194 of NZ_JBEYZU010000009.1, read as the reverse complement.
CCCGATCGCGGCGCTGCTGGAGGACGAGCGGGTCACCGTCGAGCTGATCAACGACGGTACGCATCTGCACCCGGCCGTCCTGGAGCTGGCGTTCGCCCGCGCCGGCGCGGACCGGGTCGCGTTCATCACCGACGCGATGGGCGCGGCGGGCATGAACGACGGCATGTACCCGCTCGGCCCGATGCGCGTCGAGGTCAAGGACGGTGTGGCCCGCATCGCCGACGGCCCGACGGCGGGCTCGATCGCGGGCTCCACGCTCACGCTCGACACGGCCTTCAAGCGCGCGGTGACCGTCGACAGGCTGCCCGTGGAGGACGTCGTGCGGGCCCTTTCCGCCAATCCGGCGCGCCTGCTGGGCGTCGCCGACCGGGTCGGCTCGCTGGAGCCCGGCAAGGACGCGGACCTGGTCGTGCTGGACGCCTCGTACGACGTGGCCGGCGTCATGCGCAAGGGCGAATGGCTGGTTCGGCCCGAAGTGGGGTGATTCTCCCCCGATTTGAACAGCGGCGGCGGGGCCCGAGGTCTGGGCCTGCCGCCGCTGTTTTGGCATGATCGCTCGCGCATCCGTCATGGGGGAAGTCACGCAGTCGTGAGAGAGAGGCGCCGATGATCCTCACGGTCACGCTCAACGCCGCGCTCGATCTGACCTACCGCGTCCCGCGCCTGCTCCCGCACGCCTCGCACCGCGTCGCCCGGGCCGCCGAACGCCCCGGCGGCAAGGGCCTCAACGTCGCGCGGGTCCTGGCCGCACTGGGCCACGAGAGCGTCGTCACCGGCTTCGTGGGCGGCCCGACGGGCAACACCCTGCGCCGGCTCCTCGCGGAGTGCCCGGGCCCGTTGACGGACGCGCTCGTGCCCATCACCGGCGACACCCGGCGCACGGTCGGCGTCGCCGACGACTCCACCGGCGACACCACGCAGCTCAACGAGGGCGGCCCGGACGTCACCCCCGACGAGTGGGCCGCCTTCGACGAGCGTTACGTACGCCTCCTGCGCGACGCCCGGGCCGTCGCCCTGTGCGGCAGCCTGCCGCCGGGCGTACCGGTCGGCGCGTACGCCCACCTCGTGCGCGAGGCCCGCACCCGGCACGTACCCGTCCTCCTCGACACCAGCGGAGAGCCGCTGCGGCGCGGCGTCGCCGCCCGCCCGGACGTGGTCAAGCCGAACGCCGCCGAACTGGCCGCCCTGACCGGCTCCACCGAACCCCTGCGCGCCGCCCTCGACACCCGCCGCCGCGGCGCCCACGCGGTGGCCGCCTCCCTGGGCCCCGAGGGCATCCTCGCCGTCACCCCGGACGGCACCTGGCACGCCACCCCGCCCGAGCCCCTGCCCGGCAACCCCACGGGCGCCGGCGACTCCGCCGTGGCCGGCCTCCTCTCCGCCTGGTCCGAGGGCCTGCCCTGGCCCGACCGCCTGACCCGCGCCGTGGCCCTGTCGGCCGCGACGGTCCGCGCCCCGGCCGCGGGCGAGTTCGACCGCGCGACGTACGAGGAGACGCTGCCGCGGGTACGGGTGAGGGAGCTGTGAGGCACGGGCCGGCCTTACCCCGCAGGGGCCTTGGCCGAGCTCCGGGGTCCGGGGCGAAGCCCCGGTTTCGGGAAGGGGCGGGGCCGGGGCTTTCTTCCCGCCGCAACGGCGCCGAGCCCGGACGGGCCGGCCCGGCGGTGCCGAACCGTCAGGACCGGCCGGAGCCACGGTTACCCACAGGAGGGCTGAGCCCGCATGCCACTCGTCCACACCGGTGAGCTCATGTCGGCGGCTCAGGCAGCCCGCCGCGCCGTAGCCGCCTTCAACGTCATCACGGTCGAACACGCCGAGGCCATCGCCGCCGGCGCCGAATCCGCCGGCGCCCCGGCCATCCTGCAGATCTCCGAGAACGCCGTGAAGTTCCACGGCGGCCGCCTCGCCCCCATCGCCGCCGCCACGGCGGCGGTCGCCCGTTCCTCGACCGCCCGCCTGGCACTGCACCTGGACCACGTCGAGAGCACCGCCCTCCTCCACGCCGCGTCGGCGCATGACTTCACGTCAGTGATGTTCGACGCCTCGAAGCTGCCCTACGGAGACAACGTCAAGGCCACGGCGGAGGCGGCCCGTTGGGCGCACGAGCGCGGCCTGTGGCTGGAGGCGGAACTGGGCCGCGTCGGCGGCAAGGCGGGCGACGCCCACACGCCCGGTGTCCGCACGGACCCCGCCGAGGCGGCGGCCTACGTCGCCGACACGGGCGTGGACGCCCTGGCCGTGGCCGTCGGCAGCACCCACGCCATGACCGCCCGCACGGCCACCCTCGACCACACCCTGATCGCGGCCCTCCGCGAAGCGGTCCCGGTCCCCCTGGTCCTGCACGGCTCCTCGGGCGTACCGGACCCCGAACTCCGCGCGGCGGTGGCGGCGGGCATGACGAAGATCAACGTGGGCACGGCCCTGAACACGGCCTTCACCGGCACGGTACGAGCCTTCCTGGAGGCCCACCCGTCGACGGTGGATCCCCGGAAGTACCTCGCCCCGGCACGGGGGGCGATGGCGGAGACGGTGGCGGCCTACCTACGGAACGTCAGGCCCCGCTGAGCCACACCTGGTCGAGGTGCGTGTCGCACTTGTTGCCGGGCTCGCAGGAGAGCTTTATGACGTTCGTCCCCTTGTTGAGGCTGATCTCGGACCAGGTGCTCATCCAGTTGCTCGACCACTCACCCGGCTTGGTGTGGATGTGGTCCCTCATGTCGATGGACCTGCTCTCACGCTTGCCGTTGGCGGTGATGGTGAGATTCGCGTCCTGACCGGGGACACCGTAGGAGAGGTTCAACCGGTACCGGCCGGCGCTCTGGACCTCCACCGTCCACTCGACGCCCGCGCCCTGCTGGTTCATGCCGGTGACGTAAGCGCCGTCGTTCGCCTTCGCGCCCGAGACCGACTTCTCGGTCGTGGCACCACCGATGAGCCGCAGGCTCGCCGCGTCGCGCTTCTTCTGCCCGTTGGCCGAGGGGTTCTTGGGCTCTTCTTCCTTCTTGTCCTTTTCCTTCTTCTTCGAAGAGGAATCGGAGTCGTCCGCGTCGCCGCCCGGGTTCTCCCCGCCGCTCGCGCTGTTCTGCTTGTCGTCGCCCTTGTCCGAGCCATTGGTCATGATCGCCACGCCGATGCCGCCCGCGACCACGAGCACCACGGCTATGGCCGCTATGAGCAGGCCGCGCCGGTTCGGCCGGGCGCCGCCGCCCTGGGACCCGTGGCCACCCTGCTGGGGGGCCGAGGGCGGCATGCCGCCCGGGAGGGTCTCGGGGGCGGCGTAGTGCGGGTTCGGGGCGGGGCGCTGGGCAGCGGCGCCCTGCTGGCCGCCGTAGGTGCGGGAGCCGACCGGGCGTACCTGGTGGTGCGACGTTCGGGGGACGCCCGGCTGATGGGTGGCGGAACCACCGCCCTCGGTGGATCCCTCGCCGCCTCGGTACAGGTAACCGAACGGGTCGTCGTTCTCCGGCGTACCGGTGCCGTTGTTACCGGCCGTCATCCCCTGTCACTCCCCACATGGTGTGCCCATCGGCGCCCACGCTCGTACGCGCCAAAACCGCGGCTGTCGAGGCCGGGGCGGCCACCACGGTCGGCGGCGGTGCCGCATCGGCGCAGCCTACCCCGACAGGGCGGTTTCACGCCGCGCCCCAACCCCTCCGGGAGGGGCGCAAGGGGGCTCAACCGGCCCGTCGGCCGGCCTTGGCACGAGAGCGTTTTTCCACGTACATGCGCTGGTCAGCGGAGTGCAGGACCTCGTCCGCGGACATCCCGCAGCCCGCCCAGCCGATTCCGAAACTCGCCCCTACCCGCACCGCACGGCCATCAACCCTTATCGGGGGAATGATCGCATTTCGCAGCCGGACCGCGAGATCCTCGGCGTCGGCCGGCGCCAGCCCGTCGGCCAGGACGACGAACTCGTCGCCGCCGAGTCTGGCGACCGTGTCGCCGTCGCGGACGCCGTTGCTCAGCCGCCGGGCCACCTCTATGAGGACGGCGTCGCCGGTGTGGTGGCCGAAGCGGTCGTTGATCGACTTGAAGCCGTCGAGGTCGCAGAAGAGGACGGCCAGGCCCTTCGTGCCGTCGTCGACGTCCTCGTCGGGGGCTATCGCGTGCTCGTGGTGGTGTTCGTGGTGGCCGTACGGGCTCTCGGGCACGCCGCCGTAGTCGTCGGGCGTGAAGTCCGGCGCGTAGTCGGGCCCGGTGTCGGAGCCGAAGCCGTGCGCGGCGCTCATCACGCCGGCCGCGCCCGCGGCGCCCGGCAGGTCCACGGCGCCGAGCGCGCCCGCCGCGGCGCCCACGGCCGCGCTCGCCGTGCTCTCGACCTCGGCGAACCCCTCGAGGGAGCCGTAGGGACCCACCGCCGCGGCGGCGTGCGTCTCGCTGCCGGGCGGGCGGCCGCACAGCCTGCTGCTGAGGCGCGCGCGCAGCTCGGCGCTGTTGGGCAGGCCGGTCAGGGAGTCGTGGCTGGCGCGGTGGGCGAGCTGGAGCTCGTGCCGCTTGCGCTCCTCGATGTCCTCGACGTGCGTGAGCAGGAAGCGCGGCCCGTCGGCGGCGTCGGCCACGACGGAGTTGCGCAGCGACACCCACACGAACGTGCCGTCGCGCCGGGCCAGGCGCAGCTCGGCGCGGCCGCCCTCGGCGGAGGTGCGCAGGAGGGTGCCGATGTCGTCGGGGTGGACGAGGTCGGAGAAGGAGTAGCGGCGCATCTGCGACGCGGAGCGGCCGAGCAGCCGGCACAGCGCGTCGTTGGTGCGGTGCAGCCGGCCGTGCTGGTCGCCGCCCATCTCGGCGATGGCCATGCCGCTGGGGGCGTACTCGAATGCCTGGCGGAAGCTTTCCTCACTGGCCCGCAGGGCCTGCTGTTCGCGTTCGAGCCGGACCAGGGCGCGCTGCATATTTGCGCGTAGACGAGCATTACTGATCGCAATCGCGGCCTGGGACGCGTACATCTGGAGCGCCTCACGGCCCCAGGGGCCGGGCCGGCGCCCGTTGCGCGGTTTGTCCACGGAGATGACGCCGAGCAGCTCCCCGCCGGAGGGCCCGGCGGTGTACATCGGGGCGAAGAGCCGGTCCATCGGGTGCCACTCGTCGGCGAAGCGCGGCGCGGGCCCGGCGGTGTGCCACTGGGGCACGTCGTCCTCGTCGAGAACCCAGCCCTCGGTGTACGGGATGAAGCGCAGCCCGCCCCAGTGGTCGCCCATCGACAGCCGTCGTTCCCAGGACACGCGGGAGCCGACGCGGCCGGCCATGAGCGCCTCGGCGCTGGCGCTTCCGGCCACCGCGGCCACGACGAGATCGCCGTCCGGGCGTACGAGGTTGACGGCCGAGAGCTCATATCCGAGCCCGGCGACGATGCCGTCGGCGACGGTCTGCAAGGTGTCCGCGAGGCTGCGCGCGGTGTTCAGTTCCGCGATCGCCTGATGGACCTGTCTCAAGGTCGCCAGGCGGACATACGGCTCCGACTCGGTCTCCATAGCTCGCTCTCCCCCGAGACCTCGACAGCAACTCCAGGCTTCTTGTTCGTCCGTTTACCGGGCCACTGAATCACAGCGAGCTGACCACCCGGTACACAGGGTCAACAATTACTGCCCTCTGTGACTCAAGTCACAAAGTGTGATGAAGTCCTACTACTGGCGTTCGAGTGCGCCCCTATGCTTCGTGAACGCAAATTCGAAGACATCGCAGGATCGTTTTCGGGACGCTTTCACGGCGGTTTCGAGGCGCTTTCGGCCTAGGACCCGTCTGGTCCCGAAGCCCGATGCGGCTCATCCCCCGGGACGGCTAGCGTGCGGGGCGTGTTGCAGACGACTTCGCCCCCTGAGACCGGCATAGCTCATCCTGATGGGGTGACCGCCGACGAATTCCGCGCAGCCCTCTCCCGCCTCGCCGCGGGCGTCGTGCTGGTGACCGCGCACGACCCGGAGGACGGTCCGCGCGGCGAGGACGTCGGCATGACGGCGACCGCGTTCGTGTCCGTCTCGCTGGAGCCACCCTTGGTGATGGTGAGCGTTCGCAACGACTCCCGGATGGACGATCTCCTGGCGCGCCATCCGCTGTGGGCGGTTTCGATCCTCTCCGAGAGCCAGCGCCACATCGCCGGCCGCTTCGCGATGAAGGGCCGCATCAGCGACCGGCTCCTCTTCGAGGACATCGCCTACGAGCGCGGCGAGGTCACGGGGGCACCGCTCGTGCGCGGCGCGCTGTCCCTGCTGGAGTGCCGCACGGAGCAGCGGGTGGTGGCGGGGGACCACACGCTGGTCATCGGCCGCGTCCTGCGGGCCGGGACCCCGAGCACGGAGAGCGGCCCCCTGACGTACTTCCGGGGGCGGTACCGCTTCCTGGCATGAAGGGGCCCGGTGTCAGGACCAGTCCCGGCCCGACCGGCCCCGCTTGGTGTCGGCGCGCTGCTTCTTCTCCCGCAGCCGCCGCTCGTTGATACCGCGGGGGATCTTCGTGGGCCGCCGCGGCTTCGGCGGCGGCGCCGTGGCCTCCGCCAGCAGCGACGCCAGCCGTACGGCGGCGGTCTCGCGGTTGCGCCACTGGGAACGGTGCTCGGAGGCCCGTACGGTCACGACCCCGTCGACCAGCCGGCCGGCGAGCCGCTGAAGGGCGCGCTCCTTCCACACCGGCGGCAGCGCGTCGGTCGCCGCGAGATCGAACCGCAGCTCGACCTGGCTGTCGCTGGTATTGACGTGCTGCCCGCCCGGCCCGGACGAACGCGAGAAACGCCACATGAGCTCGGCCTCGGGCAGAAAGACGGAGCCGCGGATGACGTGGGGACCGGACATGCGTCCCATGTTCCCTTGCCGCCGGCGCCCACGTCACCTCGTTTTGCGGCGAACCGGGACGCGGCCGCCATCAGGAATTGGCAAAGAAAGTAAAGAAGGCTGGAACCCTGCGTCCCTAGGTCGGCGTTAACTGGGGTGACGGTAGCTTCGGGCGCGAGCTTCGTGGCACTACCCCACAAGAAAGGGACATTCCCATGGCTGTAAGCCTGTCCAAGGGCGGCAACGTCTCCCTCACCAAGGAGGCCCCGGGCCTGACGGCCGTCACGGTCGGCCTCGGCTGGGACGTCCGCACCACCACGGGTACGGACTTCGACCTCGACGCGAGCGCCATCGCCGTGAACGCGGGCGGCCGGGTGTACTCCGACTCCCACTTCGTCTTCTTCAACAACAAGTCCACCCCGGACCAGTCCATCGTCCACACCGGCGACAACGTCACCGGTGCCGGCGAGGGCGACGACGAGCAGATCAACGTCAACCTGGCGGCCCTCCCGGCCGACATCGACAAGATCGTCTTCCCGGTCTCCATCTACGACGCCACCACGCGCTCGCAGAACTTCGGCCAGGTCCGCAACGCCTACATCCGCATCGTCAACCAGGCCGGCGGCGCCGAGCTCGCCCGCTACGACCTCAGCGAGGACGCCGCCACCGAGACCGCCATGGTCTTCGGCGAGCTGTACCGCCACGGCGCCGAGTGGAAGTTCCGCGCCGTGGGCCAGGGCTACGCCTCGGGCCTCGCGGGCATCGCGCAGGACTTCGGCGTCAACGTCTGACGGTCGGCGCCGTAAGAGTCGCGACGTCGTAGTCGCGCCGTTGTCGTAGCGCCGTCGCAGCAGCGAGAGAGGGCCACCCCGTGCGCGGGCGTGGCCCTCTCCGGCATGTCCGGGGGCGCATCGCGCGTCCGCGGCGGATCTGAGTACCGGACCGGTCCGGACTGAGTACGCGCGCTCACGGCCGGACCGGGCCCGGGCAGCATGCTGGACACATGATCACACCGCCCCCTGCCGGCCCGCCGCCGTATCCGCCCGGCCCGGGCTATCCGCCCCCAGCGCCGGTCGCCCCACCGGGAAACCGCCGTGCCGCGGTGGCCGGGGTCATGGCGGCAGTGATCCTCGTCCTGGCGGGCGTGGGCGGCGCCGCATGGTGGGTGACGCGCGGGGACGGTTCCCCGCTGGCCGGGCGGCCGCGCGTCGTGGACCACGCGACCGGCCTCTCCTACGCGATCCCCGAAGGGTGGAAGCACAAGGACGAGGGCGGGCTGATCAAGGCGTTCACCTCGACGATCAGCACGGAGCACGCCGACGGCAAGGGCGGCAGCGTCGTCCTCGCCGGCCGCGCCGGAACCGTCCCGGAGGCAGCACTGCAGCAGCGGGCCGAGAGGGCGGCCCGTTCCAACGCCGTGTTCTTCTACCCGGACGGCAGCTCGACGCCCGAGGAGTCCCGGCCGACACGCGTCAGCGGCCGCCCCGCCCACACCGTGGCCCTGAAGGTGAACGACGGCCACGGCAAGATCGGTCACCTCCGCCTCACCCTCATCGCGGAACCCGACGACCGCTCGTCCTTCCTCCTCGGCATCGCCCAGCCGGCCGGCCCGGCCGAGCGCCAGGCCGTCGACACGGTCCTGGAGAGCGCGAGGGTCAAGTGACGGCCGCGCCGGCGCTCGTGATCCTTTACCCAACGGTCGCCCTGGGGCCGGCTCGGGTCACCTAGCCTCTGAGCATCCATTCCCCCCTGCCCGACCGCATAGGAGAAGTGCGCCTTGAGCCTGATCAACCTGCCGGAAACCGCCGCGGCCCTCCCCCAGGAGTGGCGCTCCCTCGCCCTCGGCCAGGTGGGCGGCGCCTGCCTGAAGGTGCTGCGGATGGACGAGTCGCCCATGGAGGAGGAGAGCCACGACGCCCCCGAGGCCCTGCTCGTCCTCGACGGACACCTCGCACTCGACGTCGCCGGCCACCCGGTGTCCGTACGCCAGGGCGAGCTCTACCTGATCCCCGCCGGCACCCCGCACGCGGTCCGCCCAGGCAGCCACGGCACGCTCGTCATCGTCGACCTGGGGCTGCCGCCCGCCGAGTGAGAGCTGCCCCGACGACCGCGCTGTGCGTCACCGTTGCCAGGTGACCCTCCCCTGGATCCGCGCGTCGCCGTCCTGGCCCGGCGGCAGTTCGGCCACGACCTCACCCTCGAACTGCTGACCCGCCCGAAGATCGCCCACCTTGCACGTGATCTTCTCCGCGGTGCCCTCGCAGGGCCTGCTGTACGTCACGGGCGCCGAGGGCGTGACCCGGTGGGTGACGACGACCTTGGAGGCCGGGCTGTCGCCGGTGTTGCGCGCCGTCCAGTGCCAGGTGATGTGGCCCCGCCCGTCCTTCGAGGGCGAGGTGTACGTCAGAGTGACATCGGCAGCCACGGGGAGACCGGGGCTCCGCGTCGGCTGGGCGCCGGCCGGAGCGAGCGCCACCAGCCCGGTGCCGGACACCATCAAGACCATCGACGCAGCGAACAGCGTCTTGCGCATGCGGTTCCGCCTCTCATGACCTGCCTGCTCGGATCGCCGGCCCGGCGAGAGAGCTACCACTCGGCCGGGGGCCCAATCCGGCAGTGCGTCCACACGCCGTCGGGCGACCCCATGCGCCTGGCAGTGGGGGCCGTGTCATTTATGGCGATTCATCGTTGTTTGGGTCAATGGACTGGGGGTTCGGGTTCCGGATACACGGTCGGAGGAGTGGCGTATGGGTGCGGCGACATGTGCCAAGTGGATGCGGGAGCGTGCGGTACTGGTCGGTGCGGGACTGGGCGCGGTGGCATTGTCGGCGGCGCCGGCGCACGCGGTCATCGGCATCGGAAACGCCACGTCCGGCAACGTCTGCGCCAACGCGGACGGGCCGCGAGCAGCGGGTGCGACGCGCTCCGGCACGGGAACGGTGTCGGGCAACGCCGGGCAGCTGCCGCTCGGGCTGCCACGGAATCACTGCGGCAACAGCGGGCTCACCTGTACGGCGGCCACAAACCCCTTTCTCTACCAGGCAAAACAGGATGAGGAAGCAGCGGCCCGTACCGACGTGTTCAACCAGGTCCTGAACAGCCTGAAAGCTTTCGGGGGGTAGTGACGCTGTGCTGTGGCGTGCCGAATCCACCGACAGGTGTGAGCGGTAATGGCGCCGGTGTCGCGGGTAACCCCTTCACAGGCCGCCCTCCCCGTGTTCCGATGAGGCATGAGCGAACGGATGCGCGAGGGATACCGCGGGACCGGGCCGGGAGCGATCACGCCGGACGGCTGCGCGGTCGAGCTGTACACACGGCTGCCCGTGGGCGACGAACCCGACATCATCGAACGAGCGGTCCCGCCCGGGGCCCGCATCCTCGAACTGGGGTCGGGCGTCGGCCGCGTGACCCACCCTCTGATCGAGCGGGGCTTCACCGTGACCGCCGTCGACGAGTCCCCGCAGATGCTGGAGCGGGTGACCGGCGCCCGGACCGTCTGCTGCCCGATCGAGGAACTGGAGCTCGACGAACGCTTCGACGCGGTCCTCCTGGGTTCGTTCCTCGTCCACGCCGGGGACCCACAGGTCAGCCACGGGCTTCTACGGACCTGCCGACGCCACGTCGCGGACGACGGCTGCGTACTGATCCAGCGCGAAGCCGCCGACCGGCACGACAACCTCCCCAGGGAGGGACGGATCGCCGACGGCATCATCCGGATCGTGTCCTCCGACCCGGTCGGCCCCGGAGTCCGGTCCGTCCACGCCGAGTACATCTTCCCGGGCGCGCACTGGACCCAGACGTTCCTGTCCCGCCCCCTGACCCCGGAAGCCTTCGAACGCGCCCTGTCCGAGGCCGGCCTGGCCGTGGAGTCCTACTTGACGGACGACCGCACGTGGGTACGCGCGGTGCCGGTTTAGAAGCGTTCCGCGTGCTCGGCCGCCCACTGCGCGAACGTGCGCGCCGGGCGGCCGGTCACCTGCTCGACGGTGTCGACGACGGTCTTGGAGTCATCGCTGGAAGCGGCGTACCAGCCGATGACGTATTCGGCGTCCGCCCGGGGCACGCCGGTGGCCATCAGCCTGTCGAGGGCCTGTTCATGCGTGATCGGCACGAAATCGATGTCCCGGCCGATGGTCCGGGACAGGATGGCGATCCGTTCACGCGGCGTCAGCGACTCGGGACCGGTGATGTTGTACGCGCGCCCGGCATGGCCGTCATCGAGCAGCGCGACTGCCGCGACTGCCGCGATGTCCGCCTCATGGACGAGCGCGCTGGGAAAGTCGTACGGCTCGCGCACGACACCCTCGGCCCTGATCGATTCGGCCCAGCTCAACGTGTTGCACATGAACTCCTGCGGTTCCAGGCGTGTCCACTCCACCCCCGAGTCCGCCACGGCCTGCTCGACCGGCCCCACCCAGCCACCCCACACCACGGTGATGCGCCGCACCCCCGCGCCGACCGCCCGCCGCACCAACTCGGGGCCGGCCTCGGCGAGCCCCGCCGTCACGGTGATGTGCAACCGGCTGACACCGTCGAGGGCGGCATCCAACCCCTCCGGCACCGTGTGCGTCCCGGCCACCAGCTCCACCTCGGCCGGCAACCTTCCCGCAGCCGCAGCCGGATTCCGCGTCAGCGCCCGCACGGGCTCTCCCCGGCGGACCAGCTCCGCCACAACATGCCGGCCAGTGTTCCCGGTGGCACCCGTAACCAGTGTCGTCACAGTCGCGTTCCTTTCGTCGCCGATGACGCTAGGAGCTCAACTGCGCTTGAGGTCAAGGAGCCTGGTGTACTGGCGCATCCGTTGTCCGCTTCGTTCGCAGACATATTCCTGGGAGAAGGTGAATCCCAGTTCCGGATGGTTCTCCCACAGTTTGGCCATCGCGGTATTCGCGACCTCGAAGCGTACGGTCATCCGCGCCAGCCCGAGTTCACCGCAGGCATGGCGGACCACCGCGCGAATGGCCTCCAGGCCGTATCCCCGGCCCCAGACTTCCCTGCTCAGGACGCATGCCAGCTCGGGGGTTCCGTCGTCGGCCGGCCACAGTCCGCACTGGCCGATGATCGCCTCGTCACTGCGGCGTTCGACGGTATACACCGTGTAACCGCGGTCCTCCAGGACGCGGATTCCCTGTTCGTTTCTGCGACGTACCAGGTCGCCGGTCCATCGCGCGTGGGTGCCGATATGACGCAGCGTTTCATGGTCGGCGTAGATGGCGAGGAAGGCGTCGACGTCGGAAAGCAACGGGGCTCGCAGAAGCAGGCGCGATGTTCGCAGCGGCAGCGGCATAGGTCAGGACGGGGCGTTGGGGCGGGGAGTGGCGCGCAGGCGCAGGCCGGCCGGGACGAGGGCGCCGTCGGTGGTGACCTGGTGGCTGGGGCCGGGCCCCGGTGGCTCGTGGAGGTGATAGCGGCGAGCGGTCTCCGCGGTGATGAGGGTGAGCTCGGCCATGGCCATCGCGCTTCCCTCACAGCTGCGCGGCCCCAGGCTGAACGGCAGGAAGACACTCGGGGTGACCGGGGAGCCGGGGTCGGCGAGCCAGCGCTCGGGCCGGAACACCTCGGGATCGGGGTGTTCGCGGGCGTCTCTGTGCGCGGTGTAGGGGCAGACCAGGACCGTGGTGCCCGGCGCGACACGGTAACCGGCCAGCTCCGTGGGCTCTACGGCCCGCCGGGCCAGCAGCCAGTTCGGCGGGTGAAGCCGCAGCACCTCGCGGACCACGGCCTGGGTGTAGCGCAGGGCGTCGAAATCCGCGCCGGTGATCGTCCGGGGATCGGTGGGGAGCGCCCCGGCCTCGCTCGCGACGCGGTCGGCTGCCCGAGGGTGACGGGCGAGGGTGAGCAGGATCCAGCCGGCCGCGCGGGTGGGTGTCTCGGCCGTCGCGACGATCAACCCGGTCAGACTGTCGATGATCGCGGCGTCCGGCAGCTGCCCGTACTGTGAGGACGGCCGCAGCATCTGTCCCAGCAGATCGTCCCCCAGGCGGCCGGTCGAGCGGCGCCGGGCGATGACGCGGCGCAGCTCCTCGGCGAACCCGGCCTGCTGGCAGGCCAGGAACCGTCGTGCGGATGTGGGGACCCATCCGGGCAGGGGAAACGAGCGGATGATGCGCTCGCGGGCTTCGGCGAGCCGGGCCGCCAGGCCGATCAGGGCATCGGCGTCGGCGTCGAACACGTACCGGGCGCCGATCGCGGCCAGCGCCCCCTGGACACGGGGAAGCACGTCCACATCCCGGCCCACCGGCCACTCCTGGGCGAACTGCGCGGTCCCGGGCGCGATCACCCCGATCCGCTCCGCCACCGCCTTCGGCCGCAGGGCCCGCATCCTCGCCGCATGGCCGTGTGCCCGCTCCTGCGGGCCGGGGCGGCTGCCGTCAGGGCGCGGCGCCGGCCGGAAAGTCCCCGGCAGCGTGCCGTACTCATACGTGGTGCGCCGCAGCACCGTCTCGCACGGGCCCGCCGTGGCCGCCACATAGACACCGCGCCGCAGCTGCCATACCTCCCCGCACTCCCGCGCCGCCCGCACCGCCACCCCGAGCCGGTCACGCCGCCATGCGGCCGCGCCCCCGACGTCACCGGGCAGCCGCGGAGGCTGCCGTTCCTGCCCCATGTGCGCCTCTCACCTGTCGGTCACGCACGGGAGGTGGGCACGCGACCACGCGGACCGCGCCCCACCTCAGGTCAGGAGATCAGTCTTCCCAGTAAAGGGGGTAGGCGCCGTGGGAGCGGGGGGCGCGGACCTTGCTCAGCAGCTTCCGGATCATGGTGTGCTCCTTGCATGACGGTTCATTTCCCTACCGCCATGCCAGCACGCGGCCCGGAACCATGCACGCGGGGCGGCGTCACCCCCCGGTCCGCATTACGCCTAACGGGTGACTGCACCTACGAACGCAGCCGGGCTACGAACGCGGCCCAGGCCGATGCCGGGAAGGCGAGGGCGGGGCCGTGGGGGTTCTTACTGTCCCGGACCGGAACTAAGCCGGGTATGTGGTCGGCAACTTCGAGGCAGCTGTTCTGGCCGCTCTCATCACCGGCCCCGCTGTAGCTGCTCTTGCGCCATGCCGCTGCGCTCAGGTCGCGGTCACTGATCATCTACGTACTCCTTCACCATGGATTGGACCAGACGCAGGGACTCTTCCGGCGACAGAGCGGCAGCACTGACAAGGTCGTACGACTGCTTCGCCCGGGCTACCAGGGCCGGGTCGTCCACCAATCCCCCGTGACCATGGCCTTCCTCATACGCCACTGACGGGGCGTCCTCGAAAGCCATGAGAGTAAGCATTCCGCCAAGCGCCGGAGCCCCCGCCTCAAATGGCAGCACTTGCATGACGACCCGACGCCTACTCACCAGAGATGCGATGTGCGTCAGCTGCTGGTGCATCACGGCGGCACCGCCGACCTTGCGCCGAAGGGCGGTCTCGTCGAGCACCACCCACAACAGAGGCCTTGTTGGATGGTCCAGCAGCCGAGCACGCTCCAGCCGCGTGGCCACCCTCGAATCGATTTCATCGTCGGACGCGAAGGGCAGACCGGCAAGGAATACGGCACGAGCGTAGGCCGCCGTCTGCAGCAATCCTGGGACGAACGTTGGCGCGTACTCCCGGACCGAGGTCGCTAGCCGTTCGAGATACACCGCTTCTGCGAAGTAGCTCGTGAACGGCGAGTTGTTGATCAACTGCTCGCACATGCGCCCGAAGAGCCCGTCGGTCTTCAGCTCCACATCTACCCGCTGCGCCACATCGAGCTGCGGCTTCCGCATCGCTGTCTCGAACTGTCCGATGTACGAGCCGGAACAGATCACGCGTCTGCCCAGCTCCTGCTGCGTAAGCCCGGCGGCCTCGCGGTGCCGCTTCAGCTCGGAGCCGAAGAACTCCCACCCCAGCTTGGGCTGACCGAACCGCCCCACACCGCCAGAACCATTGGCCACAACCTAACTCCCCTTCACAACAACGCTGTTGTAGAGCGCTCCCCCCTGTTGAGCGTAGCTCCAAACCGCAACCCTGAACGCACACGCAGTAAGCACAACCCGAAGGGGAAATTCCGTGACCTACCGCGAAGGCGCATACGTGGTGGACACGCGTAGCGAAACGCTCGCGCAAGTGATGGGCAGCGAGGGGCCGCGCGTTCAGGTGAGGCGACCCGGTGGAGGCCGGGAGTGGGAGGTTCCGGCACAGGCGTTGCGGCTGGCGACGCGGCAGGAGCGGGAGGCGGCCGGCCTCCGGGTCAGCCCGTCGGCGTCGCCGCGGGGGTGCGCCGACTGCACGGCGCTGGAGGCGGCACGGCGGGAGGCCGCGGCCGGCGGCGACGAGAAGGCGACCGCGGACGCGACGGTGGCCGTGCGTGACCACTTCCGGTCGGCTCATCTGCTGCCGTCGGTGAGGGTCTCGTGACCCGGCGCACCGCGTACGGCACCGGCCGCCTCGTGGACGAGTGCCGGCACCACACCGGATGGACTCAGAACTCCGCGGGAGAGGCGCGCTGCGACCGGTGCGGGACGCGGCGTTTCCCGGACTACGGCTCGTTGCGGCCCCCGGGACTGCCGCAGGTGATCACGCCGTCGCCCGAGGCGGCGCGCGCGGCGGACCGGGAGGCGGCCCGCCGGGTGGCGGAGGCCGTGCGCCGGGGTGGGCCCGGTCGTCGCACGGCCGCCGCGGCAGCGACTTAGAGGAAGAAGGACTTCTGCTCGCCGAGGAAGTCGCCGTTCTTCAGCGGGTAGCCGGCGGTGACGCCTACGAGGTCACCCTTCTTGAAGGTGCCGCCCGTGTGGGATATGAGCTTGAGGTGCAGGGCGTGCGGCTGGTAGTCGCACGTCAGGTCCTTGTTGGGGATGGTCGCGGTGCCCATGGCCGGGAGGCCGAAGACACGGCCGGGGCCTCTGACGGTGACCTTCAGGTCGAGGTCGGAGCCCTTGTCGCAGGTGTAGGTGACGTCGGTCTCGACGGACTGGTTCGTCGAGCCGAGGGCGACCTTGTCGATGACCACGTTGTGGGTCTTCGCGGCGGCAGGGGAGGCGACGGCCACGGCGCCGGCGGTGACCATGAGGGCGGCCACGGCGGCGCCGGTCAGTCGGGTGGTGCGGGGCAGCTTCATTGCGTTCATCGGGTTCTCTCCCTTGAGATGGCGACGCAAGTGCGCAGACACGCATGCGACCAGAGCCCATCACAAACAGTCGATCTTGCTCTACATATTTATCGCCGGGTACGCCCCCCGATGGCCCCCGAGCGCCCCCGTCCTGGGATGCGGGCGGGCTGGAACACCGCGATCCTGAGGAGGTCAGGCGTTCCATAAGGAGGACGGCCATGTCCATGCTCGACAAGCTCAAGGGCCTCATCAAGGGCCACCCCGACCAGGCCCGCAAGGGCGTGGAGAAGGCCGGGGACGCGTTCGACGCGAGGACGGGGAACAAGTACCAGAGCCAGGTCGACACCGCTCAGCAGAAGCTGAACGAGCAGCTCGGCGCGGACCGCGAGCGCCCGCCGACCGACGACCGCTGAGGTTTCCTTCGACAGCCCGGGGCCCCGGCCCCGGGCTGCGTCCGGTTCACAGCAGACGGTCGATCTCCCCCGGGTACAGCCCGATGCGGCTGTGCCGGAACGCGTCCGCGTCGCGCCGCGCCCTCTCCGTGAAGAAACCGGCCATGGTGATCTTGTCGAATCCCGGCCGGTCGCTCGGGAAGGGCTCCTGGGGCGTGCCGCCGACCAGGACGGCGCCCTCGAGCACTGACCAGCCGGCGCTTTCGTAGAAGGCGCGCAGCGGGCGGTCGCAGGTGAACAGGCCCACGTCCGCGCCGCTTTGCGCGATCTCCTCACGGGCGGCAGCCACGAGCTGCCGCCCGTGTCCCTTGCCCCGGTGCGCCTCGGCCGTGGCGACCGAGCTCAGGCCGGCGGCGCGGTAGGTGTGGCCGGCGTGCGCGATGTCCTTGGAGAGGATGTCGAGGGCCGCCGTCACTTCGCCTCCGGGCGACACGAGCAGCATGACGACCGGGTTGAGCGCGCGGTCGTGGGGGCTGTCGCCGAGGCCGGGCCATGCCTGTTCGCGCAGGGCCGTCGCCTGCGCGCGTAGCGCTGACGGGACCTCAGGGTCCGCATAGGTCAACACCTTCACGTCCGCTTTCTCCCTCTTCATCCGCCGTACGGACCGCGCCACTTGTATGCGAGTCGGGGCACTCCTGATCTGTCTCGATCGTTTCTGCATGCCCGCGTTCACATGACGGACAGTTGAACCCTTGCTTGTTTTTGCTCAACTCACCGCATATCGGACGCAATTCACCGCTCATCGTTTACCAACAGATCAAATCCTTGTTGCGCCCCTGTCAAACACGCTCATTTGATGGCACGCTCTCCTCACTTCACTCCTGCACCACTCCTGCATCAGCGGGCCGTCTTGACCAGTCGGCCTGTAACCCCCCTCATAGGAGACAGAGTTGAGCAGCAACACCTCCACCTCCCGCAAGACCACTCTCCGCGCCGCCGCGCTGGTCGCCTCCGCCACGATGGTCGTCATCGGTGTGCAGACCGGCTCGGCGACCGCCTCGGCCGACAAGAGCAGCGGCGGGCAGCAGCTCGCGCTCTCCGCCGGGCAGAAGGCCTCCGCGATCAGAGACGCGCAGGGCGAGGCTTCTTCGACCGCCGCGAAGATCGGCCTGGACGGCAAGGAGAAGCTGGTCGTCCGTGACGTCATCAAGGACGCGGACGGGACGGTGCACACGCGCTACGAGCGTACGTACGACGGTCTGCCGGTGCTCGGCGGCGACCTGGTCGTGCACCAGAAGAAGAGCGGCGCCCGCGACGTCACGAAGGCGACCGACGCCGAGATAGCCGTGCCCAGCACGAAGCCCTCGCTCGCGCCCTCCGCCGCGAAGAAGAGCGCGCTCAGCGCCGCCGCCGACGAGAAGACGGCCAAGGCCGACGCCGGCCAGGCGCCGCGCAAGGTGATCTGGGCCGCGCAGGGCAAGCCGGTCCTGGCGTACGAGACGACCGTCACCGGCGTCCAGAAGGACGGCACGCCGAGCAAGCTGCAGGTCATCACCGACGCGAACACCGGCAAGAAGCTCTTCCAGAACGAGACCGTCCACACCGGCACGGGCACCAGCACCTACAGCGGCACCGTCCCGCTGACCACCACGCAGTCCGGCTCGGGCTACACGCTGACCGACGGCGCGCGCGGCGGCCACAAGACGTACGACCTCAACCAGAGCGAGTCCGGCACCGGCACGCTGTTCACCAACTCCAGCGACGTGTGGAGCGCGGCCCGCCAGAAGGCCGGCGTCGACGCGCACTACGGTGCGGCCGTCACCTGGGACTTCTACAAGAACGTGCTCGGCCGCAGCGGCATCAAGGGCGACGGCAAGGGCGCCTACTCCCGCGTCCACTACGGCAACGGCTACGTCAACGCCTTCTGGGACGACGACTGCTTCTGCATGACCTACGGCGACGGCGAGAACAACGCCAACCCGCTGACCTCGCTCGACGTGGCCGCCCACGAGATGAGCCACGGCGTCACCTCCGCCACCGCCAACCTGCGCTACAGCGGTGAGTCCGGCGGCCTGAACGAGGCCACGTCCGACATCTTCGGCACCGCCGCCGAGTTCTACGCCAACAACTCGACCGACCCCGGTGACTACCTCATCGGCGAGCGGATCAACATCAACGGCGACGGCACCCCGCTGCGCTACATGGACAAGCCGAGCAAGGACGGCTCCTCGCGCGACTACTGGTCCTCCTCCCTGGGCAACGTCGACGTCCACTACTCCTCCGGTCCCGCCAACCACTTCTACTACCTGCTCTCCGAGGGCAGCGGCAGCAAGGTCATCGGCGGTGTGACCTACAACAGCCCGACCTACAACAACAGCAAGGTCGCGGGCATCGGCCGGGACAAGGCCACCAAGATCTGGTACAAGGCCCTGACCACGTACTTCACCTCCACCACGAACTACAAGGCCGCCCGCACCGGCACCCTGAAGGCCACGGCGGACCTCTACGGCGCCACCAGCGCCGAGTACAAGGCGGTCAACGCCGCCTGGGCCGCGATCAACGTGAAGTAGTGACGTAGCCGACTTTCCGCAGCACCTCCCGAGGCGTCCGGAGCCCTCCGGCAGCCTCCCGGAGCCTTGCGGGGCCCGCGCTCCCGCCACCCGCCCGGTGGCCGGGGCCGCGGGCCCCGACGCTCGTGCAGCCCCCCTCCCCCGCGCCCGGCCGTTCCGTACTCGTCCGTTCCGTACCATCGAAGCGTGATCGACCTCGGCTACTCCCTCTCCCGCCGCTTCCCGGACCCCCCGCAGACGGACTACCGCACCGCGGATGTCCACACGCTGCGGCACGACCTGTTCTGCGGCGACGTCTACCTCGCCGACGTGAAGGCGGACCGGGAGCTGTCCACAGCCTGGGGATGGGTGCCGGTGCTCGACTTCGCCTGGGCCCTGTGCGACGTCATCGAGCAGATCGACCGCGATCCCCGGGGCAACCGCTCGTCGGCCACCCAGTTCGCCGAGCTGGACTTCACCGAGTCCACCGACTGCATGGTCTTCGAGCGCCGCTTCGGCTGGGTGGACGTCACCGCCGACTGGGCGCCCGACGAGCCCCCGCTGACCTTCAACCACCGGGCGCTGCGCCGCGAGGCCCGTGACTTCCTGCACGACCTGATCGCCGACCTGGCCGACATGCACGAGGGTCTCGCCGACAACCCCGTCGTCTGGGACCTGCAGAGCCGCTTCCCCCGCCTCTGAGCGGCTCCGGGCACGCGCGGGCCGTCGTCACTCGCCCATCGGCGCCTCCACCCGCAGACCGATCGACGCCGCGAACGCCGGGGCCAGTTCGAACAGTTGGGCCGGGCTGACGATCGCGCCCGACAGCCGCTCGATCCCCCCGGTGATCCGCAGCTCCGTGACCGCCCGCAGATCGACATCCTGCATCCGCACCCCGCTGAAGTCCGCCCCGCGCAGGACGCAGTCGCGGAAGACGACCCGCTCCAGCCGCGCCCCGCCGAAATCGATCTCGTCCAGCACACAGCCCTCGAACGTCACGTCCTTCAGCACGGCCTTCCGGGCGTTCAGATAGTCGATCTTGCCGCCCTTGAAGAGCACCCGCTCCAGACCCGCGCCGTGCACCTGCAACCCGCCGAACCGCGCGTCGCGCACCTCCACGTCGCGCAGCGACGCCTCCGCCAGGTCCGTGCCCACCCCGCGCACCCCGTCGAGCACGCAGTCCACGAACCGCGACCGGCTCAGCCGGGTCCCGTCCAGGGCACAGCGGTGGAACCCGCAGTCCACGAAGTAGGCGCTGCGGCTGTCCTGCCCCTCGAAGTCGGCGTCGGCGAACTCCAGGCCGTCGTGATCCCCCTCGGACTCCAGCTCCGGCCCGCCGAAGGGCAGCAGCTCCGGCAGCCGCACCTCGGGCAGCCGGGCCAGCGGCTGCCGGGCCTTGCGCCCGCTGCCGCCGCCCCGCGTCCCACGAGCCGTCGTCCCGCTCCTGTCGCCCATGCCACCCATGCCCGTCTCCCCCGCCGTCGCCGTCACGCTCCGTACGCATCCCACCGTGACACAGGGCACTGACAACGCCTTGACCTCAACCATGGTTGAGGCTGAAGACTCGGGACCGTTCCAGCGACGATCTTCGAGGAGAGCCTCCATGAGCGCCATGCACGCCGTCCGGCTGCACGCCTTCGGCCCCGCCGAGAACCTCACGTACGAGCGGACCGAAGCCCCCGTCCCCGGCCCCGGCCAGGTCCGGATCGCCGTGACGGCCGCCGGCGTCCACCTCGTCGACACCGCCCTGCGCGCGGGCGACCCCAACGGCCCGTACCCCCTCCCCGAACTGCCGGCCATCCCCGGCCGTGAGGTCGCCGGCACCGTCGACGCGCTCGGCGAGGGCACCGACCCGGCCTGGCTCGGCCGCCGCGTCGTCGCCCACCTGGGCGCCGCCGCACCGGGCGGCGGCTACGCCGAACGGGCCGTCACCGACGCCGAGCGGCTGCACGAGATACCGCGGGGGCTGGGCGAGGACCAGGCCATCGCCATGATCGGTACGGGCCGCACCGCGCTCGGCATCCTCGGCTTCACCGAGCTGACCGGCGACGACGTCGTGATCGTCACCGCGGCCGCCGGGGGCATCGGCTCCCTGCTCGTGCAGTACGCCCGCAACGCGGGCGCCACGGTCGTCGGGCTCGCCGGCGGGCCGGCCAAGGTCCGGCACGTCAGCGCGCTGGGCGCCGACCACGCGCTGGACTACAACGACCCCGAGTGGGCCGAGCGGGCCCGTACCGCCCTGTGGGGGAAGGCCGCCACGGTCGTCTTCGACGGCGTCGGCGGCCCGGCCGCCCGCGCCGCCGTCGAGCTGCTCGGGCCCGGCGGAACGCACCTCGTCTTCGGCTGGTCCGCGCGGGGCATCACCGGCGGCGGCCCGCCGGAGTTCGACCCGGCCTGGCTCGCCGAACGCGCCATCACCTCGCGGAACGTGCTCGGCCCGGCCATGCTGGACCGTTTCGGCGGCGGCCAGAAGGGGCTGCGGCGGCTGGAGGAGGAGTCCCTGGCGCAGGCCGCCGCCGGCAAGGTCGTACCGGCCGTCCATCGCTTCCCGCTCGCCGAGGCCGCCGCCGCGCACAGGGCGCTGGAGACGCGCGGAACGGTCGGCAAGGTCGTCCTGATCCCCTGATCCAAGGCTGACGCGCGGATGTCACCCGGCGGGCCTACGCTGGACTGCGAGCTTCTGCACGCCATCGGCCGCTTGCCGCAGCCGGCCGCGAGAGCAGGTATTCATGAGCTCGACGAGTCAGCCTCCCGTGACCCCTCCCTCTCGTCCCTCTCGACCCACCCGTTCCCCCCAGCCGGACCCGCGCCGCTGGTGGGGACTGGTGGTGATCGCCCTCGCACAGCTCATGGTCGTCCTCGACGCGACCATCGTGAACATCGCGCTCCCCTCCGCGCAGCGCGAGCTCCACATGTCCGACAGCAACCGGCAATGGGTCATCACCGCCTACACCCTCGCCTTCGGCGGGCTCCTGCTGCTCGGGGGCAGGATCGCCGATGTCGTCGGGCGCAAGCGCACCTTCCTCATCGGCCTCGTCGGCTTCGCCGCCGCCTCCGCCCTGGGCGGGGCCGCACACACCTCGGGGCTGCTGTTCGCCGCCCGGGCCCTGCAGGGGGCCTTCGGGGCCGCCCTGGCGCCCTCCGCGCTGTCACTGCTGGCGACGACGTTCACCGACCTCACGGAGCGCAGCAAGGCGTTCGGCATCTACGGCGCGCTCGCGGGCGGCGGCGCGGCTATCGGGCTGATCACGGGCGGGCTGCTGACCGAGTACCTGGACTGGCGCTGGTGCCTCTACGTGAACGTGCCGATCGCCCTCGTCGCCCTGCTGGGCGCGCTGTGGCTGATGCGCGAGCCCCGCCCGGACCGCGCCGGACGGCCGTCTTTGGACCTCCGCGGTGTGATGCTGGGCTGCGGGGGCCTGGTGGCGGTCGTCTACGGCTGCAGCGAGGCGCAGCCGCTCGGCTGGAGCGACCCGCTCGTGCTGGGTCTGCTGTGCGGCGGCGTGGCGCTGCTGGGCGCCTTCGCGTGGTGGCAGACGCGGTCGCGGCACCCCCTGCTCCCCCCGCACATCGTCCGCGACCGCAACCGCGGCGGTGCGTTCCTGACGCTGGCGCTGGCCGTCATGGGGATGTTCGGGATGTTCCTGTTCATGACCTACTACCTGCAGACGGTGCTGGGCTATTCGCCGCTCAGGGCGGGGCTGGCGTTCCTGCCGCTGACGGCCGCCATCATCTTCGCCTCCACGCAGATCTCCGCCCGCCTGATGAACCACCTGCCGCCGCGCCTGCTGATGACGCCCGGTGCCGTCCTCGCCTCCGGCGGGCTGTTCGCGCTGACGTTCCTGACCGTCGAGCCCGCCTACGCCTCGCACGTCCTGCCGGCCATGATCCTGGCCGGCCTCGGCATGGGCCTGATCTTCATGCCCGTCATGGACGTCGCGACCTCGGGAGTGGCCGTCCACGACTCGGGCGTCACCTCCGCCACCGTCAACACCGCGCAACAGGTGGGCGGTTCCATCGGGACGGCGCTGCTCAACACCATCGCGACCTCGACGAGCGCCACGTACATCACCGCGCACCTGAAGACCGCGGCCGTCACGGGCGGCCTCACCCCGGCCGTGACGGACCGGGTCACCAAGGAGGGCGTCGTGCACGGCTTCGGTGTCGCCATCGCCTGGGGCTCGGGCATCATGCTGCTCGCGGCCGCGGCCGCCTGGCTGCTGATCACCGCGCGGGCGCCCAAGCACGGGACGGCGGCCCCCGCGTACGCGCCCGCCTACGATCCCCACCGCATGCGGGCCGTCTGACGCCGCGATATTCGGTGGCGCGCGGGGCCCGTCCGCGTCATTGTGGCGCCCATGCCGATCAGAGACGCCGACCCCGCCGACTGGCCTGCCATCTGGCCGTTCTTCCGGGACATCACCGCCGCCGGCGACACGTACACCTACCCCCGCGACCTGACGTTCGAACAGGGGCGCGAGTGGTGGATGCTGACGGCTCCGGGCCGGACGGTCGTGGCGGTGGACGACGACGGGACGGTGCTCGGCAGCGCCAAGATGAACCCCAATCAGATGGGCGGCGGCTCCCACATCGCCAGCGCCAGCTTCATGGTGGCGCCCGGGCACGCGGGCCGCGGCGTCGGCAGGGCCCTCGGCGAGCACGCGATCGCGTGGGCGCGCGCCGAGGGCTACCGCGGCATGCAGTTCAACGCCGTCGTCGAGGCCAACACCCGGGCCGTCGGCCTCTGGCGCTCCCTGGGCTTCACGGTCCTCGGCACGGTCCCCGACGGCTTCCGGCTCCCCGACGGCTCGTACACGGGGCTGCACATCATGCACCGCCCGCTCGCATAGCCGCGGCTAGGCCACGATCCGCAGCTCCCTCGCCGTGTTGTTCAGCCGCCGCCCCCCGGTCTCCGTACAGAGCACGATGTCCTCGATGCGGACGCCGAAACGGCCCGGCAGATAGATGCCCGGCTCGATGGAGAAACACATTCCGGGTACGAGGGGCAGATGTTCACCCTCCACCATGTAGGGGGGCTCATGCGTGGTGACGCCGATGCCGTGGCCGGTGCGGTGGATGAAGTACTCGCCGTACCCCGCCCGGCGGATGACCTGCCGGGCCACCCGGTCGATCTCCTGGCAGGCGATGCCGGGACGCACCGCCTCGAACGCCGCCTGCTGCGCCTCGCGCACCAGATCGTGGACCTTGCGCTCCTCCGAGGACGGCTCGCCCACGTGCACGGTGCGGGTCGTGTCGGAGCCGTAGCCGTCCTTGAGCCCACCGAAGTCGAGCACGACCATGTCGCCGTCCTCGATGACGCGTTCGCCCGCCTCGTGGTGCGGGTTGGCGCCGTTGGGGCCCGAGCCGACGATCGTGAAGTCGACCTGGCTGTGCCCGTTCTCGCGCAGCAGCCTGGCCAGGTCGGCGGCCACCTCGCTCTCCCGGCGGCCCGCGAACCGCAGGTCGACGATCTCCTCGTACGTGGCGTCCGCCGCGGCTCCCGCCGCCGCGAGCCGCTCCACCTCGTAGGCGTCCTTCACCGCCCGCATCATGGGCAGGGCCTCGGTGAGCGCGCCGTAGGCCGTGCCCGGGCAGGAGCGCTGGAGGGCGAGCAGGTGCAGCGCCCAGGTACTGTCCGAGACGCCGTAACGGCCGTGCCCGTCCAGGAGCTTGGCGACCGCCGCATAGGGGTCCTCGCCGTCCGTCCAGCCGATGATGGCCAAAGCTCCCGCACCGGGGGCGCGTTCGGCGTCGGGGCGCTCCAGCTGGGGCACGATGAGCTGCGGACGGCGGCCCGGCGCGAGCAGCAGGGCGGTCAGCCGTTCGGTGGCCGCCGGCGGACCGTAACCGCACAGCCATACGAGGTCGGGGCCCGGCGTGACGATCAGTCCGGCCAGCCCTTCCTGAGTGGCCGCCCGGGCGGCGCGGTCCATGCGCGCGGCATAGAAGTCGACATCGCTCATGGGGGCAGAGTAATCCCCACGAAGGCGCTCGGCAGGGCGGTCTCTACCCCACGGGTGAGAGGCCCTCCTCCCCAGGGTGGAGATCCTCCCGACCCCTGGGTCGATTTCCCCCTGATTCCCCCCGGAAATCATTGTGTCCGGGGAACTCGGCTGCCTAGCGTGTTCATGCCCGTGCTGCACGCCCGTATGAACACCCCCGCAGTCGAATCCGCTGCCGGCCGCACAGATACAGCGACGCAGCGATGTCAAGGTAAAAACGTTGAAGGAGCACCATGTTCCGTCGAGTCGGGCGGTTCGCCGTCCACCGGCCCTGGCTCACGATCGCGGGTTGGATCATCGCAGCCGTGGCCCTCGCCCTGTTGGCCCCAGGACTCAAGTCCACCACCGATGAAACCGAGTTCCTGCCGTCCCACTACGAATCCGTACAGGTGGGCAACCTCCAGGAAAAGGCCTTCCCCAAGACCGAACAGCCCGCCGCCATAGCCGTCTTCCAGCGGACCGACGGCGGCAAACTCACCGACGCCGACCGTCGTGACGTCATCAAGGTGGCCGGCGGGCTCGACGGCAAGCACCGGGAGAAGATCGCCAAGGTCGTCACCGGACCGCAGGCCGTCTCCCCGAACGGGGAAATAGCCCTTGCCAACATCATCGCCACCACCAAGAACGCCTACGACGAGCAGTTGCCCAAGTCGGTCAAGCAGTTGCGCGAAGACGCCAAACAGCTGCTCGACGGCACGCAATTGAAGGTGGGAATCACCGGTCAGGCGGCGACGACCCTGGACTCGCAGGAGTCCTCGGGCGACACCGACGCAATGATCATGTCGGCGACGCTGCTGCTCATCATCGTGCTGCTGCTGGTCATCTTCCGCAGCCCGCTGATCGCCATCCTGCCGGTCCTCATCATCGCCGTCGTCTCGGTCGTCGCGACCGGGCTCATCGGCACCGCCGCCGAACTCGGCGGCCTCAAGGCCGACGCCTCCATATCCGCGATCCTCATCGTCGTGCTCTTCGGCGTGGGAACGGACTACATCCTCTTCCTGCTCTTCCGTTACCGCGAGCACCTGCGGGCCGGGCAGGAGCCCAAGCAGGCCCTGGAGGACGCGGTCGCCAAGGTCGGCGAGACCATCGCCTCGGCCGCCGGTGCCGTCATCGTGGCCTTCCTCGCGCTGCTGCTCTCCACGATGGGCATGATGCGCGCCATGGGCCCGTCGCTGGCCATCTCCGTGGCCGTCACGCTCGTGGCCGCCCTCACGCTCGTACCCGCCGTCTTCTCGCTGCTGGGCACCAAGGCCTTCTGGCCGTCCAAGGCGTGGAAGAAGCAGTCGAAGAATCGTTTCGCGAACGGCGTCGGCAACCTCGTCTCCCGCCGTCCGGGCATCATGGCGGTGCTGTCCACCGCCGTGCTCGCCGTGCTGGCCGTGGGCGCGTTCGGCTTCAAGGCGGAGTTCGACACCTCCAGCCAGATGTCGCAGAAGCTGGAGTCCGTCCAGGCCATGAAGGACATGCAGCGCGGCTTCTCGGCCGGCCAGTCCGACCCGGCCATGGTCTACCTCAAGTCCAAGGACGGCTCCCCGCTCGACAAGGCCGGCCTGGAGACCTTCCGCGGCAAGCTGGAGACCGTCGACGGCGTCGCCAAGGCCGCACCCGCCGTCACCAACCCCGACGGCTCCGTCGCCCAGTACAGCGTCGTCCTCAAGTACGCACCCTCCAACGAGAAGGCCATCGAGCTCGCCGGCGGCGAACTCCGCGACAAGGCCCACGCCGCCGCGCCCAGCGGCAGCGAAGCCCTCGTCGGCGGCACCTCCGCCGTGCTCTCCGACATCCAGGACGCCGTCGGCCACGACTACCGGCTGGTCTTCCCCGTCGCCGGCCTCGCCATCATGATCATCCTCGGCCTGCTGCTCCGCAGCCTCGTCGCGCCCCTGTACCTGATGATCGCCGTCGCCCTGGGCTTCGGCGCCACCCTCGGCTCGACCGTCTGGCTCTTCCAGGACTACAAGGGCGAGAACGGCCTGCTGTTCATGCTGCCGGTCATCGTCTATCTCTTCGTCGTCGCCATCGGCACCGACTACAACATCCTCATGGTCGCCCGCCTGCGCGAGGAAGTGCAGCGCGGCGTCCCGCCCCGGGAGGCCATCCGCACCGCGGTCGCCCAGTCCGCCCCGACCATCAGCGCGGCGGCGATCATCCTCGCCGGCACCTTCGGCGTCCTGATGCTCGCCGACAACTCCATGCTCCAGCAGATGGGCTTCGCGGTGGCCTTCGGCATCCTGCTCACGGCCTTCGTCATGGCCATGCTGCTGGTGCCCACGGTCACGTCCCTGCTGGGCCACAAGGCGTGGTGGCCGGGCCACCAGGACTCCCCCAAGGCCACCGCCGCCCCGGCGGACGCCCTGGGCACCGCTCCCCACTGGGAGAGTGAGCAGGTCCGGCGCTAGCCGCCACGGCCCGTGAAACGCACAGAACCGCAGGTCCCCTCCCGGGGGCCTGCGGTTCTGTCGTGGAGCCGACTGTCGGGTTCGAACCGACGACCTTCGCTTTACAAGAGCGGTGCTCTACCAGCTGAGCTAAGTCGGCTTGCGAGAGGCAGTCTAACCGGACTCCGACCATGCACAGGCCATCAATTTCGTAACCCGCCGACTGCTGACAACCGTCCCCCGCCCGGGTAGCGTCACCGGCGATCCCGTCCAATTGGACTGGACCACTCCCTCTACTCGGATCGTCCGGCACGTTCCTGCCGGTGAAGGGACGCATCACCATGGCCACAGTCACGTTCGACAAGGCGACCCGCATCTACCCGGGCGCCCAGAAGCCGGCCGTCGACCAGCTCGACATCGCCATCGAGGACGGGGAATTCCTGGTCCTCGTGGGCCCCTCCGGCTGCGGCAAGTCCACCTCGCTGCGCATGCTGGCGGGACTGGAGGACGTCAACGGCGGATCGATCCGCATCGGCGACCGCGACGTCACCCACCTGCCGCCGAAGGACCGGGACATCGCGATGGTGTTCCAGAACTACGCGCTGTACCCGCACATGACCGTGGCCGACAACATGGGCTTCGCCCTGAAGATCGCGGGAGTGCCCAAGGCCGAGATCCGGCAGAAGGTCGAGGACGCGGCCCGCATCCTGGACCTCACCGAGTACCTGGGCCGCAAGCCCAAGGCCCTCTCCGGCGGCCAGCGCCAGCGCGTGGCCATGGGCCGCGCCATCGTCCGCGAGCCGCAGGTCTTCCTCATGGACGAGCCGCTGTCCAACCTCGACGCGAAGCTGCGCGTGCAGACCCGTACGCAGATCGCCGGGCTCCAGCGCCGCCTCGGCATCACCACCGTCTACGTCACCCACGACCAGGTCGAGGCCATGACCATGGGCGACCGCGTGGCGGTGCTCAAGGACGGGCTGCTCCAGCAGATCGACTCGCCGCGCAACATGTACGACCGCCCCGCCAACCTCTTCGTCGCCGGCTTCATCGGCTCGCCCGCCATGAACCTGGTCGAGGTCCCGATCACCGACGGCGGCGTGAAGTTCGGCAACAGCATCGTGCCGGTCTCGCGCGAGGCGCTGACGACCGCCGCCGACAAGGGCGACCGCACGGTCACCGTGGGCGTGCGCCCCGAGCACTTCGACGTGGTCGAGCAGGGCGCCGGCTCCGCCGGCTCGCTCAGCAAGGACGCCCCGGCCGGCCTCGCCGTCACCGTCAACGTCGTCGAGGAGCTCGGCGCCGACGGCTACGTGTACGGCACCGCCGAGGTCGGCGGCGAGCAGAAGGACCTCGTCGTGCGCGTCAACGGCCGGCGCGTACCGGAGAAGGGCTCCGTCCTGCACGTCGTCCCCCGCGCGGGCGAGCTCCACGTCTTCTCCACGTCCACCGGCGAGCGCCTCAGCGACTGAGCCCGCGGAACACGCCCCGCGCCCCGGGCACGTCGTGTACGGGCCCGGGGCGCCGCCTTGTCGGCAAAATCCCCGACACATCCCTCATTTCGAGCCCGCTGTGTCAACGCAATAACCGCACCTGTGCGCAGCCGCGTCACCCGACCGGGTGACTAAATGTCGCCGCATCATTACCCCTCGCTACCATCTCCGGCATGAACCAGGCCGCCCGCCGCATCGGCAGAACCCTCGCTCTCGTCCTTCCGGTCGTTCTTGTGCTCTCGGGGACTCTCGCGGTAACGCGTGTCCCCTGGGCGGCACCGAACGCCGAGTCGCAGGTGCTCACCGCATCCTCCGACAACGCCTCCACCGTCGCGCAGGTGCGCGCGCCGCACGAGCTGCTGCGCGACCGGCTGATGCGTGAGCTGCAGGAGAAGAACCCCGGCGTCGCGCTCACGCATCTGCAGGAGGCGACCAACGGCCGCCCGTCGCTGGCCCGGCACTGCGCGGACATCGCCCGTGCGCTGGGGCGTGCGGCGGTCGCCAAGTACCACTCGGTCAAGCAGGCCCAGTCCTACGCACGGCCCGTCTGCGACACGGCCTTCGCCTCGGGCGTCCAGAGCCACTGACGGCCCCCGACAGGCCCCTTCGGCCCCGGGGCCGGCTCCGAGCCTCCCCAGGGGGCTCCGGGCGGCCCCACGGCCGCCCTCATGGCTACGGGCAGGCCCACCGGCGGCGTCCCCGCTCGCGGCACCGCATATCGTGCGGGGCATGACCGCCGCGCATCCCTACCCGTACCCCGCGCAAGCCGTGATCCTGGCCGGAGGCCAGGGGTCACGGCTTCGCCCGTATACCGACGACCGTCCCAAGCCGATGGTCGAGATTCCCGGCACGGGAGTCCCGATCATCGGCCATCAGCTCGCCTGGCTGGCCGCCGAAGGCGTCACGGACGCCGTGGTCTCATGCGGCCATCTGGCCGAAGTTCTGCAGGACTGGCTCGTGTCGGCCGATCTGCCGCTCCGGGTGACCACCGTGGTCGAGAAGGAGCCGCTCGGCCGGGGCGGCGGGCTCAAGTACGCGGCCGCGTCCCTGCCCCGCCCCGACGAGCCCTGGTACGCCACGAACGGCGACATCTGGACGCGCTTCTCGCTGCGGGAGATGGCCGCCTTCCACCATGAGCGCGACGCCACGGCCACCCTGGCGCTGGCCCGGCCGCGCATCCCGTGGGGTGCGGTGAAGACCGACGAGTTCGGGCACGTCCTGGACTTCATCGAGTCGCCGCCCTCGCCGTACCAGATCAACGCCGGCGTGTACGTGTTCTCGCCCGGCTTCACCGATCTGCTGCCCGAGCGCGGCGACCACGAACGGACCACGTTCCCGCGGCTGGCGCGCGAGCGCCGGCTGGCCGGCTACCCGCTGCCGCACGGGGCCTACTGGCGCGCCATCGACACCGCCAAGGACCTGACCGAGGCCGCCAAGGAGCTCGCCCGCTAGCAAGCGGCCACGCCCCCGTACGCCGAACGCCGGCCGGGCTGGAGATCCAGCCCGGCCGGCGTGTGGGGGGTGGGAAGGCGGTTCAGCCGAGGAGGCCGCCGAGGGCGCCTCCGCCGCGTGAGCTGCCCGAGGTGGAGCCGCTGGACGTGCCGCCCGAGCCGCCCGTACCGCCTCCGGTGGAGGTGCCCGTCGAGGCGCCCGAGGAGCTGTTCGGCGGGGCCGCCGGCGCCGGGGCCTGACGCGGGGTCTGCGGGGCGGGGCGGACGCTGCCGGTGCTGCCGGGCCGGCCCGCGGTGCCCGCCGAGCTCGCGGGCGTCCGTGCCGCGCCGGGCGCGGACGGGGTGGCGGCCGGTGTCGGCTTCCGGTTGGAGGCGCTGGGCCGCGGGGTGCCCGCGACCGCGGGGCCGTGCGAGCCGCGCGGGGTGGACGAGGAGGGCCGCTGCGGGAGCGGTGAGCCGGGGAGGCTGTTGGCGGGCGGGGCGGGCGTCCCGGGCGCCTCGGCGACCCGGGAGGACCGGACGGCCCCGCCGAGCATCGAGCCGGCCAGCAGGGAGATCCCGATGAGGACCGTCGCCATGACGGTGCCCCGGCGCAGCACGCGCCGCCGCAGGTCCCACAGCGCGGCGCGCGGGCCGAGCCGCCGCCATGCCTCGCCGGCCAGCCGACCGTCGACCGAGTAGAAGGGCGCCCCGGCGATCACCAGGGGGCTCCACGCGGCGAGGTAGATGATGTCGGGCGCGTCGTAGGCGGGGGCGCTCTGCCAGCTGACCGTGACGAGGAGGACCGCGGACAGCAGGGCGCCGATGGCGGCGGCGAGCCGCTGCCAGAGGCCGAAGATGGTCAGGATGCCGACGACGACCTGGAGGAAGGCGACGGTGAGCCCGGCGCCGACGGGGTGGCTGAGCGCGAGGTCCCGCAGGGGCTCGGCGACGGGCCACGGGTGGAGCTGGGTGAGCCAGCCGACCATGGAGCCGCGCTTGCCGCCGTCGAAGTACACCGGGTCGCACAGCTTGCCCATGCCGGCGTAGATCGAGATGAGGCCGAGGAAGATGCGCAGCGGCAGCAGGACGACGCCGAGGTTCATCCGGCGCCCGGGGTAGTAGGCGTGACGGACGGAGTCGGTGCGGTCCTGCTCGAGCTCGTCGTCCTCGTCGGGGTCCTGCTCGTCGAACTCGGGGTAGTCGTAGCCCTCTTCGTCGTACGCGCTCCCGGTGGGGCGCACGCCGTGCAGCAGCTGGGTGCCCGGGCCGTCCGGGGCGGCGGCCTCGGCGGGCGAGCGGGGGCCGATGACGGTGGTCGGGGGGCCGTCGTCCGCACTGATGCGCGGCAGCACCTGGGTGGCTCCGGCGTCCCCGGCGGCCGGATGGCCGGGCCCGGCGCCGCCGGAGTCCCGGACGGCCTCCAGGAGTTGGGTGGAGGCCGAGTCGCCCGGACCGGTCCGCCCGCTCCACACCACGGGGGCGCGGCGCTTGGCCGCGCCGCTTTTGACGGAGGGCAGCCGCGCCGTCTCCACTCCTCCGGCGAACGGCCGGACGGCGCGTGGGGGCCGGGCAAGCTGCACCCGGAAGCTCAGGTGGTTGACGATGACCTGCGCGGGGTCGGACGGGACCTTCACCGTACTCAGCACGGGCTGGTCGTCGTAACCCGAAGAGCTTCCCCCCGTAGGTGTGCGGGGTGTTCTGGTGTCCACACTCATCTAACCGAGTGACCGGAGATTAGGACACTGCCTTGACCGGTTCGATGTGTCCGAGACCCGTCAAGATCATCAACAAAACGCCCGGCGGCCAGGGAAGATCATCCCTGGCCGCCGGGCGAAACGGTTCGCGTCAGGCGCGGCGGCGCGCCGCCTCGTAGAGCACGACGCCCGCGGCGACACCGGCGTTGAGCGACTCGGCACCGCCCGGCATCGGGATCCGCACCCGGAAGTCACAGGTCTCGCCGACCAGGCGGGACAGGCCCTTGCCCTCGCTGCCGACGACGATGACGACCGGGCCCTCCAGGGCCTCCAGCTCGTGCAGCTCGACGTCGCCGTCCGCGGCGAGGCCGACGACCATCAGGCCCTCCTTCTGGTACGCCTCGAGCATGCGCGTCATGTTCGTGGCGCGCGCCACGGGCGTACGGGCGGCCGTGCCGGCCGAGGTCTTCCAGGCGCTGGCGGTCATGCCGGCCGCGCGGCGCTCGGGGACGACGACGCCGTGACCGCCGAAGGCGGAGACGGAGCGGACGACGGCACCGAGGTTGCGCGGGTCCGTGATGCCGTCGAGGGCGACGATCAGCGGGTCCTCGCCGTCGTCGTAGGCGGCCGCGGTGAGGTCCTCGGGGTGCGCGTAGTCGTACGGCGGCACCGAGAGCACGAGGCCCTGGTGGTTGAGGCCGTTGGTCATGCGGTCGAGCTCGGGGCGGGGGGCCTCCATGAGGTTGAGGCCCTTTTCCGTGGCGAGCTGGAGGGCCTCGCGGACCCGCTCGTCGTTGTCCAGGAACTGCTGGACGTAGAGCGTGTTCGCGGGGACGCCCTCGCGCAGCGCCTCGACGACCGAGTTACGGCCGACGACGAGCTCGTTGGTGCCCTTGGGGCCGCCGCGGCGCGGCGCGGGCCGCCGGGCGGCGGTCCGCTTGGCCTGGGCGCTGGCGAGGCGGTTCTTCTTGTGCCCCTTGCGCTCGGAGGCGGGCGGGGTCGGGCCCTTGCCCTCCAGGCCTCGGCGCCGCTTGCCGCCGCTGCCGACCGTCGCGCCCTTCTTGTTGGACGTGCGGCGGTTCCTGCGCTGGCTGTTGCCGGCCATGGGGTCACCTGTTTCTTTACTGCTCAGAGCCTCTGGGACAGAGGCTCAGTAAACGTACGTACGAAAAGTGTCCCTCAGGACAGGGACCAGCGCGGTCCGGTCGGGGTGTCCTCGATCGCGAGTCCGGAGTGCTGGAGCTGATCACGGATCGCGTCCGCGGTCGCGTAGTCCTTGCGGCCCCGGGCCGCCTCACGCTGCTCGAGCACCAGCCTGACCAGCGAGTCCACCACGCCGTGCAGATCGTCACCACGACCCGCGGCGCCGGCCCACTGCTCGTCCAGCGGATCCAGACCCAGCACACCCAGCATCGCACGGACCTCGGCCAGCCGGGCGACAGCGCTTTCCTTGTCGTCGGCGGTCAGCGCGGAATTGCCCTGCCGGACGGTGGTGTGGATGACCGCGAGCGCCTGCGGGACGCCCAGGTCGTCGTCCATCGCCTCGGCGAACGCCGGCGGCACCTCGGCGGCGGGCTCCACGGCTCCGGCCTTCTCCACGACCCGCTGGATGAAACCCTCGATCCGCGCGAAGGCGGACTCGGCCTCGCGCAGTGCTTCCTCGCTGTACTCGATCATCGACCGGTAGTGCGGGGTGCCCAGGTAGTAGCGCAGGACGATGGGCCGCCAGTGCTTGACCATCTCCGAGACGAGGACGGAGTTGCCCAGCGACTTCGACATCTTCTCGCCGCTCATGGTCACCCACGCGTTGTGGGCCCAGTACTGGGCGAAGCTGTCGCCGAAGGCCTTGGCCTGGGCGATCTCGTTCTCGTGGTGCGGGAAGATCAGGTCCAGGCCACCGCCGTGGATGTCGAAGGACTCGCCCAGGTACTTGTGGGCCATGGCCGAGCACTCCAGGTGCCAGCCGGGGCGCCCGCGGCCCCAGGGGGTCTCCCAGGAGGGCTCGCCGGGCTTGGTGGCCTTCCACATGGCGAAGTCGCGGGGGTCGCGCTTGCCGGTCTCGCCCTCGCCGGAGGGCTGGAGCAGGTTGTCCAGCTCCTGGTTCGACAGGCTCAGGTAGCCGGGGAAGGAGCGCACGTCGAAGTAGACGTTGCCGTCGGCCGCGTAGGCGTGGCCCCGCTCGATCAGGCCCCGCATCATCTCGATCATCTCCGGCACATGGCCGGTGGCACGGGGCTCGACGGTCGGGCGCAGGCAGCCGAGGGCGTCGTAGGCGGCGTTGAACGCGCACTCGTTCTCGTAGCCGATCGACCACCACGGGCGGCCCTGGTCGGCGGCCTTCGCGATGATCTTGTCGTCGATGTCGGTGACGTTGCGCACGAAGGTCACGTCATAGCCGCGGTAGGTGAACCAGCGGCGCATGATGTCGAAGTTCAGACCCGAGCGAATGTGTCCGATATGCGGCGCGGCCTGCACGGTCGCACCACACAGGTAGATCGAGACGCAGCCCGGAACGATCGGGGAGAAGTCGCGGATCTGCCGGGCGCTGGTGTCGTACAGGCGAATGGTCACGGCACCAGGGTAGTGGGCCGCGAGGGGTGCCCAGGGCAAAGCCCGGGCGTGGATAAACGGAGCCGACGCCACCGCCACCCTCCGCATACGCTCCGCGCACAGGGAACGGCGCGCTTTGTCCCTTATCTTCTTTATGCACCATAAGTACGATCACTTCTGGTAGCTTCCCGGGCACACCTCGACTTCGGCTTTCCCGACCTCCCGGCGAGACGCCGCGGACCCAGGAGGGGCGTTGCACTCCACTCTGCCGGTACAGCAGGAGCATCCGGAACGACGCCCGCCGCCGGCCCCCGCCCCGCCCGGCGGCGCCGGCGCCGGGCCCGCCGGGCGGGGCGGGAGGCTGGCGGCGCTGGACGGGCTGCGGCTGTGCGCGGCGCTGATGGTGGTGGCCTACCACTACATCGCCTTCGACAGCGGCGCCTGGCCGCGGCCCGCGCAGACGCTCTTCCCCGTGGCGCACCTGCCCGCCGCCTACGGCTGGCTCGGCGTCCAGCTGTTCTTCCTGATCAGCGGCTTCGTCATCTGCATGAGCTGCTGGGGCAAGAGCGTCGGCGACTTCGCCGTCTCGCGCGTCACCCGGCTCTACCCCGCCTACTGGTTCGCCGTGCTGGCCGTCACGCTCGTGGTCTCCCTCTGGCGGTCGCCGGTGAACGCGGTGCCGTCCCTGCGGAACGTCGCCGTCAACCTGACGATGCTGCAGGACCCCCTGGGGGTGGAGCCGGTCGACGGGGTCTACTGGACCCTCTGGGTCGAGCTGCGCTTCTACCTTCTCTTCGCGCTCGTCCTCCGCAAAGGACTGACGTACCGGCGGGCGGTGGGCTTCTGCGCGGTCTGGGCCTTCGCCGCGGTCGTCGCGAAGGCGGCCGACGACCGCGCGCTCGCCCTGCTCCTCATGCCGCACGACTGCTGGTACTTCATCGCGGGCATCGCCTTCTACCTGATGTACCGCTTCCGGCCCGACCCGGTGCTCTGGCTGATCGTCGCCGGCTGTCTGCTGATCGCCCAGCACGATCTGCTGGGCGCCCACGCGCGGGCCGAGGGCTACATGGGCCACCACGTCCCGCGCTGGCCCACGACGCTGCTGCTGGCCCTGTTCTTCCTGGCCCTCGCGGCCGTCGCGCTGGGCTGGACGCACCGTGTGCGGGGGCGGTGGCTGTCCACGGCCGGAGTGCTGACCTATCCCCTCTACCTGATCCACGAGCGCATCGGCTGGGCCGTCATCCACCGGGCCGAGGGCCACATGCCGCGGTATGTGCTGCTGCCCGCCCTGGTGACGGCCATGCTGCTGGCCGCCTGGCTGGTGCACCGCCACGTGGAACGCCCGCTGGCCCGGTTGCTCACGCGCGGCCTCCAACGGGCGATGACGCAGGCCCGGACGGCCGACACGGCGGTACGGACCGGGTAAGGGGGAGGGAAGGGAAACCTGGAGGAGACAACCGTCACGGCCCGCGCGAGCCCATTCTGTGTCAGCATGCCAGCGCGACGGCCCCGCATAGGATGAGCCGACAAGGCAACCGGAGAGGACGACATGCGTTTCGCCAGCCGAGGCCAACTCGATGGCGGCCGGACAGCCGTCCGACAGCAGTCCACCCCCAGACCCAGGTTGTACGTCCTGGACGGGCTCCGCCTTCTGGCGGCCCTCATGGTCGTCGCCTTTCACTACACCGCCCTGCGCGGCGGCTGGGGCCGGCCCGCTCACGAAGTCTTCCCCCACCTGGAGATCGTCACCCGCTACGGGTGGACGGGCGTGGAGGTCTTCTTCCTCATCAGCGGCTTCGTCATCTGCATGAGCACATGGGGCCGCTCGCTGGGCGACTTCGTGGTGTCGCGGGCCTGCCGCATCTATCCCGCCTACTGGGTCGCGGTCCTGCTGACCGCCGGTGTCGTCGCGCTGTGGCCACAGGTGCGCAGCGTGAAGAACTGGGACGTCGTCCTCACCAACCTCACGATGCTCCAACAGGGCATGGGCGTCTGGGACGTCGACGGCGTCTACTGGACGCTGTTCGCCGAGCTCAAGTTCTACGTCCTCTTCGCGATCGTCGTGGCGAGCGGCGTGACCTACCGCAAGTGCGTGCTGTTCTGCGGGCTGTGGACGGTGGCGTCGGTCATCGCGCCTTCCGCCCACATCAAGTTGCTCGACATCTGGGCGATGCCGCTGTTCTCGCCGTACTTCATCGCCGGCATCGCCTTTTACCTGATGCACCGTTTCAAACCCACGGCCCTGCTGTGGGGCATCGTGGGCCTGTCCCTGCTGCTCGCCCTGCACGGGGTCCCGAAGCGGGTCGCGGACAACGCCGACGGAGTGGTGCCGACCTGGCCCGCCACGCTGATCATCGTCTTCGCCTTCGTCCTGATGGCCCTGATCGCGAACGGCGCCCTGGACCGGGTGCAGTGGCGCTGGCTGGCCACGGCGGGCGCGCTGACGTACCCGCTGTACCTGCTGCACCAGTACATCGGCATGACGATCATCTACGGGCTGCGCGACCATGTGCCGGCCACGCTGCTCGTCGGCGCGCTCATGGCCGTCATGCTGGGGGCCGCCTGGCTGATGCACCGCTGCGTGGAGCGGCCGCTCGGCAAGCGGCTGCGCACGGCGCTGCTCAAGGGCATGGAGGAGATGCGCCGCGAGTCCGCCGCCCCCGGTGCCCCCGGCGCCGGCCGGAGCAAGGGGCCCGCCGCGCTGCGCGAGAGCCTGCCGCTGCTGAAGGAGCCCCGCCGTTACGACCAGCCCGAGCCGGACCGCGTCGGCGCCGCCAAGTCCTCCGACGGCGCCTGAGACGAACGGACGACGAAGGGACAGGCCGCGGTCCCCTACAGGGAGCCGACGACCTTGTGCGGCGTGATGCGGACGACCACGCGCTCGGCGTCCTGGGCAGCGGCCGGGTTGAAGTCGGCGTAGTCCTTGCCCGTGTACTTGCGTGACAGCTCGTTGATGAGCGCGTCGCCGCCCTCGAAGGTGATGTCGGCGGTGCCGCGCACCTCGGCGTAGGTGTAGGGCGCGTTGGGCGGGTTGATCATGACGGTCACGCGCGGGTCGCGGCGCAGGTTCTTCTCCTTGCGCCGCCCCAGCGTCGTGGAGACCAGCAGGTCGCCGCCGTCGCGCTTGACCCACGTGACGGTCAGCTGGGGGCTCCCGTCGGGCTGGATGGTCGCCACGGTGGCGAAGACGGGGTTGTCGTCGATGTACTTCTTCAGGTCTTCGGAGAGCTCGGCTGGCACGGTCGGTCCTTCCGTCGCTGACTTCGCGGACACCATGTTCACGCAGCACCGTATTCCCGGCGACGGGGATACGGTGCGCGGGACGCGCTGCCTCAGCCGCCTTGGACGACGGAGGGGTAGACCAGGGCGGTGGCGATGGCCGCGAGGCCCTCCGCACGGCCCGTCAGGCCCAGCCCGTCCGTCGTGGTGCCCGAGACGGAGACCGGGGCGCCGACGGCCGCGGAGAGGGCCTTCTGGGCCTCCTCGCGGCGCTTGCCGATTTTGGGCCGCACGCCGATCACCTGGATGGCGACGTTGCCGATCTCGAAGCCGGCGGCGCGCACGATGCGGGCGGCCTCCGCCAGCAGGGTGACGCCAGCCGCGCCCGACCACTCGGGCCGGTCCGTGCCGAAGTGCGCGCCGAGGTCGCCGACGCCGGCCGCCGAGAACAGCGCGTCGCAGGCGGCGTGCGCGGCGACGTCGCCGTCGGAGTGACCGGCGAGGCCGTGGGTCGCGCCCTCCCAGAGCAGGCCCGCGCACCACAGCTCGCGGCCCTCCTCGAAGGCGTGGACGTCCGTGCCGACGCCCACCAGGGGCAGCACCGGGCGGTGGGGCTCAGAAGCCATCGTTGGCCCTCCTGCGGGCGAGTACGGCCTCGGCCAGGACCAGGTCCAGCGGCCGGGTGACCTTGAACGCCTCCTCGTGGCCGGGGACGACCACCACCTGGACGCCGAGCCGCTCGACCATGCCGGCGTCGTCCGTGGCGCCCTCGCCCTCCAGGACGACCTTCTCGTGCGCCTCGGCGAGCGTGGCGCGGTCGAAGCCCTGCGGGGTCTGGACGGCGCGCAGCAGCGAGCGCTCCGGCGTGCCCACCACGGGCTCCGGCTCACCGGCGCGCTCGCCGGTGCGGGGCTCGACCTGCTTGACGGTGTCCGCGAGCGGCAGCGCCGGTACGACGGCGGGTGCTCCGGCCCGTACGGCCGCGGCGACGGCGTCGACGGTGTCGACGGGCACCAGCGGGCGGGCGGCGTCGTGGACGAGGACGGCGGCGATGTCGTCGGGGAGGGCCGCGAGGCCCAGCCGGACGGACTCCTGGCGGGTCTGTCCGCCGGGGACGACCACGACGTCGGTGCGGGTGCTGTCGCGGTCGGCGAGCGGGTACTCGTCGAGGAGGTTGCGGACCTCGGCGGCGCCGTCGGGCGGGGCCACCACGACCACGAGCGAGACGGCGCGGGAGGCCGTCATGGCCCGGACCGCGTGGACGAGCATGGGCGTGCCGCTGAGGGCGCGCAGCGCCTTGGGGGCGCCCGGCCCCAGCCGTACGCCCCTGCCCGCCGCCGGAATGACGGCGGCGGTGCGCGGAGGGGGCCCCGATGGGACGGGGGTGACCGGTGCGGCGGCTCGATCAGACATTGCGTTCGCGTTCAGGTTTGCTTCCTCGGCCGAATTGGGTATGGCCTCAGCGTGCCGGGCACGATGCCCCGACCAGCCCCTTCCGTGACGACTGGCCGGGACGGCTGCCCGGGCCCGGCACGCCAAGTACGGCGATACGGACGATATGCACCACAGCGGGGATGCCAGAGCAGAGATGCCGCAGCGCCCGGCGGATGACTGACGTCATCACGCGGGCACCGCGGCACTTCTATACGTCCGGTTGGGGCCGGCCTCCGGCGGCCGAAGACGTCCCCGTCCCGGCCGGACACCGACACCTGTGCGTCAGGACGCGAGAACCTCGTCGAGCAGGGCCTCGGCCTTGTCCTCGTTGGTGTTCTCCGCCAGGGCCAGCTCGCTCACCAGGATCTGTCGCGCCTTGGCGAGCATGCGCTTCTCACCTGCGGAAAGACCGCGCTCACGCTCGCGGCGCCACAGGTCGCGGACGACCTCGGCAACCTTGATCACGTCGCCGGACGCGAGCTTCTCGAGATTTGCCTTGTAGCGACGGGACCAGTTCGTCGGCTCTTCCGCATACGGTGCGCGCAGCACCTCGAAGACCCGGTCAAGCCCGTCCTGGCCGACCACATCGCGAACACCGACGAACTCCGCATTGTCCGCCGGCACCCGAACCGTCAGGTCACCCTGGGCGACCTTCAGCACCAAGTAGGTCTTGTCCACGCCTTTGATCTGGCGAGTTTCGATGGCCTCGATCAGCGCGGCCCCGTGATGGGGATAGACCACGGTGTCGCCAACCTTGAACGTCATGTGACAGGTACCCCTTCCGTGGCTATCCAGTCTAACACGGGCAGAGCCTGTTCTGAATGGCGTTTCCGCAGGTCAGGGCATATCTCGGGGCTTGACAACAGCAACCGGAACGTGCTGCGGGAGCCTTCCGGAAGCGGGTATTCGCAGGTCGGAGCGGTTGTCCGGGCAAGGCGAAAGCCACACGTTACACGTGTCGGACAGGCCCCGCGAGCGGCCGAACGTCCCGTTTTGCCGGGGTCCGGTCGGCGGACTTCCGGTACTCCGTTCGGGGCGCGCCCGCCTTCCGTGCGGGTAATCCGGAATTGATCAAGCCGAACTTGATCAATTCCGGAACTCCTCGGCGGATCCTTCCTGTGCGCCTTCGCTTCCCCTTCCCTTCCCCTTCCCTTCCCGTTCCCGGTCGTCTTCCCTTCCCCTTCCCTTCCCGTTCCCCATCCGCCCCGCATTCCGTGCCGATAATCCGACGCGGGGGCTTCCCGGACCTTCCCCGAGGCGCGTGATCGACCGGTGGTTCATATTCGGCCGCGGCGCCGCCGGAGGAGCGAGTTGACCATGGGGGCGGGTCGGGTGCGGCGCCCGCACGGCGGCTCGGTAACCTAAGCCCGCTGACACAGACCCTTATCTCGTGCGTACCTCGTACTCGTACTTCGTCAAGGAGATGCCGCCGCCGTGAGCAGCAGCCTTCGACGCGGCGCTCTCGCCGCTTCCGCCCTCGTGCTCTCGATCGCCTCGCTCACCGCCTGCGCGGCGGGCAACAGCGCGCAGACGCTGGAGGTCAAGCCGGACAACGCCGCCACCTCGGTGGGTGACGTCAAGCTCCAGAACATCAACGTGATCACCCAGCCGAAGCAGGACGCCACCGGTCCCGCCGTGATCACCGGCCAGATCTTCAACAACGGCCGCAAGGACCAGACGCTCCGCTCGATCAAGCTGCCCGGCAAGAACGTGGACGTGAAGCTCACGCCCGCCAAGGGCAAGTCCGGCGACATCGTGGTGCCGGCCGGCGGCTCGGTGCTGCTGGGCGGCAAGGACAACGCGTCCGCGGTGCTGCCCAAGGGCCGTGAGGGCCTCAAGGACGGCGAGTCGCAGCCGCTGGTGTTCAACCTCAGCTCCACGGGCGACGTGAAGATCTCGGCGTTCGTCGTGCCCGCGACGAGCTACTTCAAGGAGTGGGGCCCGGAGGAGATGCCGGCCCAGGGCAAGCCGGGCGGCAAGCCCGCCAAGCCCGGCAACGGCGTCGCCACGAGCCCGGCCGGCGTGGACGGGGGCCAGCAGAACGGCCAGACCGGCGGCCAGCAGGGTCAGACCGGCCAGACCGCCGGCCAGCAGGGCCTGAACGGCCAGCCGAACGGCCAGAACGGCCTCGCCACCCCGGCCACCCCGGCCGCCGGCCAGCCGTCGACGCAGCCGGCCGCCCCGCAGCACGGCGCCGGTCACTGAGAACGGGCGAGGGGCCCGGAAGCTTCGGCTTCCGGGCCCCTTCCGCATACGGGCCGCGACACGGTCCGCGCTCCACGGTCTACGGCTCGAACTTGTACCCCAGGCCGCGGACCGTGACCAGGTAGCGCGGCGCGCCCGGGTCGGGCTCGATCTTGGCGCGCAGGCGCTTGACGTGGACGTCCAGCGTCTTGGTGTCGCCGACGTAGTCGGCGCCCCAGACGCGGTCGATCAGCTGCATGCGGGTCAGTACGCGCCCGGCGTTGCGCAGCAGCATCTCCAGGAGGTCGAACTCCTTCAGGGGCAGGTCGACCTTGGCGCCGGAGACGGTGACGACGTGCCGGTCGACGTCCATGCGGACGGGGCCGGCCTCCAGTGCGGCCGGGGTGACCTCCTCCGGCTCGCCGCGGCGGCGCAGGACGGCACGGATGCGGGCCACCAGCTCCCGGGACGAGAAGGGCTTGGTGACGTAGTCGTCGGCTCCTATCTCCAGGCCGACGACCTTGTCGATCTCGCTGTCCTTGGCCGTCACCATGATCACGGGCACGTTGGAGCGGCCGCGCAGCTGCCGGCAGACCTCGGTGCCGGGCAGGCCCGGCAGCATCAGGTCGAGCAGGACCAGGTCGGCGCCGTTGCGTTCGAACTCGTCCAGCCCGTCGGGCCCGGTGGTCGCGATGGCGACCTCGAACCCTTCCTTGCGGAGCATGTAGGACAACGCGTCGCTGAAGGATTCTTCGTCCTCGACGACGAGCACTCGGGTCACGGGATGACCTCCGGTCGGGTCTTTGGGGTACACAGCGCGGTGGGGATACGGGCGGCGGTCTCGTCCACGGCGACGAGGGTCACGGAAGGGCCTGCCGGGTGGGGCGGGCCGGAGGGGTGGGGCTGGTGGGGAGTGCGGGGTCGGGGTACGCCTCGTCGTCGAGCTCGCCCTCGGCCTCGTCGGCACCCGGGTCGCCGGGGCCGAGCAGTGGGCCATTGCGCTCGCGCTGGTCCCGCTCGCGGTCGCGGACGGCACCGGCCTCGGGCAGGCGCAGGGTGAAGGTGGAGCCCTGGCCCTCGGCGCTCCAGACGCTGACCTCGCCGCCGTGCGAGGCGACCACGTGCTTGACGATGGACAGGCCCAGGCCCGTACCGCCGGTGGCGCGGGAGCGCGCGGGGTCGACGCGGTAGAAGCGCTCGAAGACGCGCTCGCGGTCCTTCTCGGAGATGCCGATGCCCTGGTCGGTGACGGCCAGCTCGATGAGGTCGCCGCCGGGTGCGGCGACGCGGCGGGCGGCGATGCCGACGCGCGTACGGGCGGGGCTGTAGTTGACCGCGTTCTCGACGAGGTTGCCGAGGGCGGCCGCGAGCTGGCCGCGGTTGCCCCAGACGTGCAGGTCGGCGGTGCCTCCGCCGGGCAGCCGATGGGAGGTGCC
Organism: Streptomyces sp. NPDC046261; assembly: GCF_040646235.1. NCBI lineage: Bacteria > Bacillati > Actinomycetota > Actinomycetes > Kitasatosporales > Streptomycetaceae > Streptomyces > Streptomyces sp. NPDC046261. The sequence goes on along the minus strand of NZ_JBEYZU010000009.1, from coordinate 88,591 downwards.
CCCGGCGGCGATGGTGATCTGTTTGGTGCCGGCCTGGTGGCGGCAGCGGTCGATGGCCTCGGCGACGAGCTCGCCGACGGGGACCGGCTCGGCGTCCTCCAGCGGGTCGTCGTTCTGCACCCGGGAGAGGTCGATGAGCTCCTGCACCAGGTTGGTGAGCCGGGTCGCCTCGATCTGCATGCGGCCCGCGAAGCGGGTGACCGCCTCGGGGTCCTGGGAGGCGTCCATGACGGCCTCCGAGAGCAGGGACAGGGCGCCGACCGGCGTCTTGAGCTCGTGGCTGACGTTGGCGACGAAGTCGCGGCGGACGGCCTCGATGCGGCGGGCCTCGGTGAGGTCCTCCACCAGCAGCAGCACGAGCCGGGAGCCGAGCGGGGCGACCCGGGCCGAGACCGCGAGCGCGTCGCCGCGGCCGGTGCCGCGCCGGGGCAGGTCGAGCTCGACCTGGCGTATCTCGCCGTCGCGGCGGGTGTCGCGGGCCATCTGGAGCATGGGCTCGACGGCGAGCTTGCCGCCGCGCACGAGCCCGAGGGCGTACGCGGCCGAGCTGGCCTTGACGACGGCGTCGGCCTCGTCGAGGACGACGGCGGAGGAGCGCAGCACGGACAGTACGGTGTCGACGCCGGGCGGCAGCACGGCGTCGGTGTGCAGGGAGCTGCGGGTGGGGCGGGCCTGGTCGCGCTCGCTCCAGCGGAACGCCAGCATGGCGATGACGCCGGTGCACACTCCGGCGATCGCTGCTGCTGCGGCGACGGCCGCGTCCAGGTTCATGTGTCCAGGTTATGCGGGTGCGCCGACACGGCCACAGCCAAATGGGGGCCGTCTCGAACATACGTTGCCGAGAGTTCACCTTGGCGTCGGTGGTGGTTCACTCCGCCGGTCGGCGGCCGTCGCGTTCCGGCCGGAACGTGGCAGTGTGAGCGGGCGGAGACACCCCGGCCACCGGTAGTACCCAAGGCGAGAGAAGGTCAGGCAATGCGGGACGCGTACCACGAGGAGCTGGATTCGATCGGCGAGGGCCTGGTCGAGATGGCCCGGCTCGTGGGCTCCGCGATCGGGCGCGCCACCACGGCGATCCTGGACGCGGACCTCAAGCTGGCGGAGTCCGTGATCGCGGCGGACACCAAGGTGGACGATCTGCAGCGGGACCTGGAGGCACGGGCGATCGCCCTGCTGGCCCGGCAGCAGCCGGTGGCCACCGATCTGCGGATCGTCGTCACGTCGCTGCGCATGAGCGCGGACCTGGAGCGCTCCGGGGACCTCGCCCAGCACGTGGCCAAGCTGGCCCGGCTGCGCTTCCCGGAGACGGCGGTGCCGCGCGACCTGCACGCCACGATCCTGGAGATGGGCCAGCTGGCGCAGCGGCTGATGGCGAAGGCCGCCGAGGTGATCATCACCAAGGACGTGGACCTGGCGCTGCAGCTGGAGCAGGACGACGACGCGATGGACCTGCTGCACCGGGCGCTGTTCCAGCACCTGATGGACGACCGCTGGCAGCACGGCATCGAGACGGCCGTCGACGTGACGCTGCTGGGCCGTTACTACGAGCGCTTCGCCGACCACGCGGTCTCGGTGGCCAAGCGCGTGGTCTATCTGGTGACGGGCGAGCACGCGGACGAGCTGACCCAGTCCGAGGGGCGGCAGGGCACGCCGGAGGCTCCGTAGCGCCGGCGCTCCGCCGCGTCCCTCCGCTCCGAATGCCCCGATGCGCCCCCGTGCGCCCGTACATATGTACGCGAGAGGCATTGACGGTCCGCCCGGTCGGTCCTTGACTGGACGGGAAGGCAGACACCCTTCTAGGAGGAACCGAATGAGCGGCTGTCAGTGTGGTCCCGGGTGCTCGTGCGGCTGCCAGAGCGGCGGTCCCTGCCAGTGCGGCGGCTGCGGCTGACGCTCCCGCACGTCACTCACACGTACGAAGTCGGCCCCCGTCCGGGTAGCTACCGGACGGGGGCCGACGTTCTGCGCGCGTGAGGGCGGTTACTTCTTCTTGCCCTGGTTCTTCACGGCCTCGATGGCGGCCTTCGCGGCCTCCGGGTCGAGGTAGGTGCCGCCGGGGACGACCGGGCGGAAGTCGGCGTCGAGCTCGTAGGCGAGCGGGATGCCGGTGGGGATGTTCAGGCCCGCGATGTCGGCGTCGGAGATGCCGTCGAGGTGCTTGACCAGGGCGCGCAGGGAGTTGCCGTGCGCGGCGACCAGGACCGTGCGGCCGGCCAGCAGGTCCGGGACGATGCCGTCGTACCAGTACGGCAGCATGCGGACGACGACGTCCTTGAGGCACTCGGTGCGCGGGCGCAGCTCGCTCGGGATCGAGGCGTAGCGCGGGTCGTCGCTCTGCGAGAACTCGGTGCCGTCCTCGAGCGCCGGCGGCGGGGTGTCGTAGGAGCGGCGCCAGAGCATGAACTGCTCCTCGCCGAACTCGGCCAGGGTCTGGGCCTTGTCCTTGCCCTGGAGGGCGCCGTAGTGGCGCTCGTTCAGCCGCCAGGAGCGGTGGACGGGGATCCAGTGGCGGTCGGCGGCCTCCAGGGCGAGCTGCGCGGTGCGGATCGCGCGCTTCTGCAGGGAGGTGTGGACCACGTCGGGGAGCAGGCCGGCGTCCTTGAGCAGCTCACCGCCGCGGACTGCCTCCTTCTCGCCCTTCTCGTTGAGGTTGACGTCCACCCAGCCGGTGAACAGGTTCTTCGCGTTCCATTCGCTCTCGCCGTGGCGGAGGAGGATCAGCTTGTACGGTGCGTCGGCCATGCCCATGAGCGTAATCGACCGCGCGAGCGGCTCGCGCCCCGGACGTTTGACGGTGAACGTCAATTCATTGGCATGCACAAGATCAGCCAAGTAAGTTGCGAATCAGAGATTCGGTACTTACGCACGGGGGCCACCGCATGTCGATCGCCAGCATACGAAGGGCCGCGAGGCAGAGCGTCTCGGGACTGCCACGGGAGTTCTGGTGGCTGTGGACGTCGACGCTGATCAACCGGCTGGGTTCCTTCGTCGCCACATTTCTGGCCCTCTACCTCACCCTCGACCGTGGCTACTCGGCCTCCTTCGCGGGGCTGGTCGCGGCCCTGCACGGGCTCGGCGGAGTGATCTCCTCCCTCGGTGCCGGCGTCATGGCCGACCGGCTCGGGCGGCGGCCCACGCTGCTGATCTCCCAGGTCTCGACCGCCTTGTCGGTGGCGCTCCTCGGCTTCATGCAGCAGCCCCTGGCCATCGCCGCCGTCGCGTTCGTCACGGGCATGGCCTCCAACGCCTCACGGCCGGCCGTCCAGGCGATGATGGCCGACATCGTCCCGGCCGAGGACCGTGTCCGCGCCTTCGCCCTCAACTACTGGGCCATCAACGTCGGCTTCGCCCTCTCCTCGCTCGCCGCGGGCCTGATCGCCGAGCACAGCTATCTGATCGGCTTCCTCGGCGAGGGCGCGCTGACCCTCGTGTGCGCCGTGCTGGTCTTCTGGAAGCTGCCCGAGTCCCGGCCGGAGCCGACGGGCGCGAAGGGCGCGGGGGCGGCGGACGAGCCCGCCGTCAGCCTCCTGACCGTGCTGCGCGACCGGCGCTTCATGGCCGTCGTCGGCCTGTCCTTCCTGATGGCCTTCATCTTCATGCAGCACTCGGTGGCCCTGCCCGTGGCCATGGGCGCCGACGGCTTCTCGCCGGCCGACTACGGCACCGTCATCGCCGTCAACGGCGTGCTGATCGTGGCCGTGCAGATCCCCGTCACCCGGCTCATCGAGCGCCGCGACCCCCGCTCGCTGCTGGCGCTCTCCGCGCTGTTCGCGGGCTACGGCTTCGGGCTCACCGCGTTCGCCGGGTCGATCGGCGTCTACATGCTGACCGTCGTCGTCTGGACCCTGGCCGAGATCGTCAACTCCCCCACCCAGATGGGCCTCGTGGTGCGCCTGTCACCGGCTCACGGGCGGGGCCGCTACCAGGGGATGTACACCATGTCGTGGTCCGTGGCCGCGCTGGTGGCCCCGCTGGTGGGCGGAACGGTGATCGACCGCTTCGGGCCGGACATGCTGTGGGGGATGTGCGCGGTGGTGGGCACCGTGGCGGCGGCCGGCTACTGGCTGCTGATGCGGGGGCTGCCGGCGGAGGCCACCGAGGGGGCGGCAGCCCCGGGGCCGGCCCCCAAGGAGACGGAGCCGGCGGCGGCGTGAGGGAGCGGGACTCCGGTCACTCCTCCCGCGTCAGGCGCGTGAACGCGTCGAGGTTGCGCGTCGACTCCCCCCGCGACGTGCGCCACGCGTACTCCTTGCGGATCGCGCTCGCGAAGCCCATCTCCAGCAGCGTGTTGAAGCTGCCGTCCGCGTGCTCCAGCACCGTGCCGAGGATCCGGTCGACCTCCTGCGGCGTCACGGCGGCCAGCGGCAGCCGGCCCACGAGGTAGACGTCACCGAGCCGGTCGACGGCGTAGGCCAGGCCGTAGAGCTTGGTGTTGCGCTCCAGCAGCCAGCGGTGCACCGCCCCGTGGTTCTCGTCGGGGCACCGTACGACGAAGGCGTTGACCGACAGGGAGTGGTTGCCGACGACCAGCGAGACGGTGGTCGACAGCTTGCGGGTGCCGGGGAGCTTCACGACGTACGTGCCGTCGGACGGGCTCTCCCATTCGAGGCCCGCCTCGTCGAGGGTCCGCTCGACGGTGGTCTTCGCGTCAGACATGTGCCGAGCGTAGGCGACGGCGGCGCTCGCCGATCGCCGCGGTGTACACCTCGGCGGTCGCGGCGGCGGCCGCGCCCCAGCCGAAGGACTGGGCGTGCCGGGCGGCGGCCGCGCCCATGCGGTCCGCGAGCCGCGGCTCCTCCGCGAAGCGGCGCAGCGCGGCGGCGTAGCCGACCGGGTCGTGGCCCTCTATCAGGAAGCCGCTGACCTCGTCGCGTACGGCCACGGGCAGGCCGCCGACGGATGCCGCGACGACGGGCGTGCCGCATGCCTGGGCCTCGATGGCCACCAGGCCGAAGGACTCGCTGTAGGACGGCATCACCAGCACGGAGGCCGCCCGGTACCAGTCGGCGAGCTGGTCCTGTCCGACCGGCGGGCGGAAGCGGACGACGTCGGCGATGCCCAGGCGGGCGGCCAGCTTCTGCAGCCCCTCGGGCTTGGCCATGCCGCTGCCGCTGGGACCGCCGACCACGGGCACCACGATGCGCGAGCGCAGGGCGGGCCGCTGGTCCAGGAGCTCGGCGACGGCGCGCAGGAGGACATCGGGGGCCTTGAGGGGCTGGATGCGGCCGGCGAACAGCGGGATCAGGGCGTCGGCCGGCAGGCCCAGGCGTGCGCGGGCCGCGGCCCGGCCGTCGGAAGGCCGGAAGCGGTCGAGGTTGACGCCCGGGTGGACGACGGCGACCTTGGCGGGGTCGGCCTCGTAGTGGTGGACCAGTTCCCGCGCCTCGCCGTCGGTGTTGGCGATGAGCCGGTCGGCGGCCCGCACGATCTGCGTCTCGCCGATCACGCGGGCGGCGGGCTCGGGCGTGTCGCCCTCGGCGAGGGCGGCGTTCTTGACCTTGGCCATGGTGTGCATGGCGTGCACCAGCGGCACCCCCCAGCGTTCGGCGGCGAGCCAGCCGACGTGACCGGAGAGCCAGTAGTGGGAGTGGACGAGGTCGTAGTGGCCGGGCCGGTGGCCGGCCCACGCCTGCATCACGCCGTGCGTGAAGGCGCACAGCTGCGCGGGCAGCTCCTCCTTGGCCAGGCCCTCGTAGGGGCCGGCGTCGATGTGCCGGACCAGCACGCCGGGGGCCAGCTCGACGCTGGGCGGGAGGGCGCCGGTGGTGGCGCGGGTGAAGATCTCGACCTCGATGTTGAGGTCGGCCAGTCGCCTGGCGAGCTCGACGATGTAGACGTTCATGCCGCCGGCGTCGCCCATGCCGGGCTGGTGGAGCGGGGAGGTGTGCACGCTCAGCATCGCCACCCGGCGGGGGCGGCGGGTGCTGCCGAGGCGGCGCAGCTGGGCCTTGGGGAACGTGCCGAGCGTCCGGCCCCGGCGGGCGCCGAGCCTGGCTGCGTACTGGCTCACCGTGTGTCCTCCGTCTGCCGAGGGTCCGTCCCTGGGGGCGCTCACCGCCTGTCAACCAGTGTGAACGTCGCGGAGGCGGGCTCCCCTTCCCGCCTTTGCCAAACAGTGACCCAGCGCCCTTCCTTCCCTCACCGACGCCTCACCGACCCCTTCACCGCCTGGTCAGCGCCGCTCCGGCGGCACAGTCCGCACCCGGCCGGGCTTAGGCTCTATGCCCATGGCCGCCCGTACCACCCCGCCCCACCGCCCGATCGGTTCGGCGACGCGCGGCACCACCAACCCCAACCGGCTGCGCCGCATGGACCGCTGGATCGCCGCCGCCCACGCGGGCGCCCTGCGGCGCAGCGCGGACCCGGTCGCGGTGGACCTCGGCTACGGCGCCGCGCCGTGGACGGCCGTCGAGCTGCTGGAGCGGCTGCGGACCGTACGGGCCGACGCGCGGGTCGTGGGCATCGAGATCGACCCGGCGCGGGTCGCGGCGGCCCGGCCCTACGAACGACAGGGCCTGTCCTTCGCGCACGGCGGCTTCGAGGTGCCGCTGCCGGGGGGCCGCCGTCCGCTGCTGATCCGTGCCGCGAACGTCCTGCGGCAGTACGACGAGGGCCAGGTCGAGGAGGTCTGGGAGCGGCTGTGCGGCCGGCTCGCCCCGGACGGGCTGCTCGTCGAGGGCACGTGCGACGAGATCGGCCGCCGGCACGTGTGGGTCGCGCTGGGGCCGGAGGGGCCGCGCACGATCACGTTCGCGGCCCGGCTGGGCTCGCTCGGCACCCCGTCCGATCTCGCCGAGCGCCTGCCGAAGGCGCTCATCCACCGCAACGTGCCGGGCGAGCCGGTGCACGCGTTCCTGCGCGACTTCGACCGGGCGTGGGCGGCGTTCGCGCCCTACGGTGCGCTCAGTGCGCGGCAGCGGTGGATCCGGACGGCGGCCGCGCTCCGGGCGGACTGGCCCGTGACGGACGGGCCGGGCCGCTGGCGGCAGGGCGAGCTGACGCTGGCCTGGTCGGCGCTGGCGCCGAACGGCTGAGTTTCCGCCGGACGGGCTCAAATTGAGCCCGTCCGGCGTTTGAGGACAAGAAACGGTGAAAGGGCGGGTAGGGGAAAGGGCGCCTCAGCCCAGCGCCGCCAGGAACGCGTCCACCAGCGGGCGGTCCCGGTCATGGCTGAGCCGGGCCCGGGCCTCCGCGGGCGGCAGCCACAGGAGGCGGTCCACCTCACGACTGGGCTCGAAGGAGCCGCCGAGCGCCTCCGCCGCCCAGTAGTGCACCTCCTTGGCGCGCCCCTCCGCCACATAGCGGGCGGTCGGCAGCACCGCGCCCAGCACGCAGCGCATGCCCGTCTCCTCCAGCACCTCGCGCACCGCGCCCGCCCTCGGGCTCTCGCCGCGCTTGAGCTTGCCTTTGGGCAGCGACCAGTCGTCATATTTCGGTCTATGGACGAGCGCTATCTCGACCCGCTCGCGCATCCGCCACAGCACGCACCCCGCGGCCAGCACGGGCGTCTCCGCGGGGCCGGTCACGGCGTCGCCACCGTCAGCCGCTGCCAGATGCGCCCGAAGGCGTAGCGCGCCGCCTCCACCTCGTGGCGCTGGTCGGCGTGCAGCACCCCGAGCGCGTAGGCCGTCGCCGGGGCGATGCGGGGCGTACGGGCGGCGGTCGCGGCGGCGGCCGCCGCCTCGGCGGCCTCGCGGTGCCGGTCCAGGGCCTGGCCCGCGCCCAGCAGCCGTACGGACAGCGAGGGCTCCGCCTCGTCCTGGTGCTGCTCGTCGAGCACCTCCTGCGCGTACCGCCTCAGCCGCACCAGCCGGCGCACGTGGTGCCATGGCGCGTCCTGCCGGCCCTCCGCGGGCGGGGCGTCGGCGGCCGGCGTCGCGGCGAGGCCGCAGGCCAGCGCCTCGGCGTTGTACGGCAGCCCCGCCACCGACAGCGGCAGGGCGTCCACCGCGTCCATCAGCCGCCGGTGCGTCTGCTCCGCCAGGCAGGGCAGCGCCTCCCGGGCGAGGAGATCGTGCGCGGCGGGGTCCAGCGGCACCTCGGAGGCCAGCACGGCGACCGCGTCCGCCACCGCGTGGAAGCGCGAGGTGCCCAGGGCCTGCAGCGCCGCTGAGTGCGCGCGCGTACGGGCCAGGGTCAGCTGCCGGTCCAGCAGCGCGCCGGCCCGGGCCGCGCCGACCGTCAGCCCCGCGCCGGCCGCCGCACCCGGCGCGGGCTCCGTACCGTCCGCCCCCGACAGCCGGTGCAGCGCTCCCCGCAGCCGCGCCAGCCGGGCCGCGTACGCGTACTCGCGCCCCAGCACATCGGTCAGCCACACCAGTTCGCCGCGCAGCGGATCCGTCCACGCGGCGTCCGTCAGGGGCCGGTACACGTGCAGCGTCCCGGCGATGCGGCGCGCCGAGCGGCGCAGCAGCCGGGCCGCCTCGCCCGCGTCCTCGGCGTCGGAGCCGCTCTCCGCGTGCAGCCGCAGGCTCCGCAGGAACTCCGTGGCGCGCCCTTGCAGATAGCCGGCGAGGACGTTCGCCGCCGTCGTGGAGCCGCCCTCCGGGGCGGGCACGCCCACCGCGGGTGCCCCGGATCGTTTTGTCATCATCGTTTCCTGCCCCCCGGGCGCGGTGACCGTAACCGGTGGATCATGGGGTCGCCGGGCCACGCCGGCGCCTCCGGGCGTCTATGAGCATCTCCTGCACGTTCCGCAGCGGCTGCCCGTCGGCGTCCGTGGCCCGCCGCGTCCAGTTGCCGTCCGGGCCCAGGTGCCAGGAGGCGGTGCGGTCGGACACCCCGAGCTCCAGAAGTTTGCTGAGCGAGGCCCGGTGCCCGGGGTCGGCGACGCGCACCAGCGTCTCTATGCGCCGGTCGAGGTTGCGGTGCATCATGTCGGCGCTGCCGAGCCACACTTCGGGCTCACCGCCGTTGCCGAACGCGAAGACCCGCGAGTGCTCCAGGAACCGGCCGAGGACGCTGCGCACGCGGATGTTCTCCGACAGTCCCGCCACTCCGGGGCGCAGCGCGCAGATGCCGCGCACCCATATGTCGACCGGCACGCCGGCCTGCGCCGCGCGGTACAGGGCGTCGATGACGGCCTCGTCGACCATCGAGTTGACCTTGATGCGGATGGAGGCGGGGCGCCCGGCCCGGGCGTGCGCGGTCTCCTTGGCTATCCGCGAGATGAGCCCGTCGCGCAGCGATCTGGGGGCGACCAGCAGCCGCCGGTAGGTCTCGCGCCGCGAGTACCCGGAGAGCCGGTTGAAGAGGTCGGAGAGGTCGGCGCCCACCTGGGGGTCGGCGGTCAGCAGCCCGAAGTCCTCGTACAGGCGGGCCGTCTTGGGGTGGTAGTTGCCGGTGCCCACGTGGGCGTAGCGGCGCAGCGTCTCGCCCTCCTGGCGGACCACCAGCGACAGCTTGCAGTGCGTCTTGAGGCCCACCAGCCCGTAGACGACGTGACAGCCGGCCTCCTCCAGCTTGCGGGCCCACTTGATGTTGGCCTGTTCGTCGAAGCGCGCCTTGATCTCGACGAGGACGAGCACCTGCTTGCCGGATTCGGCCGCGTCGATGAGCGCGTCCACGATCGGGGAGTCGCCGGAGGTCCGGTACAGCGTCTGCTTGATCGCCAGCACGTCCGGGTCGGCGGCGGCCTGTTCGAGGAACGCCTGGACGGAGGTGGAGAACGAGTCGTACGGGTGGTGCAGCAGCACGTCCCGTTCCCGGAGCGCGGCGAAGATGTCGGGCGCCGAGGCGGACTCGACCTCGGCGAGGTCACGGTGCGTGCCGGCCACGAACTTCGGGTACTTCAGCTCCGGCCGGTCCAGCGCCCCGATGGCGAAGAGCGCGGTGAGGTCGAGCGGGCCGGGCAGCGGATAGACCTCGGCGTCGGAGATCTTCAGCTCGCGCACGAGCAGGTCCAGGACGTACGGGTCGATGGTCTCCTCGACCTCCAGCCGCACGGGCGGGCCGAAGCGGCGCCGCATGAGCTCCTTCTCCAGTGCCTGGAGCAGGTTCTCCGCGTCGTCCTCCTCGACTTCCAGGTCCTCGTTGCGCGTCACCCGGAACATGTGGTGCGCGAGCACCTCCATACCGGGGAACAGCTCCTCCAGATGCGCCGCGATGACGTCCTCCAGCGGGACGTAGCGCTGCGGGGACGCCTCCAGGAACCGTGGCAGCAGCGGCGGCACCTTCACGCGCGCGAAGTGGTCGTGCCCGCTGACGGGGTTGCGCACGACCACGGCGAGGTTGAGGGAGAGCCCGGAGATGTACGGGAAGGGGTGGGCGGGGTCGACGGCGAGCGGGGTCAGCACGGGGAAGATCTGCTGCCGGAAGAGGGTGAAGAGCCGCCCCTGCTCCTTCTCCGTGAGCTCCGGCCAGCGGATCAGGTGGATGCCCTCCTCGGCCAGCTCGGGGGCGACGTCCTGCTGGTAGCAGGCCGCGTGCCGGGCCATGAGCTCGCGCGAGCGGGTCCAGATCAGTTCCAGGACCTCGCGGGGCTGGAGCCCGGAGGCGGAGCGGGTGGCGACGCCGGTGGCGATGCGGCGCTTGAGGCCGGCGACGCGGACCATGAAGAACTCGTCGAGGTTGCTGGCGAAGATCGCCAGGAAGTTCGCTCGTTCGAGCAGGGGCGTGGCCGGGTCCTCGGCCAGCTCCAGCACCCGCTCGTTGAACGCCAGCCAGCTGCGCTCGCGGTCCAGGAAGCGCCCCTCGGGCAGCGGCTCCGCCTCCACCGCGCTCTCGCCGTCGTAGGCCGCCAGGCCCTCCTCCAGGTCCGGCACGCCCGCCACGACAGCCGCCTTCGGCCGGTGGGCTGCGATGAACCCCACCGGATCGGTGGCGTCGCGGGCCTGGGCGCTCGCGCCGGACGACTGGCTCATACCTCCATTGTTCCGCGCCGGGTCCGGTACGGCCGCGTCGGAAAGGGACGCGGGGGCGGCGCGTAGCCTTCGTTCGGTTGCGCGAGGCGCGGCGGGCTGCATTGGGCAAGGCTCGCAACCGAGGTTGAATCAGGGGTAACGCGCACGTGACGCCCCGGGGTCCGGCCACCGATCAGGACCACCGGGGCCGCCCGGGGACGGCACCGGAGCGCGCCGCTCAGGTGCACGGTCGGAGCCCCTCGCTCAGGGGCACCGCCAGGGCGCCGCTCAGGGCACTGCCGGAGCCCCCTCAGGGGCACTGCCGGCGCACCAGCCGGAACGCGAGAGCGGCCACCAGCGCGGCCAGCGCCACCGTGATCCCGGTCTCCGCCCACTGCATCGGCCACAGGTTCGACGCCGGGTGGTAGTCGAGGTACCAGCCGGTGGCGTGGTGCTGGGTCACGCAGTCCTCGGGGCTGACCCCCACCTTGCAGTCCGGCTCGGGGATCCGCCCGCCGCCCAGCCCGATCATGCCGCGCTCGGTGATCCAGTCGTCGGCTCCCCTGATCAGCCCCGGCATCTCCTTGGACAGCTCCGTGACCGGGCCGGTCAGCCTCTCCCGCAGGGGTGCCAGCACCGCACCGGTCACCAGGGAGGTGGCGAGGGCCGCCGCGCCCATGGCCGCCACCGTGCGCCGCAGCAGCAGGCCGGTGACGGCTCCGACGGACAGCGCGAGCAGGCACTGAGCGACCGGCACGGGCCCGATCATCTCGTACGACCGGAACCACCACTGTCCGGGCACCATCAGCGCGGGCAGCTGCCGCCACGTCCAGGTGTAGACGGCCGACAGCAGCGAGACGCCCGCCAGGATCGCCGCGCCCGGTACGGCGAGCTTCATGGCGAGCCAGCGCAGCGGCGAGACGGACTGCGTCCACGCCAGCTTGTACGTCCCGCTCTCCAGCTCGCGGGCGATCAGGGGCCCCGCGACGAACGCCGCGACGATCAGCGGCAGGAACTCGATGACGATGCCGCCGTAGCGCAGCGGATCGGCGAGGTTCTCGCGGAAGTAGTCAAGCGTCCTGTCCGGGGCCCTGCAGTCCTCGGTCGTCGTGCACGCGTTCTTCAGGTCGTGCGCGCGGATGTAGTCGACCAGCTCGGAGCGCAGCACCACCAGCGCCGCGACGAAGGCGATCAGCAGGCCCAGCGCCGCCCACGCCGTGAAGCGGTGCTGCCGCAGCACCAGCCAGGCCATGCCGCGCGGCCTGATTCCGCGTGGCACCGCGCCGGTGTCCGGGGCCGTCTCCGTCGTCGTGGCCGTCATGCCGCCGCCTTCGGGGAGGGGTCGCGCGGCTCGGCGGAGGGCGCGATGAGCGCGGGCGCGCCGGGGGCGCGCAGGTGGGCGAGGATCAGTTCCTCCAGGGACGGTTCGGCGGTCTCCCAGTGGCCCCGGACCGGCCCGTCGGGCCGTATGAGCGCGGTGAGCTGACGCCCCGTGGTGCGCGCCTCGACGATCGTGTGGGCCGCGAACTCGCGCGGCGTGCCGGCCTCCTCGTACCGGCCCATGACCAGCCGGTGCGCGGAGAGGAGGTCCTCGACCTCGCCCGCGAGGCGCACCCGCCCCTCGGCTATCAGCAGCAGGTAGTCGCAGACGCCCTCGAGCTCGGCCAGGACGTGGGAGGCCATGACGACGGTGGTGGAGTTCTCGGCGGCCTCGGCCATCAGCGCGGCCATCATCTCGTGGCGCACGAGCGGGTCGAGGTCGCCCATCGGCTCGTCCAGGAGCAGCAGCCCGGGCCGCTTGCCGAAGGCGAGGGCGAGGGCCACGCGGGTGCGCTGACCGCCGGAGAGGGTGCCGACGCGCGCATCCGGCGAAAGGTTTCCGCTCCGGACGAGGCGCTCCGCGGCGGCCTGGTCCCAGCGGCCGGGGTTGAGCTCGCGGCCCAGGCGCAGGGTCTCGGCCACCGTGAGGTTCGGGTACAGCGGCTTGTCCTGGGCGAGGTAGGACACGCGGGGCCGCACACCCGGGTCGCCCGGCCCGCCGCCGAACACGCCGAGCCGGCCCCGGGTGGGCCGGCGCAGCCCGGCGGCCAGGGCCAGCAGCGTGGACTTGCCCGCGCCGTTGGCCCCCACGAGCGCGCAGACCCGCCCGGCGGGCAGCCGGAACGAACAGTCGCGCAGCGCCCAGCCACGCCGGTACTTCACCCCCAGGCCGACCGCCTCCAGAGCGGTCCGGTCAGGAAGAAAGGTCAGGTCGGTCATGCGGTCCCCTCGCTCACGTAATGCCGGTCCCGGGCCGCCGCGGGGCCCCCGCCCCGGTCATCGCCCCGGCTCCCGGCCCCGGTCGTCGCCCCGGCCACCGCTACGGTCGTCGCCCCGCTCCTCGAAACAGGTCTCGTCGAGGACGGCGGCGACCAGCGCGGCCACGTCCTCGCGGTCGAGGCCGGCGGTGCGGGCCCGGGCCATCCAGGCGGCCAGTTCGGCGCGCAGCGGCGAATCGGGGGCGGCGCCGGGGCGTGCCAGGGAGCGGCGTACGAACGTTCCCAGGCCGGGGCGCGCCTCGACCAGGCCCGCGCGGTCGAGCTCGCGGTAGGCCTTCAGGACGGTGTTGGGGTTGATGGCGGTGGCCGCGACGACCTCTTTGGCCGTGGGCAGTTTGTCGCCGGGGCCCAGCAGACCGAGCCGCAGGGCCTGTTCGACCTGGCGGACGATCTGCAGATAGGTGGCGACACCGCTGCGCCGGTCGATGCGGAACTCGACCATGCGCATCACCCTTCCACTAATTGACTAGTGAAAGGGTGATGGGGCGGCCCGGCCCCTGTCAACCGCCGGCGTCAGCCGCCCGCGACGGGCGTCAGCTCTCGGTCCGGTACATCAGGTCCGTCTCGTGCGTGGCGAACCCGAGCCGCTCGTACACCGCCACGGCCGGCAGGTTGTCCGCGTCCACGTAGAGCATCGCCGTCGGCAGCCCCCGGGCCGCGAGGTGCCGCAGGCCCACCGACGTCAGCGCCTTGCCGAGGCCGCCGCCCTGGGCCCCGGGCCGTACGCCCAGCACGTACACCTCGCCGAGGCCCTCCTCGGCGTGGACCTTCGTCCAGTGGAAGCCGATGATCTCCCCCGCCCGCTCGGCCAGGAAGAAGCCTTCCGGGTCGAACCAGGGCTCGGCCTTGCGGTCGTCCAGGTCGCGCTGGGTCAGCGAGCCCTGCTCGGGGTGGTGCGCGAAGGCCGCCGCGTTCACCGCGAGCCAGGCCGCGTCGTCCTCGCCGGGCCGGAAGGTGCGCACCGTCACACCCTCGGGCAGTACGGGCTCGGGCAGGTCCAAATCGTGCAGCGTGCGCCGCATCTGCCGCAGTTCGCGGAACAGGCTCAGGCCCAGCACCTGGGCCAGGTGCCGGGCGGCGGGGTGGCCGCCGTGCGCCCACACGCGCAGCCGCTTGCCGGATTCGGTCAACAGGGCGACCCCCAGGGTCCGCCCGTGCCCGCGCCCGCGGTGGTCCGGGTGGACCACGAGCTCCCCCGCCGGGGCCTCCACCGGATCGCTGTCCTCCAGTTGGCCGTAGCCCACCAGCGCCTTGTCCGCGTCGCTCAGCAGCACGTGCCGCACCCCCTCGCGCCGCCCCTTGAGCTGCAGACGCCCCTGCTCCGAAACGGCCGGCTGACCGTCCACGGCCGCGGCCTCCCCGATCAGCCGCAGCACGTCCCGCACCTGCTCGGGCGCCAGTTCGTCCAGCACCGCGATCCGCCGCTGTCCGCTCACGTCATTCACCACGTCGCTCATGCTGCGAGCCTACGGCCCCGGCACGTCACCCTTCCGTTACCTCTCCCCACCTGCCGAGCTACGCGCGTCGACCGTATGCTGCGCCCGACCTGATAAACCCCCAAGCACCTTCTCAAAAAGGGGAACGCATGCCCGCGAAGACGCTGCCTCGACGCAAGCGCCTCGCCCTCACGCGGCTGACCGCCACCGCCGCCGTACTCGCCGCGACCGCGGGGACCCTGGCCGTCTCCGCGGCCCCGGCGGGCGCCCGCGACCAGGGCCGCACCGTGGACGTACAGCTGCTCTCGTTCAACGACCTGCACGGCAACCTCGAGCCGCCGCAGGGCTCCTCCGGCACCGTGACGGAGACCCAGGCCGACGGCACGACGAAGGCCATTCCGGCCGGCGGCGTGGAGTACCTCGCCAACTCGCTGCGCACGGCCCGCAAGGGCCACGAGTACTCGATCACGGCGGCCGCCGGCGACATGATCGGCGCCAGCCCGCTGATGACCGGCCTCTTCCACGACGAGCCGACCATCGAGGCGCTCAACAAGATCAAGCTGGACGCCAGCTCGGTCGGCAACCACGAGTTCGACGAGGGCCGCGCCGAACTGCTGCGCATGCAGCGCGGCGGCTGCCACCCGAAGGAGGGCTGCTACGAGAAGGGCAAGACCTTCCAGGGCGCCGACTTCCCCTACCTCGCGGCCAACGTCACGGACGAGAAGACCGGCAAGCCGATCCTCAAGCCGTACACGATCTGGAAGCACAAGGGCGTCAAGATCGGCATCATCGGTCTCACGCTCGAGGGCACCCCGGACGTCGTCACGGCGGAGGGCGTCAAGGGCCTGAAGTTCCGCGACGAGGTCGAGACGATCAACAAGTACGCCAAGGAACTCGACCGCCAGGGCGTGAAGTCGATCGTCACCCTCATCCACGAGGGCGGCCTGCCGGCGTCCGGCTCGTACAACTACAACTGCGACACCCCGGGCGCGGGCGCGGGCATCTCCGGTGCCATCGTCGACATCGCGAAGAAGGTCACGCCCAAGGTGGACGCCCTGGTCACGGGCCACACCCACCAGGCCTACGCGTGCACGATCCCCGACCCCTCGGGCGCCCCGCGCACGGTGACCTCGGCGGCCTCCTTCGGCCGCCTGTACACGGACACGACGCTCACCTACGACCGCCGGACCAAGGACATCGTCCGCACCAGCGTCAAGGGCCCGCGCGCCACGAACCACGTCGTGAACCGTGAGCAGCCCAAGGCCGCGGACATGACGAAGCTCATCGACCGCTGGAAGACCCTGGCGGCCCCGGTCGCCAACAAGCCGGTCGGCTACATCTCCGCCGACATCAACGGCCGCGGCTCCGAGGACTACGAGAAGCCGCTCGGCAACGTCATCACGGACGCCCAGCTCGAGGGCACCGCGGCCCCGGACAAGGGCGGCGCCCAGATCGCCTTCATGAACCCCGGCGGCATCCGCTCGGACCTGGCCCACAAGGCCTCCGGCGGCGAGGGCGACGGCGTGGTGACCTACGGCGAGGCGTTCACCGTCCAGCCGTTCACCAACATGATGCAGACCAAGTCCCTCACCGGCGCCCAGCTCCTGGCGGTCCTGCAGCAGCAGGTCAGCGGCCCCAACGAGGCCCAGCCGAAGATCCTGCAGGTCAGCAAGGGCCTGACCTACACCCTGGACCTGACGAAGAAGGGCGCCGACCGCATCGTCGCCTCCTCGGTCAAGCTCAGCGGCACGCCGATCGAGGCGGGCAAGACCTACCGCGTCTCGGGGAACGAGTTCCTCATGGGCGGCGGCGACGGCTTCCCGGCCTTCAAGGAAGGCACGAACAAGCACGTGGGCGCGTCGGACCTGGACGTCTTCGTGGCGTACCTCCAGGCCCACTCGACGAAGGAGGCGCCGCTGGCGCCGCCGAAGGCCGAGCGGATCACGATCGTGAAGTAGCTCGCCGCGTACGAGCCGCGCGTGGCCGCCGCCCTGATGTCGGGGTGGCGGCCACGCGCCGTTGAGCGCACGGTGGTGCGGGGTGGCGCACGCGCGCATGGCGGGCATGGCCCGCCTCCCGGAACGGTAGATCAGCTGGCGATCACACCCCCTCCCCCGCACAAGGAGTCAGCGATGAAGCGCTTTCCCCGCACCCTGGCAACCGCCGCCGCCACGCTCTTGTTGACCTTGGGCGGTACGGCCGCCCTGGCGACGCCGGCCCAGGCGGACGTCCACCTCAATGTGGGCGACCTCGTCACGGGCGAGCTCAACCAGGTCGTTGACGCGAGCGTCGCGGGCATCAACCTCGTCCACGCCCAGAACCCCGTGGGCGGCGCCCTCGACTGACCCCGGCGGCCGCCCCCGAAGCACCGCTACGCCGCTACGCGGCTTCGGGGGCGGCAGGCACCTGTACGAGTGGAACGGGACCGAAGGTGAGGCGCCAATCAGAGGCCCCGGGGACGATGACGGCATGCCGGTAAACCCGCACAGCGGCCAGTCCGCGCCTCTCGTCCGCTGCAATCGCTGCCACAACCCCATGTGGTGGGACACGACACCGGGCCAACCGCCCTCCTGGTACTGCTCGGCGTGCAATCACCCGCCAGAGCGGAAGATCAATGCCGCCGCCATGCCCGCTCCGTGCCCCATGGGATGCAGCAGCCCCATCACGGAGATCCGGAACAAC
This sequence comes from Streptomyces sp. NPDC046261, assembly GCF_040646235.1. Classification (NCBI taxonomy): domain Bacteria; kingdom Bacillati; phylum Actinomycetota; class Actinomycetes; order Kitasatosporales; family Streptomycetaceae; genus Streptomyces; species Streptomyces sp. NPDC046261. The sequence continues at coordinate 71,314 of NZ_JBEYZU010000009.1, read as the reverse complement.
GTGAAGCGGTTCGTCTGCCATTAGGCGGTGCGCCGGCCTCGTCCACCGATCACGAGAACCGCCCTGCTTTGGCGGCTCGTATCAGCCCGTGCAGCGCCGCAGGCGTCACGGTCAGGATCGCGTCGGGGTCGTCGCTTTCGCGGATGAGGCGGACGTCGGGGTATGCGGTGGCAATGTTGAGGCAGTTCCCCGCATCTGCGGAGTACGAAGACTTCTGCCAAGCGATCACGGTCGCCCTCCCCCACGGCTTGGTAGCTGCCCAGCCTTGGCGGCTCGTATCAGCCCATGCAGCGCCGCAGGCGCAACGGTCAAGATATTGCCAGGGTCATCGCTCTCGCGTAAGCACACCGCGCCAGCGCCCGTGGCGGCGACATTCACGCAATTGCCCCCGTCGCCACTGAAGGAGGACTTCTGCCATGTATCAGTAGGCACCCTCTTCACCTCTCACATGCTGCTCAACACGTTGTGGATGAAGTCGCGCGACTCAGGCGAACTGAGCGAAGTCGCCTCCATCCGGTCCACGACAGCCCTGTACTTGGCCAATTCGGTATCAGCGTCGGCGAACTGACTTCCCGGTGCGACGTCGCGCTGCACCGTGTCAAGCTGAGGCACCGGGCCGAGTACGTAGTCGAACGACTGCCCCGTTCCAGGGAACGTCCCGCCACCGGCGAACGGAATCACCCGGACCGTCACGTTGTCCATCTCGCTCACTTCAAGCAGGTGTCGCAGCTGTGCACGGACAGTCGACGCGCCACCGAACTGCATGCGCAGCGCCGCCTCATGCACGACTGCGGTGTAGGGAACGGGATCAGCGGCGTGAAGGATCCCTTGCCGCTTCATCCGGTGGGATAGGCGATGCTCCACTTCGTAGGAGCGAAACGCGGGCACAGCTTCTCGGATCACCGCGCGGGCGTACTCGGGGGTCTGAAGCAGGCCCGGGATGTGGAGCACAAGGGCGACGCGCAAACCGCAAGCGTGGTGCTCCAACTCGGCCAGGTCCGCATAGCTCGCCGGTAGATGTTCGCGGTACTCGTCCCACCAGCCACGTGTCCTGCCTCCGGTCATCGCCGCCAAAGCATCGACGAGCGCATCGTTCGCACAGCTGTACATCCTGGCCATCGCCCGCACGCGATCGGCGCTCACCGCGTAGCGACCGGCCTCGATGTTGCTGATCCGCGACTGGTTGACACCCAACAGACCCGCCGCAGCCGATGTGTTCAGTCCCGCTCTCTCGCGGAGTTTCCGCAGCTCCGTGCCCAGCCTCTGCTGGCGCAAGGTTGGGCTGGTTGTCGAAGCCACCGGCACCCTCCTTGGTCGCCAACCATCACCCACACGAGGGGGGTTGGCCCTTATTTCAACCGACGGGTGGAATATAGGCCATCGGCGGCCCTACCGTGTGAGCCAAGCCACTCCCCACACGCCCCGCCGCCCCGCGGAAGCGCACCCCGCCCTGCCCACCGGCAAAGGGCGCGGCATTGACACCGTCGGTGCGCGGCAGCGCGACAACTTCCCCTCAAGGAGCCACCCATGGCAACCGTATCGCCGGAGAACCGCTGGTCCTACTCGCTCATCCTTCCGCATGACCCGCGATCCGTCCGGATCGCCCGGCTGACGTTGCGCGGCGTGCTCGAAAGCCACGGCATGGACGAACTGGCCGACGTCGCCGAGCTCGTGGTCAGCGAGTTCGTCACGCACTCCTACCTGTCCGCCGACGGGCCCACCGAGGTCCGGCTGAAAGAGGTCGGCGACGGCCGGGTCCGTATCAGCGTCTGGGACACGAGCCCGGCGATTCCGGCGGAGTTCGCGCGCCCTGGGCGCAGGGGCAAGTACGCCACACCCCGAACCGCGAACGTCGAAGACAGCGGTGGTGGGCTGTCGATCGTGCGGCTGTGCGCCGAAAGCTGGGGCAGCTGGGCGCTGCGGGAGTCGCTTCCAGGCGTGGGTGGGAAGTTGTTGTGGTGCGAGGTGAGCCCCCGGTCGGGCTCGCTCGGCGTGGCGGCGTGAGGCCGGGCACGGGACGCATATTACGGGACAGTTCTGGATATTTAGGACCGCCTCCCTACCCCGCCCTTCGATGCGATTCCGGGCCAAACCACAAGGTCACGCACCCCTTCCACTTTCCGATTCGCGCGGGTTATCACTGGATCCGGGCGGCACTCCCCGCCCCGCGCCCGCCGAAGGAGCCACCCCATGGAAAGCCCCCAGTCGGCCCGACCGGCCGGAGAACCCCACTGGTACGTCGACTCCCGATGCACCAACTGCGACGTCGCCCGGCAGCTCGCCCCGGACCTCATCCGTGAGGTCGACGGACGCGCCGAAGTGGTCCGGCAGCCTCGCGACGAGGCGGAAGTGCGGCAGCTGCACGCGGCCGCCTACGCCTGCCACACCCGCTCCATCCGCCACACGGACCGGCGCCTCGACCCCGCGCTGGACCCCTTCCCGCTCGCGCTCGACGCCGACGTCTGGCTCTGCGGGCACAATTCGCCGCACACCGCGGCCGCGAACTCCTACCTCGTGCGCCGCCGTTCCGGCGCCCTGGTGATGATCGACACCCCCCGGTGGAGCACCGCGCTCGCCGCACGGTACGAAGCGCTGGGCCCCGTCACCGATGTGGTGCTCACCCACAGGGACCACACCGCACACGGCCGCCAGTACGCCGACCGCTTCGGTGCGCGGCTGTGGGTTCACGAAGGCGATCTCGACGCCGCCGCGGACGCCGACCGCGTCCTGCGCGGAACGGATCCGGCCGAGATCACCGAAGGGTTGATCGCCCACCCGTTCCCCGGCCATACCCGCGGCAGCGTGGTCTACGTCGCGGACGAGCGGTACTGCTTCGCCGGGGACAGCTTCTACTGGTCGCGGGCGACGGACGACCTGGAGGTGGCGGACAGCGTCACCTGGTACTCGATCGACGAGCTCGGCGCCTCCCTGGCCCGTACCGCGGGCCTGTTGCGCTTCCAGTGGGTCCTTCCGGGCCACGGCGACCGCAAGCGGCTGCCCGCCCAGGAGATGAGTGAGCGGATACGGAACCTGGCGGTGCGGACCCGGCGGCTACAGCCCCGTCCCGTCGACTTCACCGCGGTGCGCTGGTAGCGGGCCAGGCCCCGGCATCCGTACGGCACACGTCGCGTGATCGTCGCGACTCCCCCGAGCGCGTTTCATGGGCACCACGCTAGAGCGCGACGTCGGCCATCATGAAAATCCCCGGCACAACGGCCGAAAACCATCCCGCCTTTTGCGCGTATCAGTGCTAAGACTCGCGTTCGAACAGCGTGTCAGAATTTTGTCGGGTACTCGCGGTAGCCCTTGCGTCCGGGGGCGGCACGCATGGTGGGATGTGGCGATGCGAACCCCCACGCGCATATCCCGTCCCGCCAACCCCTACGAAGAACTGGCCGCGCTCGCCGACCCGGACCCCCTCCACGCCGGCCAGGCTTACGACGAGCCGGCGGAGCCGCCCCTCTTAGCCACGGGCGACGACGAACCCTGGTCGCCGCCCGACCACCGCCGCCACCGGCGCGCCCGTGGCCGCCGGCAGCGCGGCAGAGGACGGCGGCGGCCGCCCAGTCCCCTGCGCACGTACCGCCGGGCCGCGAAGTGGCTGTTCGTCCTGGTCGCCGGCGCGGCGTTCCTCGTACTCGCGGACCGCTGCGCGGTGATGTACGCGGAGAAGAAGGCGCAGCAGCAGTTGCAGCAGGCCCTGCACCTGGCCGCCGAGCCCCAGGTGGACATCCACGGCTTCCCGTTCCTCACCCAGGTGCTGGCCAAGCGCCTGCAGGAGGTGGACGTCACCGTGCTCGACGTGGCCGCCGACCGGGTGTCGCTCGCGAAGGTACGGGCGAGCGCCCGCGACATCCGGCTCACCGGCAGCCTGCCGACTGGCGTCAAGGGTGCCGTCGTGGGCGATCTCGGCGGCAGCGTGCTGCTCTCGTTCGAGGACATGAGCCGCGAACTGGGCGCCTCGCAGATACGGTTCAGCGATCGTGGCGGCAACGCCATCAGCGCCGACGGCCGGCTCTCCCTCGCCGGGCAGGAACTGCGGCTACGGGCCCAGGCCCAGCTGCGCCGCGACGGCGACCGGGCCGTCTCCACGCGGATCGACGGCGTGAGCGTGGACATCCCGCGCGTCGCGACATACCGCCCGGGACCCGGCGCCGGGACTGGTGACGACTCCGGGGCCGGCTCCGGGGCCGGCCGAAGCCTCACCCTGCACCGCGAGGCCGCCGACCGGATCAGCCGCGACGCCGCCCACGTGAAGGAGCTGCTGTCCGTGCCGGCCGTCGCCGCCCGGCTCGGAGTGAGCGAGGAGGACCTGGCCACGGCCCTGCGCAGCGAGGAGCGGCTGCGCGAGATCACCGGCGCGCCCCGGTTCGTGGAGGAGCTGACGCGTATCAATCTGGTCGACGTCGTCCTCGAGCACCCCTGGCTGCTGGAGAAGCTCGGTCTCGACCCCAAGCTGCTCACCGCCCTCACCCAGCTCCAGCCGCCCGCCCTCACCGACCGTCTCTCCCTCTCCTTCCGCCTCCCCCCACAGGCCCGGGACCTGCACCTGAGCGAGGTCACGGTCCAGCGGGACGGCATCCGGGTGGAGCTGTCGGCCACCGATCTCGCGGTCGGGCGGAACGGCGTAAGGTGAGGGCCGGAGGCTCCGTCGCCGCGCCCGGCACCCGGACGCTCGCCACCGTGCCGCCGCCCTCCGCCGCGTAGAGGGCCACTTCGCCGCCCGCCTGCTGGACGGTCTGGGCCACGATCGACAGGCCCAGGCCGCTGCCCGGCAGGCTGCGGGCGGTCGGCGAGCGCCAGAAACGGTCGAATACGTGCGGGAGTTCCTCGGCCGGGATGCCCGGCCCGTGGTCGCGTACGGTCAGCTCGCCCTTCACCAGACGGACCTCGATCACACCACCCGGCGGGCTGAATTTCACCGCGTTGTCGAGCAGGTTCACCACCGCCCGTTCCAGCGCGGCCGGCTCGGCCCGTACGTACCAGGTGTCGATCTCCGCGTCGATCGACAGACCGGCCCCGACGGCCCGCAGCCGGGCCCGGCCCACCGCCCGCTCGACCGCCTCGTGCAGCGCGATCACCTGCAGCGGGCCGCCCGTGCCCGGACCGTCGGGACGGGAGAGCTCCTGCAGGTCGCCGATCAGCGCGGCCAGCTCCGCCATCTGCGCCCTGACGCTCGCCAGCAGCTCCTTGCGGTCCTCGGGCGGGATCGCGCGGCCCGTCTCCTCGCTGCGCACCAGCAGGTCGATGTTCGTCCGCAGGGACGTCAGCGGGGTGCGCAGCTCATGGCCCGCGTCGGCGATGAGCTGCTGCTGCCGGTCGCGGGACGAGGCCAGGGCGGCCGTCATGGAGTTGAACGAGCTCGAGAGGCGGGCGATCTCGTCGTCGCCCTCCACCGGAATGCGCACCGCCAGGTCCTCGGTGCGGGCGATGTGCTCCACCGCGCCCGTCAGCCGGTCCACCGGCCGCAGCGCCGCCCGGGCGATCCACAGGCCGGCGGTCGCCGCGCCCAGCACCCCCACCCCGGCCGTGATCACCAGCACCAGGGCCAGGGCGTTGAGCGGTTTGTCGATCTCGCTCACGGGCTGGGCGATGGAGACGGCCGTGTTCGGCAGCCGTTCGCTGCGGTACGTCGCGACGCGCATCTCCTGACCGTCGGCCGCCCGGCTGTCGTGCAGCACCACGCCGTCCACCCGCCCCGCGGCGACCGCCAGGTCGTCCTCGGTCACCCGGATCGCGGCCTTGCCCGGCGTCGTGCAGACCAGGCCGCCCGCCGTGACGACCTGGATGGTGTACGAGCCGGGGGCCGGCGGCAGCCCGGAGGGGTTGGTGCCGCAGGTCTGGACGAGCCCCTGGACGGATCGCTCGTCGACGCGCTGGCTGGTGAGCGTGGTGTCCCGCTGCTGGCTCAGCTGCTGCTTGGTGACCAGCCAGCACGCCCCCGCAGCGAGCGCCACCGCCACCGCGACGGCCGCCGCCGTCAGCAGCGCCAGCCGCGAGCGCAGCGGCAGCCGGCGGAACCTGGTGATCACTCGGCGCCGCCCTCGGCCCGTAGGACGTAGCCCACGCCGCGTACCGTGTGCACCAGCCTCGGCTCGCCGCCCGCCTCGGTCTTGCGGCGCAGGTACATCACGTAGACGTCCAGCGAGTTGGACGAAGGCTCGAATTCAAACCCCCATACGGACTTCAGAATCTGTTCCCGCGTCAGCACCTGCCGGGGGTGCGCCATGAACAGCTCCAGCAGGGTGAACTCCGTCCGCGTCAGCTCCACCCGGCGGTCGCCGCGCGTGACCTCGCGCGTCGCGAGGTCCATGCGCAGGTCGGCGTAGGACAGGGCCTGTGTGTCGGAGGGGGCGGCGGTGGCCGCCGTGGCGTAGGAGCTGCGACGCAGCAGCGCGCGGATGCGGGCCAGCAGCTCGTCCAGCTCGAAGGGCTTGACCAGGTAGTCGTCGGCGCCGGCGTCGAGGCCGGTCACGCGGTCCCCCACGGTGTCGCGGGCGGTCAGCATCAGGATGGGCACGCGCACGCCGGAGGCGCGCAGGCGCCGGGCGGCGGTGAGGCCGTCCATGCGGGGCATCAGGACGTCGAGCACGATCAGCTCCGGGTCGTACGCGGCGACCTTCTCGACCGCGTCCAGGCCGTCGACGGCCAGCTCGGTGCCGTAGCCCTCGAAGGCGAGGCTGCGGCGCAGCGCCTCGCGGACGGCGGGCTCGTCGTCCACGATCAGGATGCGGGCGGGCTGGTCGCCGTGCTCGGCGGGACTCATCTGCTGACCTCACGGGTGTACATCGGTGACGGCGGACGTTCTCAGCCTCGCACGCCGACCCGCGTGCCGGGCTCAGCTGCCACTGCCGCCGCCCGCCCGCAGCTTGGCCAGGTCGGCCTTGACCGTGTTGACCGGAATGGCGAAGCCGAGGCCGATGCTGCCCGCCGCGTCGCCCGCGCCGCTCGCCGAACCGGCCGGCTTCATCGCCGAGTTGATGCCGATGATCTCGCCGTTCATGTTGATGAGCGCGCCGCCGGAGTTGCCGGGGTTGAGGGAGGCGTCGGTCTGGATGGCCTTGTACGTGGTCTTGGACGAGCCCGTGTCGCCGTTGTACTGGTTGCCGCCGAACTCGAAGGGCCACTGGGGGACGCCGCGCTCCTGCTGGGCGCGGCCCTGCTCCTTGGAGACGGTGACGTCGCGGTTGAGGGCGGAGACGATGCCGCTGGTGACGGTGCCGGTGAGGCCCTCGGGCGAGCCGATGGCGACGACCTGGTCGCCGACCCGCACCTTGCCGGAGTCGCCGAGGGCGGCGGCCTTCAGCCCCTTGGCGTCCTGGATCTTGATGAGGGCGAGGTCCTTGTCGGGGTCGGTGCCGACGACCTTGGCGGTCTTGGTGCTGCCGTCGCTGAGGGTGACCTTGACGGTGTCGGCGCCGGCGACGACGTGGTTGTTGGTGATCACTTCACCGCCGCCGGTGATGATCACGCCCGAGCCGGTGGACTGGCCGGAGGAGGTGGCCGCCTTGATCTCCACGATGCTGGGGCCGACCGCGCTCGCCACCGCCGCCACGCCGGTGCCCTTGGCGGAGGCGTTCTGGACGGGGGTCGACTGGCTGGTGCCGTGCGATCCGCCGGCCAGCTCGCCCACGAGGGCCGCGGCGCCGCCGCCGGCGACGGCCGCCACGAGGGCGACGGCCGCGAGCAGCGCCACCGGGCGCTTCGCCCTGGGCCTGCCCTCGGCCCGGTGCCCGGGGGCCGGCGCGGGGGCCGGCGCCTGCGCCTGCTCCTCGAAGTGGGCGTAGGGGCTGTGGACCGGGGGCGCCGGGTACTGGGGCTGGTTTTCCGTCATGGGTATGACTGTGCTCCGCGCAGATGAGAACAGTCTGAATACGCACTGAGAAGGGGTACAGAAGCGCGTTCGCTTCACGTAAGGACGGGAAATGTGCCCCCGGCCCCCGGACGGTCCGGCGCTCAGCCGCCGCAGCCGCAGGAGCGGCGGACCACCAGCCGGGAGGGGAACTGCTTCAGCCGCTCCCGCCGGGACCCGGCGACCCGCAGGCCGTCGTCCAGGACCAGGTCCACCGCCGAGCGGGCCATGGCCTGGCGGTCGGAGGCGACGGTGGTCAGGGGCGGGTCCGTGAGGGCCGCCTCCTTGACGTCGTCGAAGCCCGCGACCGCCAGCTCGCCCGGCACGTCGATGCGCAGCTCGCGGGCCGCGCGCAGCACGCCGATGGCCTGGTCGTCCGTGGCGCAGAGCAGCGCCGGGGGACGGTCGGGGCCGGCGAGCAGCTCGAGCGCGACCTTGTAGGCGTCGTAGCGGTTGTAGGGGGCCTGGAAGAGCCGGCCCTCCAGCGACTTGCCGGCCTCGCGCATGGCGCGCCGCCAGCCCTCGACGTGGTCGGTGACCGGGTCGCCTATGGTCGGGGTCTCCTCCGTGCCGCCGAGGCAGGCCACGTAGGGATGGCCGTGCTCCAGGAGGTGGCGGGTGGCGAGCTGGGCGCCGCCGATGTCGTCCGTGACGACGGCCACGTCGTCGATGGCGTCGGGCCTGCGGTGCATCAGCACGACGCGGGCGTCCCAGGCGTCGATCTCGATCGCCGCGTGCTCGCTGGGGCCCTGGCTGATCAGGATCAGGCCGGAGACCCGCATGCCCAAGAAGGCCCGCAGATAGTGCACTTCGCGCTCGTCGAGATAGTCGGAGTTCCCGACGAGGACCATCTTCCCGCGCTCGGCCGCCGCCTGCTCGACCGCGTGCGCCATCTCCGCGAAGAAGGGCTGGCGCGCGTCCGGGACGATCAGGCCTATGAGGTCCGTCCGTCGGGAGGCCATCGCCTGGGCGACCCGGTCCGGCCGGTACCCCAGCTCCTTGATCGCGGCCAGCACCCGCTCCCGCGTCGCCGGTGCCACCGGGCGCGGTCCATTGTTGATGACGTAGCTGACGACCGCGGTCGACGTCCCCGCAAGCCTCGCCACATCGTCCCGCGTCACCTTGGCCACGCGCGGCAGTCTACGCGGGTCCACCTACCGTTTCACCGGGCGTACGGTCTCGGTTTCGACAGCTTGCGACTGCTCCTTCCGCGCCGGCCGGCCCTGCTTCGCGCCCGGCTCGGGCGCCTCCTTGGGCTTGGTCTCCTCCGCCGGGCGCTCGGTCTTCTCCGGCAGCACGAAGCGGTAGCCGACGTTGCGGACCGTGCCGATCAGGGACTCGTGCTCGGGGCCGAGCTTGGCGCGCAGCCGCCGTACGTGGACGTCCACCGTACGCGTACCGCCGAAGTAGTCGTAGCCCCAGACCTCCTGCAGGAGCTGCGCCCGGGTGAAGACGCGGCCGGGGTGCTGGGCGAGGTACTTCAGGAGCTCGAACTCCTTGAAGGTCAGGTCGAGGACCCGGCCCTTGAGCTTGGCGCTGTAGGTCGCCTCGTCCACCGAGAGGTCGCCGGTGCGGATCTCCATGGGGCTGTCGTCCATGGTGATCTGCTGGCGGCCCATGGCCAGCCGCAGCCGGGCCTCGACCTCGGCCGGGCCCGCGGTGTCCAGGAGCACGTCGTCGACGCCCCAGTCGGCGGTGACGGCGGCCAGACCGCCCTCGGTGACGACGAGCAGCAGCGGACAGCCGGGGCCGGTGGAGCGCAGGAGCTGGCACAGGCTGCGCACGTGGGGCAGGTCACGGCGGCCGTCGATCAGTATGACGTCGGCGCCCGGGGTGTCCACGAGGGCCGGGCCCTCCGCGGGGGCCACCCGGACGCTGTGCAGCAGCAGGCCGAGCGCGGGCAGCACCTCGGTCGACGGCTGGAGGGCATTGGTCAGGAGCAGCAAGGAGCTCATCGGCCGCCTCCCGCCTCGGTCGTCGTGCGCCGTGTCCGGCTCTTGCTCTTCTCTCGTGCGCTTCGCTCGCCCATTGCGTCGGTTCCTCCTCGGTCCCTGCGAGGACGGTGGGGCACTGCTCGTCGTCCGAATGCACAAAAGGACCCGGGGGCTACTCTGCCCGGATCCTCTCTGCCCAGCAGAATAGCCCAGATGACTTTCGGAGGGACGGACGATTTTGCACGAGCTTGTGTTTCGTCGATCACTTCGAGTGGTCATCGCACTGCGCTCTTGACACAGGACCGTGTGCGGGCAGGGACTGCGTGAACGCCCTTTACGTTCCAGTCTGCCGCGCCGCACACGGCCCGCGCCCTCCGCGCGCGCGGACCACGTGGTGCGGCACGAGGGGCGCACCGGGGCATGCGCCGGAGCATGCGCCGGCACGCCCCCGGGCGCACCCTCGCGCCTCTCTTCTCTGCCGGACCGCCTGCTATGCCCCTATATTTCGTCCACCGCCACCGGCTGGGCGAACTGTGCCGCGTACAGCCGGGCGTACGCGCCGTCCGCCGCCAGCAGCGACTCGTGGGTGCCCTGCTCCACGATGCGGCCGGATTCCATCACCAGGATCACGTCCGCGTCGCGGATGGTGGAGAGCCGGTGCGCGATCACGAAGCTCGTGCGGCCCGTGCGCAGCCGGCCCATCGCCTGCTGTATGAGCACCTCGGTGCGGGTGTCGACGGAGCTCGTCGCCTCGTCCAGCACCAGGATCTCCGGCTCGGCCAGGAACGCCCGGGCGATGGTGATCAGCTGCTTCTCGCCGACGCTGACGTTGGCGCCCTCCTCGTCGATGACGGTGTCGTAGCCGTCGGGGAGGGTGCGTACGAAGCGGTCCACGTGGGTGGCCTTCGCCGCCTGGACGATCTTGTCCAGTGAGGTGCCCCCGGGCGCCCCGTAGGCGATGTTGTCGGCGATGGTGCCGCCGAAGAGCCAGGTGTCCTGCAGCACCATGCCGATGTGGGAGCGCAGCTCCTCGCGGGGCATGGCCGCGATGTCGACGCCGTCGAGCGTGATGCGGCCGCCGCCCACCTCGTAGAACCGCATCAGCAGGTTGACCAGCGTGGTCTTGCCGGCGCCGGTCGGGCCGACGATGGCGACGGTCTGGCCCGGCCGCACCGTCAGGGAGAGGTCCTCGATGAGCGGCTTGTCGGGCTCGTAGCGGAAGGAGACCTTCTCGAAGGACACCTGGCCGCTGACGTGGGCGGGCCGCAGCGCCTCGGCCGCGTCCGGGGACTGCTCCTCGGCGTCCAGCAGCTCGAAGACGCGCTCGGCGGAGGCAACGCCGGACTGGACGAGGTTGGCCATGGACGCCACCTGGGTGAGCGGCTGGCTGAACTGGCGCGAGTACTGCACGAATGCCTGCACGTCACCGATGGACAGCGAGCCGCTGGCCACGCGCAGGCCGCCGACGACGGCGACGAGCACGTAGTTGAGGTTGCCGATGAACATCATCGCGGGCTGGATCAGGCCCGATATGAACTGGGCCTTGAAGCCGGCGGTGTAGAGCTCCTCGTTCTCCTTGCGGAACGTCTCGGCGGACTCCTTCTGCCGGCCGAACACCTTCACCAGGGAGTGGCCGGTGTACATCTCCTCGATGTGGCCGTTGAGCTTGCCGGTGGACTTCCACTGGGCGACGAACTGCGGCTGCGCGCGCTTGCCGACCTTCGTGGCGACCAGCACCGAGACGGGCACGGTGATCAGGGCGACCAGCGCCAGCAGCCAGGAGATCCAGAACATCATGGCCAGCACGCCGACGATCGTCAGCACCGAGGCCATGATCTGGCTCAGGGTCTGCTGCAGCGTCTGGGCGATGTTGTCGATGTCGTTGGTGGCGCGGGAGAGGACCTCGCCGCGCTGCTGCTTGTCGAAGTAGCTCAGCGGCAGCCGCCCCAGCTTCTCCTCGACCTCCTCGCGCAGCCGGAAGACGGCCCGCTGGACGACGTTCGTGGCGATGCGGGCCTGCACGAACATGAACAGCGAGGCGCCGACGTAGATCAGCAGCACCCACAGCAGCACCGTGCCGACCGCGTCGAAGTCGATCCCCTGTCCGGGGGTGAAGTCGACGCCGCTGAGCACGTCGGCGATGCGGCCGTCGCCCTGGTTCCGCAGGTGCTCGATGGCCTCGGCCTTCGACGTGCCGGAGCGGACCTGATGCCCCACGACGCCGGCGAAGATCAGGTCGGTGGCGTGGCCGAGGATCTTCGGGCCTATGACGGTCAGCGCGACGCTGACGACGCCGAGGGCCAGGGCCACGGCGATGACGGCCCGCTCCGGCCGCAGCTGCGCCAGCAGCCGGCGGGCGGAGCGGCCGAAGTCCATGGATTTCTCGGTGGGCTGTCCGCCCATGAAGCGCCCGATGCCGGCCGCCGGCGCCGGGCCTCTGCGCGTGGCGCCGGCGCCCTGGCCGCCGCCGGGGGCGGCGTCCTCGGCCGCTGTGCCGCCGGCGGCGGGGCCGCCGGGCTTTTCGGGGGGCGTCACGCCGCCTCCTCCTCGGTGAGCTGGGAGAGCACGATCTCCCGATACGTCTCGTTCGTCCCCATCAATGCGGTGTGGGTACCCGTGCCGACGACCCGGCCCTCGTCCAGGACCACGATGCGGTCGGCGTCGCGGATGGTCGACACGCGTTGCGCGACGATCAGGACCGTCGCCTGGCCGGTCTCCCGGGCGAGGGCGGCCCGCAGCCGGGCGTCGGTGGCGTAGTCGAGCGCGGAGAAGGAGTCGTCGAAGAGGTAGATCTCCGGCTTGCGGACCAGGGCGCGGGCGATCGCCAGGCGCTGGCGCTGGCCGCCCGAGACGTTGGAGCCGCCCTGGGCCACGGGCGCCTGCAGCTGCCCCTCCATCGCCTCGACGAAGTCGCGGGCCTGCGCGGTCTCCAGCGCCTGCCACAGCTCCTCGTCGCTCGCGTCGGGGCGCCCGTAGCGCAGGTTGGAGGCCACGGTGCCGCTGAAGAGGTACGGCTTCTGCGGCACGAGTCCCACGGCCTCGGCCATGACGGCCGGGTCCAGGTCCCGTACGTCCACGCCGTCGACGAGGACCGAGCCGGCGGTGGCGTCGAACAGGCGCGGGATCAGGCCCAGCAGGGTCGACTTGCCGCTGCCCGTGGAGCCGATGACGGCCGTGACCTCGCCGGGCCGCGCGACGAACGAGACGTCCTTGAGGACCGGCTCCTCGGCGCCCGGGTAGCCGAAGGCGACACCGCGCAGCTCCAGATGGCCGCGCCCGCGCAGCTCGGTGACCGGCGCGGCGGGGGGCACCACGCTGGAGTCGGTGGTGAGGACCTCTTGTATGCGCTCGGCGCATACCTCGGCGCGCGGCACCATCATGAACATGAAGGTGGCCATCATGATGGCCATCAGGATCTGCATGAGGTAGGCGAGGAACGCGGTCAGCGCGCCGATCTGCATGCCGCCGTCGTCGATGCGGTGGCCGCCGAACCAGACGACGGCGACGGAGGAGACGTTCACGACCAGCATCACGGACGGGAACATCAGCGACATCAGCCGTCCGGCCCGCAGGGAGACGTCCATCAAGTCCGCGTTGGCGCCCGTGAATCGTTTCCGCTCATGTGTGTCGCGGACGAAGGCGCGGATGACACGGATGCCGGTGATCTGCTCACGCAGCACCCGGTTGACGGTATCGATGCGCTCCTGCACGCTGCGGAACAGCGGCCGCATCCGCCGGACGATCAGCGTCACGATGAGCGCCAGGGCCGGGACGATGAACAGCAGCAGCCCGGACAGCGGGACGTCCTGGTTGAGCGCCATCACGATGCCGCCGACGCACATGATGGGCGCGGACACCATGAGCGTGAACGTCATCAGGGCCAGCATCTGGACCTGCTGGACGTCATTGGTGGTACGGGTGATCAGCGAGGGCGCGCCGAAGTGACCCATCTCGCGCGCCGAGAAGGACTGCACCCGGTCGAAGACCGCCCCCCTCAGGTCGCGGCCGACCGCCATGGCCGTGCGGGCGCCGTAGTACACGGCACCGATGGCGCACACGACCTGGGCCAGGGTCACGGCGAGCATCAGGGAGCCGGTCTTCAGGATGTAACCGGTGTCGCCCTTGACGACGCCTTTGTCGATGATGTCCGCGTTCAGGGTGGGCAGATAGAGCGTCGCGAGCGTCTGCACGAGTTGCAGCAGCACGACCGTCGCGATGGCCCCCGAGTAGGGCCGCAAATGGACCCTGAGAAGTCGTACCAGCACAAAGGCAGCCTATGCGAGCACCCCTCCACACGGCCTCTCCTTTACCGGCTGGGGACCGTGCTCCGTCCGGCACCCGTCATCATGGAGGGCGGCAAGAAGCCGGAAAGAACGGAACCGAAAAAGAGGGGTCGCCGTGGCGACGACACACCCGGCGCGGCTGCCGGCACAGCCGGGGCCGCCGGAACCGCCGGCCGGCACGATCCGGTACTGGGCCGCGGCCAAGGCCGCCGCCGGTACGGCCGAAGAGCCGTACGCGGCGCGGACCCTGGCGGAGGCGCTGGCCGCGGCACGGCGGCTGCACGAGGACGAGCCGGAGTTCGCGCGGGTGCTCATCCGCTGCTCCTTCCTCGTGGACGGCGACCCCGTCGGCACACGCGACCACTCGACGGTCCAACTGGCCGAGGGCGGCACCGTCGAGGTGCTCCCGCCCTTCGCAGGAGGGTGACCCCGCCAGCATGAGCGATCAGCATCACCACAATTCGTACGATCCGTACCGGCCCTATGAGCCCTACGGACCATACGAGCCTCGTACCGACCACCAGGAACAGACGGGACAACCGGCGTACGACTACCCGTACGAACCGCAGCCCCCGGCGCAGCAGCCACATCAGCCGCAGGCCGCCGCCTGGCCGCAGCACGCCTATCCGGATCAGGACGGGCCGGCCACCCAGACCTGGCAGACCCAGACCTGGGACGCGCAGAGCTGGCAGCAGCAGCCCGCCCCGGCCGACGGGCCCGCGTACGACTCGCCGTGGCCCGTCGGCGGTGCCGCCGGCGCCGCGGACTGGGCCCGGCAGGAGCAGGCGGGCCACGAGGCGCCGGCCGCGCCCGTGCCCGCGGCGCACGTGTCCCTGGCGGACGGCTACGCGCCGGTCGTGGCGGAGCAGCCCGCGCCGGAGGCGGAGCGGCCGATGACCGCCGCCGAGAAGGCGAAGGCCGAGGGCCGGGCGCAGATCCTCTCCCCGGGCCTCCGGCCGGCGCTGATCACCTCCTTCCTCGCCGTCCTGCTGGCCGTCACGGCGCCGCTGGCGCGGCCCGCGCTGGCCGTGCCGCTGGTGCTGCTGCAGGCCGTGACGGCGGCCGGCTGGTTCCGGCTGAACGGCATGTGGCCGGCCCGGCAGGGCATCGCGCTGGCGTTCCTGGGCGGCGTGGTCGCCGACATCGGCCTGCTGGCCACGGACACGGCGAACGCTCCGACCGTCCTGCTCGGCACGCTCGGCGTATGGATTCTGCTGGTCGTGGTGCTCCAGCTGCGCAGCCACGCCTCGCCCGACGAGCGGTTGTACGGGCTGACCGCGGCGACCGCCTCGGCCGCCCTGGCGGTCATGGCGGGCGGTCATCTGGCGGCGGACTCCGACGCGGTCGTCGTCGGCTCCATCGGCGTGGCCGCGGCCGTGCTGGCGCGGGCGCTGCCGCTGCCGTCCCTCGCCTCCCCCGTCGTCGCCCTGATCGCGGCGGCGGGCGCGGGCGTGGCGGGCGGGCGGCTGACCGACATGGGCGCGTCGGCCGCGCTGCTGGGCCTGGCCGCCGGCGTCTGCGCCCTGGTCGGGCTGCGGGTGGCCAGCTACGACTACCCCTCGCGGTTCGTGCACATGACGGCGGGCGTGGCCCTGCCGCTGACCCTCGCCGCGCCCGCGGTCTACGTGCTGGGCCGGGCGCTGGGATAGGGCGCTTCCTGCCCGGGGCCCCGGCCCCGGGCAGGAGCCCATCGGTTACAGACCGGTGACGTACGCGACGCCCCGTTCACCCGAACGGTCCGGTTAGGCTCACGGGAAAGCCTGACCGAGAGTGGGGATCGACAGCCGATGCGTGCGATACGGACGATAGTGATCGTCGCCGTGGTCCTGGCGGGCCTCTTCGTGGCCGCGGACCGTGCCGCCGTCTACTTCGCCGAGAACCAGGCCGCCGAGAAGATCCGCAGCAGCCAGGGCCTCTCCGGCACCCCCGACGTCTCGATCAAGGGCTTCCCCTTCCTGACCCAGGTCGCGGCCTCCGAGCTCGAGCAGGTCGACGTCAAGCTCGACGGCATCACCGCGGGCGCCGGCGACCGCTCGGTGAAGGTCAGCGGTTTCGACGCCCAGTTGCACGACGTGCGCATCGACAGCAGCTTCTCCTCGGCCGTCGCGGGCCGCGCCACGGGCACCGCCCACCTGTCGTACGAGGAGCTCACCAAGGCCGCCGGTGACCCGGGCGTCTCCGTGGCCTACGGCGGCCAGGACGGTGCCGGCCGCAGCCAGGTGAAGGTCACCGGCAAGGTCACGGTCATGGGCCAGCCCGTGGAACGCAGCGTGGTCTCCACGGTGAGCGTGGTGGACGGCCACACGATCCGGGTGCGGGCGGACGAGGTCCCCGCGCAGGGCATCCCCGGCCTGGAGCGCAAGATCCGCGAGAAGACCGACTTCGACCGGCAGATCTCGGGCCTGCCCAAGGGCATCAAGCTCGACAAGGTCGTCACGACGCCGAGCGGCGTCGACATCACCCTGACCGGCACCGACGTCAACCTGGCCGGCTGACCGGCCCGCACCCCGGACGCCCTCCGGCGGACACGGGGTCCACGCTGCGAGACGCGGCCGTCCGCAGGTCAGTCCGTACGGGCCCCGGCGGGCGGACGAGGGCCTCGACCCGGCCCGCCGGTCCCAGCATTCGAGACTTTTCGTCTCAGCATTCGGCTCACTGGTGACAGGGCTCCAGGTCCCTCCCTACGATCGCCCCATGAAGCGACAGGCGGATCTCACCAAGCGGCGGGCAGTAGACCTGTGCCGCGTTGCCGCCATGCTCTGTCGCCGTGTCTGACAGGGACCGCTCAGCGCTCCCTCCGGCCGTCTCCGGCCGCCTCCCCGCACCATCGCTCCCCCTACTGCGCGGCGCCGCGCACACCCGCCGCGCACATCCGCAACTGCCCCGGAGGAGAACACATGAGCCGCAGTGACGTCCTGGTGGACGCCGACTGGGTACAGGCCCGCATCGACGCAGGCGACCCCAAGACCGTCATCGTCGAGGTCGACGAGGACACCTCCGCGTACGACAAGAACCACATCAAGACCGCCATCCGGATCGACTGGAAGTCCGACCTCCAGGACCCGGTCCGCCGCGACTTCGTCGACCAGGCCGGCTTCGAGAAGCTCCTGTCCGACAAGGGCATCGCCAACGACGACACCGTCGTCCTCTACGGCGGCAACAACAACTGGTTCGCGGCGTACGCCTACTGGTACTTCAAGCTCTACGGCCACCAGGACGTCAAGCTCCTCGACGGCGGCCGCAAGAAGTGGGAGCTGGACTCCCGCGACCTGGTCGCCGAGGTGCCGCAGCGCGCCCGCACCACGTACACGGCCACCCCGCAGGACTCCTCGATCCGCGCCTTCCGCGACGACGTCATCGCCGCCATCGGCTCGCTGAACCTGATCGACGTGCGCTCCCCCGACGAGTTCAGCGGCAAGCTGCTCGCCCCGGCGCACCTGCCCCAGGAGCAGTCGCAGCGCCCCGGCCACGTGCCGAGCGCGCGCAACATCCCCTGGTCGAAGTCGGCCAACGACGACGGCACGTTCAAGTCCGACGACGAGCTCAAGGAGCTCTACGAGGGCGCGGGCGTGGACCTCGCCAAGGACACCATCGCCTACTGCCGCATCGGCGAGCGCTCCGCGCACACCTGGTTCGTGCTGCACGAGCTGCTCGGCCAGTCCAACGTGCGGAACTACGACGGGTCCTGGACCGAGTACGGCTCGCTCGTGGGCGTGCCGATCGAGCTCGGCGCCAACTGACCTCCCGACCACCGCAACGAGAAGGATCACCCATGTGTGGAGCAAAGGCCGGCGGTCCCGACGCCTCGACCGCCAAGCCCGGTGAGACGACCATCCAGGGCTCGGTCACCCGCGACGGCGAACCCGTCGCCGGTTATGTGCGGCTGCTGGACAGCAACGGCGAGTTCACCGCCGAGGTGCCCACGTCCGCGACCGGACAGTTCCGCTTCTACGCCGCCGAGGGCACCTGGACGCTGCGGGCGCTCGTACCGGGCGGCGGGGCCGACCGCACGGTCGTCGCCCAGCAGGGCGCGCTGGCGGACGTCGCCATCGCCGTCTGACGCACCGCGTCGGAGATGAGAACGGCCGGAGGGCCGTACCCCGGGGTTGGACGCCTTGATGGTGGGGTACGGCCCTTCGCGCTACCCGTGGCGCGGTCGTACGGTAAAGGTGTGTACGCGCGGCGACGCCATCTGTACTTCGCCATGATGGGCACCTGCATCGGCATGTTCGTCCTGGCGTGGTCCGTGGTGCGCCTGTGGTCGGTGCCGGCGGCGGTCGGCATGTGCCTGTTCGCCATGGTCATCCCCCCGGTCGCGGCCGTCGTGGCCAACCGCCGCGGCCCCGACGACCGCTGGTGGGACGACCCGTCGGGGGACCCGCAGTCGGACGAGTGGTGGGACGAGCTGGACGGCAAGCGCCGCCCGGAATCACGCGATCAGTAGACGAGCGCCTGCACGCCGTCGGCCATGGCCTCGCTGACGAAGACCTGCGCCCCGGCGATGCGCGCCCCCTCGATCAGGTCCTTCTCCTCGATGTCGCGGCGGGCGGCGCACTGCGTGCAGACCGTGATCATCCCGCCTGCGGCCCGGATCCCGTCGATGAGGTCCGGCAGCGGCGCCGCGTGCGGCAGCTCGAACTCCGCCGCCCTCCCCGGCAGCGCGAACCACGACGACTCGCCGGTCAGCCACAACGACACCTCGACGCCGCTGGCCGCCGCCACGGCCGCCACCGTGAACGCCTGGGAGCACCGCTCGGGCGCGTCGGCACCCGCCGTCACCTTGATCACGAGCCTCTTCGCCATACGGCCACTCTAGGACCCCGCCACTCCGCGCGGCCGGACACCCGGCGACGATCCACCTCACAGCGCCGCTCCCGGGACGGCCGACTAGACTCGTCCACGGTCCGTACACCCTCACTCCGACCGAGGAGCGCGCTCGTGCTTGAGGCAGTCTTCACCACCCTGCTCGTCCTGGTCGCCGTAGGCGTTCTCGCCTTCGCGGGCCTGACCTGGAAGAAGCTGTACCAGGGCCAGCGCTGACCCCCCTGTCCGCACCCCCTACAGATCGCCTGAGCTCATGATCGAGATTCCGTCCGACCTCCACCGTGACCTGGTGCCCCTGGTCTTCCTCCTCGGCAAGTGGGAGGGCGCGGGCGTCGCGGACTTCCCCGGCGCCGAGAAGTGCAACTTCGGGCAGGAAGTCACCTTCTCGCACGACGGCCGCGACTTCCTCGAGTACACCTCGCACACCTGGGTGCTCGACAGCGAGGGCAAGATGGTCCGCCCGCTGGAGACCGAGAGCGGCTACTGGCGCATCGACGCCGACCGCAAGGTCGAGATCGTCATGACGCGCGACTCGGGCGTCGCCGAGGTCTGGTACGGCGAGCTGGCCGACAAGAAGCCGCAGATCGACCTGGCCACCGACGCCGTCGCCCGCACCGCGGCCTCCGGCCCCTACACCGGCGGCAAGCGCCTGTACGGCTACGTCAAGGGCGACCTGATGTGGGTCGGCGAGAAGGCCACCCCCGAGGTGCCGCTGCGCCCGTACATGTCCGCGCACCTGAAGAAGGTCGCCACGCAGCAGAGCCTGCAGGAGTGGGCCGAGAGCCTGCCCGAGGACCTGCCGGACGGCGTCTCCTTCTTCCGCGAGGACGGCACGCCCTACCAGCCGTAAATCACCACCCGAGCGCCCCGCGGGGGAAGTCCGGTCGAAATCCGGCGCTGACCCGCAACGGTAGGCGGAAGCGGCCCCCCGGGGCCCTCTCCGCGAGCCCGATCGCCCGCGGCGCGCTGCTCCCAGCACAACTCGCCGTGGACTGCGAGGGGACACCCCGGCGGAGCCCGCCGCGGGCCGCTCCTCGGTACGTACGGAAGCGGCCCGAGGCGAAGGCGTACTGCCCGTGGCGATCGATCCCCTGGCAATGGTCACGAGGACGCCGGGCCCGCCCGGCTCCGCCGCACCACCGCCCCGCAGGCTCCCCCTGCCCCCGCTCATGGCCGGGCTCCTCCTCGCCCTCCTGGCCTCGCTGCTGTGCTGTGTGGCCCTCGGCTCTGCCGGCGTCGGGTGGGGCGGGACGCTGCGCTACCTGTGGGCGGGGCTGACCGGCGGGGGCATCGCACCGGACGAGGTCTCCGCCTACACGATCGTGTGGGAGCTGCGCTTCCCGCGCGCCCTGCTGGCCGCCGTCGTCGGGGCGGGGCTGTCCGCCATCGGCGTGGGCGCCCAGGCCATGGTGCGCAACGCCCTCGCCGACCCCTTCACCCTCGGCATCTCCTCCGGCGCCGCCGTCGGCGCCAACGCGGTCCTGCTCTTCGGCGCCTTCGCCTCGCTGGGCGTGTGGGCGCTCTCCGGCGCCGCCTTCGTCTCCGCGCTCGCCGCCATGGCCCTGGTCTACGCGGCGGCACGCACCGCCCACGGGCTGACCCCGCTGCGCCTGGTGCTGACCGGCAGCGCCATGTACTACGGCTTCTCCGCCATCACCACGCTCATGGTCTTCAGCGCCGATAGGGGCGAGGCCGCCCGCTCGGCGATGATGTGGCTGCTCGGCAGCCTCGGCGGCGCCACCTGGTCGTCCCTGCCCATCGCCGCCGCCGTCGTCCTGGCCGGCATCGGCGCGCTGCTGTGGTCCGCGCGCAGCCTCAACGCCCTCGCCATGGGCGACGAGACCGCCGCCTCGCTCGGCGTGGACGCCGAGCGGCTGCGCCGGGTGCTGTTCGTCGTGACGGCCGCCGTCACCGGGGCCGTCGTCGCCGTCAGCGGGGCGATCGGCTTCGTGGGACTGATGGTCCCCCACATCACCCGCATGATCGTCGGCGCCGACCACCGCCGGGTGCTGGCCGTGGCCCCGCTGCTGGGCGCGGTGCTGCTGGTGTGGGTGGACGTCGTCTCCCGGCTGCTGCTCGCGCCGGTGGAGCTGCCGGTCGGCGTCATCACGGCGCTCATCGGCGTGCCGTGCTTCGTGCTGCTGATGCGGCGGCGCGGCTACACCTTCGGAGGTTCGTGATGCGCGTCGACATCGAGGGCCTTGCGGTCGACATCGCGGGCACGCGCCTCATCGAGGACATCGCGCTGCGGGCCGGCGCCGGGCAGTTCGTGGGCCTGGTCGGCCCCAACGGCAGCGGCAAGTCCACGCTGCTGCGCTGCGCCTACCGCGCGCTGCGGCCGGCCGCCGGGCGGGTGCTGCTGGACGGCGACGACCTGCACGCCCTGGGCGCCCGCGAGGGCGCCCGCAGGCTGGCGGCGCTGCCGCAGGAGTCGGCCAGTGAGTTCGACTTCACCGTCTTCGAGGTCGTGGCGATGGGCCGGCTGCCGCACCAGAGCGCCGCCGGGCGCGTCACGGCGGCCGACACCGAGGCGTGCACGAGCGCCCTGGCGCGGGTGGGGGCGGCCCACCTCGCCGGGCGGGGGTTTTTGACCCTGTCCGGCGGCGAGAAGCAGCGGGTGCTGATCGCCCGGGCGCTGGCGCAGCAGCCGAAGGTGCTGGTGCTGGACGAGCCGACGAACCACCTGGACATCGCCCAGCAGCTGGAGGTCCTCGCCCTGGTGCGCTCCTCCGGGCTGACGGTCCTGGCCGCGCTGCACGACCTCAACCTCGCCGCCACCCACTGCGACGTCCTGTACGTCATCGCGCGCGGCCGCATCGTCGCCAGTGGCCCGCCGCACTCCGTACTGACCGCCGAGCTGCTCGCCGAGGTCTTCGGCGTACGGGCGCACCGGGTGCCGCACCCGGCCTCCGGCGCCCCGCAACTGCTCTTCGACCGCCTCCGTTAAGGACCCCCATGCGTACCGCGCGTATCTCCCTCGCCCTGCTCGCCGCCGTCACCCTCACGAGCTGCGGCGCGAAGGTTTCGGATGCCTCCGGCGACAAACAGGACGGCAAGCAGAGCGGGGCGGCCTCGGGCCACTACCCGGTGACCATCGAGAACTGCGGCGTGAAGACGACGTACGACAAGGCGCCGCGGCGCGTGGTCACCAACGACGTCGGTATCACCGAGATCATGTTCGCGCTCGGCCTGGAGGACCACATGGCCGGCTATGTGGCCCCCCGCTACAAGACCGGCCGGGACGACAAGGGCGAGGCGCCCTGGAAGACCGGCTACGACAAGGTGAAGCGGCTGTCGGACAAGGAGATCAACAAGGAGCTGGTCCTGGACGCGAAGGCGGACCTCGTCTTCGCGGGCTGGAACTACGGCTTCGGCGAGGGCAACGCCTTCACGCCCGAGGCGCTGAAGAAGCTCGGCGTGGGCTCGTACGTCCTCACCGAGTCCTGCCACAACGGCGGCAGCGGGAAGTCCCGCGGGGTCATGCCGCCGCTGGAGGCCCTCTACACCGACCTGGAGACCCTGGGGAAGATCTTCGACGTCGAGGACCGGGCGAGCGCCCTCGTCGAGCGCTTCAAGAAGCGCGTCGCCGACGCCCAGGCCGGCGTCCCCAAGGACGGCAGGGCGCCCCGCGTCTTCCTCTACGACGACGGCCGGGACAAGCCCCTGACGGCGGGCGCCTTCGCCGGGCCGCACGACATCATCACCAAGGCCGGTGGCGACCACGTGATGAAGGACCTCAAGGACTCGTGGGTGACCGTCGGCTGGGAGACCGTCGTCGAGCGCGATCCCGAGGTCATCGTCATCAACAACTACGGGGACGTGAGCGCCGAGGAGAAGAAGAAGTTCCTCATGTCCTACCCGCCGCTCGCGGGCGTCTCCGCCATCAAGAACGACCGCGTCTTCGTCCTCGACTACGTCGACCTCGTCGAGAGCCCCCGCAACCCCGCGGCCGTCGCCGCCCTCGCCGACTACCTGAAGGGGGTCCGCAACCGCTGACGCTGCCTAGACTGGGAGCGTGGTGGACACCGACTGGCAGAGCGACCTCCGTAAACGCGGCTACCGGCTGACCCCGCAGCGCCAGCTCGTGCTGGAGGCGGTCGACCGCCTCGAGCACGCCACTCCGGACGACATCCTCACCGAGGTCCGCAAGACCGCGGGCGGGGTGAACATCTCGACGGTCTACCGGACGCTGGAGCTGCTGGAGGAGCTGGGCCTGGTCAGCCATGCCCACCTCGGGCACGGCGCGCCCACCTACCACCTCGCGGACCGGCACCACCACATACACCTGGTCTGCCGGGACTGCACCGGGGTCATCGAGGCAGATCTGTCGGTGGCCGCGGACTTCACCGCGAAGCTGCGCGAGGACTTCGGGTTCGAGACCGACATGAAGCACTTCGCGATCTTCGGCCGGTGCGCACAGTGCTCCTCGAAGGCTTCCTCGAACGCACCTGCCACGGCCCCTTAGGCTGGTCGCCATGGAGCGTCATTCGAGAAGCCCGCTGCTGTCGCTGCCCGGAGCCGTACCCGCCGAGGGCCCGGACGAAGGCGTCGCCGCGCACTACGGCGACCCCTTCCGCGAGCAGCGCGCGCTCGCCGACGGAACCGGTTTCGTGGACCTCTCGCACCGCGGGGTCGTCACCGTCACCGGCCCCGACCGGCTGAGCTGGCTGCACCTGCTGCTCACCCAGCACGTGAGCGACCTCCCGCCCGGCCGGGCCACCCAGGCGCTGATCCTCTCCCCGCACGGCCACATCGAGCACGCGCTGTACCTGGTCGACGACGGGGAGACGACGTGGGCGCACGTCGAGCCCGGCACCCAGGACGCGCTGATCGCGTACCTGGAGAGCATGAAGTTCTTCTACAAGGTCGAGGTCGCCGACCGCAGCGCGGACATCGCGGTCGTGCACCTGCCCGCCGGCTCGATCGCCGAGGTGCCCGAGGGCGTCACCGTGCGCGAGACGCCGCACGGGCGGGATGTGTTCCTGCCGCGCGAGCGGCTGGCGGACTTCGCGGCCGCGCACGGCCCGGCGGCGGGCGTCCTGGCCTACGAGGCCCTGCGCGTCGAGGGCCACCGGCCCCGGCTCGGCCTGGAGACCGACCACCGCACCATCCCCCACGAGCTGGGCCTGATCGGGGAGGCGGTGCACCTCCAGAAGGGCTGCTACCGCGGCCAGGAGACCGTCGCCCGCGTCCACAACCTGGGCAAGCCGCCGCGCCGCCTGGTCTTCCTGCACCTCGACGGCAGCGAGGTGAGCCTGCCGGGCCACGGCGCCGCCGTGCGGCTGGCCTCCGACGGCCCGGAGGGCCGTCAGCTGGGCTTCGTCACCACCTCGGCCCGCCACCACGAGCTGGGGCCGATCGCCCTCGCCCTGGTGAAGCGGAACGTGCCGGTGGACGCGCCGCTGCTGGTGGGGGAGGCCACGGCGGCCTCGCAGGAGACGGTCGTCGAGCCGTAGGCCCTCAGACCTCGAGCAACACCGTGAACGGGCCGTCGTTCGTGAGCGAGACCTTCATGTCCGCTCCGAAGCGGCCCGTCTCCACGTGCGCGCCCAGGGCGCGCAGCTGCGCGACGACCTCGTCGACGAGCGGCTCGGCCACGGGGCCCGGCGCGGCCGCGTTCCACGTCGGGCGGCGCCCCTTGCGGGCGTCACCGTAGAGAGTGAACTGGGAGATCACCAGCAGCGGTGCGCCCACGTCGCTGCAGGACTTCTCGTCCTGCAGCACCCGCAGGGACCACAGCTTGCGGGCCAGCTGCGCGCAGCGCTCCGGCGTGTCGTCATGTGTCACACCGACGAGCACGCACAGGCCCTCGCCGACGATCTCGCCCGTCACCCGGCCGTCCACGGCGACGCTCGCGCCGTTCACCCTCTGCACCACTGCACGCATACGGACCATGATGCCCTGCGGCCATAAGGGGCTGTTCGGGTGGAGAGACCCTGCGCCCGGGGCGCACCGAATGGCACGATGCGTGCAGGCGGTGCCTTATGCGGGCAAGGGGAACGTGATCCGGCCGCACACCGCCCGAGGGGACGGAACCGCATGACCACACCCACCGAGGATGGCCCCATGCTCACGGCGGCCGACCGCACGGCCACGGAGCTGAAGGACCTCAAGAAGTTGAAGGACCTCAAGGCAGTGGACAGCTTGCACGCCAGACCCCCGAGCCAGCGCTCCGGGCGGATGGCGGACGTCCCCGGGCGGCGGCTGAACGAGCTGCGCCTGGCGGAGCTGCGGGCGCTGCGCCGGGACGCCCAGCGGGACGAGGCCGACCTCAGCTATGTGCGGCGGCTGTTGCAGGGCCGCATCGACATCCTGCGGGCCGAGCTGGCGCGCCGGGCGGCCCCGGGGTCGCCGGTGGTGGAGCGGCTGCTGGTGGAGCGGCTGTCGGAGATCCTCGCGGACGGCCCCTCCGCGCACCGTTCGTCCGCCCGCCATGTGACGGTGGGGACGCCGCACAGCGAGGAGTACCGGCGGCTGGCGGAGGACATGCTCTCGGAGGTCGAGCTGTCGGATCTGGGTGCCCGCACGGACCGGGAGCTGCGCGAGGGCATGGGGCGCCTGGAGGCGTACGAGCGGCAGGTCTCCGTACGGCGTGCGGGGCTGCAGCACACGGCGGACGACTGCAGTGCGGAGATCGCCCGCAGGTACCGTGAAGGAGAAGCGCAAGTGGACGACCTCCTCTCGTGACCGCCGACGGGCGCCGGAGACAGCAATCCTTGTGACGTACCGCTGACGCCCGTAAGGAGCCGATAGCCCTCACAAATGGCATGCGTCCGGCCGGGCAGGGCCCCTAGCGTGCTCGTATGAGCCTCGAGGTGCGTACGATCGGCGACCCCGACCTGCCCGACTGGATCCGAGCCATGCACACCGGCTTCCTGCGGCCTCCCGCAGTGGCCAAGGAAGAGATAGAGACCCGCCGCGCGGGCATGGACCTCGAGCGCGTGCAGGGGGCCTTCGACGCCGGACAGTGCGTCGGAACGTTCCGCAGCTTCCCGCAGCGGATCACCGTGCCCGGCGGGGCGGCGGTCGCCGCGAGCGGCATCTCCAACGTCACCGTCTCGGCCACCCACCGCCGGCGCGGCCTGCTCAGCCGCATGATGGAGCGCGACCTGCGGGAAGCCCGCGACCGTGGCGAGGTGGCCGCCACGCTCCTGGCGTCCGAGTGGCTCATCTACGGCCGGTACGGGTTCGGGCCGGCCGCCTGGGTCTGCGAGTGGGAGGTGGAGGTGGCCCGCGCCGGGCTGGACAAGCGCTACGCGGGCCCGGCGGACGGCGGCCGTGTCGACTTCGTGGACGCCGAGACCGTGCGGCGGCTCGGGCCCCCGCTGCACGAGCGGCTGCGGGCCGTCCGCCACGGCGTCGTCGACCGCACCGAGCGCTGGTGGCGGCTGGCCACCGGCGACATCCCCCAGCCCGGCCTGCCCCCGTGGACAGAGCCCTACTACGCCCTCTACCGCTCCCCCGGCGGCAGCGTCGACGGGCTGCTGACGTACACCTCCGACGAGGTGTGGGACGGCAAGAGGCCGCAGAACACCGCCACGGTGCACGGTCTGATAGCGGTCTCTACGGAGGCCGAACGCGCCCTGTGGCACTTCCTGTTGTCCGTCGACTGGGTCACCAAGGTCGCCTCCGGCCGCCGCGCCCCCGACGACCTCCTGCCGATGCTGCTGCCCGACCCGCGCGCCGCCAAGCTCACCCTGCATTCCGACTACCTGTGGCTGCGCCCCCTCGACGTGCCGGCCTTGCTGGAGGCCCGTACGTACGCCTGCCCCGGCTCCCTCGTCCTGGACGTCACGGACCCGGCAGGCCACGCCGGCGGGCGCTTCCTGCTGGAGGTGGACCCGGGCGGTACGAGCTGTACGCCCTCGAAGCGGCCGGCCGAACTCTCCCTGAGCGTCGCCGAACTGGCCGCCCTCTACCTCGGGGACGAGTCGGCGGTGCGGCTCGCGACGCTGGGGTGGATCGACGAGGAGCGGGCCGGCGCCGCGCAGCGCGCGGAGCTCATGCTGCGCACGGCGCGCCGGCCATGGTGCCCGGACCACTTCTGAGGCCCGCCGGTACGGGCTCTCTCCGTGCTCGCCGGCCCGCCCTTGACCTCAAGTGCGGTTGAGGTAAGAGGGTTCTTCCCAACGGCCCCGCGGTCCACGGACCGGGGACGTCACGAACACCTCTTGCCATCCCTTGCCGAGGAGAGAGCTCCGTCATGTCCGAGTCCCCGTACCGCCTCGCCGTCGTCGTCGCCTCCACCCGTGAGGGCCGCTTCGGCCCCACTGTCGCCAAGTGGCTCGCCGAACAGACCGCTCAGCGCGACGACATCGACGTCGACGTCATCGACCTTGCCTACCACCCGCTGCCGGTCAACCTCAGCAGCGAGCCCGGCCCGCAGGAGACGGCCGCCCTCGCCACCGTGACCCCGCGACTGGCGGAGGCGGACGCCTTCATCATCATCACCCCCGAGTACAACCACAGTTACCCCGCGTCGGTGAAGAACCTCATCGACTGGCACTACACCCAGTGGCAGGCCAAGCCGGTGGCCTTCATCTCCTACGGCGGGCTCTCCGGCGGCCTGCGCGCGGTCGAGCACCTGCGCCCGGTCTTCGCCGAGCTGCACGCCGTCACCATTCGCGAGACCGTCAGCTTCCACAGCCCGTGGGGCAAGCTGGACGAGTCCGGCCGCCACCTGGACGAGGAGGCGGGCACCTCCGCCGCCGGCGCCGCGAAGGCGATGCTCGACCAGCTCGGCTGGTGGGCCCTGTCCCTGCGCGAGGCGCGCGCGGCCCGCCCGTACGGCAAGTAACCCGTTTACCGTGGGGACATGAACAAACAGCCGTCGTACGAATGTGGACTGGACGCCGCCGTCGATGTCATCGACGGCAAGTGGAAAGTGCTGATCCTGTGGGCACTGCACGAGCGTCCGCGCCGCTTCGGCGAGACGCGGCGGCTGCTGCCGGGCATCAGCGAGAAGGTGCTGGCCCAGCAGCTGCGGGAGCTGGAGGCCGACGGCATCGTGCACCGCGAGGTGTTCGACGTGGTGCCGCCCAAGGTGGAGTACTCCCTCACCGGGGACGGCCACGACCTGCACCGGGCCCTGGCCCCGCTGGGCGCCTGGGGCAGCCGCCGCCTCGCCCGGCTGCGGGCGGCGGCCGGCTCCGCCGCCTGACCTACTCCGGTACGGCCACGTGCTGCCCCAGGCCGCCGTCGACGGCCAGCTTGACCCCGGTGGTGAACGTGGCGTCGGCGGCCAGGAAGAGGGCCGCCCGCGCCACCTCGTCGCTGGTTCCGTGGCGCTTCATCGGGGTGGAGGCGTCGCCTACGGCCCGGAAGTGCGCCTGCTCCTCGGGCGTGAAGGAGACGACGCCCATCGTCGGGGTGTCGATGAAGCCGGGCGAGACCGCGTTGACGCGGATGCCCCGGCCCACCAACTCGGAGGCCAGCACCTGTGCGAACGACCACAGGGCCGCCTTCGAACCCGAGTAGACCGACATGCCCGGGTAACCCATCTCGTCCGCGACGGAGTTGGTGAAGACGATGGACCCGCCCTCGCGCAGCAGCGGGAGCATCCGCTGCACCGTGAAGAAGGCGCCCTTGGTGTTGACCGCGAACTGCCGGTCGTAGGACTCCTCGGTGACCTCCGCCACCGGACCCAGCTCCGAGATGCCGGCGTTGACGAAGAGATAGTCCACGTGCCCGAGCCGCTCCTGGACCGTGTCGCCCAGCGCGGCGATGTCCTCGAGGCTGGTGATGTCGGAGCGTACGGCGTGGGCGGCGGGGCCCAGTTCGTCGCGGGCGTCCCGCAGGTTCTTCTCGTTACGGCCCGTCAGCAGCACCTCGGCGCCGCCCTCGACGAGGCGCTTGGCGATGGCGAGGCCCATGCCGATGGTGCCGCCGATGACCACGGCCTTCTTGTTCGTGTATTTCGTCATGCCCCGCACTCTGCGAGGCGGCGCTGACGGTTCGCTGGGGGTGTGCTGACGGTTTGCCGTGGCCCTTCGCACCCCGGGGCCGGCGGCCGTTGTCAGTGGGCCGGGTTACCGTCTGGGCATGCGGTTCGGGATGCTCGGCCCACTGACGGTGTGGGACGAGGCGGGGGATCCGGTCAGGGTGCGCGAGACGAAGGTCCGGGCGCTGCTGGCCCTGCTTCTCGTGCACGAAGGCCGGCCGGTCTCCACCGCCCGGCTCGTCGACGACCTGTGGGGCGAGGCGCTGCCCGGCCGGCCCGCCAACGCCCTCCAGTCCAAGGTCTCCCAGCTGCGCCGCGCCCTCGGCCACGACCGCGTCCCGCACCAGCCGCCCGGCTACCGCCTGCGGCTGGCCGCCGGGGAGACCGACGCGGACCGCTTCCAGGCCCTGGTGACCCGGGCCCGCGCCACCGCGGACCCCCGCGAGCGGGCGGGGCTCCTCGCGGAGGCGCTCGGCCTGTGGCGCGGCCCGGCCTACGCCGACTTCACCGACTCCTCCGGTCCCTCCGGCCTCTCCGAGCCCGCCGGCGAGGAGACCGTCCGCGCGGCCGCGCTGCGCCTGGAAGAGCTGCGGCTGACCGCCCTGGAGGACCAGGCCGAGGCCCGGCTGGAGCTGGGCGAGCACGGCCGCCTGGCCGGTGAGCTCACCGCCCTCGTCGCCCGGCACCCGCTGCGCGAGCGGCTGCGCGCCGCCCAGTTGCGCGCCCTGTACCGGGCGGGCCGCCAGAGCGAGGCCCTGGCCTCGTACGCCGAGCTGCGCGAGCGGCTGGCGCGGGAGCTGGGCCTGGACCCGGGGCCGGAGCTGACCGCGCTCCACCAGGCGATCCTCACCCAGTCGCCCCAGCTGGCGGCCCGCCCCCGCCCCGCCGCCGGCCGCACGAACCTGCCCGCGCCGCTCACCGAGCTCATCGGCAGGCAGCGGGCGGCACAGGAGACGGCCGCGCTCCTGAGGGCGGGCCGGCTGGTGACGCTCACCGGCCCGGGCGGGGTCGGCAAGACGGTTCTGGCGGGCGAGGTCGCGGGCCGCTTCGCCCGCGAGTGCCCCGACGGGGTGTGGCTGGTGGAGCTGGCCGGCCGGCAGGGCGACGCCGATGCCCTGGCCGAGGTCGTCGCGCAAACGCTGGGGGTGCGCGACGACGGTGCGCCCGGGGCGCCGCTGACGGCCGCCGAGCGGCTGGCCGCGGCGCTGCGCGACCGCTCGGCCCTGCTCGTCCTCGACAACTGCGAGCACGTCGTCGAGGCCGTCGCCGAGCTCACCGGCCGGCTGCTGCGGGCCGCCCCCGGCCTGCGGGTGCTGGCGACGAGCCAGGAGCCGCTCGCGCTGGCCGCCGAGACGGTGCGGCCGGTCGACCCGCTGCCGCCGCAGGACGCGGTGCGGCTGTTCGCGGCGCGCGCGGCGGCCGCGGCGCCCGGCTTCGTCCTGGACGACGCCACCCAGGCGGCCGTAGAGGTCGTGTGCCGCAGGCTCGACGGACTGCCGCTCGCCCTCGAACTCGCCGCCACGCGCGTACGGGCCCTGGGCGTGCGCGCGCTCGCGGACCGGCTGGACGACCGCTTCCGCGTCCTGTCGGGCCCCCGCCGGGGCGCGCCGCGGCGCCAGCAGACGCTGCGGGCCGTCATCGACTGGAGCTGGGAGCTGCTCAGCGCTCCCGAGCGCATCGTGCTGCGCCGCCTCGCCACGCACACCGACGGCTGCACGCTGCGCGCGGCGGAGGCGGTGTGCGCGGGCGAGGGGGTGGCCGCGGAGGATGTGCCGGCCCTGCTGTCCCGCCTGGTCGACCGGTCCCTGGTCGTCATGGCCGACGGCCCCCGGGGCCCCCGCTACCGGCTGCTGGAATCGGTCGCCGCGTACGCGACCGAGCGCCTGCACGAGATGGAGGACGCCGCCCGCGTCCGGCAGCGGCACCTGCGGTACTACACCGCCCTCGCCGAAGCCTGCCGCCCGCTGCTGCACGGGCCCGGGCAGGGCGAGGCGCTGCGGCGGCTGGACGCGGAGAGCGGCAATCTGCGGGCCGCGCTGGACACGGCGGTGTGCGACGGCGCGGCCGGGGAGGCGCTGCGGCTGGTGGCCGCCCTGTCCTGGTACTGGCTGCTGCGCGGCCGGCTGGGCGAGGCCCGCCGCCGCGCCGAGGCCGCGCTGTCCCTTGGCGAGAGCGGCGAAGTGCGCGCCCTGTACGACGGTTTCGCCCTCCTGACGGGCCATCGGGCCAAGCCGGCGGCCGAGGAGAGGGCGGAGGCGGCCGATCCCGGCATACGGGCCAGGACGCGGTGGTTCCGGGCGTACGCGCTGTTCAACACCGGCGATGTGGCCGCGAGCGAGGAGCTCACCGGCCGTGCGCTGGCCGGCTTCCGGGAGCACGGCGACCGCTGGGGCGTCGCGGCGGCCCTCGCGCTGCGGGCGACGCACGCGCTGATCCGCGGCGACCTGGCCGCCCTCGAGCGCGACGGCGAGCGCGGCGTCGCCCTCTTCCGGGAACTGGACGACCGCTGGGGACAGTTGCAGGGCACATGGCCCCTGGCGGCGCTCGCCGAGATCAGGGGCGACTACGCCCGCGCCGAGCGGTTGCTGCGCGACGCCCTGGCGATCGCGGAGGAGCTGGACCTGGCCACCGAGGTCTCCGTCGTCCTCTCCCGGCTCGGCAGGCTCGCCCTGCTGACAGCACAGGGTGCCCGGGCCCGCGAGCTGCACGAGAAAGCCCGGCGCATCGCGGCCGAACAGGGCTTCAAGTTCGGGGAGATCCACGCGGAGCTGGGCCTGGCCCTGGCCGCCCGCCGGGAGGGCGACCTCTCCGGCGCCGAGGCCCTGCTGCTGCGCATACACGCCTGGTACGCCGAGGTCTCCTCCGAGTCCTGCAACTCCCTGGTCCTGGCCGAGCTGGGCTTCGTCGCGGAGCTGCGCGGCGAAGCCGGGGCCGCCCGCGCCCGGCACGAGCATGCCCTGGAGGTGGCCCGGCAGCTCGGCGACCCGCGGGCCGCGGCCCTGTCACTGGAAGGGCTCGCCGGCGCCGCGGCCCTGTCCGGCGACCCCGCGCGGGCCGCCCGCCTGCTCGGCGCCGCGGCCGCCGCCCGCGCCTCGGCGGGCGCGCCCCTGCCGCCGGCCGAGCGCGGTGACGTCGAGCGGATCGGCGCGGTGGCGCGGACGGCGCTGGGCGCGGCGGGGTTCGGGGCCGCGTTCGCGGAGGGCGAGGCGCTGGGGCTCGCGGCGGCGTAGCGTCCGGCCGCCCGTGGGCCGGTCGAAAATGCCTGGTCACTCCATATGCCCGGAACGTTAGACTGCTACGTCGTTGTAGGAGAAGCAGTCGAGTCGCCCTCGGGCGCGGGGAGAGCGGCACACCGTGTCCGAGAAAGACCGAAACGCAGGCGCGGGCGCGGGCCAGGGCGCGAACGCGAGCACCGGCGGCCGCCGCCACCTCGACCTGCTGGGCGACTGCGAGAACTGCTTCGGCCTCTGCTGCGTCGCACTGCCCTTCGCCGCGTCAGCGGACTTCGCGGCCGACAAGAACGCCGGCAAGCCCTGCGCCAATCTCCGGACCGACTTCCGCTGCGGCATCCACACCCGCCTGCGCAAGAGCGGCTTCCGGGGCTGCACCGTGTACGACTGCTTCGGGGCGGGACAGAAGGTCTCGCAGGTCACCTTCGGCGGCCGGGACTGGCGGCAGGCCCCGGAGACGGCACAGCTGATGTTCGACGTGTTCCCGGTCGTACGACAGCTGCACGAGCTGCTCTGGTACCTCAGCGAGGCCCTCACGCTGGCCCCGGCCCGCCCGGTCCACGCGGACCTGCGCCGCGCCCTCGACGAGACCGAGCGCCTGACCCTCCTCGACGCCGGGCAGCTCGCCGACGTGGACGTGGCGGCACACCGGCAGCAGGTCAACACCCTGCTGCTGCGCACGAGCGAACTCGTCCGGGCCAAGGCCGCGGCCGGCCGCAAGCAGAAGGACCGCCGGGGCGCCGACCTCATGGGGGCCCGCCTCAAGGGCGCGGACCTGCGCGGCGCCAATCTGCGCGGGGCCTATCTGATCGCCGCCGACCTCAGCCGCGCCGATCTGCGGGACGCCGACCTCATCGGCGCCGACTTCCGGGACGCCGACCTGAGCGGCGCGGACCTCACCGGGTCCCTCTTCCTCACCCAGCCCCAGCTCAACTCCGCCAAGGGCGACGCCGCCACCAAGCTGCCGCCCGCGCTCACCCGCCCCGCGCACTGGACGCGCGAGGGCGCCCCGGCGGCGTAGCAGCGCGCACGCCTTCAGGCGCTCGTACGCCCTCAGGTGTGTCCGTACGCCCTCAGGCGGGCTTGCGGGCCTCGATGAGGGTCCGGGACGAGTGGGCGACGAAGGGTCCCTCCCGCTCGATCCGCTCGTGCAGGTCGCGCAGCCGGTCGCGGTAGCGGTCCACGGTGAAGCCGGGCACGGTCCAGATCACCTTGCGCAGGAAGTAGACGACGGCGCCGATGTCGCGGAACTCCATCCGCAGCCGCTCCGAGCGGACGTCGGCGATCTCCAGGCCCGCCGCCCGGGCCTGCGCGCACTCGTCGTCCGGGTGGCGCTTGCGGCGCGCCTCGGGCTGCGGCCCGAGGAAGTACTCGACCAGCTCGAAGACGGTGGCGGGGCCGACGTGCTGGGCGAAGTAGGTGCCGCCGGGCCGCAGCACGCGGGCGATCTCCGGCCACCACACGGTCGCCGGGTGCCGGCTCGTCACGAGGTCGAAGGCCGCGTCGGCGAACGGCAGCGGCGGCTCGTCGGGGTCGGCGACGACCACCGCGCCCAGCGGGTGCAGCAGCCTGGTCGCCTTGGCCACGTTCGGCGGCCACGATTCGGTGGCGACCATCGTGGCGGGCAGCCGCGCCGCCCCGGCCAGCACCTCGCCGCCGCCGGTCTGGATGTCCAGCGCGGCCGACACGGTCGCCAGCCGCTCGCTCATCAGCCGCTGGTACCCCCACGACGGGCGCTCCTCGGTGGCCCGTCCCTCCAGCCAGGAGAAGTCCCACCCCTCCACGGACACCGCTTCGGCCTCGGCCACGAGCTCTTCGAAGGTGTGCGACATAACCGCATCATCACGGCAGATCGCGCGGATGGCCAGGCATTTTCCGCCGCCCGGGCGTTCTTGATCGTAATCTCCGTCGTCAGGAGCGTCCGTCAGCGCGGCGACGGACCAGAACGCGGGGATGTGACCGTGAGCGAAGAGGAAATGCTGGCACGGCGGTTCGAGGAGCACCGCCCCCATCTGCGGGCGGTGGCCTACCGGATGCTGGGGTCGCTCGGCGAGGCCGAGGACGCCGTGCAGGAAGCCTGGCTCAAGCTGAGCCGCGCCGACGCCGGCGCGGTGGAGAACCTGGGGGGCTGGCTGACCACGGTGGTCGGCCGGACCTGCCTGGACATGCTGCGCTCGCGCACCACGCGGCGCGAGGATCCGCTGCACGACCAGGACGGGCGGATCCGCCTCCCCGACCCGGTCGTCAGCGGCCCGGACGGCCTCGATCCCGAGCAGGAGATACTCCTGGCCGACGCGGTCGGCCTCGCCCTGCTCGTCGTCCTGGACACGCTCGCCCCGGCCGAACGGCTCGCCTTCGTCCTGCACGACATGTTCGCCGTGCCCTTCGACGAGATCGCCGCCGTCCTCGGCCGCACCCCCGCGGCCACCCGGCAGCTGGCCAGCCGCGCCCGCCGCCGCGTCCAGGGCGCGGCGCCCGCACCCGACTCCGACCCGGCCGCCCGGCGCTCGGTCGTCGACGCCTTCCTCGCCGCGGCCCGCGGCGGGGACTTCGACGCCCTCGTCGCCGTCCTCGACCCCGGAATCGTGGCCCGCTCCGACGGTGGCGTGCTGCGCCCCGGCCTGATCCGCCACGGCGCCGCCGCCGTCGCCGCCCAGGCGATCACCTTCGCCCGCTTCGCCGAAGCCGCGCTCCCGGCCCTGGTCAACGGCTCCCCCGGCGTGGTCGCGGTGGCGGAGGGCCGCGTGCTCTCGGTCATGGCGTTCACCATCCACAACGCCAGGGTCACGGCCCTGGACATCCTCACCGACCCCGAGCGCCTCGCCCGCATCGACCTGAGCGCTCTCCGGAGCTGACACCCGCCTGGCTCAAACTTTTGCAAGCACCTGCTTGCAAAAGTTAGCAGGATGGGGCAGCATCGCCCCCATGGCATCACTCAACGTCGGCAATCTCGGCGAGTACCTGCGTGAGCAGCGGCGCACCGCGCAGCTGACCCTGCGGCAGCTCGCGGATGCCGCCGGAGTGTCCAACCCGTACCTCAGCCAGATCGAGCGCGGCCTGCGCAAGCCGAGCGCCGAGATCCTGCAGCAGCTCGCCAAGGCGCTGCGGATCTCCGCCGAGACGCTGTACGTACAGGCCGGGATCCTCGACGAGCGGGACCGGGACGAGGCGGAGGTCCGCAGCGTGATCCTCGCCGATCCCTCGATCAACGAGCGGCAGAAGCAGGTGCTGCTCCAGATCTACGAGTCCTTCCGCAAGGAGAACGCGCTCGCGACGGACGTACCGGACGACCACGGCAAATCTTCGAGCAGCACACCTTCGAGCTGATCCGGGAGACCCATCGACATGGCCATCACCCAAGACATCCGTAAGACCGCCACCGACACCGCCTACGCCGCCGCGGGCGCCGCGGACCTGGCGGCCGAGAAGATCGGGCAGTTCGTCACCGAGGCCCCCGAGCGCCTCGAGCAGCTGCGCAACACCGACCCCAAGGTCCTGGGCGAGCGGGTGAGCAGGCAGGCCAAGCAGGTCCAGACGCAGGTCACCGCCAAGTTCACCGAGATCGTCGGAACGATCGACACCGACGCCAAGAAGCTGGGCCAGACCGCTCAGGACCTGGCGGGCCAGGGCGTCGGGCAGGTCCTGACCGTCGCGGCGCAGGCCGGCGAGAAGTTCGAGGAGCTGGTCGAGCGCGGCCGTACGGCCGTGAAGACCTGGCGCGGCGAGGCCGCCGAGGAGATCTCCGAGATCGCCGTCGCCGTCGAGCCGGACCCGGAGCCGGAGAAGACCGCGGCCAAGGACGAGCCGAAGGCCAAGGAGGAGGACCGGCCGGCCGACGCCGGCACCTCCGACG
The DNA here is from genome assembly GCF_040646235.1 of Streptomyces sp. NPDC046261. Taxonomy (NCBI): domain Bacteria; kingdom Bacillati; phylum Actinomycetota; class Actinomycetes; order Kitasatosporales; family Streptomycetaceae; genus Streptomyces; species Streptomyces sp. NPDC046261. The sequence continues at coordinate 35,398 of NZ_JBEYZU010000009.1, read as the reverse complement.
CGGACGCCGACGGCAAGCCCGCCGCCGCCCGCAAGCCGGCCGCCCGCAAGCCCGCGGCGGCGAAGAAGGCGGACGCCAAGACCGGCGACCAGTAGCAAGGGGCCGGACCCGGCGGATGCCGGGCCGGCGACCACGGGCGATCCGGGCACGCCTCGCGTGCCCGGATCGTTCTCCCGGTACGGTGGTCAGCAGACGCACTGACAAGAGGTGGACGGCATGCTGGTTGAAGGTTTCGGCGAAGTCCTGTCCTGGGTCTCGATCGGCCTGCTCGTCTTCTCGGCGGTCGCGCTGGTCGACGCCGCCGTCCGGCGCGAGGACGCCTACCGGGCGGCCGACAAGCAGAGCAAGGGCTTCTGGCTGATCATCCTGGCCATCGCGGTCGCCGTGAACCTCTTCTTCGGCATCCTGGCCTTCCTGCCGGTCCTCGGCCTGATCGCCACGATCGTCTACATGGTCGACGTCCGCCCCGCCCTGCGGCAGGTCACCGGTCGCGGCGGCCCCCGCCGGCGCGGCGGCTCCAGCTCGGACGGCCCCTACGGTCCGTACAACGGCGGCCGGTAGCGCGACCGGCCGGCCGTCGGACGCCCCGGCGCCTAGCCGCGGTCCAGCAGCATCACGGCCAAGTCGTCCGTGAGCTCCCCGCCGTTGAGCGCCCGCACCTCCGTGACGGCCGCGTCCAGCAGGTCCTCGCCGCCCAGACCCTCCTTCACCTGACGGGCAATCAGCTCGATCATGCCCTCCTGGCCCAGCCGCCGCGTCCCCGCCCCGATCCGGCCCTCTATCAGGCCGTCCGTATACATCAGCAGGCTCCAGGCGTCGCCGAGTTCGACCTCGCGGTGCGGCCAGCGGGCGTGCGACAGCAGGCCCAGCGCCGGTCCCCCGTCGCCCTGGGGCAGCAGCGCGGGCGGCCGGCCGGGACTCACGAGCAGCGGCGCCGGGTGCCCGGCCAGGCACAGGGCCGCGGTGCGGCCGTCCGGGGCGATGTCGACCGTGCACAGCGTCGCGAAGATCTCCTCGTCCGCCCGCTCGTGCTCCAGCACCTGCTGCAACGTGGCCAGCAGCTCGTCGCCGCACAGCCCGGCCAGCGTCAAGGCCCGCCACGCGATGCGCAGTTCGACGCCCAGGGCCGCCTCGTCCGGGCCGTGACCGCACACGTCGCCGATCATCGCGTGCACCGTGCCGTCCTCGGTGCGGACCGTGTCGTAGAAGTCCCCGCCCAGCAGGGCGCGGCTGCGCCCGGGGCGGTAACGGGCGGCGAACCGCAGCTCCGAGCCGGCCAGCAGGGGGTGCGGCAGCAGGCCGCGCTCCAGGCGGGCGTTCTCCTGGGTGAGCAGCCGCGTCTCGGTGAGCTGCCGCTGCGCGAAGTCCGCGCGCTTGCGCTCGACGGCGTAACGGATGGCCCGGCTCAGGACCCGTCCGTCGAGTTCGTCGCGGGAGAGGTAGTCCTGCGCCCCGACGCGCACCGCCTCCGCGGCCCGCTCGGCGTCCGCCCGGGCCGTCAGGGCGAGGACGGCGTGGTGCGGGGCGAGCCGCAGCACCTGGCGCAGCGTGTCCATCTCATCCGGCCCGTCCATCTCGTCCGGCCCGCCTGTACCGCCCGGCCCGTCCGCGCCGCGCGGCGGCTTCCCGGGCGGGCCGTCCATGGGCGGCAGGGCGAGGTCGAGGAGGATGCACTGCACGTCGTCGGTGAGCAACCGTTCCGCCTCGGTGAGGTTGCGGGCGGTACGGATGCGTACGGGCCGGCCGGCCGCTCCGGTCATCTCCGCCATGTCCGGGCCGGACAGCGAGCCGCCGGGGTCGTTCTCGATCACCAGCAGCGTCAGCCCGCCGTCGGGCAGCGCGGCGGGCGGCTCCGCCTGCCTCGGCGCGGGTACGGGCATCACGTCGGCTTCCTTCCTCCCCCAGCTACCGCTGGGCGGTGCCCCCACCCCCCGAGGGGCACGGCACCTCGCCGAGGGGCGGGCACCGAGGGTGACCCTAGCGCCAGAGCCCGGCCCAACGGAATGGTACGGAGCCACCCGCCTCTGTCATATGCCCTAGCCACAAAGGGAATTGGCGGCGGAATACCCCCGGACGGGGGACCGCGCGATGACGAGCGTCACATCGTACAAGCGTATGAATAAACGCGCTGTAGCCGATCAGTGGCCGACCGGTTCCCGGGCCGCCGCCCCGGATGCCCGGCGCGGCGGTCCGCGCGCCGGCCGGCCCCTACCCCGGCCGTACGACCCCGAGGATCGGCATCGAACCGGCGCCCGCGAGCGTGACCTGGCGGCCCGGCCGGGGCGCGTGCACGATCCTTCCGTCGCCCACGTACATGCCCACGTGGCTGGCGTCGGAGAAGTAGATCACCAGGTCCCCGGCGCGCATGTCCTTGACGTCGACCTTCGCCAGCTGCCGCCACTGCTCCTGCGAGGTACGCGGTATCGCGCGGCCGGCGGCCGCCCACGCCTTGAGCGTCAGGCCGGAGCAGTCGAAGGACTGCGGGCCCTCGGCGCCCCAGACGTAGTCCTTGCCGATCTGGGCGGTCGCGAAGTCGACCGCGCGCTTGCCCTCGCCCGTGGCGGCCGAGCCCTGCCCGGCCAGGCCCTTGCCGGCGTCGGAGGCCAGCCAGGCCGTCTGCGCCCGGCGGGCCCGCTCCTCCTCCAGCTGCCGCAGCCGCTCCCGCTCCTTCTCCTCCAGGCGGGACTCGAGCTTCTTCGCGGCCTCCAGCCTGGCCTCGATCTCCTTCTTCGCGGCCTCCTTCTTCCCGCGCTCCGCGTCCAGCGCCTTCCGGCGCTCGTCCGCGGCCTTGGCATGCCCCTGCAGCTCCCCGCGCAGCGCCTCGACCTGGGCCAGCACGCCGCGCGTGGCCTGCTCGCCCTTGCGGGCCAGGGCGACACCGTTGAGGAAGGTGTCGGGCGAGGCGCTGAAGAAGAGCTGGGTCTGCGGGGTCAGCCCGCCGCTGCGGTACTGGGCGCGGGCCAGGGCCCCGGCCTGGTTGCGGAGCCGGTCCATGCGCTCCTGCGCGGCGGCCATCTGCCGGGTGATCTCCGCGACCGACTTCTCCTGCAGGCGCAGCTGCTCACCGGCCGCGTTGTACGCGTCCGTGGCGGCCTCCGCCTTGCGGTAGAGGCTCTCCACCTCCCTGTGCACGTCCTCCAGGCTCCGCGAGGCGCTCTGCGAGGGGCCGGGCGAGGGGGGTCCGGGGTCCGCGTACGCGACGCCCGGGGCGCCCAGGACACCGATGACCGCGCTCGCGAGCGCGGTCGCGGCGGCCAGCCGCCACCGTCTGCCCACCATCGCTCCGCCGACGCCGCCGGTCCGCCTCTCAGGACACCCCACAGGACACCTCCACCACTCCGCCCCCGCGCCTGACGCGCCGTCACGCAAGGATCGGATGCTGTCATGTCCGCTCGCAAATCGACAGAGAGCTGCGTCACACTTCGGTCGGAACCGGCCCCTCCAGGGGCCACCACCCTGACGGCCGAGGTTCACCCTCCGTTCACTCTGACCCATCGACCGCTTCATCTCATCTGCCTAATTTCGGCCGTAGAGGGTGCGGGCCACGCCGTCCGAACGGTCCCCGCCCGCATGCAGCGGAACAGCCTCATCCCACCTCTCGCACGCCGCCCGCGCGGCGGCTCCCGGAAGGAACACCCGAAAGTGAAGCTTCAGCGCACCAACCGGCTTCGCACCGTCGCCCTCGGCGCCATCGCCGTCTCCGGCGCCCTGGTCCTCACGGCGTGCGGCTCGGACGACAACAGCGGCAACGGCTCCGGCGGCGGCAGCGGCTCGACCAAGGCCGCGGGCAACATCAAGTGCGAGGGCAAGGGACAGCTGCTGGCCTCCGGCTCGTCCGCGCAGAAGAACGCCATGGACCTGTGGGTCAAGAACTTCATGGCGGCCTGCAAGGACATCCAGGTCAACTACAAGCCCACCGGTTCGGGCGCCGGCATCCAGGAGTTCCTCCAGGGCAAGACCGCCTTCGCGGGCTCCGACTCGGTGCTCAAGCCGGAAGAGGTCACCAAGTCCAAGGAGGTCGTCAAGGGCGGCCAGGGCATCAACCTGCCGCTGCTCGGCGGCCCGATCGCCATCGGCTACAAGGTCCCCGGCGTGGACAACCTGGTCCTGGACGCGGACACCCTCGCCAAGATCTTCGACTCGAAGATCGAGAAGTGGAACGACGAGGCGATCAAGAAGCTCAACCCGGACGCCAAGCTCCCGGACCTCAAGATCCAGGCGTTCCACCGCTCCGACGAGTCCGGCACCACGGACAACTTCACCAAGTACCTCAAGGCCGCCGCCGAGAAGTCCTGGCCCTACGCCCCCGCCAAGGCCTGGGCGGCCAAGGGCGGCCAGTCGGCCGACGGCTCGGCCGGTGTGTCCTCGCAGGTCAAGCAGACCCCGGGCGCCATCTCCTACTTCGAGCTGTCCTACGCCACCGCCAACAAGATCGACACGGTGAAGCTCAACACCGGTGCCGCCGCCCCGGTCGAGGCCACCTCCGACAACGCCTCCAAGGCCATCGCCGAGGCGAAGATCACCGGCACCGGCCAGGACCTCGCCCTCAAGCTCAACTACGCCACCAAGGCCGAGGGCGCCTACCCGATCACCCTGGTGACGTACGAGATCGTCGGCGACAAGGGCAACAAGGCCGAGACGCTCCCCGCCACCAAGTCCTTCCTCACCTACATCGCCAGCGAGGACGGCCAGTCGGTCCTGAAGGACCTCGGCTACGCCCCGCTGCCGGCCGAGATCGCCAAGAAGGTCCGCGAGAGCATCGCGAACCTCTCCTGACCGTGTGCGGCCGGGCCCCCGCCCACCCCGGCAGGGGGCCCGGCCGCACCATCCGGTGCACCGCCGCGCCAGGAGCGCCACCCCCCGGCGGGGGCCGCTCCGCAGACCGGAGAAACCCATGGACATAACCCCAGCCACAGCAGCCGCACCGCCGCCCCCGCAGGGCAGCGCCCCGGCCCCCGCCGACCCGGCGAAGGCGGCCACCCGCCCCGGTGACCGGATCTTCCTCGCGCTCTCCCGCGGTTCCGGCATCCTGCTTCTGGTGATCATGGCCGCCATCGCGGTCTTCCTCACCATCCGGGCCGCGAACGCCCTCTCCCACAACGAGGGCGACTTCTTCACCACCTTCGAGTGGCGCGCCAACGCCACCCCGCCGGTCTTCGGCATCGCCGTGCTGGCGTTCGGCACGATCGTCAGCTCGCTCATCGCCATGGTCATCGCCGTGCCGGTGGCGATCGGCATCGCGCTGTTCATCTCGCACTACGCGCCGCGCAAGCTGTCCACGCCGCTGTCGTACGTCATCGACCTGCTCGCCGCCGTGCCGTCCATCGTCTACGGCCTGTGGGGCGCCCTGTTCCTGGTGCCGCACCTGGGCGGGTTCTACAGCTGGCTGGACGACTACTTCGGCTGGACCGGCCTCTTCGCCTACCACGACGGTGCCGCCCGCTCGCTCTTCACCATCGGCATCCTGCTGGCGATCATGATCCTGCCGATCGTCACCAGCGTCAGCCGCGAGGTCTTCCTGCAGGCCCCGAAGATGCACGAGGAGGCGGCGCTCGCGCTCGGCGCGACCCGCTGGGAAGTCATCCGGATGTCGGTGCTGCCCTTCGGCCGCTCGGGCGTCATCAGCGCCTCGATGCTGGGCCTGGGCCGCGCGCTCGGCGAGACGATGGCCGTCGCCACCGTCCTCTCCCCCAGCTTCGAGATCGGCACGAGCCTGCTGGACCCGGGCGGCGGAACGTTTGCTCAGAACATCGCGAGCAGCTTCAAGGAGTCCGGTGAGATCGGCAAGGACGCCCTGATCGCCTCCGGCCTGGTGCTGTTCGTCCTGACCCTGCTGGTCAACGGCGCGGCACGGTTGATCATCGCGCGCCGCAAGGAGTACACGGCATGAGCCCCATGACCCTGGACAAGCCGGCCGTCGCCGACCGCGCCCCCCAGCCCTCGTACAGCCTGCGCCAGCCCCGCCTGCCCCGCTGGGCGCCGGCCGCCCTCGCGGCCGCCGCGGCCGCCGTCGGCGTGGGCACCGGCCTGGCCGCCGAGCTCAGCAGCCGCATCCAGTGGGGCCTGATCGCGGCCGTGCTCTTCGTCGCCGCGATGTACGTGCTCGCGGCCCGCGTCGAGGGCCGCCGGCAGGCCAAGGACCGCCTGGCCACCAGCCTGGTGTGGGTCTGCTTCCTGCTGGCCGTGGTGCCGCTGGTCTCCCTGATCTGGGAGACGGTCGCGCGCGGCAGCAAGGTCCTCGACGGCGCCTTCCTCGGCCACTCCATGAACGGCGTCCTGACCATCCAGCCCGGCGGCGGCGTCTACCACGCCATCATCGGCACCCTGGAGCAGGTCGGCATCGCCACCGCCATCGCGGCCCCCATCGGCCTGCTGACGGCGATCTACCTGGTGGAGTACGGGCGCGGGCGGCTCGCCAAGGCCGTGACCTTCTTCGTCGACGTCATGACGGGCATCCCCTCGATCGTCGCGGGCCTGTTCATCCTCAGCTTCTGGATCCTGATGCTGGACAACGGCTACTCCGGATTCGCCGGCTCCATGGCCCTGGCGATCCTGATGATGCCGGTGGTCGTCCGCTCCACGGAGGAGATGCTCAAGCTCGTGCCGAACGAGCTGCGCGAGGCGTCCCTGGCCCTCGGCGTGCCGAAGTGGCGCACGATCCTCAAGGTCGTCCTGCCGACCGCCATCGGCGGCATCGTCACCGGCGTGATGCTCGCGGTGGCCCGCATCGCCGGCGAGTCCGCCCCGATCGTCCTGCTGGTCTTCGGCTCCCAGCTGATCAACAACAACCCCTTCGAAGGCGCCCAGTCCTCCCTGCCGTACTACATCTACGAGCAGTGGGCGGCGGGCAACGAGGCCAGCTACGACCGCGCCTGGGCGGCGGCCCTGGTCCTCATCGCCTTCGTCATGATCCTCAACCTGGGAGCCCGCGGCATCGCCCGCTGGAAGGCCCCCAAGACCGGCCGCTGACGCGGTTTCTTCCGAAAGAAGTAGTGATCCCCATGGCCAAGCGAATCGACGTCAGCGGCCTCACCGCCTTCTACGGCTCCCACAAGGCCATCGAGGACATCTCGATGACCGTGGAGCCCCGCTCCGTGACCGCCTTCATCGGCCCCTCCGGCTGCGGCAAGTCCACCTTCCTGCGCACCCTGAACCGCATGCACGAGGTCACCCCCGGTGGCCGCGTCGAGGGCAAGGTGATGCTGGACGACGAGAACCTCTACGGCGCCGGCGTGGACCCCGTCTCCGTGCGCCGCACGGTCGGCATGGTCTTCCAGCGGCCGAACCCCTTCCCCACGATGTCCATCTACGAGAACGTCGCCGCCGGCGTCCGCCTCAACGGCGGCCGCATCCGCAAGGCCGAGCTGGACGCGATCGTGGAGAAGTCCCTCAAGGGCGCCAACCTCTGGAAGGAGGTCAAGGACCGCCTGAACAAGCCGGGCGCGGGCCTGTCCGGCGGCCAGCAGCAGCGCCTGTGCATCGCCCGGGCGATAGCCGTCGAGCCCCAGGTCCTGCTGATGGACGAGCCCTGCTCGGCCCTCGACCCGATCTCCACCCTCGCCATCGAGGACCTCATCGGCGAGCTGAAGGAGCGGTTCACGATCGTCATCGTGACCCACAACATGCAGCAGGCGGCCCGCGTCTCCGACCGCACCGCCTTCTTCAACCTGGCGGGCGTCGGCCAGCCGGGCAAGCTGGTCGAGCTCGACGACACGGAGCGGATCTTCTCCAACCCCTCCGTCCAGGCCACCGAGGACTACATCTCGGGCCGCTTCGGCTGAGCCGCCTCCCCCAGCCGCCTTGCGGTGCTGCATGGCGGTGCCGCCGCAAGGCGAAGGGCCCGCCCCCTGTTCGTACCAGGGGGCGGGCCCGATCTGTTCAACGGACGGGATCCGGGCAGGTCACCCGAATGCCAGGTTCACGATCCAGAAGCTGAACGCGGCGACGATCGCCGCGGCCGGCATGGTGATGAACCAGCCCATCACGATGTTCTTCGCCACGCCCCAGCGCACGGCGCGCGGCCCCTTCGTGGAGCCGACGCCCATGATCGCGGAGGTGATGACATGCGTCGTGGAGATCGGCGCGTGGAACATGAACGAGGCCGTGTACATCACCGACGCGGCCGTCGTCTCGGCGGCGAAGCCCTGCGGCGGGTCCAGCTCGATGATGCGGCGGCCGAGCGTCCGCATGATCCGCCAGCCACCCGCGTACGTACCGAGCGACAGCGTGATCGCGCAGGCGAGCTTGACCCACAGCGGGATCGCGGCGTCCTTGTCCTGCACATCGCCGATGACCAGGGCCATCACCACGATGCCCATGGTCTTCTGGGCGTCCTGCAGACCGTGGCCGAGCGCCATGCCGGCGGCCGAGACCGTCTGGGCGATGCGGAAGCCGCGCTTGGCCTTGTGCGGATTGGCCTTACGGAACATCCACATGATCGCGACCATCACCAGATAGCCGATGATCAGGCCGACGAACGGCGACAGGAACATCGGGATGACGATCTTCTCGATCACGCCCGACCAGATCACCGTCGTACCGCCCGCGAGCGCCGCGCCCACCATGCCGCCGAACAGGGCGTGCGAGGAGGACGAGGGCAGGCCGAAGTACCAGGTGACCATGTTCCAGACGATCGCGCCGACCAGCGCGGCGAAGAGGATGCCCATCCCCTTGTCGCCCACCGGCGTCTCGATCAGGCCCTTGCTGACGGTCTTGGCGACCCCGCTGCCCAGGAAGGCACCGGCGAGGTTCATCACCGCCGCCATCGCCAGGGCCGCCCGCGGGGTCAGCGCCCGCGTGGAGACCGAGGTGGCGATGGCGTTCGCGGAGTCGTGAAAGCCGTTCGTATAGGTGAATCCGAGCGCGACCCCGATGGTCACGACAAGCGCAAACGTATCCACCGGGGGTCAGGACTCCTTGACCGCGATGGTCTCGACCGTGTTCGCGACGTGCTCGAACGCGTCGGCGGCCTCCTCCAGCACGTCCACGATCTGCTTGAGCTTGAGGACCTCGATGGCGTCGTACTTGCCGTTGAAGAGCTGGGCAAGGAGCTTGCGGTGAATCTGGTCGGCCTGGTTCTCGAGCCGGTTCACCTCGATCCAGTACTCGGTGAGGTTCGTCATGGTCCGCAGATTCGGCATCGCCTCGGCGGTCAGCTCCGCGGCCCGCGCGAGGACCTCGATCTGCTGCTCGACGCCCTTCGGCAATTCCTCGATCTGGTAGAGGACGACCAGGTCGACCGCCTCTTCCATGAAATCCATGATGTCGTCGAGCGAGCCCGCGAGGGTGTAGATGTCCTCGCGGTCGAACGGCGTGATGAAAGAGGAGTTCAGCTGGTGGAAGATCGCGTGCGTCGCGTCGTCTCCGGCGTGTTCCGCTGCACGCATCCGCTCGGCGATCTCAGCCCGGGCGGAGGTCTCCGCTCCGAGCAGTTCCATCAGGAGCTTGGAGCCCGTGACGATGTTGTCCGCGGAGGCGGCGAACATGTCGTAGAAGCTCGTCTCCCTGGGGGTCAGACGAAAGCGCACGTGGGATCCTCGGGGTGCAGCGGATTCGGTCTCGTTGATGCTAGGCGCATCATCCAGCCACAGCTAACTGGCATTCCATCAGTGTCGCCCATCGGGCAGAGTGCTCATGAAGGCGGTACGGGCCTCCGGCGATAAATTTCGGTACCATATACCCGCCGGGGGTATACGAATGACGGATAGCCGACATGCGGCCACCACGCGCCGCGACGCCCCGGCCACGGGCTGATGACCAGCGCGCGGAGGCGCCGGCAGGGACTACGGAGGACGCCATGACGCCCACGGACGCCACAGTGACCAGCGCCACTGACCCGGCGGGCGGTTCCTGCCACGGCGACACCGCCGTTCAGGGGGCGGCAAGCGCCCATCCGGGCCCCCACGGCTACAGCAAGCAGAAGGACCAGCACCTCAAGCGACTGCGCCGGATCGAGGGACAGATCCGGGGGCTGCAGCGCATGGTCGAGGAGGACGTCTACTGCATCGACATATTGACCCAGGTGTCGGCCGGCACCAAGGCCCTCCAGTCCTTCGCCCTCCAACTCCTCCAGGAACACCTGCGCCACTGCGTGGCCGACGCGGCCCTGAAGGGCGGCACGGAGATCGACGCCAAGGTAGAAGAGGCCAGCGCAGCAATCGCCCGCCTGCTGAGGACCTGAGCGCCCCGTTGTGGGCAATCGTTCCGCAGGGCGGAACGGGTGGGCACAACGGAACAGCGGACCCGCACCCTCACCCGTCGGGCTCAGCCGCCTCCACGCCGGTCCCGCCACGCCGAACCCGCAAAACCTCATCGATGCGGTCGAAGCTCAGCCGCTCCTCCACCGCACTGGACGCCGCGATCATCAAATCCCCGTAGAGATCGATCTCGATGAGGGCCACGGGGTCCGGCCCGCCGGACGAACCGCGTCGCGAAACCACGTGATTCACCTCCTCGGGTCACCTCGCCCACGGCTTTCCAGCGTAGTGATCGGTACACACTCCGCGCATGGCACAGAAGGACCATTTCCATGGCCAACTACGCCCTGCCGCGCTATTTCTGCGGCGAAGCGACCGTGCCCGCATAGATTTCGGCCGGTGCGGGCAGCGCGATGACCGGACGGAATCCAAAGGCGAACAGCTCCACGGTCGAAACCACCGTCATGGGTGACGGCGGGGCCGAACCGGCGGCGGCCGGGGCCCCGGCGGCCGACGACGCGGCCGGGGAGACGGACGCGGCCGGCGCCATCGCCGGGGGCGCGGCCGTCACCGGCCGGTGGCCGTTCACCGGCGTCCTCTCACGGCCGGCGACCCGGTCCGCGACCCCGAAGCGGTAGCGCAGCAGGCGCGGCCTGCCCCGCTCGTCGAGATACGCGTCGAAACCCACCGTCCCGCTGGAGAACCCTTTCGCCGCCGCAGCCAGCGCCGCCCGGTCCCGTGCGGGCGCGGTGCGCGCGGCCCGGGAGAGATCGATCGTCCCCCAGTAGTGCGTCACCCGGTCGCCGCCGATCCGCTCGTCCCCCGCGTACGCGACCTCGCGCGCGCCGCCCAGCAGCTCGGCCGCGGCGAGGGGGTCGGTGGCCCCGCTGGTGAGCAGATCGCCGTCGGGGAGGGCGCCCGTGTCGATCCGTACCCACTTGCCGGCGGGCACGCCGGCGCCGCGGTTCTTCATGTACAGGGCGCCGGGCGCGAAGACCTCGGTGATCGGGCGGTGTCCGGCCCGGCCGGCCGCGTCCTCCGGCAGCATCACCGTCAGCCGCCCGACCGGCCGGTCGAAGTCGTAGACGCCCTTGCCGCGGATGGTCAGCCGGGTGCCGCCGCTGACGGTCTCCATGGACGTACGTACCCGCGCCCCGCCCACCCGCGCCAGGGCCCGCGGGGCGTGCCGCACGGCGGCGAGCGCCCGGGTGGGGTCGGCGGCCGCGGGCCCCGCCGCCTCCCGGACCTGCCGCACCTGGCTGCTGCCGCGCCCGTGGGCGGCGCCCGCGCCGCGGCCCTCCTCGCCCTGCGGCGGCTCCGCGCAGCCGGACACCACGAGCAGCCCGAGGGCCAGGCCGCCCGCCACCGCGCCGGCGACGACCGCGCCTTTGCGTTTGTGCCGCTGCACCGCCATAAAGGAAAGCCCCCTGCCGCACGCTAGTGGAACCCGTTCTCTTCAACGACCGCCCCGGGGTCGCCGTCACGGCCGGGGTAGCGTGGTCCCGTGTCCGAACCAGCCCGCGCGCCGTCCGGCGCCGACCACAGCACGACGACGAACGAGCGCGGCTCGTTCTGCACGGCCCGCTGCAGCTGCGGCTGGTACGGCCCGGCGCGCCGGGCCCGCTCGCTGGCCCGCGAGGACGCCGAGAACCATGTGACGACGGCGGGCGGCGGCCTGCCCGTCCGGCGCCGGGCGACGCCGCCGCCGGTCTAGGCCCCGGCCCGGCTAGGCGGCGAGGTCGCGGTCGTGGTGGAAGGACTGCTGACCGGGCAGCGCCTGGTCCCCGGCGGCCGGCACCACGGGCAGGGGCGCGTCGGAGGACCGTACGAGCCGGCCGGCGCGGGAGACCGCGATCATCCGCGTCAGCGGGGTGAGCAGCATCATGGCCAGCGGCGCGAGGAGCAGCGCCACGGCCGTGCCCAGGGCGAGCCCGCCGACGACGTCGGTCGGATAGTGCACGCCCATGTAGACGCGGCAGAAGCCTTCCAGGAGCGCCAGGCCGATGCCGATGAACCCGTACTTCCGGTTTGCTACGAACAAGCCGACGGCAAGCGCCATCGTCAGGGTGGCGTGGTCGCTGACGAAGGAGTAGTCCTTCTTGCCGTCGACCAGGACCTCCAGCCCCGGATGGTCCAGGAAGGGCCGTGGCCGCCGGACGAAGTCCCGGATGGGGATGTTGACGAGCAGCGCGATGCCGGCCGCGAGCGGCGCCCACAGCAGCGCGGCGACGCCCGCGGGGGCGTCCGCGGTCTTCCGCACGCTCCACCAGGCGCAGAGCATGAGGACGGCGAGCCCGAACACGATCCCGTACTCGCCGATGAACTCCATCGTCCGGTCCGCCCAGTTCGGCGCGGACCTGGCGATGCCGTTGATTTCGTAGAGCAGGCTGACGTCGGGGTTCGACTCACCCCCGGCCGTCGGCATGGAGTCTCCCGTCACGAGTCCAGCCATCGCCCCGGCCCCTATCTGTCGCCCGTCACTACGTCCAGCTACCGACCCCCGTGGTCCGTGCGCCGCAGCCGCGGCGCTGCTTCGACACTTCCATGGAACGCCCGACTCCAGCCGGCCGTTCCACTCTCCACCCAATGATCACCAGGACGTTACCGAAGGGTGACCGATCGACCGGGCCCAGGGTCCGCGGTTCAGGCCCTGTCCGGCTTCGGGAGAGCTTTCGCACCGTCAGCCGTCACCCGGGTCGCCCCCATGTAGTCCGGCTGCGCGTCGATCTTCTCGAACCGGATCACCGCTCCCGTACGTGGCGCATGGATCATGTATCCGCCCCCGACGTACAGCCCCACGTGGTGAATGGTCCGCGGATCCTTCAGGTCGTGCGCGAAGAAGACCAGGTCCCCCGGCAGCAGTTCCTCCCGTTTGGGATGCGCTCCGGCGTTCCACTGGTCGTTGGCCACGCGCGGCAACTCGATCCCGACCGAGGCGTACGCGGCCTTGGTCAGCCCCGAGCAGTCGAACCGCCCGCCGTCCTCCTTCGTCCCGTCACCGCCCCATAGGTAGGGGGTGCCGAGCTTCTCCTGGGCGAAGTAGATCGCCCCGGCCGCCGCCTGCGAGGGCGCCACCCTGCCGACGGGCCGGGCGAAGCTCTTCTCCAGGCTGCGGATGGACTTCACATAGCCCTGGGTCTCGCTGATGGCGGGCACACCGCCGGCCTTGATGACCCGGTACGGGCCGGCGTTGTACGCGGCGAGCATATTGTCCGTCAGATCACCGGACACGCCCTTGACGTCCTTGGCCAACTGGCAGTCGTACGAGGCGGCTGACGGAATGGCATCGGCGGGGTCCCAGACGTTCCGCTTGCCGTCACCGTTGCCGTCCATGCCCTGCGACGCCCACGTCTCGGGGATGAACTGCGCTATGCCCTGTGCCGCGGCGTGACTCTCCGCCGTCGGGTCCCAGTTGCTCTCGGTGTACAGCTGTGCGGCGAGGATGGCGGGATTGAGGGCGGGACAGAGATTGCCCCACTTGGCGACGAGCGCCCGGTACTGGTCCGGCACCGCGCCCTTGGCCAGCCCGACCGTTCCCCCGCCACCGCCGCCCATGATGTTCCCAGCGGCCACGTACACCCCGACCACGAGCAGCCCGAGGAAACACAGGCACATCCCGATGCCGACACCCACGCCCACCCAGAACTTCCGCACCCGTCAACTTTCCCCCACCGCGGGGCCGGTGCACTGCCGTTTCCGGAATGTCCTGTGTTCCCGGCCCCACTCGCCTACTTCTCCTTCTACTTCTCCTTCTACTTCGCGGTGAAGCCGTAACAGGCGATGCTCGCATACTCCTTCGGCCCCTTGACGTGCTCGAAGAGCACCGTCCAGTTCCCCGGGTCGTTGGTGACGGGGATGCCCGCCGCGTACGGCTTGCCCTGGACGTACTGCTGGAAGTCGTCGGGGTAGGTCAGCTCGACGTACGACGACCCGTAGCCGTCGGTCCTGGCCATCAGGTCCACGGGCTTGCTGGTGTAGCCCAGGTCGAGGTTCTGCTGGCGCAGCCCCTCGAACGGCTTGCCGGTCTTCGCGTCGATCTCGTGCGGGGGCTTGACGGCCACGGAGACGTAGTAGGGCTTGCCGGGCGCGGGGGTGGCGTACTTGAAACGGAATGAGATGTTCACCTTGCCGGACATCTCACCGGCATTGGGGTTCTCGGCGTTCACGACCGAGAACTGGAACTGCTCGGCGCGCTCCTCCGCAGGGAGCTGACAGGCGCCCTCGCCATGGGTGGACCCTTCTTGCGGCGTCCAGTAGTCACGGTTCGGAGCGGTCGCCTCGAGGTGGGCGGGCTCCTTGCCGGAGGGGGCGGCGGAGGGGGCTGAGGAAGAAGCGGCTGAGGGGGTGACCGCGGGTCCGGCCGCATCCTTGCCGCCGCCGGCCGAGGCGGCGCCGCCCTTCGAGTCCCCGTCGAACAGGGCGATCAGACCGACGGTGACGGCGAGGGCCACGGCGGCCGCGCCGACCGTGAGGGCGACCTTGGAGCGGGAGCGTGTGGCGGTGGGCGCCGAAGGTATGAGGGTGGGTATGTAGGTGGGGGTCGCCACGGGTCCGGGGGGCGCGGACGGAATGCCGCCCGCCCCGCTGAGCGCCTGGTAGACCGGGTCGTCGACCAGCGCCGAGGTCACCGCGCAGCGCCGGATGATCTCGGCCGGATCGGGCCGCTGCCCCGGATCCGCGGCCACGCACGCCGCGATGAGCGCGGCGAGCTCCGGCTCCACACCCGCCGCATCGACCTCGCCGTGCACCACGCGGTAGGTGACGGACTCCGACGAGCCCTCGCCGTACGGTGGCCGCCCGGTCGCCGCGGCGGCGATGGTCGCACCCAGCGCGAACACGTCGGCGGCGGCCGTGACGTCATTGCGGGTGATGATCTCGGGTGCGGTGTAGCCGGGGGTACCCGGCGCGGTGCCGGCCTGGGTCAGCGCGGTCTGCTCGGCGCCGCGCGCGATGCCGAAGTCGATGAGCTTGGGCCCGACCGAGGACAGAATGATGTTGTGCGGCTTGAGATCCCGGTGCATGACGCCGTACGCGTGCACACTGGCCAGCGCCTCGGCGAGCGCGGCGAACAGCCGCAAACACGTGGCGGCCGGGACCGGCCCCCGCTCACGCACCGCCTCGACCAGCGTCGGGCCGGGCACGTACTCGGTGGCGAGCCAGTACGGCGCCACGTCCAGCGAGGCGTCGATCAGATTCGCGGTGAACGCACTGCGCACCGCCCGTACGGTCTCGACCTCACGCCGGAAGCGCGCCAGGGCCTCGGGCGACTCGGCGAAGTCCTCCCTGATGACCTTGATAGCCAACTGCCGCCCCCCGGGCGACCGCCCCAGATACACCTGCCCCATCCCCCCGGCCCCGATCCGGGCGAGGACAGTGTGCGTACCGATGCTTGCGGGGTCCTGAGGACGTAGTGCTTCCACGGGGTGAGACTGTGCCACAGGCGCCGCCGGGCCGACCCATGTGCCGGTCCACTCACGGAACATGAGCCCCTTGCCCTGGCGAAAGACGCCTCCGCCATCCGCACCACGGGCGCCGACACCCACTCCACCTTCCAGGGTCTGTCGGCCTGCTACGAGGCCCCCGAGGCCAAGCAGCTGCTGGACTCCACCCCCCTGTGCGCCAACGGGCGGACCATTTCGCGGACAACCTGGAGAAGGTGAAGTCCGCGCTGTCCCCGTACGCGTCGGAAATCCGCCCGATCGTGGAGGAGTTGGACCGCCTCCGGGAACAGGCCACGGCATTCCGCGCGGAGATAGGCGACAGCGACCGCTGGCTCAAGGACCAGGGCAAGGTCGACCGCAACAGGCACCTTATCCAGGCGGTGGCGGCCGCACAGGAGAAGTTCCACGCGGCGGAACGCACCGCGTTCAACAAAATTACCGGCCTGTTCGACAAGAGCCTCGCCTTGGTCGTGGACGACGGCAGCCACAAGAAGGGGATGTACGGCTACAAGCCGAGCGACGCGGCGAAGGCCACGAAGACGCCGTGGGGCGAGGTCGAAGCACGTGAGTACGAGGGGGCGGAAGCGGCCTGGCACACGGTGTCGAACTTCGCCACGGGTTTCGTCAAGGGTTTCGTGATCGACGGCACGTATGCGGGCGCCCGGGGTTTGGCCACGCTCTTCGGCTGGGACGGCAAGGACAAGGCCGGCGAGGCATGGGGCAAGCTCGGCGACACGGTCACCGGTGTCGGCATCTACACGGCCAAGCCCTTCGACTGGGCCATGGACTCCATGGGCATGAAGGACAAGGACAGCGCTGACGAGGTCCGGGCGAAGAAGGCGGCCAGAGAATTCGGAAAGGCATTCGTCGCCTACGACGAATGGCAGAAGAACCCCGGTCGCGCGCTCGGTGCGGTCAGCTTCAACGCCATCACCATCACGTCCGGCGCCTTCCTGAAGGCGGGCGCGGTGGGCAAGACCGGCCTGGGCTCGAAGGCAGCCACGACGCTCGGCAAGGTGGGCCTCTTCGCCGACCCGGTGACGTACGTATCGAAGGCCACCGGCCTCGGCGTGGAGGCGACGAAATTCGCGGCAACGAGGGTGGGCGACCTCGCATCCGAACTGAAAAACCTGGTCCGCCCGACCGACCACACCCCGAACTCCGTCAAACTCCCCATGCCAAACGGCACCACCCGATACCTGGACCTGGACGGCACGATCCGCCGCTCCCGCCACGAGGTGGAACAGCCCGGCACGCAGGCCCTGAAGGAGCCCAGCAAGCACGAGTTGGCGAGGACTTCGCAGGAGCACAGGGTCCATGTCCATGCAGGCGGTGGTACGGACAATGCCGCTCATTCCATTGATGGAAGAGCTGGCGGCGCCGCTAGCCAGATGGTCAGCCGAGTATCGGAAGGGGCCCCGTCCACGGCTGCCCGAAGCACAGACGGCCCCGCGGACGGCACCGGTATCGGCAGTCACGGCAGCGGTACGCACACCCCGGCCACTGATCACGGCCACGGCGCCTCGGCCCATCCGGGCCATGACACCCCGGGCACTGGTTCGAGCGGACACGGCGCCGACGGCCACCCTGCTGGCGGCCACGGCCACGCCCACTCGGGCTCACACGGAGACGATGTCGGCCGTCACGCGGACGACGCCGGTCACCACGGCCACGAAGTCGAGGACGGGCACCGCGGCACAGGAGACGCGATGCCCGCACCGGAGGACGTGAAGCAGGCGATCATGAATCTCCGGCCTCAGATGATCGAAAAGGCTCGCTACACACCTGAGGACGGACACTATTACGCGACTCGCGTCTTCAAGGGCGGTCGCCCCGACGGTGAAACGGTTTTCGCGGGTCACGGCTACCTGCGAAGGGGATCTGGTGAGATGACGGTACCGCCCGGCACAACAATCTCCTTCTATGTTCCGCATGCGGATATGCTGCCGGGCCCCAACGGTCTGACGGTCGAGGCCGGCATCTACCCCGGGGGTTATGTGGAGACGTTCCACCCGGGCCAGCGCATTCCTGACTACACTCTGGACGCACCGGCCGCAGGTATGGGCGGCGGGTTCAGTGTATTTGAGAAGTCCACGACTGTGAGAGCAATGCGGCACGCGTCGAGGGGCCTTGGGTGTTGACCGTAGCTTCTCTCACGATCGAGAAGCCAGACCTCGACCCCGGCACCGTCACTTCGGCACTCGGAATCAAGCCGACCTGCACTCGCATGCCGGGGCCGAGCCGCTGGCGTCCTGCCGACGATACGGATGGCCTGTGGATGCTGGAATGCGATCGACGCACCGCAGAGGATCCCGTGGAGCAGCTGAGCCATGTGCTGTCGCTGGTCGAACCCAAATCGGCCGAGCTGGCAGCCCTCCAGACATGCGGCCATCGGGTCTCTCTCGAAATTCGCGGATACGCAGGCGACGGCGCGACACTCGTGATCCCCCACGCCCTTCTCACCCGGATCACGCACTTGAACATTCCGCTCAAGGTGATCCCGAACGTTAATGAGCGTTGACCGGATGAACCCGACGGACACACAGGTGAACGACTGATGCCTCATAAGAAACTGGGCTGGGAATCGCCACGCGCTTCACTCATCGTCACCAAGCCGGACCTCGCACCCGAAGTAGTCGACGCCGCACTCGAAGTGAGGGGAAAGGCCGTGGACATGCTCCGAGTGGAAGCGGTTTCCACCGATGAAAGCACTCGGGTCTATCAGCCACTCGAGAAGTCCCCGGCGGTCGAACGGCAACTCCTCGACCTCGCCAACGAGCTGCTCCCAATGCGAGGTGCACTGGAGGAGCTCCTCGGGCAGGGATACCACATGCGCATGGAAATCTCCGGCTTCGTGAAAACCAATTCCGTGTGCAGTTTGGAGGCCAGCACCCTGGCCCTTGTTCAGCAGTTGGGCGTCCCGTTGTCGTTCACCACTCGCGTGGCACGGGGCGAAGACGATTCCGACTGGCTGGAGTCGGTACTCGACTAACCCGCTCGGACGTCATTGAGATGGCGGCAGAAACGGAGATCTGCTTCTGCCATCCGCGTCCGTGGCCCCGCCGCACGGAGCACCACGTCCAGGGCGCGGTCCGGATCTGCGGCGTAGCAGTTCGCGAACCAGGCCAGGTTGGCCTCGATCACGGCCCAGTCCTCCGTGCCGCTCCCGGGTGCCGCCGAGAGGCCCACATCGAGTACGACGGCGCTGGGCAGGGTGCTCCCTTGGGCGGAGAGGAAGGCCCCTGCGAACTCCCGGACAGCGCCCTCGTCCGGATGGCCTTGCAGCGGGGCGGAGTCCAGGTGGCCGAATACGGCGTACTGACTTCCCGTGCGGCATTCCCCGTCCAGCACGAACAGGCGGAACTCCCTGACCCAGGTGACGACATCGCTGATCTGCACCGGTGTGTCCGACGGCAGTCCCGGCTCTGCTCGCAGCCGGACGCCATCGGCGTAGACCGCAGCGGGAAAGCTTTTGTCGGTGGGCGGCTTTACGAATGCGGGGCGGGACAGGCGCCGTGCCTCGCCCAGGGTGGAGGACTGGATGTTCCTCAGGACCCACTCGTAAGGCAGGGACGTAAGCCAGTCATCCTCGGGCTCCAGAAGAGAGACTTCGAGATCGTCGACGACTCCCGTCGCGAACAGTGGCCCACCGAAGTAGTGGCCTCCCGGTCTTCCCCTCCAAGCGCGCGCACCTCCACGGGCGGGAAGCACCTCCACATCCATGCCTCGCCGCCGCGCGGCGGCCGACAGAAGCTCGCCAGTGGTCGAGTATTGCGACGCGCAGGCCAGGAATCCGTTTCTGTTCACAGCCACCGATGATCCCATTCTCGGGGGCGGACTCGAGCGGGTCCGCCGCCGGTCCTGGGTACGAATGCGGGGCCGGGGCCCGACGGATCAGATCCGGTGATCCACCCCCGGACACAGGCTCCCCCACTATCGTGAGCAGCGGCGTTCATCCGAACATCCCATCCCACGAGGGGGCGTTACGTGCCCGAGCTCAACTGGATCCCGGCCACCGACGACGAGACGGTCACCGAGTATCTGGAGGTCGCCTTCGGTGACGACGGCAATGTCTACATCCGGGAGAACATCAATCCCGGCAAGGTCGTCGTGACCACGGACGCCAAGTGGGACGCCTTCGTCCTTGGCGTGAAGGCCGGGGAGTTCGACCACTTCGTCGAGGGCATCGACGACTGAGTCGACCCAGCGGCGTCAGTCGTCGTCATCGTCGTCCTCCCGCTTCGGTGGTTTGGACGGCTTCGGCGATTTCGACGAGGTCGGGGACTTCGACGACTTCGGTGACTTCGACGGCTTCCTGAGCTTGCTCGGCGACGGTGACACCGCCCCCGGCTTGGGCCGCCTCGTCTCCTTTGCCGGGCCGGCTGCCGGATCGGCGCCAGGGTCGAGGTCGGCGTGCGGAGCGGTGCTCGGTCCCGGGACCGGTCCTGGGCCGCCGGCGCCGCTGTCCGACGCGAACAGGGACGCGCCGATCAGTGCCGCCGCCACGAAGGCCACCGCCCCCGCGACGGCGCCGAGCAGTACCTTCTTCTTCCGCTTCGCCGCCGGCACCGCCGCGTACGTCGTCGTCCTCTCCTGCCGCGCCGCCGGCGGCGGCACCACGGGGCGCGGGGGCGCCGCCACCGGTGCGGTGAACGGCGCCTGCGGCACCGGGACGGGTGCGACAGGCGGCGGCAGCGGCTGGGGGGTGTCCTGCCAGGACGTGCCCGCGAAGAAGTCCGCCACTTCCTGCGCCGACGGGCGTTCCTCCGGCTGTTTTGCCAGCATCCGCAACAGATAGGCCTCGAAGGCGTACGGCACCTCGCCCCGCCGCAGCCGCGGCGACTCGGGCGGGGTGTCCACGTGCATGTAGAGCAACGTGGTCGGGCTGTCCGACCAGAACGGCGGCCGGCCGACCAGCAGCTGGTACAGCACGCATCCCAGCGCGTACACGTCCGACTCCGGACCCGCGGTCCGACCCAGGGCCCGTTCGGGAGCGAGGTACGTGCTCGTACCGACGATCTGGCCCGCCCGGGTCAGCCCGGCGGAGGTCTCGTCGACGAAGCGGGCGATGCCGAAGTCGCCGATCTTCAGCGCGCCGCTCGACGCGTCGACCATGAGGTTGCCGGGCTTCACGTCCCGGTGGACCACTCCCTGCCGGTGGGCCGCCGCCAGACCGGAGGCCGTCTGAGCGGCCAGGTCGGCGACGCGGGACACGGGGAGCATGCCCTGCGCGGACAGCTCGGCGGCCAGGCTCGGCCCCTGGACGAGCTCCATGACCAGGTAGAAGCGGCCCTCCCACTCGCCGAAGTCGTACACCGCGACGACTTGTGGGTGGTTCAGGCGGGCGGCCGTCTGCGCCTCCATCCGGAAGCGCATCGCGGCCGACTCGTCGCCGTCGTCGCCCAGCAGCAGCTTGACCGCCACCTGACGGCCCAGCACCTCGTCGTGGCCCTGCCAGACTTCGCCCATTCCGCCCCGGCCGAGCGGCTCCCCCAACCGGTAACGACCGGCAACCAGCACCCGAACCACCCTTGATCTCGACCCATGCGCCGATCAGGAAGAGTACCCACCGAACACACTGTCGTTTGAACATCTCCGCGCCCCCCTGCCCCACCGAACATTGCTCGGCGTCCATACGCGTGATACACAGAGTCACCCTAGGGCTCCCCACTGACAACGGGCTTCGCCGCAGGTCAGAGCGGTACCACCGCTCACCCATACGGGTTCCGACAAAAATTGCCGCCAAATCGACATCCGAGGGCGGCATCGTCGGCGAAGATAGGTCCTGACCTTTGCCGTGCGGCAGAGGGGATACAACTACCCATAAGGGGCGGTGAGTTAGAAATGTTTTTGGCTGCCGGCAAGGGCGACATCAACCTCATCATTGGGGGAATCGCCCCGAAATGGGGTCCATTTGGCCAACTCGGCCAGGAGGCCCGCGTGATGATCGAGGTCATCATGGCAGCAGCGATCCTCCTGTGCCTGGCGATCGCGATCTGGGGAGCGGCGAAGCAGCGGATCGGCGCCACGGCGCTTCGTGACACCTTCAGCGCGGAACAGGGCAAGGGCCTGATCGTCGCCGGTCTCACCGGTGTGTTCATCATCGGATCACTCGGCACGCTGTTCACCATCGTCTACGGCATGGCCGTCTGAGCCGCCCCACGCGCCCCCCTTCCGCCCCCGTCTGCCCCGCCGCGCATCATCCCCGCGCAGACCCCCTCGCCCCCGATTCCCCCCGCACCGAGGCAGCCACCTGATGCCCCCTCACACCCCCTCATCCTCCCCCCGGAATCCCTTCACACCGCTACCGTCATATACGGGCGGCAAGCCAGCCACGACGTATGAGGGAGCAGGCGAGCGATGAGTCTCGGCGACGACGGATACGGCAGTGGTGGCGATCAGCACGTGACGCGTACGCGGCTTCCCGAGGGTGAGGTCGACCCGTACGCACCACCTCGCCGCGGCGCCGGCCGCGGCGGCCGGGCGGGGCGGTCCTCCAGCCGGAGCCTGATGACGGTCGTCGGCGTCGTCGTGCTGCTCATCGCCGCCATCGCCTTCGCCAACAGAGACGGCGGCTCCGGTTCCGACGGCACGGATGCCGGCGGCGACACCGGCAAGGGCCCCCGCAGCGAGGCGACCGCGCCGTCGGGCGTGAAGCCGGTGGACGGCAAGACCGGAGGAATCGCTTCCGGGTTCGCTCACACGGAGCAGGGGGCGCAGTCCGCCGCGGCGAATTTCGCGGTGGCGTTGGGCGGTGACGGCATGTTCAAGGCGAGCAGTCGGCACGCGATCGTGGACGCGACCCACACACCGGAGGCCGCTGCCGGCCTCAAGGGCGACCTTGACAAGGCCTACTCCGCCGACTTCCTCAAGAACGTCGGGCTGCAGCCTGACGGCTCGGCTCCCAAAGGCCTGACCTTCGTCTCGCGCTCCGTACCGGTGGGGTCGAAGACCACGGCGTACACCAACGACGCCGCAACCGTCGAGGTCTGGTGTACGGGCCTCGTGGGCCTTGCCGGAGAAGGCTCGACGAAGCCGGTTGCCCAGACCTGGTTCACCGTGACCGAGAAGCTCAGCTGGGTGAACGACGACTGGAAGATCGTGTCGTCCAGTCAGAAGCAGGGGCCGACGCCGGTCGGCGGCGACAACCGCGCGTCGACAGCAGACGAGATCTCGAACGCGGTAAGCGGATACGGAGGGTTCACTTATGCCAGGTAGCCGCCGCCCGCGCGCCTGTTCCGCAACGGCGATCGCCGTGTCCATTCAGGTGGCTGTCATCGCGTTGGCCTCCCGGGCAACTGCCGCGCCCTCGCCAACACCCACGCCTGCCCCCTCCACCACGCCAAGCCCATCGGCTTCGGCGAGCCCCAGCCCTTCGGCGTCCAAGGGCAACGACCCTTGTGACCTGATCGTCGGGCTGGCCAAGGAGTACTGCACAGGCCAGAAGGGCAGCAACGGCAGCGGCAACGCGAAGAACACGCCCCCCGCCGACCAAGCCGCCCTCGACCCCCTCGCCTCCCTGGCCAAAGGGTGTGCCGACGCCGGTGCCTGGATCATCGGCAAGCTCTCCGAAGCCATCCGCTCCACCGGCAATGTCGACTTCACCAACGCGCCCTTCCTCCGCCAGTACGCCGTCGTCTTCGCCGCCTCCACCATCCTGACGCTCATCCTGTGGCTGCTGGCCGTGGCCAAGCGCGCCGTGCGCGGCGTGCCCATGACGGAGGCGATCACCGAGGCCGTGGGGTTCCTGTGGCTGACGGTGCTGGCGTCCGCGTTCACCCCGCTCGTGCTCTACACCGTCGTATCGGCGACCGACGCCGTCACCGAGGTCATCGCCAGCGGCTCGGGGGTCAACAACGACGCCTTCTTCGGCGGCTTCGCCGAGGCCCTCAAGAAGGGCGAGGGCATCGGCGGCGGGCCGATCATGCTGATCGTCGTCTCCCTGGTGTCCGTCCTCGCCGCCGGCGTGCTCTGGCTGGAGCTGGTCATCAGGGCCGCCCTGCTCTACGTCGGCGCGCTGCTCGGCACGGCCGTGTACGCGGGGCTCGTGGACAAGAACATGTGGGGGCACGTGCGCCGCTGGGCCGGGATCATGATCGCGGTGATCCTGGTGAAGCCCATCATCATGATCGTGCTCGGGCTCGCCGGAGCGCTTTCCTCCGGTGACGGGCCGACCGCCTTCTCCGCCGTCGTGTCCGGGCTCGCGATCATCATCCTCGCGATCTTCGCCAGCGCGATGATCTACCGCTTCGTCCCCGGCTTCGGCGACGAGATCGTCAAGAGCCGCAACGCCAGCAACGACGCGGCGTCCCGCCAGGCCGCCGCCGTGATCTCCTCCCCCGCGGCCCTCGTCAAGCAGGGCATCACCACCCACAGCGCACGCGGCAACGGCGGCGCACCCCAGCAGGCCCGACCGGCCAACCCCGTCTCCGGCGGTGTCGCCGCCCACAGTGCCCGCCCCGCCGCCACCGGCGGCGGCCACGGCGGCAATGGAAGCGCTCCCTCCGCAGCACCGGCCCCCGCGCCCCGCGCGCAGAACAACAGCACGAGCAATTCATCCGGAGGTGAGCGGAGTTGACGGTCCCGGCCCAGTCCCAGCCGATCGCGGCCCGCCGTACGTATCTGATCGGCCGCGCGCGTCCCAACGCGGTCGTCGGCAAGAACCGCGAGACCGGCGAGATCGCGCTGATCATCGCGGGCGCGTTCCTGGGCATGATGTCCGGGCTGCTGGTGCCGATCCTGCCCCTGCGGATCATCACCCTCACCGGCTTCCCGGCGCTGGCGCTGGCCGCCGTCTACGTGCCGTACAAGAACCGCACGTTCTACAAGTGGTTTGAAATCAACCGGTCGTACAAACGGACGCTGCGTCGGGGTACGGCGTACCGTTCCGGCACCATGGAGGCGGGCACCCGCCTGGACGGGCGGGAGGTCGAGGTCGGGCCGCCGCCCGGCATCGGACGGATCAACTGGCTCTCGGCGCCCTTCGGGCCCGACGAGATCGCCGTGCTGCTGCACGCCGACCGCCGTACCGTCACCGCCGCCATCGAGATCGAGGGCCCTGGCGTCGGGCTGCGCGACTCGGAGGACCAGGAGGCACTGGTCGAGCGGTTCGGCACGCTCCTGAAGCACGTCGCCAACGGGGACGGCTACGTCACCCGCATCCAGATGCTCGCCCGTACGCTCCCCGCCGACCCCGACGCGCACGCCAAGGACGTCGAGCGGCGCGGCGACGGGACGGCACCGGAGTGGCTCAAGGATTCGTACGACCAGCTGCAGTCGATGGTGTCGACGTCCTCGGAGCAGCACCGCGCCTATCTCGTCGCCTGCATGCACTACGGCCGTGAGCTGGCCGCCGAGGCGCAGGCCATCGCCCGCGCGTCCCGGCAGGAGGCCGGCAAGCGCCGGCTGGACCGCGATGCCGGGCTCGCCGTCGTCATGGCGCGCGAACTGACGGACATCTGCGCGCGCCTGGCCGAGGCGGACATCCGGGTGCGCCAGCCGCTGGGGCAGGGGCGGCTGGCGTCGCTCGTGCACTCCATGTACGACCCGGACCACCCCATCGACCACATCCAGGCGATGACCAAACGGAACGCCTGGCCGGCCGAACTCGACGCCATGGAACCCACCTACCTCCAGGCGAAGACGCGCGAGTCGTCCACCCGCGCACCCTGGTGCCACTCCACTGCGTGGGTGAAGGAGTGGCCGATGACTCCCGTGGGCGTCAACTTCCTCGCCCCCCTCCTCGTCCACACCCCGGACGTGATCCGTACGGTCGCGGTCTGCATGGACCTCGAACCGACCGATGTGGCCATCGAACGGATGCTCACCGAGAAGACGAACGACGACGCGGACGCCTCCCGCGCCGCCAAGATGAACCGGGTCGTCGACCCGCGCGACGTCGCCCACCACTCGCGCGTCGACCAGCGCGGCGAGGACCTCGCCAGCGGCGCGGCCGGCGTCAACCTCGTCGGGTACATCACCGTCTCGTCGCGTTCACCGGAGGCGCTGGCGCGCGACAAGCGGACCATCAGAGCGTCGGCAGGCAAGAGCTACCTCAAGCTCGAGTGGTGCGACCGCGAGCACCACCGGGCGTTCGTCAACACGCTGCCGTTCGCGACCGGCATCCGACGATAGGGGCAATGCCGTGCTCGATCCGCTCGCCGCCGTCACCGACGCGTTCACCAGTTTCCTCTTCGGAAAGGTCGAAACCACCCGGCTGCCCGTCCGTACCTCAACGGGCCAGGCGCAAGCCGTCTACCTCCCCACCGCGGCCCCCGGCCTCGGCGACTCGGGCGTGATCATCGGGCGTGAGGTCTACTCCGGCAAGGGCTACATCTACGACCCGTTCCAGCTCTACGGTCAGCAACTGCCCGCCCCGCACTGGCTCGTCCTCGGCGAGTCCGGCAACGGCAAGTCCGCGCTGGAGAAGACGTACGTCCTGCGGCAGCTGCGCTTCCGCGACCGGCAGGTCGTCGTCCTGGACGCCCAGGGCGAGGACGGCGTCGGCGAGTGGAACCTCATCGCGCAGCAGCTGGGCATAACCCCCATCCGGCTGGACCCGACGGCCGCCCTCAACGGCGGCATCCGGCTCAACCCGCTCGACCCGGCGATCACCACGACCGGCCAGCTCGCCCTCCTCCGCACGATCATCGAGGTGGCCACGGGCCGCGGCCTCGACGAACGGGCCGGCTTCGCCCTGAAGGTGGCACACGCCTACGTCAACGACACCATCCTCGACCGCCAGCCGGTCCTGACGGACATCGTCGAGCAGCTGCGCCACCCCGAGCTCGAGTCCGCCGAGTCGATGAATGTCGACATAGACGATGTACGGGCCTGGGGCCTGGACGTGGCGCTCGTGCTGGACCGGCTGGTCGACGGTGACCTGCGCGGCATGTTCGACGGCCCGACGACGGCCGGCATCGACCTCGACGCCCCGTTGATCGTCTTCGACCTCTCCCACATCGACCGCAACTCCATCGCCATGCCCATCCTGATGGCGATCGTCGGCGTCTGGCTGGAGCACACCTGGATCCGGCCGGACCGCAAGAAGCGCATCTTCCTGGTGGAAGAGGCCTGGCACATCATCAACTCGCCCTTCGTGGCCCAGCTCTTCCAGCGACTGCTCAAGTTCGGACGGCGGCTCGGCCTGTCCTTCGTCGCGGTGGTGCACCACCTGTCCGACGTCGTCGACGGGGCGGCGGCGCGGGAGGCCGCGGCGATCCTCAAGATGGCCTCGACGCGAACGGTCTATGCCCAGAAGGCGGACGAGGCCCGGGCCACGGGCCGGGTGCTGGGTCTGCCCCGGTGGGCGGTCGAGATCATTCCGACGCTCACGCCGGGCATCGCCGTCTGGGACGTCAACGGCAACGTCCAGGTCGTCAAACACCTCATCACGGACGCCGAGCGCCCGCTGGTCTACACCGACCGCGCCATGACGGAGGACGGCGACTTCGCACGCGAGCTCGCGGCGGAGGCCGCCGCCGCGGAGCGGGCGGCCGCGGCCCTGGACGCGCGGTCGGCGGAGGAACCGTACGGCTCCTCCCACTCCGCTTCCCCTTCCTCCTCCCCTTCCTCGTCCGAGCCGACGGTGGCGTGACATGGCCCCCATACGGGACCGGGAGCCGGCGCCGGAACGTGGAATCTCGGACGGTCTCCTGGTCAGCATCATCGCCTTCCTGCTCGGCCTCACCCTGCTGGTCTGGACGGCGACCGGCCTCGCGGCCCTCCTGGCGCACGGCGCCTGGCCGGAGGGCATCTCCCTCACCCGTACGCCCCAGGCACTGCGGCACCTCATGACCCAGCCGCGCGACCTGCCCGCCGCCTGGCCGGAGACCTCGCCGGACGCGCTGTCGGGGTACGGGCTGTTCTGGGGGATCCTCGTCAGCGAGGTACTGGTGACGGTGGTCCTGATGACCTTCGTGATCGGGACGGTGGCGCGGTGGCGCGGGGTGCGGGCGCGTCAGCAGGGACAGCAGGGTCCGGGACTGGGGCTCGGGCAGGGGCCGGGGCACGGGCAGGGGCCGGACCAAGGGCAGAGCCAAGCCACGGACCAAAGCCAGAGCCGACTGGCCGCGGGCCCGGCCCCGATGGCGGTGGCCCCGGCAGCCCCGGGCCCGTGGCACGCGCCGACCGCGGCGACGGCGGCAGCGGCGGCCGCAGCAGCAGTGCCGGTTGCGGCCGCGTCTCAGGAACCGGCAGCCCCGATTCCCGGCCAACCCACGCCACAGCTACAGCCGCAGCCCCAGCCCCAGCCCCAGCCCCAGCCCCAAGCGCAAGCCCCCACCGCCCCCGAGACCCCCGAAGCCCCCCAGCGCCTCGTCTACACCACCGATCGCCGCGGTCCCGCCACCCGCGCGGTCCTCGAAGCCACTGGACCCGTGCTCGTGGTCACCAGCGACCCCGGCCTCTGGGCCGACACCAAGGCGCCCCGCGGCAAACTGGGCCCGGTTCACGTCTTCGACCCGACCCACCGGCTCGACACCCCCGACCGCCTCCGCTGGAACCCGGTGGCCGGCTGCGAGTCCCGGGGGGTGGCCGCCTCCCGCGCGGCGGCCCTGCTCACGCCCGTACGCCCGCCGAGCGCCCTGGACTCGGCCACCGCCGACACGGCCGAGACCCTGCTGCGCTGCTGGCTGCACGCCGCCGCCGTGGACGGCCGTCCCTTCCGCCAGGTGCACCGCTGGGCGCAGGGAACGTCGGCCCATGAGCCCGTCCGCATCCTCCGTACGAACCCCAAGGCCACCGGCGGCACGGCCGGCGAACTGGAGTCGGCCCTCACCGGCCACCCCGAGCGGCGCGACATGGCCCAGGAGTTGGCCGCCCGGGCCCTCGGCGCGCTCGCCTCCGTCCACATCCGCGACGCGTGCAACCCCAATCGAGCCAATTCAGCGGCATCGGAATCATTCATCGCCGAAGGGGGAACGCTGTACGTGGTGGGTGAGGCGATTGAGGATCCCCGCACCCGCCCGGGTGCGATGCCGCTGCTCACCGCACTCGCCTCGAGCGTGGTCGAGCGCGGCCGCCGCATGGCCGAACGGTCATCCTCCGGCCGGCTCGACCCACCACTCACCCTCGTCCTCGACGACGTGGCGGCCGTGGCCCCGCTCCCCGCCCTCCCGGAGCTGCTGGAGAGCGGGGACGCGCAGGGGCTGCGCACGTTCGCCCTGATGCGCTCCGAGGAACAGGCCCGCGCCCGTTGGCCCCGCCACACCCTCATGACCCGGTAGACGCCCCCGGCAAGCTAATTTGGATGGACGCGTTCCGGAAAATGGCAGAAAGGGCGGACATACGGATGGGCAGCCCCAGCGACGACACACGTGCTGTCGTGCGGGAGTTCTTGACCCGCTTCGGGGAAGGGGCTCCGGACCGCATCGCCGCCCTGTTCGCGGAAACGGTCGACTGGATGATCGCCGGGAACCCCGTCGTCCCCTGGCTACGACCGCGCTCCACGCGCGCGGACGTCGAGCGGCACTTCCGCGAACTGACCGACGGCATGGTTCCGGTGGACAGCGGACTCGTGATCGAGGCGTTCGTGGTGGACGGCGCCGAAGCGGTGCTGACGGGGCACCTCGCGGGTGCCGTGCAGACGACCGGCAAGACCTTCCGGTCGCCGTTCGCGGTGCGGCTGACGGTCGAGGACGGGCTGATCACGCGGTACCACCTCTACGAGGACAGCTACGCGATCGGCGAGGCATGCACCCCCGACGCCCCGACCGAGCCGACGCCTACGCCCATGCCCCCGCCTATGCCCTGATCTCGTCCATGAGCATGTGCAGCGTGCTGCACTGCTTCTCCACAGGCAGCGCCTCCAGGGTGGCCCTGGCATGGGCCAGACCCCCCGCCTTGTCGCCGGCCCGGGTCAGCATGAGCCCCTTGTGCATCTCCAGATGCGCGGCGAACCGCGGCAGCCGCTCGGGCAGCTCGCGGCGGGCTTCCTCATGGGCCCGCAGCGCCCCCGTCTCGTCGCCGACCCGCGCCGACAGCAGGGACAGAAAGCCGTTCATGCGCCAGGCGGGAATCACGTAGTCGCTCACCCGCTCAGCAGCGGCACCGGAGCCTGCCGGGCCGCCGGAACCCGCCGTACCCGCCGTACCCACCGGGCCGCCCGGACCGGAGGCGTCGAACACCCGGCGCCCGTGCTCGGCCAGCCGCAGGGCCGTGGCCTTGTCGCCGCGGATGGCGGCCGCATAGGCCTTGCCCAGCGTGGCGCCCAGCAGCCCCATGGACGGCTTGTCGCTGATCGCCACGGCCTGGTCGGCCAGCATCTCGGCAAGCCCCAGCGACGTGCCTCCGTAGCCCAGCGAGAGGGCGGCCCGGCCCCGTACCCACACCCGGACGACACGGTCCCCCGACCGGTCCGCCGCCTCGGCGGCCGTCCGGAACCAGGTGACGGCCTTCGCCGCCTCCGCCCGCGGAAAGGTCGTGGCGTACAGAGTCATCAGCCGCGCGGTCACGGACCACATCCGGGGATCGTCGACCTGCTGTTGCACGACGATCAGGTCCCCGACCACCCTGCGCTGGATGTCGGCTGCCGCTACGGACATGTAATCGGCGCCGTAGGAGGCCAGCTTGGCCTCCCAGTCGTCCACCGACGGCCCGCCCCGCAGCCGGACCGCGAAGCCCACGCTGAGCAGATCGGCGGCCACCGACGGCGCCAGGACAGTGGCAGCGCCGCTCGGCACGCCCGCCTGCCCCGCCTCCCCCTCCAGGACGGCGAGCGGCACGTCCAGCACCGTCGACAGGCAACGCAGATAGAACGGCCCGGGCCGGACCTTGGACCGTTCCCAGCCGCTTATGTACTCCCGCGTGAGGTTCGACGCGAACGCGTCATTGATCTCCGTCGCCAGCCTGGCCCTGACTCCACCCCCGTGCCGTGCGCAGGTCCCTGATGAGCTCTCCAATCACCACAGAACCCATCTTGCCCCTGGATATGCCACTACCCGGCACACGGGGAACCGGGAGAGAGTGGCCTCTGAGCGGCCATCAGGCCCGGATGCACGGCGGGGGAGCGCATCCAGGCCCACGGTCGGATCGGGCAGGGAGCTGACGGGCTGGGGGAACCGGCTTTGGGGGGGGCTCCCGGCCTGGGGGAGGGTCGGTCCGCGGCCGGGACCCGGCGTGGCCCCTGACCACGGCCACACCACGGTCCCGCCCGCGTCGGTCAGAACCCCGCCGCGGCGATGATCCGATCGACCACCGGATTCCGCCCCTCGCCCTTCGCGTCCGTAGCGTTGACCGAGTAGACGAGCGTGCGGGAGAGGTCCTCGGTGGCACCGAACCCGTTGACGTAGCCGTAGCGGCCGCCCGACTTGCCCCAGACGACCCTGTCACCGATCTCCATGCGGCTCATGCCGCTGGAGTGGGACGCCTTCCCCCCGTCCTCGTACGACGGGACGTCGGGAACGGTGAACATCAGCCTCAGTTCGGGCTTCGGCACGATACGGCCCCGGAAGAGCGCGGACGTGAAGCGCTCCAGGTCGGAGGCGGTCGTGATCAGATCGCCCGAGGCCCAGGTGATCGACTGGTTCCACTCCGTGACGTCGACGAGCCGGTGGGCGGATGCGGAGGCGTCAGGTCCGCTCCCGGTCCGCACGATCTGGTAGCCGCGCGTGTGCCGTCCGCGGATCGTGGGGTCGTAGCCCGGGCTGTACGTGTCCGTCAGACCGGCACGGCGTACGACGCGGTCCCGTATCTGGCTCTCGTACGAGCGGCCGGTGACCTTCTCGATCAGCAGGCCCAGCACGTTGTATCCGACGTTGGAGTAGTGCTGGCGCGTGCCGGGGGTGAACTCCATGGGCTTGCCGAAGCCGCGCCGGACCAGCTCCCGGTGGTCCCAGCTGGTGAACCGGTGCGCGAAGTCGGAGACCGTGGAGCCGTCGGCGCTCGGCAGGCCGCTGGTGTAGTTCAGCAGGTGCCGGACCCGGACGTCCGGGTAGTGGGCGGGCAACAGGCCCGGCAGGTACTGCTGCACGGTGCCGTCCAGGCTCAGTTTCCCCTCGTGCACGAGCTGAAGCACGACGGCCGCCGTGAACGTCTTGGTGATGCTGCCCGCCCGGAAGCGCTCGTCCCCCTCCGGAGCGCGGTGCGTCCGGATGTCGGCCTCGCCGGACGTCCCCCGCCAGCTCGCCTCCCTACCGCCGAGCCGGACCTGCGCGGCGGTGGCGACAGCCGGGTCCGGGAGCCCGGCTATGGCCTTCCGCAACGCATCGGCATCCGCATCGGCGGCGGCATCGGCATCGGCGGCCGACGGAGCGAACTTCTGCGCGTGCGCGGGAGCGTAACCGGGCGCGTACCCGGGCGCTCGTCCCGCGCTCTGCGCGGCAAGGGACGGAGTGACCGCACCGGCGCTCATGGCGACGACTGCGGCGGCGATGACGACGGCTCTCCCGGTGCTTCGGTGCACGGCGGTTCCCCCAGGTCTCGATGGAGCACTTGCTGACGTGTTCCATCCTGAAGACCGGCGGCACCCGGCGAATCGCCGACGCGAGCGGTCCTGCGGCCGGTCCGTATCCCCCGCGCGAGGGATACGGGCGCAAGCACATCGCCATCGCCCGCGCCCCCACCGGCGCAGCCGGATCAGATCCGACCGGGCGCGATCAGACCGGTCTCGTACGCGCAGATGACCGCCTGTATCCGATCGCGCAGACCCAACTTCGACAGCACATTGCTCACATGGGTCTTCACGGTGTGCTCGCTGACCACCAGCTCGGCCGCGATCTCCGCGTTGGACAGCCCCCGACCGAGCAGGACGAGCGTCTCGCTCTCCCGCGCGGTCAGCGCCCCCAGCTCGGGCGCCGGCCCGCGCCGCGGACCACGCCCGACGTAATCGGCGACCAGGCGCCGGGCCACCGAGGGGGCCAGCAGCGAGTCACCGGCGACCACGACCCGTACCGCGTGCACGAGGTCGTCACGGCGCACGTCCTTGAGGAGGAAGCCGCTCGCGCCGGCGTGCAACGCCTCGTACACATAGTCGTCCTGATCGAACGTCGTGAGCATGACCGCCTTGGTCGCGGTCTCCGCGCACACCGTCCGGGCCGCCTCGATGCCGTCCATGCGCGGCATCCTGATGTCGAGCAGCACGACATCCGGCGCATGGCGCCGCACCGCTGCGACCGCCTCGGCCCCGTCGCCGGCCTCCGCGACCACCTCGATGTCCGGCTGCGCCGCCAGGATCATCGCGAAGCCGCCACGCACCAGCTCCTGGTCGTCGGCCACCACCACACGGATCGTCACCCTGATACCTCCGCGCCAGAGGAGAACACGACGGGCAGGTCCACGGCAACGCGGAACCCCCGGCCCCCGGGCCCGGGACCCGCGGAAGCCGTCCCGCCATGGGCCGTGGCACGCTCACGGATGCCGATCAGCCCACGGCCGCCGCCGGCGCCCGGCCCGGCGCCCGCGCCGGCCTCCGCCTGCCGCTCCCTCGGGCCGGCGGTGTCGTTCTCGACGCAGACGCCGAGGCGACCGTCCGGCGTCCAGGTGAGGCGTACGGAGACGGATGAGGCGTCGGCGTGCTTGAGCACGTTGGTGAGGGCCTCCTGCACGACCCGGTACACCGTCACCTGGACGTCCGGGGCCGAGGGCCGGGGGCTCCCCTCCACCACGAGGTCCACCGGCAGCCCGGTGCGCCGGACCGCCTCGACCAGGTCCTCGATGCCGGCCAGCGTCGGCTGCGGGCTGCGCGACGCGCCGGGTGCGCCCCCGGCCGGTGGATCGTCCCTGAGCACCCCGAGCATCCGGCGCAACTGCACCATCGCGTCCCGGCCCGCCCCCGCGATGGCGTCGAAGGCCGCCTCCGCCCGTTCGGGATCGGACCGTACGACCAGCGGCCCGGCCTCCGCCTGCACGATCATCAGGCTGACGGCGTGGGACAGGATGTCGTGCATCTCGCGTGCGATCCGCGCCCGTTCGCGCTCCGCCGCCCGCTCCGCCTCCACCTGCCGTGCCTTCTCCAGCTCGGCCGCCCGCAGTTCGACCGTCTCCGTATAGGCCTGACGGGTACGGGCCAGCACCCCCAGTGCGTACACCATGCTGAAGAGGAAGTAGGAGAAGAGGTACTCGCGTGCCGTGTTCGTCCGGAGGGCCACGGCCACCGCGACGAGCGGAATGCCGAGCGCGAGGGTGAATCGCCGCTGTCGCAGCCCGGCGTGGGCGGCAACGCTGAAGATTGCCACCACCGGGCTGTACGGCAGCGGCTGTCCCGGCCCGTCCAGCGGCAGATACGCGAAACCGGCGGCCGTAATGCATATCAGCGCCGTGAACGGCGCGCGCGTACGCCAGAGCAGAGGCAGCACGATCAGTGTGGTCATGCCGTACGTGAGCCAGGTGGCGGGCGGGACATCGGCCGAGCGCGGCACGACGAACGGAATCGTCACCGCACACTGAACGACGGCCGCGATCAGGGCGTCGACGGCCCAGGGCTGGGAAGGCCGGAGCCGGAGTATCGAAGGCGGCATCAGGCCCTCGGCGACCGGACGACCCGAACAGGCCGGACGGCCCGAACGGCCCGAACGGCCGTGACGGTGTGGTGCGTTTCGTGCATTCACCGATCGTCGCTTGTCAGTAGGGCGCGGACAACGTGTGCTCGCGGTGTTTCCGCTCATCACGCGGCGGGCAGAGGGCAGCGCATGACGGACGATGCCCGGACCATCGTGATCGCCATGCGTACGGACGAGGCCGCAGCCGTGCTCCCCCCGTATCTACGGGCCCGGCTCGCGGAATTCGGCGTCGTGGCCGGACAGGACGAACTGGCCCGGGCCGACGCCCTCCTCACGGGCTGGGGAAGCCCCCGGCTCACGGGGGAATTCCTCGCCGGGGCTCCCCGGCTACGAGCCGTCTTTCACGCCGCGGGCTCGGTCAAGTGGTTGCTCACGCCGGCTGCCTGGGAGCGGGGAATCATCGTCTCCGCTGCCGCCGCCGCAAACGCGGGCCCGGTCGCGGACTACACCTACGCGTTGATCGTCCTCGCCTCGAAAAAGGCCCTGCCCAGCGCAGCGGCGTACTCCACCAGGTCCCGGTGGCCGGCGTTCGGGGAACGTACGGGCGCCGATGCCCGTACGGTCGGTGTCGTCGGAGCCTCGCGTATCGGCCGCCTGGTGATCGACCGCCTGCGCACGGCGGATGCCGGATATCGCATTCTGCTGTACGACCCATACGTATCGGCAGCGGATGCGGCGCAGTTGGGGGCCACGGCGGTCGATCTCGACACCCTGTGCGGCAACAGCTCGATCGTCACTCTCCACGCACCGGAATTGCCGGAGACGCGAGGGCTGCTGAACGCCGCACGGCTGGCTCTCATTCCGGACGGCGGCACAGTCATCAACACCGCACGGGGCACGCTCGTGGATACGGAGGCCCTGGCGCGGGAATGCGCCTCGGGGCGCCTGGACGCCCTTCTGGACGTCACCGACCCCGAGCCGCTCACGGCAGAACATCCGCTGTTCGGACTGCCGAACGTGCTGATCACCCCGCATATTGCCGGGGCACAGGGCAGCGAGGTCCGCCGGCTGGGCGCGTACGCGGTGGAGGAGGTAGAACGCTGGGCGCGCGGTCATCGGCTACGGGGCGAGGTGCGGAGAGAGGACCTCGATCGGCTGGCATGACGGGCCCTGAACGCAAAAATGCCGCAGGCCCCGAGTCAAAGACTCAGGGCCTGCGGCTTCACAATTTGTTCGGCGGCGTCCTACTCTCCCACAGGGTCCCCCCTGCAGTACCATCGGCGCTGAAAGGCTTAGCTTCCGGGTTCGGAATGTAACCGGGCGT